>JAODLY010000055.1 GCA_025464445.1 Rhodoglobus sp. | reverse complement strand
CCCGTCGCTGCGGATGATCGCTGAGAGTTTGTCGCACATCTTGCAATATTTCGAAATTATTTGCTAAATCCGAATCTTGTCCTTTAGGCTTTCTCTATCTCGCCGACCGATCCCGCAATTGCGCAGGACGGTCGAGTGAAAGTGGATTCCGAAGGAGACAGAGTTGTCTAAGAACCGAGCACCGAATCGCCCCGTCGTCGCTCCGAAGTTTCACCACACGACGTTTACGACCCTGCGACTGGATGAAATGGTCGCGTGGTATTGCAACGTTGCCGGCCTCACGCCGGTCTACCACGGCGAATCCGCTGCATGGCTGACGAACGATGAAGCAAACCATAGGATCGCGTTCCTTTCCCCTCCAGGGCTGAAGAATCCGGTCGATAAGCCGCACACGATCGGGCTCCATCACACGGCATTCGAATACGCGGACTTCGATGCGTGGATGTACAACTACGTTCGGCTTCGGGATTCGGGCATTGTGCCGTTCCTGACCCTCGACCACGGGATGACCATCTCCCTCTATTACGCCGACCCGGAGGGCAACGGCGTCGAGATCCAGGTCGACACCTTTGGCGATTGGAGCAAATCCAAGGAGTGGATGTCTGGCTCACTCGAATTCGCCGAGGATCAGCTCGGCGCGCACTTCGACCCGGACAAGCTCGTTGAGGCATGGAAGGCCGGGCTGTCGTTCGAAGAGATTCACCGGCGCACCCGTGCTGGCGAATACACGCCCGCGGTGATACCGACCGACATATTCCTGCCCGAAGTGTATTAGGGCATCCGAATCCACTCGTCTGGCGAAATACTAAGGAGCTGTACGTGCGAATAGCGAATGTCGATGGTCGTCTGTCGATTGCACTTTCGACGGGATTTGTAGACGTTGAGCGTGCGAGTGCGGGCCAATTCGGCTCCGACCCCCAGGCGATCTATGACCGCTGGAGCGAATTCCGTGAGTGGGCTTTCGGCGCACCACTCAGTGAGATTGAACCGAGGGGTAGCCAGGTGCTGGGATCGCCGGCACCTCGGCCTCGTCAGGTTTTCGCAATCGGGCTCAACTACCGCGAGCACGCCGATGAGTCCGGGTTTGATCGACCCGCGGAGCATCCTCCTGTCTTCACGAAATTCAGCAGCAGCATCACGGGCCCGGTTGGCGTGGTCGAGTTGCCAGAGGGAGGCAACGTCGACTGGGAGGTCGAACTCACCGCGGTGATCGGCAAGCCCGCCCGCGACGTCGCGGAACGCGACGGGTGGAGCTATGTCGCGGGCCTCACGATCGGTCAGGACATTTCCGAGCGCCGCCTGCAGATGGCGTCCCCGGCTCCTCAGTTCAGCCTGGCCAAGTCGCTCCCGGGGTTCTCACCGATGGGCCCCGATCTCGTCACCGTCGATGAGTTCGACAACCCCGACGATCTCGCGCTCACCTGCGAGATCAATGGTGAAACTGTGCAGAACGGCAGGACCCTCGACCTGATCTTTTCGGTGCCACGCCTAATCGAGTACCTTTCTGCGATTCTTCCGCTCTACCCGGGAGACGTCATCTTCACGGGGACCCCGTCCGGCGTTGGCATGGGCCGCTCACCGCAACGATGGTTGCAGGATGGAGACGAACTGGTGAGTCGCATCGAAGGAATCGGCGAAATCCGTCAGGGCTTCGTGGGTGCGCGCCGATGATCGGGCACGTTGTTGCCCTCAGGTGGAACGATCGTGCGACTGACGAATCGATTGCGAACTTCGAGGAAGGGTTGCGGGCGCTACCCGGGATCATTCCTGAGCTGATCAGCTATCGATTCGGCTGCGACCTGGCCCTGAGGCCAGGCAACGGCGACTTCGCGATTGTCGCGCAGCTGGCATCCGGGGAAGACGTCCCGAAGTACCTGGATCATCCAGCACACCAGCGCGTGGTCAAGGAGCTGCTTGCCCCGATCCTGGCGGAACGCACAGTGATCCAATTCGAATGGGAACCCGAGTTCGCGGCTTTAGTCTGACGTTTCGCGCAACAACGCGACGCCGGTTGCCGCCTGGACCTCATCGAACGTCACGCCCGGAGCAAGCTCCCGCAGCACAAGGCCGGAAGGCTGAACGTCCATGACCGCGAGGTCAGTGATGATCCGGCTGACTACGGCACGACCCGTGAGCGGCAGGCTGCACTCGGCAAGAATCTTGTGTTGTCCGTCCTTAGTGACGTGCTCCATTACGACAATGACGCGGCGGGCGCCGTGCACGAGATCCATCGCTCCGCCGGGGCCCTTGATGAGTTTGCCCGGAACTGCCCAGTTGGCAATATCACCCGCCGCCGAGACCTGCATCGCGCCGAGGAACGCGGCGTCGATCCGCTTACCGCGGATCATCCCGAAGCTCACCGCCGAATCGAAGTACGACGCCCCCGCGAGCACCGTCACGGTCTCCTTGCCCGCGTTGATGAGCTTCGGATCCGCCTCACCCTCCCACGGATACGGGCCGACTCCGAGCACACCATTCTCCGAGTGCAGCACGACGGTGATGGCTGCCGGCACGTAGTTCGGTATCAGGGTCGGCAGGCCGATACCGAGGTTGACATAGGAGCCGTCCTCCAGCTCCTGGGCGGCGCGCGCGGCCATTTGGGTGCGAGTGAGAGCCATGATCAGGCGCCCTTCTGAGTAGGTTTGGGTCGCACTGTCGTCTTCTCGATCGGGAGGTCTGCGGCATCCTTCGCACTGAGCTGCACGATTCGGTGAACATAGATGCCGGAAAGGTGAACGTCGTCCGGATCAATCGACCCGGCCGGGACGAGCTCATCGACCTGGGCGATCGTGATCCTGCCCGCCATGGCCGCAAGTGGGTTGAAGTTGCGCGCCGACTTTTCGAACACGAGGTTGCCGTGCGTGTCTCCGACTTTCGCTCGCACGAGCGCGAAGTCGGTGACGATGGCCTCCTCGAGCACATACTCCCGCTCGCCGAACCGGCGGGTCTCCTTCCTTGGCGACTGCACCGCAACGGAACCGTTCGCCGCGTACCGCCACGGCAGCCCGCCCTCCGAGACCATTGTGCCGACGCCACTCGGTGTGTAGAAGGCCGGGATGCCGACACCACCCGAGCGCAGCCGCTCGGCTAAGGTGCCCTGCGGAGTAAGCTCCACCTCCAGCTCTCCCGAGAGGTAGCGGCGCGCGAATTCACGATTTTCTCCGACGTAAGACGCGATGATCCGGCGGATGCGCCCAGCTTCGAGCAGTTCGCCGAGACCCCAGCCATCGACGCCACAGTTGTTCGATACGATCTCGAGGCCTGTCGTCTCCCGCGCGAGCAGTGCTCGGATAAGGACGATCGGAACTCCGACCAGACCGAAGCCGCCGACGGCAATCGAGGCGTCGTCGGAGATGTCGGCCACGGAATCTGCGGCGCTGGCAAAGGTCTTATCCAAACGGGCCCCCTTTTCAGCCTGCGCCAGTCGTCGAACCCGCGATCACATCAAGGTCATTCCGCCGTCGATAACGAGGTTCGAACCGTTGATGCCGGCATTGTCGGTGAGCGCGAACGTGGCGGCCACCACCTCGTCGGGTGTGGGCAGACGTCGGCCCGGAGTCCGTGCGAGCATGGCCTCGAAGGCCGCTTTTCGGATCGGGTCCGCCTGATCGAATGCGTCAGTTCCGCCGATGACGCCAGGGGTAATCGTGTTCACCCGTACCGGAGCGATCTGCGTGGCCAGCGAATTCATGAGTCCGATTACTCCGGCGTTCGCCATCGAGATGGTCATGGATCCAGGGAACGGGCGCCACATCGAGATGCCGCTGAACATGACCACCGATCCGGTAGGAGAGAACTTGGGCAGCGCGTAGTGAACGGCCGCCGCGTAGCCCACGTTCTTCATCAGAGAGGTTTGTGCAGCGGCGTCCGGACGAAATTCCGCCACCGTGTTCTGATCGCGGTCCAGTGCGCACAGGATCAGATGATCGATAGTGGGAAGGTCGCGGAATGCCTCCTCGATCGACGGCCAGTCGGTGAGATCGCAGGTGGCGGACTGGCATCCAGCCCCGACCGCCTCGGCGGCAGCCTTCCCGGACTCGGCGTTTCGGCCGGTGATCGTGACACTCGCTCCGGCTGCGGCCACGGCTTGAGCCAGCCGGTTGCCGAGTCCTCGCGTACCGCCGACAATCAGGTAATGCTCACCGGGTCGGGGCATTGGGTTCTCCTATGAAATGAATGAATGATCAGATGAATGGCGTGGGGTTCGCGGGAGGGCTAGCTAATGCGCCCTGCTTCGCTCTCGCTGAACTCGGTCCACTGGTACGGGTTGACCGTGATCGGAACCTCGACCTTGGACGGGTGGCGTGACGCCTCCCAATCTGCTGCGCCGACGGCCGACTCCAGATAGTCGACAGTCTCAGCGATCGCTGCGTGTGCCTCGGCGACAAGATCGTTCAGCAGCAGTTTTCCGTCGTACTTGAGAACCTTGCCGTTGATGACAACCGTGTGGATGTCGCCCTTGCCGGCCTGGAAGACGACGTGACCCTCGGGGTTGAGGATCGGGAACATCGTGGGGGACGCATCATTCTTGATCAGAACGAGGTCCGCCTTGCGGCCCACGGTAATCCTGCCCAGGCTTTCCTCCTGGTGAATTGCTCGAGCTCCGCCCGCTGTGGCAAACCGGATGACGTCGTCTGCGCGGAGGACGTTACTGGTGACGGTCTCTTTCTTCTCGTGCGCGATGAGGTGTTCGCGGGCCCGATCGGCATTCAGGGTCGAGCGCATCGCGGAAAACATGTCAGCACTCCACCAAACGCTCGTGTCGATCGACAGCGAGATAGGAATCCCGTACTCGCGAAGGCGGAAGCTCGGCGGATAGCCCTGGCCCGCGTTTTGCTCGCTCTCTGTCGCTAACGAAGCCGAGGCACCCGAAGCCGCGATGCGATGGTAGGAGTCTGGCGACAGGCTTCCAACATGCACGTGAGTGACCTGGTCGGTCAGGAATCCGTGCTCCGCCATGAGGAGGATGCCGGCGTCCCCTGTTGCCCCCCACGCCCCACTGTGTGTTGAGACGGGCACCCCCAGTTCCCTCGCAACCTCGAACGCAGCGCGCTCCGGGAACTCTGGGTCTCCCGGGACGTCGAACGACATTCCGAAGGAGAGCATGTCGGTTGTGTGACCGAGGCGTCGGTTGACGAAAGCCTTGAATGCGGGATCAGTCGACCAATCCTGCGGTGCACCGGCAAGGTTGCCGTACGAGAAGACGAAACGAGCGGGGACTCGCTCGAGGGCATCGAGGGCGGCCTCGGCGTGGTCCGTCGTCTGGAGGCCGTGAGACCAGTCCAGGGTGGTCGTCACGCCGCTGTCAACGGACTCGATCGCGGAAAGAAGGTTGCCAGCATAGACATCCTGAGGGCGGAATTTCGATCCGTGATTCACGTAGTAGAAGTAGAAGTAGTCGGTCAGCGTCCAGTCGGCGCCGAATCCACGCATAGCGGTCTGGTACATGTGGCGATGCGTGTCGATCATGCCAGGCATGAGTATCCCGCCGGAGGCGTCGATCTCGAGAGTGCCGTCGGGAACGACCAGCCGCGGGCCGACGGCGGAAATGAGCTGGTCGACGACGAGTACATCCGCTCCAACCAATGTGCCGATCGTAGGATCAACGCTGATCACTGTTGCGTTGCGAAAGACGAGGGGTCGGCCCTCGAAATCGGAGGGTGATTGAGCCTGCTGCGCCATGCGTTCGCTCCTTTGCGACATTCACGGATTCTTGTCTTGCTTGACGGTAGTGCACGTCCTTCGAGATTTCAATGTAAATTCGAAATTCGGGCACTTTATCGTGAATTGCCCAGCTCTGTCGGCGCGGGTAGGTGAACACCCATGAAGGCGTCGTGGTCGACATCGACGAACGCGTGATCGCGCAAATGTTCATCCGCTGCGAACAGCGGCCCTTCGTCGGCGACGCAGGTGCGGATGTCGGGGCGGCGGCCAAGCCAGCGGAACGGGATGAGGACAGCCCGGCTCCATGGTGGCGATCACCGAGACCTGGGGTAGCGAGCGCGCTGCCCAGAAGGAGAACGTGGGACAAGCGGTGACGCGCTCCGGCGCCTATTGGTGCACCCCCCGGGACTTGAACCCGGAACCCACTGATTAAGAGTCAGTTGCTCTGCCAATTGAGCTAGAGGTGCTTGGCGCGGCCCGAAAATCCGCGGGCCGACGAACAAGATTAGCATGAGGTGAGACGGAGGAAGACGATGACGGATCGGCTCGACGCCGGCGCCGTGGCGCCCGGCTTCACGCTGCCTGACCAGCACGGCGCACCGGTTTCGCTGAAGGATTTTCTGGGCAGGAAGGTGATCATCTACTTCTACCCAGAGGCCATGACAGAGGGCTGCACGAAGCAGGCATGCGACTTTCGCGACAACCTCAACTCGCTGAAGTCTGCCGGTTACGCCGTGATCGGCATTTCACGGGATGCACCGGACAAGCTCGCGAAATTCGCCGCGCAGGAACGTCTCAACTTCACGCTGCTCAGCGACCCCGACCGGGCGGTGCATGAGGCCTACGGCGTCTGGGGCGAGAAGCAGCTCTACGGCAAGACTGTTGTCGGCGTCATCCGCTCGACTTTCGTGCTCGACGAAAAGGGCGTCATCACGATGCCGCTCTACGCGGTCAAGGCAACCGGGCACGTGGCGATGCTCAGGAAGCGGCTGGGGCTGCTTTAGCTCTGCCCGTGCGGTTCCCGCTCGGCTGTCGCCGCGACGACCGGCCGCGTGAAGAGCAGCACCGCCGCGACGACGGCGCCGGCCAGGAGCGCCCAGCCGACTGTCGGGGTGGCGAACAGGCCCTGCAGGCACCCGACGGCGATGACCACCTGGAACACCTGCCACGTGATGGTGGCACCGCGCACCCAGGCCCGCCCGCGAAGGATGTTCAACGCGACGAAACCGAGCCAGGTGGTGGCGACAGCGGCGAGCACGGTGAGGGCTATCGCGCTGGGAAGCGAGCCCGAAGCGCCGCTAAGTATCTCGACGACGAGATAGATGGTGGCGATGGCGAGAACCGCGCTTTCCGCGAAGACCACAACAGAAAGCGCAATCACAAGTGGATGTTTCACAGCTTGATCCCGACCGAAACCATTGATTTGCATCTATCGATATGAGAGTCTATGTGAGGTTGATTTCCAGCTCCCAGCGTTGCGAGCGGGTCCCACAGTTTCTCGAACCCGATATTCTCCAGGCCGTTCTGGCCTGTCAGCGGTCTAACCCGCCGCATCGCATCTAAGGAGTACCACATGGATTGGCGCGACAAGGCTGCCTGCCTCACCGCAGACCCGGAGCTGTTCTTCCCGGTCGGCAACACCGGTCCGGCTGTCGACCAGATCGATAAGGCCAAGGCAGTTTGCGGCCGCTGCTCCGTCACCGAGATGTGCCTCCAGTACGCCCTCGACACCTCACAGGACTCCGGTGTGTGGGGTGGCCTGAGCGAAGACGAGCGCCGCGCACTCAAGCGCCGCGCTGCCAGGGCACGCCGCGCGTCTTAGAAGACCCCCGCTAGTTCCTGTTCAGCCAGGTCAGTGGCACGTCGATAGTCACTTCGGTGCCGCTGCCCATCATTGTGTGCCAGTCGATGGTGCCGCCCAGTTCACCCTGGATGAGGGTGCGCACGATCTGAGTCCCAAGCCCTGAGCCGACCTTACCCTCGGGCAGGCCGACGCCGTTGTCGCGCACCTTCACGCTCAACAGGTCATCGGTGCGCTTCGCGACGATCTCGACCTCGCCGTCCGCCTTGCCTGCCAGGCCGTGCTCGACGGCGTTGGTCACGAGTTCGGTGAGCGCGAGCGCGAGCGGGGTCGCGTATTCGCTGGGCAGGTTGCCGAAACTGCCGGTGGACTTGGGGTGCACAGTCGTGTTGTGACTGGAGGCCACCTCCGCGATCAGGAGCAGCACGCGGTCGAACACCACGTCGAAATCCACGTCCTGGTTGAGACCCTCGGACAGGGTGTCGTGCACCACGGCGATAGCCGCCACCCTGCGCATTGCCTGGCCGAGGGCATCCCGAGCGACGTCGCTGTGGGTACGGCGGGCCTGGATGCGCAGCAGCGATGCCACCGTCTGCAGGTTGTTCTTCACCCGATGGTGGATCTCGCGGATCGTGGCATCCTTCGTGATGAGTTCGCGCTCCTGGTGGCGCACCTCCGTGACATCCCGGCACAGCACTATCGCCCCGACCCGCTCACCGCGGTTGCGGATCGGGATTGTGCGCAACGAGACCGTCACGCCTTTCGCCTCGATGTCGGTGCGCCAGGGAGCACGGCCGGTGACGACCAGCGGCAGCGACTCGTCGACGACTGTCTGTCCAGCGATCAGGCCCGTCGTGACTTCGGCGAGTGACTCGCCCTCGAGCTCGCCGTCGAAGCCGATGCGGTTGAAGGCGGAGAGCGCATTGGGGCTCGCGAAGGTCACGTTGCCGTCCACGTCCAGCCGGATCAGGCCATCGGATGCCCGGGGCGCAGCACGCCGCGGGCTGGAGGGCGCCCCGGGGTCGGGGAAGTCCCCTGCCGCGATCATCGCGAACAGGTCGTTCGCGCACTCGTTGAACGTCAGTTCCTGGCGAGAGGGAGTGCGTGCCTCGCTCAGGTTTGTGTGCCGGGTGATCACGGCGACCGGGAACTCGGTGGTCTGGCTGCCACTCGGGCTCAGCCGGCGCAGCACGGGGACCGCTCGCACCCGGGTGGGTGTCTCTTCGTACCAGTCGGGCGTCGCGGTATCGACGATACGTGCCGTCTGGAACGCCTCGGTTACCTGCGCCTTCCATTCCGGCTTGATCGCCTGCCCGACGAAGTCGCGGTAGAACAGCGTCGCGGAGCTCGACGGCCGGGCGTGCGCGACGGCGACGAAACTGTCATCCGCACTCGGCACCCACAGCACGATGTCGGCGAATGCGAGGTCGGCGAGCAACTGCCAGTCCCCCACGAGCAGGTGCAGCCACTCGATGTCCGCCTCGCTCGAGCGGCCCTGGGCCTGGACGAGATCGCTGAGGGTGGACACCCTTAAAGGTTAGCCGCGGCCAGCGGTTCGCCCGCATGACGCAGGAACAGGCACTCCATGGCTACCTGTGCGGCGAGGCTTCCCGTCGTTCCCATGACGTCGTGCGGCGGGCTCACCGTATTGATATCGAAGCTCGCGAAGTCCAGCCCACGCATGCCGCGCAGTATCGCGAGACCCTCACGCGCGGTGATACCTCCCCACGACGGCGTCACGACGCCGGGCGATACCGAGGGGTCGAAGACATCCATGTCCCAGCAGAGGTAGACGGGAACGCCGGCGAATTTCTGCCGGATGCGTTCAACCAGCGCTGACACTCCGATGGCGATGAGTTCGTCCATACCGATCACCTCGTACCCGAGGTCCCGCGCTACCCCGATGATGCCGGGGCTGCCGCGGTACTCCGTGTCGCGCATCCCGACGTGCAGGGAGGCCGCCGGGTCGATCAGACCCTCGTGCACGGCATGGATGAACGTGTTCGCATTGTTGTACTCGTACGGGTAGATGCCCTCGTACGCGTCCGTGTGCGCGTCGAAATGCAGCACGGCGAAGTCGCGCCCCTGCTTCTTGAGGGCGCGCAACTGCGGAAGGGTGACGGCCCCGTCGCCGCCGAACGTGAGCGGGGTCGCACCGGCGGAGACGATCGTCGACAGCGCCTGCTCGATCGCACCGAAACTATGCTCGACGTTTCCGGGAAGCAGCTCAACGTCGCCCATGTCCACGACGCCGAGGTCACCGAGGAGGTCGACGCCGAAACCGTCGAGATGCTCTGCGACCAGCGCTGAGTGGGTGCGCACGTGTGCAGGTCCGGATCGCGCCCCCACCCGGGTGGGGTGATAGCCCATGTCGAACGGCACGCCGAGCACGGCAACGAGGCTGCTCGACAGGTCGCGGCTTGCGGGCACGCCGAACAGTGTTCCGACGGGTTTGATGGGTGTTGTCTCCACCTCCCAAGGCTAGACGGTAGCTCCGCCCAGTCTGAACCGGCCCCGAAGTGATCGCTCTGGCGTCACCGGTTCCGGCAGCAGCCGCGACGCGACGAAGTCCCGGATGGCCGCTCGCGCGGGTGACCGTGGCGCGGAGTCGGCGAGGGTACGCCCGCTCAGCACCGCGCCATCCACCGCGTTCATGTCGTACGGCACGAGCACAGGTGACTCGATCCCACCGAACCGGGACAGCGTTTGCGTGACCTGCCCGTTCGGGTTCATGCCGATCGCGGATGCCCTGATCCGGTTCATGACGACGGTCACCGAGTGCGTCGAGACGGCTTCGAGCAGGTCGACGTGCGACCTCAGGAACCGCGACAGCCCGACCGGGTCCGCAGACCCGACCGCGACGACATGGTCGGCCTCATGCACCGCGGTGACGGTGGCGGCGTTGCGGCGTGGGGCGAACAGGTCGCTCGAGATCTCTTCATCGTTCTCGAGGCTCGAGCCGGTGTCCAGTACCGTGTAGTCGACCCACGACCGGCATTGCCGGATGGTGCCGGCCACCCGCTCGGCCGAGAGCTCCGGCCAACGGCTCGGCCGGCCGATGCCGGTGAGCACCCAGAAGCCGCCGAGTGGTGACTCGTAGCGCTGGGCGATCCGTTCGAGTTCGTCATTGCTGAGGGTGTCGCTGCCGGCGAGCCGGCATGCCGCGGCGAAGCCTGGCGCCTCATCGAGCATCCCGAGTGCAGGCGCGACGGATGCCCCGTGGGTGTCGACATCCGCGAGGGCTACCGAATGCCCGCTCGCCGCGATCTCCGCGGCTATGCCGATGGCGAGAGTCGTGCGTCCCGGCGAGCCTGCCGGTCCCCATACCGCGATGACCGAGCCACGGGGCACACCCGACGCGATTGGTCGGGCCTCGCGGCGTGCGCCGTCGAGCATGCGCTCGATGTCGGGCCAGGGCGCCGCGGCATCCAGGGTTTCGTGAAGTCCGAGCGAGGCTGCGTGCCTGCGCGCTGGTTCCCCCGTGATGAGCGCCACGATACGCGCGCCCGCGTCGTCGCTCGTGGCGATCACACGCTCGCTGAGGTAGCGCGCTTCCGCCGCGACGATCGCGGCGGCCGGGCGAAGTGCGTCGACCATGGACGCCAGTTCGTGGGCACTCGCGCAGCGGGCGACCACTTCATGGCCGTGGCGCACGGCCTCTGTTGCGATGCGATCCTCGATCGCCACCGGCAGGGCGAGGGCGATCCTGGCCATTTCAGCCCCTGCCCGGGATTGTGGACGGCACTACCGAGATCGCATCCGCGTTCGCGAGCGCCTCGAGTACCCGGGCGATCTTCGACTTCGGCACGAGCACTTCGATGCCCGTCGTCTGGGCGGCGGCCACTATCGAGTCCGACTCCACGAGCCGCACGACTATCGCTCCTGGCACGATTACCGCGGGCGGCCCGAAGTGGCCTGAGTCGACCTCTCGCGACGCCCACACGTCTACCGTCGATCCGGGCGCCACGGACGCCGCGAGCTGGCCGCCCAGCGTCAGCACGACCGAGGTCAGCCGCAGGCCGTCCACGCTGCCGATCGCGGAGGCGGGTACCAGCTCGCCCTCGGCCACGGACCTCGTCACGACGAACCCTGCGGCGGGAACGTCGCCCGGCGCGAGGTACAGCGCCGTCGCGGCATCCAACCGCACGCTGCGCTGCTCGAGGTCGGCCGGGGTGATCCTGTCACCGGGCGCGAGCGGGTCCCTGGCGGCGTAGACCTGCACGGATTCGTCGGCGGCTGACACTATCGCCACGACGCCGACCACCGATCCCGCGACGAGCAGCAGCCCGATCGCCAGCCGCGGATCGAACGCGAAAGGTTTGCGCCGTGGTGTGCTGCTCGGCCTGCCCATGTGCTCCTCCTGCGATCTGCTGTGACCCCATCGTCAGGGCCGGGATGACGCGGCGGCAGAAGTTATCCACACCACCCCCACGCCTTCCATCGCACACCCATAATCGAGGCATGAAAGACCCCACTCCCGCGGACGGGCTCGGCCGATTCCTCACCCTCGCGGACACCGCTGAGCTGTTGAGCATCTCGACGAGGCAGGCCTACGCCCTCGTGCGTTCCGGTGAGCTGCCCGCCATCAAGGTGGGAGCGAGTGGACAGTGGCGGGTGGAGCGCACGGTGCTCGAGTCGTACATCGAAGCCATGTATGAGGAGACCAGGCGCATGAACCTGTGGAACCAATCGGACTTCGGCAACCTCCGTGAACTCTCGTTCGGCGAACCCGGCAAAAGCTGAACCCTAGAGCCTCACGTACAGCACGGCAGCCAGGGGAACGAGCCGGTACTCGCGCACGTTCGGCTCACGCCGCACGGCTCCCCGCTCATGCACCGCGAGATCGACGTGGTCACGCCCGACCCGATCGAGGGTGCCGTGCAATTCGGTGCCCGCGAGCACGATGTCGAGCGGCCTGCGCCGTCGACAGAGGTCGCGCAACACGAACGACAGGCCAAGGCGGGAGGACAGCGATGGGTGCGGGGATGACCCGACGCGCGGCATGAGGCTCGCCCCGACCTGTGCGGCGGCGAGTCCGACGCCCGCGATCGCGGCCAGGGGCACGATGCACTGCGCCCGTGCCGGGGATGCCGCGCCGGCATCCCCCACCAGGTCCGCCGAGAACCAGTCCCTGCCGAATGTCGCGGGGCGCAGCACCAGCCGGATGCCCGTGCCGAGAGTCACAGCGATGCTGTATTCCGACCCCTGCCCCTGTTGCTCGTGCAGCGCGACAAGACGATCCCGCACGGCCAGTCGCCCGAGGCGCAGGCGCTCCTCCTCGGCCTCGATGTCGAGTTCTTCGGCGGACAGCTCGTGCTCTAGCTGGCTTTCGAGGTCGTCGAACAGCTTGTCCCAGCGCATGGCCAGACGCTAGCCACCGAGCGCAACCGGCAGTCCTCGTTATCCACAATCTGAAAATCGGTCATAGACAGGAACGGCGCGAACTGGTTTAGTGTCGTCTACCCCTGTTAGGGGGGTGCACACTACCTGGTCTAATCGAATGCGGGGTGGCAGATGAGCACGGCACTTCCCACGGGAGCGACGCCGCAAATGCCCCCAGTCTCGCGAAGTGTGCACGAGACGTTGCCCTCGAAGGTGATCAGGCCGCGCTTCTCCCCCGACGAGTTCTTCGGTCATCAGCCATCGTCGACCTCATCCCTACCGAACCCCCGGCCGCTTATCGAGAACCTCACGCGGTGCGTGCTCGAGATCCTCGCCGGCGCTCGAGACCTCGACCAGATCTCGCGCTGGGTCACCGACGATGTCTACCGACACCTGCTGAAGCGCGTGGTGCTGTCGGCGAGGGCGCGGCAGGCGAAGGGCCAGCGGGCCACGCGCCCGAACTTCACTATTGGCTCCATCACAGCCTGCGAACCGCGGGATGGGGTGGTCGAGGCCGTCGTCATCGTGCGCGGCCGGGCGCGCACCCGAGCCGTCGCGCTGCGGCTCGAAGGCCTGGACCAACGCTGGCGCGCCACGGCAATCAACGTGCTGTAAGCGCGGTCGGGGCGCAAAAACAAGACGGGTGGGTCGAGGCGTCTCGCGGCGCCAGGACCCACCCGCTTTTCGTGCTACTTCTTGTTTATCGGCTGCCCCGGCGGCACATGCATCAGCAGCAGCTGCCCCTTCTGCACGATTTTCGGGTCGCTCGACGGCGCGTGGTCCTGCACGTCGAAGAGGTATGCACCTTCGCCGAGGAACGGGACGGCGATGATGCCGGACGACTCCTCATCGATGGTGTCGAACTGCGAGCCGCCGGCGAGGAAGCGGTTCGGGTCGTGCTGCGCGATGCGGCGGAAGTTACCGGTGCTGGCGTCTACCTGGAAGATGCCAGAGACGTAGGCGTTCGAGCCGGGATCTTCCTGCACAAGCACCTGGCCGCGGTTGTTCACCGTCACGTTGTCCATCATGTTCGGACCGGCCGCCCCGCCCGCTGCGCCCTGCAGCACGAGTGAGACCGTGCCACCGCCGGTCGGGTTCGTGACGTCATCGAAGTGCAGGCGCCACATCCGGCTCGGCTCGGTGAAGCTGGCGGTCGTGACGAAGTAGAAGTCGTTGGGATTCTTCGGGTCCCACGCGCCGTCTTCTGGACGTGCCCATCCGGTGGTCGCCGCTGCGTCGGTCGTGAGCGTGAACCGCGCATCCCCGGCCCAGGCGGCGTTCGGGTTCTCGAGCGGGAACCCCGCGACGGAGATTCCGTATCGGGTACCACCGGTGAGACCCGCGCGCTCGACCGGGTTTCCCGTCGACTTCTTGTCTCCCGTGTAGACGTACACGGCCCCGCCACCCGTGTCGCTCAGGCCCGCGACGACTGTTTTGTCGCCTGTCGCCGGGTTGGCAAGCACGTTCTCCCATGAAGCTGCGCCGAAATCGGCAAGCTGGTAGGAGTCGCCGGTCTCCACGACGTGACCGAATGCACGACCTCCCGCGGTCTCCTCGCCATTCATGAAGATGCGTCCGTTGTATCCGTTGCCCGTCACGGGGTTGAAGAATGCGCCAGCAGCGGGGAGGTCGGCAGAGCAGAAGCGGTTGAACGCCACGGCGGGGGTCGCCTGGTACCGGGTGCCATCGAAGAGATAGACGGTCTGGATGAGGTCGGCGCCGGAGAGCACAGCGAGCGTGGACTTCTTGATCACCCACTTCGAGATGAATGCGCCCGCGGCACCATGGGCACGGACGGCGCCCTGCGCGGGCGTGAGCTCATGGTTCATGAGGAGAGTAAACGTGCCGTCGCCGTTGTCGTAGGCGCCCAGGCCGTCGGGCACGCCGGCCATCTGGTAACCCCCGACCGAATCCCCGGCAGTCAGGATCGACGTCAGCGTCACTCCGGGAACCGAACGCACGACGTATGGTGCGTCGGAACTGCTCGGGCCCGTGGAACCGCCGGGAGCCGCGAACGCGGCAAGGGGCGCGGCTATCGCCGCCGCGCATCCGAGAGCCAGCGCCGCGAACCAGCGCCGTGAAGTTGTCTTCATGGTCATCCTCCCTGAACTTTCCCGCGAAATGCGGAACAATCCAGAGTAGGAACCCGGAAAGAAACCCAGGGCTGACTTTCGGTGTCCTGAAGGTGAACGACCCCCATCCGGGGGATAAACCCGCGCGTCTATCTACTTGCTAACGTCCGTTTTTTTCCTGCGCACGCCTTTCGGCACGGTTCTGCGGCGCGGGCTGGCCGCTGCCGTCGGTGCGCTGACCGAAGGCACCGCGCGGGGCATTACCCTGCTGGGCGGGTTGAGGCTGTTGTCCCGACTGCGCGGCCTGCTGCTGCGCCCTCGCGGTCGCAGCCTGCTCGAGCTGGCCGCGCTGGTTGCGCACCTCGACCTCGCCCTGGGCATCCGCGCTCGGGGCGGAGTAGCTGAGTCGATTGTCGGGTGAGCCTTCCCGGCCGAGGCCGGGAGCCTGCACAGCCGAGCCGCCGGTGACCTCGACCTCGAGGTTGAACAGGAAGCCGACGGCCTCCTCCCGGATCGAACCCATCATCGACTGGTAGAGCGCGAAGCCCTCGCGCTGGTATTCGACGAGCGGGTCGCGCTGGGCCATGGCCCGCAGCCCGATGCCGTCTTTGAGGTAATCCATCTCGTAGAGGTGGTCGCGCCAGCGGCGGTCGATCACCGAGAGCACAACGCGGCGCTCGAGCTCGCGCATCGCGGCCTCGCCGAGCTGCTCCTCGCGACGCTTGTATGCGTACTGCGCGTCGGAGAGAATCTCCTTCTTCAGGAAGCTCGTGGTCACCTTGCCACGCGTGCCGGCCTCGGTCAGCACCTCGTCGACGGTGAGCGCAACCGGGTAGAGCGTGCGCAACTCGGTCCACAGGGCGTCGAAGTCCCAGTCGTCCGAGTTGCCCTCACCGGTCTGCACCTCGACGACCTCGGTGACGACGTCCTCGAGGAAGTGCGCGACGCGATCCTGCAGGTCGTCACCTTCGAGGATGTGCCTGCGGTCCCCGTAGATCGCCTCACGCTGGCGGTTGAGCACGTCGTCGTACTTGAGCACGTTCTTGCGGATCTCCGCGTTGCGCGCCTCCACCTGCGACTGTGCGCTGCGGATGGCGCGGCTCACGACCTTCGACTCGATCGCCAAATCGTCGGGCATGTTGCTGCGGCCCATGAGCGCCTCGGCTGCGCCGCTGTTGAACAGGCGCATGAGGTCATCCTGCAGGGACAGGTAGAAGCGGCTCTCGCCGGGATCCCCCTGGCGGCCGGAGCGACCGCGCAGCTGGTTGTCGATGCGGCGCGACTCGTGGCGCTCGGTGCCGAGCACGTAGAGCCCACCGACCTCGACGACCTTCGCCGCCTCGGTCTCGACTTCCTTCTTCACCGAGGTGTAGACGCCATCCCATTCGGCTTCGTACTCGTCGGGGGTGTCGATCGGGCTGAGGCCCCGACTGTTCATCTGGGCTACCGCGAGGAACTCCGCGTTGCCGCCGAGCATGACGTCGGTGCCACGACCGGCCATGTTGGTGGCGACGGTGACGGCACCGAGGCGACCGGCCTGCGCGATGATCGCAGCCTCACGGGCGTGGTTCTTCGCGTTGAGCACCTCGTGGCGCACACCCTTGCGGGCAAGCATCTTGGAGAGCAGTTCGCTCTTCTCGACGCTCGTCGTTCCTACGAGCACCGGCTGGCCGGATGCGTGGCGCTTGGTGATGTCCTCGACGACCTGCTCGAACTTCGACTGCTCGTTCTTGTAGACGAGGTCGCTCTGGTCTTTGCGCAGCATCGGCTTGTTCGTGGGGATCGGCACGACACCGAGCTTGTAGGTGCTCATGAACTCGGCCGCCTCGGTCTCGGCGGTACCGGTCATGCCGGAGAGCTTCTTGTACAGGCGGAAGTAGTTCTGCAGCGTCACCGTCGCGAGCGTCTGGTTCTCGGCCTTGACCGCGACGCCCTCCTTGGCCTCGATCGCCTGGTGGATGCCCTCGTTGTAGCGGCGACCCATCAGGATGCGGCCGGTGTGCTCATCGACGATGAGCACCTCGCCGTTCATGACGACGTAGTCCTTGTCCTTCTTGAACAGCGCCCTGGCTTTGATGGAGTTGTTCAGGAACGAGATGAGCGGCGTGTTCGCCGACTCGTAGAGGTTGTCGATGCCGAGGTAGTCTTCGACCTTCTCGATGCCGGGCTCGAGCACGCCCACAGTGCGCTTCTTCTCGTCCACCTCGAAGTCGACGTCGGGGATGAGCCTGGTGGCGATGCCTGCGAACTCGTTGAACCAGCGGTTGGCCTCGCCGGACGCCGGGCCGGAGATGATCAACGGGGTGCGTGCCTCGTCGATGAGGATCGAGTCCACCTCGTCGACCACGGCGTAGTAGTGGCCGCGCTGCACCATGTCCTGGGCCTGCCACGCCATGTTGTCGCGCAGGTAGTCGAAGCCGAACTCGTTGTTGGTGCCGTAGGTGATGTCACACTCGTACTGCTCGCGGCGCTCTGCGGGGGTCTGGCCGGACAGGATCACACCCGTGGTCATCCCGAGGGCGCGGAAAACGCGACCCATGAGCTCGGACTGGTAGCTCGCCAGGTAGTCGTTGACCGTGATCACATGCACACCGCGGGCCGGGATGGCGTTGAGGTAGGCGGCGAGAGTGGCGACGAGGGTCTTGCCTTCGCCGGTCTTCATCTCCGCGATGTTGCCGAGGTGCAGCGCGGCGCCGCCCATGAGCTGCACGTCGAAGTGCCGCATGCCGAGCGTGCGCACGGCGGCCTCGCGTACCGCCGCGAATGCCTCCGGCAGGAGATCCTCGAGGGACTCGCCCTTCGCGTAGCGCGCGCGGAACTCGACAGTCTCGTGTTTGAGGTCGTCGTCGGTAAGGGTCTTGAAGTCCTCTTCGAGGTGATTGACGGCATCCGCGTAGCTCTTCAG
This sequence comes from Rhodoglobus sp., assembly GCA_025464445.1. Lineage (GTDB taxonomy): Bacteria > Actinomycetota > Actinomycetes > Actinomycetales > Microbacteriaceae > Rhodoglobus. Next base: position 80,724 of record JAODLY010000055.1, on the reverse strand, counting down.
GCGACGCAGGAGTCGACCTTCACCTACGCGTAGCGCGCGCTCGAGAACGTTGGCCACCGATTACTCCACTTCCGGCCGGGGTTCTCCCAGCCATCCGGCAGGCACGACGAAATCACGCGATGCGTTACCGGGTTGTAATCGTACCAACTGGCGGCTGGGAACCGCCTCCCGCGTTTGTTCGCTAGCCGCGTCGCGCTCGCGAGCCGCCACGGGCGGACGCCGCGCGTTCCGCCGGCTCCTCGAGCGCGATCACGCCGTAATCCCAACCCTTGCGCCGGTAGACCACGCTCGGGTGGTCGGTCGCCGAATCGATGAACAGGAAGAAGTCGTGGCCGACGAGTTCCATGTGGTCGAGGGCATCCTCCACCGCCATGTGAGAACTTGGAAAGACCTTGCGGCGGATGACTACCGGCGAATAGTCGGCGTCGTCGGGGTTGCGCCCCACTGCCTGCACGGGGATCTCGCCCGTGACGACTCGCTCGATCACCTGCGGGCTCGCCGGAACGAGGTCGACGACGCTGAAGCCGTCAGCGGATGCCTCGTGCAACGACACCGGGCGGTGTTGGCCGCGGTGCACCTTCTTGCGGTCCTTCGACTGGCGCATGCGCTCGATGAGTTTGCCAATCGCGAGGTCGAACGCGACGTACTTGTCTGACCCCGCCGACTCGGCGCGCACGAGCGGGCCCGGCCCGAAAAGGGTCAACTCGACTCGATCCTCGCCGCTGGATCCCCTGGTCTCGTGGTGCCTCGATACCTTGATCTCGAAGGCGATCGCCCGCTCCGCGAGATGGTCGATTTTCTCGGCCTTCTCTATCGCGTATTCGCGAAAGCGATCGGTGACCCCCAGGTTTCGTCCGGTGACAGTTATTTCCACGGCGACCTCCCAGCCCTATCGCGCATCCGCCGGGTTGTTGCCAGGCGGTCACTCACTGCGCGCCTTTTGCCCCACGGTAGTCCTCGCTGCTGGCAATGTCACGGAAAGGGAACAACCTCGGAGTGAACGCCATGGTAGCCGCGCCGACGACCTCGCCGCCGGCGGTCCTGATGGCTCTCGCGGCCTCCGAGATCGTCGCCCCGGAGGTAAGAATGTCGTCGACGATGACGAAGCGGCGCCCGTCGAGGCGACGCGCCGCGACGAAGGCACCGCGCAGGTTTTCGTGCCGCTGCTCGAGTCCGAGGGCCTTCTGGGTGCCCTTCGCGCGGGCCGCCAACAGCACCCTCGCCGGCCTTCCGCCCGCCCCCCGCACGAGCAGCCGCACCGGGTCGTAGCCCCGCCGCCGATAGGCGGCACGGCTCGTGGGCACGAGGGCGAGTTCGATCCCGCCGTCGCAGGGCGATGCGGCGATGGCCGCGCGAACGGCGTGCGCGAGGGGCACGGCGAGGGCCCGCGCGACATCCGTGCGGTCATGCTCCTTGAAGGCGAGGATGACGCGCCGCACCCGCAGCTCGTAGCGCAGCGCGCTCGCCACGCCCAGGCCGCCCACCGCCGAGACCGTCGCGACGTCGGGCACGAGCGCGCCCGAGCACTCCGCACAGAGGGAACGGTCTGCCGCGGCGCAGCCGGCGCACTCGACCGGCGAGAGCAGTGCCCAGGCGTCGAGGAGCGCGTCGCGCAGTGTCATGGTCTCCACGATGATCCGACCGGCGTGAGGGTGCCGTCGTGGGCGGCAACCTGTGGACTACTGCTTCGTGCCGAGGAATGTTGCCTTGATGCCGGTGTTCACCCAGCCGCCGCTTCCAGCCGGCCGCCAGATCTCACCGGTCGAACTGAGCACCCGCAGCCCGTCTGAACCGCCGTTGCCCCCTGTGATGGACACGGCGTTCGGCAACTCGCCGAGTTGTGTGCTCGAGCCGCCGATCTCGAAAAGCGTGACTGGCGCGGAGTTCCCCGCTGACGACACCACGGCGACGGTGCGATCGTCGACCCATGCCGCGTCGATGGGCGTGCCGTCGGGCACGGGAAGATCCAGGAGCACCCCCAGTGCCGTAGGAACGTTGCCCTGGCCGCGGATGATGCCCGCCACGACGAGCCGGGGGCCGAGCGGCGTCGACATGTACACCAGCATGCGCGCCCCGTCGCGGGAGAGCTCCATCGAGACCATCTGGGCGTCGCCGGGAAGGCCCGACTGTATCGGATGCTCCGTGCCGTCGACCTCATAGGTGACAAGGCTGGCGGCACTCGACGCCTGGGCAGACCACGCGAAACGGAAGGGATCGATTGTCGGGGCGACAAGGCCTCCCCTCGAATCGACGGCCTGCGCTGGGTCGTTGCCGATGCGGGCGACATAGGCGACGCCGTCGGCTCCGAGGAACGCCACGGACTGCTTGTCTTCCGTGAGGGTGGCCGTGACCGCCCCGGCGGCGATCAGTTTGGGTGTGAGCCCGTCGATCGGCGTGATGCCGTCGCCGCCGTCAAAACCGAAATCGGTGCCCGTGCCGACGAGTACGGCCGCCTCGACCAGCGGATCCACGACGCCGCCGGTGCTCGAGTCCGGGGTGGCGAGCTCGATGCCCCCGACAGTCATGATCACGTCGGCAGCGCCGAGGGTCGCCGCGAGTTCCCTGCGCATGAGGGCGCGCTGTTGCGGCGTGGCCGTGAGCGCCTCCTTGCTCAGGTCGACGGTCGCGGTACCTGCCACGACCGCCACGGTTTTCGGGCCGAGGGTCGTGGCAATCGGGAAGGCGCTGGAGAGCACGCCCTGGCCGAGCCAGCTCGCGGGGCCGGCGAGCAGGGCACTCACGATGCGCACCGGCACCGTGGAGCGGGACGGGAACCAGCGCACGTCGGGCACGAGATAGGCGTTGCTCGGATCGTAGAAGTAGAGCGGCTGCTCGGTGAAGACGATGTTGAAGCTCGACTGCGAGAGCACGATGCCGTTGGGCGCCTGGCTGATCCGCCATTCACCGTTTTCCTTGGTGAACGCGAACTGCAGGGTCTGCGATGCCTGCGGCTGCTCGAAGTACCGGCCGTCGGCATCCACGTATGCCTTGCTGGTGACCGTGTAGTTGAGCGAATCTTCGGTGGGGCCGGGGCCGACGGCCGCCGCTGACGAGCGGATCAGGGCGCTCGCGTCCGGCTCCCAGGTGCCGGAGAGCCCCTTTGACAGGAATTCGCGCGCGGTGGCGTAATCGTTCTGCGGGCCGCGAACGGCCTGCATGAAGTCGGTGAGGATCTCGTCCTGCGTCGCCCCCGTCCGCGGCCCTGACGGCACCACCACGACCTCGGGCTTGAGTTGGTCGTCGATTACCGGCCCGGTCTGCACGCTTCCGGATGTCGGAATGCCGACGCACCCGGCGAGCGCGAGCATCGCGGCGACCGCGAGCCCGGCAGTGGTCATCGCCTTACGCACCGGTCACCTCCTGCAGGGCGTCATCGGCAGGGGGAAGCTCGAGCGGCGACCCGAGCAACTGCGCGCCGCGAACCCGTGGAATCGTCAGGCGGAAGCACGATCCCTCGCCGGGGGCAGACCATACCTCGAGCCAGCCGCCGTGCAGCGCGGCATCCTCGAGCGAGATCGCGAGGCCGAGCCCGGTGCCCCCCGTAGTGCGCTGGCGCGACGGGTCGGCGCGCCAGAACCTGTCGAAGACGCGCTCCATTGCGGCAGCCGTCATCCCGACCCCGTAGTCGCGCACGGCGATCGCCACGGCGTTCGTGTCGCTGTCGACCCAGATCACTATCGGTTTGCCCTCGCCGTGGTCGATGGCGTTGCCGAGCAGGTTCTGAAGGATGCGGCGGATGCGGCGCAGGTCGACCTCGGCCTCGAAGTAGCCGCCGGGGGCCACCAGCCGCAGGTCGGAGCCCTTGGACTCTGCGAGGGATGCGACGCTCTCGATAGCGTCTTCGACAAGGCGCACCAGGTTTGTCGGCTCGGTCTCCATGTCGACCGCGCCAGCGTCATAGCGGCTCATCTCCAGGAGGTCGGCGAGCAGCAACTCGAACCGCTCGACCTGGGTGTGCAGCAGCTCTGCAGTGCGCGCCGTGGCCGGCGGGAACGTCGCACGCTGGTCGTACAGCACGTCGCCAGCCAGCCTGATGGTCGTCAGCGGGGTGCGCAATTCGTGGGATACGTCAGAGACGAAACGCTGTTGCACCCGCGAAAGGGCGGCGAGGCGGGTTATCTGGTTCTGCATGGACGCCGCCATGCCGTTGAACGAGCGGGCGAGCGTGGCGATGACGTCGTCGCCTTTGACCGGGATGCGCACCTCGAGCTGACCGGCGGCAAGCTTCTCACTCGTCTCCGCCGCGAGCTGCACCGGCCCAACCACAAGCCGCACGACCACGTAGGTGACGGCGCCGATCAGCACGATGAGTGAGAGCCCGCCGAGAAGCAGGGTCTGCTGCACGAAGCCGAGAGTCTCCTGCGCGTCCCTGATGTTGTAGATCAGGTAGAGCTGGTACTGCGAGCCCCTGATGTCGAGGGTCGTGCCCACGACGAGCCCCGGTTGCACCGAATTGTCGTCCTGCACCAGTCCGACGGATTGATAGTGCGTGCGTGGCTCGGCAGACCCGGCGACAGCGGCGCGCAACCCGGGCGAGATGAGTGTCGCGGTGTCCAGCCCGCGGGAGGTGATCTCAGAAGGACCCTGCCCCGCCTGCCCCGGGGTGCGCAGGATGGCGAACTGCGTGCCGCCGGTGCCGGATGCGGTGCTGGATGCCGCGGCGCTCGCTATGGCAATCGCGGCGTCCTGCATGGTCGCATCGATGTCTTCGCTACCGACCTGTTCCGTCGCGGCATTGAACACGCCCTGGCCGGCGAGGGTGGCATTCTGCGAGGTATTGATGAGCTGGTCCCTGCGGGCGTCGAACAGGTTCGACCCGACGCTGAACGACATGTAGCCGCCGATCACCGCAACGGCGAGCCCAGACAGGATCACGGTGATCGCGACAGTGCGCAGCTGTAGGGACGTCGACCACAGGTGCGCGAGCCGGTCAATCCATGCGCGCACATCGAAGTCGCGCATCGACCTAGCTGGTGCTACCGGCGCGATATCCAACGCCCCGCACAGTCATAACGATCCTGGGATTGTCCGGATCTTCCTCGACCTTTGCTCGCAGTCGCTGCACATGCACGTTCACGAGCCTGGTGTCTGCCTTGTAGTGGTAACCCCAGACCTGCTCGAGAAGCATTTCGCGCGTGAACACCTGTTGCGGCTTGAGCGCGAGCGCCAGCAGCAGCTCGAACTCGAGGGGTGTGAGGTTGATTTTCGTGCTTCCGCGCCTGACCTCGTGGCCCGCGACATCGAGCACGAGATCGCCCACCTGCAGCGATCCCGTCGACGACTGCGCGGTGGGACGCAACCGGGTGCGAATGCGTGCGACGAGTTCCTTGGGATTGAACGGCTTGACGACGTAGTCATCGGCTCCGCTCTCGAGACCTTTCACGACATCCGTCGTATCGCTCTTTGCTGTGAGCATGATTATCGGAACACCGGACTCTTCGCGGATGCTCGCGCAGACCTCGATACCGTTGATACCGGGAAGCATGAGGTCGAGCAGCACGAGATCCGGCCGGGATGAATGGAAAGCGGCGAGCGCGCCAGTGCCGTCCTCGCAGAAGAAGGGCTCGAAGCCCTCGGTCCGCAGCACGATTCCGATCATCTCCGCCAAGGCGGTGTCGTCATCGACTACAAGAATTCTCGCGTTCACGTGCCCTCGCAACTACGTCTGCTCCCGCCCACGGGTCTCGCGGGAGCTTTCGCACAAGAGTAGCCGAGTGTGAAAGCATGAACGCGACAGTTATTCGTCACTTCGCCGACGACCGGGGAGCATCCGTGACCGACAACACTTCCTGGAAACCGCCGGCGGCCCAGGACGCGCCAGCTCCCGCGCCGGCTTCGCCATTCGCCCCGGCCCCCGGCACCGTGCCGTCGCAGGCGGCTCCCGGCTGGACGCCTCCCCCAAGGCCCGGCCTCATCCCGCTGCGCCCCCTCACACTCGGCGCCCTGCTCGGTGCAGCGTTCCAGGTGCTGCGCAGAAACCCGCGGCCCACATTCGGCTTCGCCCTCGTCGTCACCGGCATCGCCAGCGTGGTGGGTCTGCTGCTCTACGGCCTGCTGACTGTCGCCTCGGTGGCACGGCTCAGCACTGCCACCTCCGCCGACTACCCGACACTCGCGGCCGGCAGCATCGCCACGAGCATCGTCGGCTACCTCGTCGTCATCGTCGTTGCCCTCGTGGCATCCGCCCTGCTGCAGGGAATCATCTCGCTCGAGGTGGCCAGGGGTACCCTCGGCGAGAAACTCAGGCTGGGTGGGCTGATGCGCCTGGCGCGGGGTCGCATCGGCGCGCTCATCGGATGGTCGCTGCTGCTCGCGGGCGGCATCGTCGTGCTCGTCACGGTGTTCGTGCTCGTGGTCGTGCTCCTCGTCACTGCCGCGGGCCCCGCCGGTATCGCGCTCGCCGTGCTGCTCTACCTCCTTGCGCTGGCCGGCGGAGCGGTGCTCTTCGCGTGGCTCGGCACCCGGCTGTCACTCGTGCCGAGCGCCCTCATGCTCGAACGCCTCCCGCTGCGGGCGGCGGTGCGGCGATCCTGGTCGCTGACCACCGGGTACTTCTGGAAGACATTCGGCATCCAGCTGCTCGTGATCGTCATCGTGCAGGTCGTCTCGAGCGTGATCGCGACACCGATTGCTATCATCTTCGTTTTCGCGAGCACACTCCTGAACCCGAACGGCGACAACAGCGGCATGATCACGACGCTGGTCATCGTCGGTATCGTGACCGTCGTCGCGAGCATCGTGCTCGGCGCTGTCGCCGCCGTGCTGCAGGCGGCCACGCCCGCCCTGATCTACATCGACATCCGCATGCGCAAAGAGGGCCTCGATCTCGAGCTCAGCCGGTTCGTCGAGGCAAGGCAAGCCGGGGACACCTCGGTACCGGACCCGTTCCTGCCGCGCGCGCCTGCCGAAACCCAGCAAGCGGCTACAGCGTCGCCCTGGTCGTGAGCACACTTGCGGCCGGGGTGGGCTTCGACATCCCCGTCGACCCCGACGCGCCGGTTGCCCAGCAATGGCTCGTCGACGAGCTCTCCAAGCCCGTCTACCAGACGGCGAAACCGACGCTGTTCGACACCGTCGCCAAAACGATCTCCGACTGGCTCGACTCGCTGCAGGTCGGCACTGTGCAGGGTCCACCCGCCCTCGCTATCGGGTTCGTGATAACCCTCGTCGCCATCGGACTCGTCGTCGCCTTTCTCATCTTCGGCGTGCCCCGGCTCAACCGCAGCAGCGCGGTGGCCGGTTCGCTGTTCGGCGAGGATGACGCCCGGGATGCTGCGCGCATGCGGCAGGCAGCCGACGCCGCCGCTCGGGCCGGGGACTATTCGACGGCAGTCATCGAGATGTTCAGGTCCATCGCCCGTGGCCTGGCCGAGCGCACGATCGTGAATACCACTCCGGGCACCACCGCGAAGGACTTCGCTGCTCGCGCCGGTGTTGCCTTCCCGGCTCTCGCGGCCCACCTCGTCGACTCCTCGACGGCCTTCGACGACGTGCGTTACCTTGGCCGCGAAGGCACGGAAGGGCAATACCGGTCGATTGCCGAGCTCGAGCGCGACCTGCGCTCTGCCCGTCCGCTGCTGGAGACGACAGCGCCGGCACGGGCGACACCGTGACGGCGACCACCCTGCCGGTCGGCTCCGGGCAACGGGTGCTGACGCCGGCGGGCGGCCGCGTCATCCGGCGATCGCTGTTCTGGGTCGGGGTGCTCGTGTTCGTCGCCCTCATCGCGCTCGTCTCGATCGGCACCGCGGGCTCCACGGTGGGCGGCGCGCCGCTGTCGGCGACGAACGCGGCACCCGGCGGCGCGATGGGAGCCGTCGAGGTGCTCAAGCAACACGGCGTTACCGTCACGCCGACGGGCTCCCTCGCCGACACCCGCGCCGCGATCGGCGACCCGTCCACGACGACCCTGTTCATCTACGACGATGGGCTGTACCTCGATGAGAGCCAGCTCAGGCAGGCGGTGGGCCTCGCCGACACCGTTGTGCTCGTGGATGCCACGTTCGCAGAGCTTCGCGCCGTGGCCCCCGGCGTGGCGCAGGCCGGCATCGTGTCAGGCAACCTCGGCGCCGATTGCCCGGTCGCCGCCGTACGGAAGGCCGGGACCGTCTCGGGTGGGGGCTCCGGCTACCGGCTGGTCGGCGATTCGTCAGGCACCACGAGCTGCCTCGGCAGCGGCGACAGCGTTTTCTCGCTCATCCAGCTCGACGGCGGCCGCCTCACCCTTCTCGGGGCGACGGACGCGCTGACAAACCAGCACGTCATCGAGAACGGCAACGCCGCCCTCGCGCTCAACCTGCTCGGTGCGCACGACAACCTCGTCTGGTACATCCCGACATTCGCCGATGTGCCCGCCTATCAGGGCCAGGACCTCGGCAGCCTCACCCCAGCCTGGGTCACCCCCGTGCTCGCGCTGCTCATGATCACCTTCGTCGTCGCGGCCATCTGGCGGGGTCGGCGTCTCGGGCCTCTCGTGATCGAGAACCTGCCGGTGACTGTGCGCGCAAGCGAGACCATGCTCGGTCGCGCTCGGCTGTACGAGAGGTCGTCATCCCGGCTTCGCGCCCTCGACTCCCTGCGCATCGGCGCCATCGGGAGGCTCGCGGCGCTCTGCGGGCTCCCCAGGATCGCGTCGGTCGACGAAGTGGCCGCCGCCGCCGCGAGCGTCACCGGGCGCCAGGTGGGCGAGGTGCGCCGGGTGCTCGTCGACGACATACCACAGACCGACAGCGAGCTCGTCGGTCTGTCCGACGCGCTGCTCGTGCTCGAGCGTGACGTAGCGCGCGCGCTGAGGCCCTGAACCCTGGACCCTCCCCGATAGGAAAGAATCGCTCTATGACTGACGCTCAATTGCACTCTTCTGACCTGCGCGGTGCCTTTGCCCAGCTCCGCACCGAGGTCGGCAAAGCCGTCGTCGGGCAGGATGCCGCCGTCACGGGCCTCACCATCGCGCTCCTGGCCGGCGGGCACGTGTTGCTCGAGGGTGTGCCCGGCGTGGCCAAGACGCTGCTGGTCCGCACGTTCAGCCATGCGCTGACACTGGACACCAAGCGCGTGCAGTTCACACCGGACCTCATGCCCGGTGACATCACCGGCTCCCTCGTGTACGACTCGAAGGCGGGCGAGTTCGAGTTTCGCGAAGGGCCGGTGTTCACGAACATCCTGCTCGCCGACGAGATCAACCGCACACCCCCGAAGACCCAGTCGGCCCTGCTCGAGGCAATGGAGGAGCGCCAGGTGTCCGTCGACGGCGTGACCCGAAAGCTGCCCGTGCCGTTCATGGTCGCCGCGACAATGAACCCCATCGAGTACGAGGGGACGTACACGCTGCCCGAGGCTCAGCTCGACCGCTTCCTGCTCAAGCTCGTGCTCGACCTGCCGGAGCGCACCGACGAGGTGGAGGTGCTCACCCGCCACGCTGCCGGTTTCAACCCCCGTGACCTTGCGGCGGCGGGTGTCACCGCAGTGCTCGACGCCGCGCAGCTCGCTGCTGCGCAGGCGGCGGTCGCGAACGTCGGAGCGAACGCCGACGTGCTCGGGTATGCGGTGGACCTCGCCAGGGCCACACGCCAGAGCCCATCGGTGAAACTCGGCGTGAGCCCCCGCGGGTCCACGGCGCTGCTTGCCGCGAGCAAGGCCTGGGCCTGGCTGCAGGGGATCGACGCGATCACCCCAGACCACGTGCAGGCGATGGTGCTGCCGGTGTGGCGGCACCGCATCCAGTTGCGACCGGAGGCGGAGCTCGAGGGCGTCTCTGCAGATGCGATCCTGCGGTCGATCCTGCAACAGGTGCAGGTGCCGATCTAGGATGCTGCGACCGAGGTTGAAAGGGACTGCACGAAGTGTCGATTAGCGGCTGGTTTGTCGCCCTCGTGGTGCTCGGCGTCCTGCCGATCATCGTGACGGGGGATCCCGGCGTGCTCGGCCTGTGGCTCGGCGGCGCTGTGCTGCTCGGGGTGATCGATATCCTCATCGCGGGCTCTCCGCGGCGCGTCATCCTCAGCCGCGACCTGCCCGGCAGGGTGCGGCTTGGCGAGACGGTCGCCTCCAGCCTCATGCTCACCAACGGCGGCAGGCGGCGGGTGCACGGCATCGTGCGCGACGGTTGGCAGCCTTCGGCCGTGGCAAGCCCCAGGACCGCTCGCATCGACCTGCCGGTCGGCGAGCGCAGGGCCGTCACGACGATGCTCACCCCGTTCCGACGGGGCGAGCGCAGGGCAGGGCAGGTCACTATCCGCTCGTTCGGCCCGCTGCGCCTCGTCGCCCGCCAGGCAACATTCGAGCTGCCGGGGTCGATTTCGGTACTGCCCCCGTTCAACTCGCGCAAACACCTGCCGTCCCGGCTCGCCCGCCTGCGGGAGCTCGACGGGGCCACGAGCGTGCTCATCCGCGGCCAGGGCACGGAGTTCGACAGCCTGCGCGACTACGTGCGCGGTGACGACGTGCGCTCCATCGACTGGCGCGCCACCGCAAGGCGCAAGGATCTCGTCGTGCGCACCTGGCGCCCCGAACGCGACCGCAGGGTCGTCATCGTCATCGATAGCGGCCGCACCTCGGCAGCACGCATCGACAACGAGCCGCGCATCGACACCGCCTTCGAGTCTGCGCTGCTGCTCGCGGCCCTCGCATCGGGCGCTGGCGACCGCATCGACCTCGTCATCTACGACCGCAGGGTGCGGGCCAGGGTGCAAGGCGCGCAGGGGGCCGAGCTGCTCTCGCGCATGGTCTCGAGCATGGCGCCCGTGGAACCGGAGCTCATCGAGATGGATTGGACGGCGGTTCCAGCCCTCGTGCGCAGTGTCACCGCCCACCGGGCCCTCGTGGTGCTCGCCACGACGATAGACGCGCCGGGGGCGGCGCGGGGGCTGCTGTCCGTGCTGCCGCAGCTCACGCGCAAACACACGGTGGTCGTGGCGTCCGTGACAGATCCGACAGTGCTGGATGCCACGCTCGCCCGCAGCACGCGCGAGGAGGTCTACCGGGCCGCGGCCGCCGAGCGCGCCCTCCTCGACCAGGCCAGGGTCGCCGCGGCCATCCGCCAGCTCGGCGCGGAGGTGGTCACGGGCGCGCCCCAGGACTTGCCGCCGGCCCTCGCCGACCGCTACATCGCGCTCAAGGCGGCCGGCAGGCTCTAGTGACCCGCGCGGGGCACCCGTCGGCGGGCCCGGCGCGAGTATGGTCGAACCGATCCAGCAACCCCACAGAAAGGCACTCCACTTGGCCAAGGCAGATTCCGGCACCGTAACGAACGCGGACGTTCCCCTCGCAGCCCCCGCACTTCCCGCGCGCCTCATCGCCGAGGTGTTCGGCACGTTCCTTCTCGTGTTCGGCGTCATCGGTACCGCCCTGTTCACGGCGAGCAACACGGGGATACTCGGAGTCGCGCTCGCCGTCGGCCTCACGGTGATCGCCGGCGCCTATGCGGTGGGCCACATCTCGGGCGGCCACTTCAACCCCGCGGTTACGCTCGGTGCCGCCGCCGCCGGCCGGTTCGCCTGGAAAGACGTGCTGCCCTACTTCGGCGCGCAGCTCGCGGGCGGGGCCATCGCCACGACCGTCCTCTTCGCCATCGCAGCAGGCGGCCCCGCAGGGTTCCTGTCCGACGTGACAAAGAGCGGCTTCGCCTCCAACGGTTACGACGCCCACTCCCCCGCCGGCTTCGGCCTCGTCTCGGTCATCGTCGCCGAGATCGTGCTCACCGCGCTGTTCCTCTACGTGATCCTCGGTGTGACCGACCGGCGCGCTCCCACCGGGTTCGCGCCGCTCGCGATCGGGCTCACCCTCACCCTCATCCACCTGGTGGCGATCCCGATCAGCAACGCTTCGGTGAACCCGGCACGGTCTATCGCCACGGCGATCTACGGCGGACCCGATGCACTCGCCCAGCTCTGGGTGTTCATCCTGGCCCCGCTCGTCGGCGGGCTCATCGCCGGCGTCAGCTACAGGGTGCTGTTCGACCGCAAGAGCGCGTAGCTCTCCGATCGAAGGTCCCGGTAGCCGCTCGAGGCCGGGGCCTTCGTCGTTTCATGACTTCCTGGCCACCCAGGCCGCGATCTCCGCTCGCCGGGCCACCCCGAGTTTCGCGAGGATATGCTCGACATGCGTCGATGCGGTCTTCGGCGAGATGACCAGCCTTGCCGCGATCTCCCGGTTGGTGAGACCGGATGCCACGAGGGCAGCCACCTCGGATTCCCGCGAGCTCAGCGGGCTCCCGTCGGCCCCGCCGACATTCACCGCGGCGGCGAGGGACTCAAGCAGGCTCTCGCTCTCCACCCGCGCCCTCGCTCCAGCGACCAGCCGTACTGCGTCCGCTGGGCGCCGCGAGCGGACGGCGCACAGCGCGAGGTCGACGAGCGCCTGGCCGCCCTCCCAGGCGCGGCCGAGCGCATCCCATTCCGCCGATGCCGTCTCCAGTAGCGCGCGCGCCACCCCGGTCTGCCCCTCGGCGAGTTGGATGAGTCCCCCGGCGTGCCCGAGCGCGGGCAGGGTGCCCGGGATATCCCGCCCGCGCAGCAGGCCGGAGCAGCGCTGCAGCCAGTCGCGGGCGGGGCCGGTATCACGCAGGGCGAGGTAGGCCCTGGTGCCGGTCACGACGAAGGGGAACAGGTACGCGGCATCCGCGACCCTCGCCGACTCGCCGAAGCCGCGCTCGGCGATACCCGCAGCGAGCGCGGGGCCGCCGGAATGAAGGGCCACCTCGGCGAGCCCCCAGAGGGCTGGCGAGACGCGCTGCAGCTCGGCCATCGGTTCGGCGAGCGCGAGCGCCTCCTCGAGGTGCCCTCGCGCGGCGTCGAGCCTGTCCTGGGCCAGGGCTACATACCCGAGCACGACAAGCGCGGTGATCCTCGTCGTGATTCCGCGACCCTCGGCGAGCGCTGCCTGTGCGCGCTTCTCGGCCTCCGCGTAGTGCCCGCGTGCCCAAAGAACGTGGCCGGCATGGGCGGCGAGGTAGTGCAGGTCGTTCCAGCGCTCGGTGCGTGCCGCGTAGTCGAGCCCTTCCGCGATCCAGCGGTCGGCACGGTCGTACTCGACGAGCACGGACGCGCAGGAGCCGAGCATCCGGTAGCCCCGCGCCGTCTCGGCTTCCAGGCCGGCGGCGGCGCTCGAGGCGATGGCGGCCTCGAGCATCGACCAGCCCTCGTGGCCGCGACCGGCGAAGACGAGCACGGAGCCGACTGTCGAGTCGATGTCGGCCCGCGAGCCGCGGCCAGCGAGCATCGTGACCGCCCGGCCCCCATAGTCCAGTGCCTCATCGAGGCTGCGGTCGAGCATGTGCGCCGCGGCCAGCGCGGCGTACAGCCGGGTACGCGCCGTCATCGCGCGCTCGCTGTCGTCCACCCCGAGTCGCGACAGCGCCTCGTGGGCGAGAGCCGCGCGCCCCACGAGGTCTCCCCCGAGCAAGTGGCGCGCCGACATGAGGCCGGGGACGAGCGCGGCTGCCGCGGATTCGTCACCCGCTGCGCGGTACCGCTCGATCGCGGAGGCGAGGCCGGCGGCGGCACCCTCATTGTCATCGACCGCGGCGAGCTCGACAGCAAGGTCTGCGTCGAGGGCGGCGCGCTCGATGACGGGAAGGTCGGCGGGCGCCGTCCGAACGGCGCGGCGGAACAGTTCGGCGGCCTCCCGGTGTGCGGAGACCCGCACGGCGTACCGTGCACCGGCCAGCGCGTGCCGGTAGGCGTTCGCCGCATCCCTCGCCTTCTCGTAGTGGTCGGAGATGTACGAGTCGCTCAGGCCCGCGAGCTCGGCCGCGCTCGCGACCGCGGCGTGAAGAGCACGCTTGCGATTCGGCGGCACCTCCGCGTAGACCACGTCGCAGATGAGCGCGTGCCTGAACACGAACAACTCATCGGTGGGCACGACGAGATGGCTATCGACAAGTCCCTCGAGCGCAGCGTCCAGCTCATCGGGGGACGTCGCGGTCACGGCCCTCAGCATGTCGACTCCGAAGGACCTTCCGATCACGGCACCAGCGTCCAGCACGGCGCGGGTTGTCGCGTCGAGGGTGTCGGCGCGTGCAGCCACGGACAGAGCCACGGTGTCAGGCACGACAGCCAGGGAGCCGCCCGCCAGCAACTCCTCGATATGCAGCGGGATGCCGTCGCTGCGGGCCTGCAGCTCTGCGAGGTAGCCCGGGGTCGGCGCACTCCCCGTGATGGCTTCCACGATGGCTGCGGTGTTCTCGGCGCCCAGCCGCGGCAGGCGGACCTCCTCGGCCAGCCGTTGGGACAGGAGCCTCACCCGCCAGGCGCCGAGTGAAGTGTGCGGCCCCAACTCGTCAGTGCGGTAGGTCGCGATCACCATCCCGTGCCCGCCGCGCAGGGCCGCAGCCAGCCGGTCGAGCACATCGAGGCTGGGGTCGTCCGCCCAGTGCAGGTCCTCGAACCGCAGGAGGGTGGGGCGTTCCGCTGCGGCGGCCGCGATGATCTCGGCAAGGTCGCCCACGAGCAGCCTGCGGCGGCGCGAGGAGTCGCCCCCCTCATCGGTTCTGAGCAACCGCTCGCGCAGGGTCGCAGCGACGGTGGCTCTGCCCGCCCTGCTGAAGCCATCCGCGAGCGCGAGCATGACCGCGCCGGCGGCCTGGGCATCCCGCGGGAATGTCGCGGCGTCGACGACGAGGACGTCGCCGGACAGGCGAGCGGGCAGTTCGCGCAGCAGGCGCGACTTGCCGATGCCGGCCTCGCCGGCGACGAGCAGGAGGTGCCCTGGGCCGCTGCCGGCAGCGTCCCAGCGTCGCACCGCGAGGTCGATGGCCTCTGCCCTGCCCACGAGCACGGGACTGACGCGCTCGTTGCGGCGAGCATCCTCGACCATGCCGAAAGTATAGGTCGGTCGGCGCGGGCCAGACCGGTCGGCCTTGATCGGTCGGATGACCGATGCCCGGGCGTGAACTACGGGCGATTCTTGAAGTCGAAGATCACGAGAGAAGGAGGTGCCTCATGGCACGTTTCATTGATGTTCACGAGGGATTCGTCGGAGTCACGCAGGACCAGCTGGCCGAGGCGCACGCGCTCGACCTCGCCAACGAGGGCGCAGAGGGTGTCCACTTCGAGCACGCGTGGCTGGACCCGGAGTCCGGCAAGGCGTTCTGCCTGTCGACGGGTCCGTCGAAGGAAGCCATCATGCGCGTTCACGAGAAGTCGGGCATCCCGACGACGGAGGTCTACGAAATCGCCTCAGCGGTCTGACCGGACCACTGGCGCATCGGATGCCCGGGGCCGCAGGCTCCGGGCATCCGCACGTTCACAGCTCGGGTCGTGGATCCTCCGCCCGCGCCTCATCGACCGGCTGCACCACGTTGCGCGGATCGGCCAACTGCTCGCTGGGCAGCACCCTCATCGCGGTGATCGGAGAGAACAGCACAAACCCGGCGGACAGCAGGACGCCGACGGCTCCGATCCACATCGTCTGTATCACGCCGAGCGCTGTGCCGAGCACGCCCGAGAGGATGCTCCCGATCGGCATGACACCCCAAACGACGAACCGGATGGAGGCGTTCATCCGCCCGAGCAGCCTGGGCGGCGTCAGGCGCTGCCGCATCGTGACCTGGGTGATGTTGTAGACCAGCACGAGGAACGACTGCAGAAACGCCCCGATCAGCAGCACCGGCAGCGCGATGGCCGGAATGGTCCCAGCCAGGGGCAGGCTGAATCCGGTGATCCCCAGGACCACCGCCGACAGCGAGACGGCGGTCCCTTCCCCGATGCGTTTGGTGAGCCACGGCGTCGAAACAGCGCCGACCAGGCCACCCGCTGAGCCGATCCCGAAGATGATTCCAAGCGTGACCGGGCTGAACCCCAGGATGCGGAGGATGAGGATCGCCTCAAGGGTGAAGACGATGGTGGAGAACAGGTTGCTCGTTCCCGTGGTCGCCGTGATCCGCCAGAGGATGTGATGGCCGAACACGAACCGCAAGCCTTCCGCGATCTCCCGCGGCAGGCTCTCGCGGTCCCGGGGATCGGGAAGGCTCTCCGAGTCGCGCGTGCGCCAGATCGCGAACGCGGAGAAGAGGTAGGAGATTCCGTCCGCGAGCAGCAGCAGGGGCGCGCTCACGACACCGAGGAGCGCACCGGCGAGCCCCGGGCCGCCGATACGGGCCACCTGGGAGGTGGTTTCGAGCCTGGAGTTGGCGCTCGTGATCTGTTCCCCGGGAAGCAGCACGGGGATGTAGCTCTGGTACGAGACGTCGAAGAATACCGTCCCCACTCCCACGATCGCCCCGACCACGAACAGCTGCCAGATTTCGAGGATGCCCGCGAACCACAACACCGGAATAGCCACGAGCGTGAGCGCGCGCACCAGGTCGGCGGCGATCATCACCCGGCGTTTGAGCATCCTGTCGATCCACGCCCCGGCTGGAAGTCCGACGAGGAGGAAGGCCGCCGTCTCGGCAGCACCCAGCACCCCGACCTGGAATTCGGTGGCGCCGAGCACACTCACCGCGAGCACCGGCAGCGCGAGTCCCGTGAACTGGGAGCCGAGCTGGCTGATCGTTTGGCCCGTCCACAACCAGAGGAAGCTCCTGTTGCGCAGTAGCGGCAGCGGCGTGGTCATCCCGCGACCAACTGGCGAGCACCGGCCTCGAACTCGTCGAGGTCGCCCGTCTCGCCCGCGCGGGCCGCCCTGCCCCCGAGCACCCACTGGTAGACGACAAAGCAGGCAAGGGCGAGCGTGCCGATGCCGATCTTGACCGGCCAGGGCCACGGCTGCCTCGTTACGAAGCCCTCGATGAGCCCGGACACCAGCAGCGAGAGGATGAGGCCGATGACTATGGTGAACAGCGCCCTGCCCTCCTCGGCGAGGGCTCGTCCCCGCCCGCGCGCGCCTGGGGCGATCCAGGCCCAGAAGATGCGCAGGCCCGCAGCCCCGGCCACGAAGAGCGAGTAGAGCTCGAGCTGCCCGTGCGGCGCGATGTAGAGGAAGAACGTGTCGAGTTCGCCGAAGTGGTTCATGATGGCGCCGGAGTAGCCGAGGTTCTGGGCGTTGGTGAACAGCAGCACCGCCGGGTAGACGCCGATGATGCCGAACGCGATGCACTGCGCGGCGAGGAAGGCATTGTTCGTCCACACGACGCTCGTGAATGACGAGCCGGAGAAGTCGGAGTAGTAGCTCACGAATTGCTTCGTGTATGCCTCCAGCTCGGACTCCGAGCCGAGGCTGGAGAGCACCTGCGGGTTGGCGGTCGCCCACCAGCCGTAGAGGAACGCGATGAGGAAGGTCGCCGCGGCAATGACCAGGCAGAGCCACCTGATGCGGTAGAGCGCTGCTGGCAGCTGGGCGACGAAGAATTTGGGCAGCTGGCTGAGCACGTTGGCCGACGCGCCGGTGAATCGAAGCCGCGCCCGGCTGAGCCACAGCGACAGCCGATCGCCCTGCACCGTCTGGCCCGCGGTCGTCTTGATCGCGGACAGCTGGCTCGCCCCTGACTGGTAGCGATCGATGAGCTCGTCGGCCTCGATGCCGCTGAATCGGCGTTTCGAACCCAGCCGGGCAAGCCTGTCCCACTCTTCGCGGTGGGCGGCGGAGTATGCGTCGAGATCCATCTGCTTAAATGATGGCATGGCCAGGGTCGAACGCACGATGGCGATCGATCACGTCGAGCAGCCGCAGGAACTCATCACCGGCGAAGCCGTCGCCCTCGACCTGCGGCCGGCGAGTTTCGTGCTGCGTGCTGCGGGCGCGATCATCGACTGGTTCGTCTATTTCGGCGGCTACATCCTCGTGCTCGTCATCGCCTTCAATATCAGCAGCCAGTTCGGGCTCGACCAGGCGATGTCCACGGCAATCGGTGTCGTAGGGCTCGTGCTCTGCCTCGTCGTGATCCCCGTCGCCGTCGAGACGCTCTCCCAGGGCAAGTCCCTCGGCAAGCTCGCGATCGGTGCGCGCATAGTTCGGGATGACGGCGGATCGATAGGGTTCCGGCACGCGTTCATCAGGGCGTTCATCGGCATACTGGAGGTCTACGCGACCATCGGCGGGCTCGCCGCGATCGTCGCGCTGCTCAACGGCCGGTCGCAACGCCTCGGCGATCTCGTCGCCGGCACCTACAGCCAGAACGAACGGGTATCCCGCGCGGTGAACCCCGTGTTCGGCGTTCCCGTGGCCCTGCAGGACTGGGCTCGCACAGCGGATGTCGCACGCATGCCCGACGCCCTTGCCCGGCGAGTGGCGCAGTTTCTCGCCCAGGCCGGAGGGTTCACCCCAGGAACGAGGGACAGGCTGAGCCGGTCCCTCGCCAATGAGGTCTCGATCTACGTGTCGCCCGTCCCCCACTCAGACGCCGAGCTCTTCCTTGCCGCCGTCGCATCCCTGCGCAGGGACCGGGAGGCAGCGGCGCTCGCCCTCGAGCGCGGGGGTCTCGATCGGCTCGCGCCGGTGCTGGGCGGGATGCCGCGGGGGTTCCCCGACCGCGGCTGATACCACTGCGGCTAGCGGGGTTTGCTAATACCTGTAGTGGTCCACCTTGTATGGACCGTCGACGCTTACGCCGATGTACGCGGCCTGTTCGGGCGTGAGGGTCGTCAGATGCACACCGAGGGCGTCGAGGTGCAGGCGCGCGACCTTCTCATCGAGGTGCTTCGGCAGCACGTAGACCTGGTTCGCGTATTGGCCGGCGGCGTTGTTGGCCCACAACTCGATCTGCGCGAGCACCTGGTTGGAGAACGAGTTGCTCATCACGAAAGAGGGATGACCCGTGGCGTTGCCGAGGTTCATGAGGCGCCCCTCGGAGAGCACGAGCACGCTGCGCCCCGATGGCAGGCGCCACTCGTGCACCTGTGGCTTGATCTCGACCTTTTCGGCGCCCGCGAGAACCTCGAGGCCCGCGATGTCGATCTCGTTGTCGAAGTGCCCGACGTTGGCGACGATCGCGAGATGCTTCATGCCGAGCAGGTGGTCGACGGTGATGACGTTCTCGTTGCCGGTGCCCGTCACGAAGATGTCGACCTCGGCAAGCACGCGCTCGATCGTCGAGACCTGGAAGCCGTCCATGGCCGCCTGCAGCGCGTTTATCGGGTCGATCTCGCTGACAATTACCCGCGCACCCTGGCCGCGCAGCGCCTCCGCGGCACCCTTGCCCACGTCGCCATAGCCGGCAACGAACACGACCTTGCCCCCGATGAGCACGTCGGTCGCCCGGTTGAGCCCGTCGGGAAGCGAGTGCCGGATGCCGTACTTGTTGTCGAACTTCGACTTCGTCACCGAGTCGTTGACATTTATCGCCGGGAACAGCAGTTCGCCCGCCTTCGCGAGGTCGTACAGCCGGTGCACACCGGTGGTGGTCTCCTCGGTGACTCCCTGGATGTCAGCCGCGATGGTCGTCCAGCGGTCCCCGCTCTCGGTCAGGGATCGGCGGAGCACGTCGAGGATGACGCTCCACTCGTGGCTTGCGTTGGGCTTCGTGGCAGGCACCGCGCCGGCGAGTTCGAACTCGCGACCCTTGTGCACGAGCAGCGTGGCATCCCCACCGTCATCGAGGATCATGTTCGGGCCTGCCGCGCCTTCAGCGCTCCAGTCGAATATCTGCTCGGTGCACCACCAGTACTCCTCGAGGGTCTCGCCTTTCCAGGCGAAGACCGGCACTCCGGCTGGCGCGTCGAGGGTTCCGGTCGGGCCCACGGCGATTGCGGCTGCGGCTTCGTCCTGGGTCGAGAAGATGTTGCAACTCGCCCAGCGCACCTCTGCGCCGATGGCCACGAGCGTCTCGATGAGCACGGCGGTCTGCACGGTCATGTGCAACGAGCCGGCGATGCGGGCTCCCGCGAGCGGCTTCGACGCGCCGAATTCCGCGCGAAGCGCCATGAGGCCGGGCATCTCGTGCTCGGCAAGACGGATCTGGTGGCGTCCCGCCTCAGCGAGCGAGAGGTCTGCGACCTTGAAGGGGAGAGTTGTTGAACTAAGCGAGGTCATCCGCCAATTGTCGCAGGTCGGATCGCCCTCTCGCGACCCGGGAACGGCATCACCGCCAGGGGGAACGGTGCGCCCGGCGAATCCATCCATTCCACAAGCGCATCGACTGAGGCGAGGGTTTCGTGCCAGTCGGAGATGGCGACGCTCGCCACCCCCATCTCGAAGACGGGACGGTCGTTGCCGGTCTCGTCGAGGCGGTCGCCGATAAACAGGAGTTCGTCGCGGCTCAGTTGCAGCCGATCAAGCAGCTTGCCCACCCCATACGCTTTGTCGATCCCCTTGCGTGTGATGTCGATCGAGGTGGACCCGCCGCCCCGCACCTCGAGGTCGGGCAGGCGCTCGGAGGCGTACGCGCCGAGGGCGCGCTTCTTGCTGCCGTCCGCATCCCAGGCCATCTTCGCCTCGACCGGAGCCTGCTGGCCGAGCGCCGAGAAGGTTATCTGGCTCCCGCGGTCCTCGATGATGTCGCCCCATCGGCCCGGCGCCCACAGGCCGAGCTCGCGAGCGCCGGCCTCGAGGGTCGCAATCGACCTGGACTTCTCGTCGGCGGTGAGATCTTCCGCGTACTGCAGCTCCCAGCCCCGACCCTCCCACTTGTAGTACCGGGTTCCGCATGTGGGCATGAGGTGCAGGCGTCGCAGGGCATCCGGGCTCGCGTCGAATGTACTCAGCGCCTGCGCCTCGAACTGCTCGAATCGTCCGCCAGAGATGATGCACACTTCGACGCGTTCAAGCAGCCTGGCGAGGGCGTCGCTCATCTTCGGATCCATCGACGACTTGGACGGCGCAAGGGTGTCGTCGAGATCGAAGACCACTGCCAGGATCTGCCTAGTCGGGGTAGGAGAACTCATGCCCCAAAACTACATGGCGCACGACTTGCCACCCCTGAGGCACCGACAGCCGTTCGGCATGCCGAACGCACAGGTCGTAGCTGTGGGGTTCCGCCGACTGGCTCAGCGGCCCGAGGACAGCCATCGAATCGGCGTAGACGTAGGTGAGCGTGGCTGTGGCGTCCTGGTTACAGGCAACCTTGCTGCACGGACGACCATTCATCGTGAGGCGAGCATACGGCCGCCCGCGACCGCTGATGGTAGCCGCGCCGGTAGAATCGGATGGTGGCGAAACCGGCGAGGAGAACGACCCCGGTATCCGCACGGCCGGGTTGGCGGGACCGGCACGGGCGGGGCATCCGGGCCGCCGTCACGGGGCCGCACCTTCCGCTGCTGCACAGCCGCGCCGACATGTTCGAGATGACGGTAGCCTCGACCGCCGAGTACCTCAAAGACCTGTGGCCGGGCGAACTCGCCGACGTGGCATTCGAGGTCGCGGGAATGCCGTCCGAGCTCGGGGCATCTCCGGCGGTTGACCGGTGGCGCGTGATGGTCAAGGAGCGCCGCGTCATCCTCTACCGGCTCCCGATCGAGAGACTGTCGCGCCTCCACCGCTATGACGACCTGCACAAGCGGATGATGGTCGAGAGTTGCGTGTTCCGGGCGGTCGCGGAGTTGCTTGGCAAAGACCCGTGGGATCTCGCGCCGGACAGGTTCAGGCACCTGTGACCCGGCGTTAGCGGTACACGATCACCGGGCTTGAGCTGGCACCCGGCGGATGCACGGCATAGCGCGCGACCGTGCCGCCGCCCGTGAGGGTGATGGCGGCGTGAAGCGCGCCGAGTCCGGTGGCGGCGTATGTCAGTCCCGGCGTGAGCGGCACGAGCACCGTCGAACCGGCAGAGACGGGAACGACGGTCGTGGTCCCGTCCTGCGCTGCGAGGGTCGCCGAAGCATCTACGGTGCCGGCGTTTGCGAGGTGAAGCACGGGCGACGGGCCGGGCGCTGCCGTGAACTGCGCGTTGCCGGTCAGCTCGGCAGCCGCAGCGAGCCATGCGAAATCGGTCGGACCGCCCGCGACGGCCGAGGAGACCCGCGCCGCGGCAATGAGCGGCACCGGCGAGACGACACTCACCGTGTAACTGCCGTCGGCGAGATCACCGATGGGCACATCGACGACCCTGCCGGCCTCGATGTCATAGCTGAACGATGTGCCATTCGCGGCTCCATCCTCCGGGATGACGCTGATCGTCGTGGTGACGGTGCCCGTGCCGGGGGCGAACATCCGCAGTACCGTGCTGAGATCGTCGTAGGCAGCACCCCCCACCCGCAGGGCCTGCACGGCTGCAACACCGACGAGCAGCAACCCGGGGATGACGTTGCGCAGGGACGGGCTTGTCGTCGGCCCGATGATGTCGACGCCGCCCGGGTCGAGTCCGCGCACTATCGACTCCTGCAGATCGGCGACGACCTGGCCGCCGGTGCTCGAGACGTGAACGACGGGGGAGACGATGTCGGGCTGGAACCCGGCAAGGGAGAGCACGCGCTGTCCGCTCGCCGGCACGATGATGCCGCTCGTGCCCGGCGCACTGATCGCACCGTTCTCGCCGAACAGCTCGACGTTCACTGTCGCGGGCACCTCGGTCGGGTTGCTGAGCGTCAGGAGCGTGGTGCGGCCCACAGACGTTGAGCCCCCTGCAAGCCAGGTGTCCCCGTTCGCGACACCGCAGTCAGCTGCGGCGAGCCCGACGAACTCGTCCGCGGCCACGGACTGGGCCTGCGCCCCGCTCAACAGCAGTTGCTGGGTCGGGTCCGCCTGGTCGGGGGGAGTGCTGATGACCGTCGGCGCCGACGCGCTGCCACCCGTCGAGGCATCCGACTCCGTGAGCGGGCTCGCGTCGATTGCGCCTGTGCTCGAGAAGT
This sequence comes from Rhodoglobus sp., assembly GCA_025464445.1. Lineage (GTDB taxonomy): Bacteria > Actinomycetota > Actinomycetes > Actinomycetales > Microbacteriaceae > Rhodoglobus. The sequence continues at coordinate 58,063 of JAODLY010000055.1, read as the reverse complement.
AACGGGTGTCCGGCTGCCCGATCGCCGATGCGGTCGTCGCCCCCGCACCGGACTCGTCCGCGAGCCGGAGCACGGCGCCGGGGCAGACCAGCTGCTGGGCTGTCGGCACCGGTGTCACGAGCATGCTCGGTGGAGTCGAGTGGATGCTCGGCAGCGGCACCAGCGCGGATGCCGCGATCGTGACGGCCGCGATCCCTACCCCGATGAGACCGGTCACTACCCGCGCGCTGACGATTGCGACGCCACGTGCGGTTACGGGCTTGCGCGTTTCCGGGAGGTCATCCTCCTGCTCGGGGAAAATGTCGTCATCGTCCTGGTCAGGCATCGGCATCCTCCGGTTCCACGAGTTCGTACTCGCCGGCGTCGTCGCGCTCGTCCGCCGTGGCGCGCGCCGAGCGCACCCTGCGTCGCCGTGTCGTCGGTATGGCGAGCAGCAGGGTGAGGCCGAAGATCACGCCCTGGCCGATGAGGATGCCGAGCCCGGTAGTCGTCTCCGTCGGGCCGGGACCAGATGGGGCCTTTCCGGCCGCGAATGCCGTGTAGTGCCAGAGGTAGCCGTTGGCGGTGTCGCCGACCGGCGAGAGGATCCTGTTCCCGTCGAGGGCGTCCGAGACGCGCTGGTGGGTTGCCGCCACCGAATCGTCGACGGCGTGCGGCACGAGCACGAATGCAATCTGCAGGGCGTCGAGCTCCCCCGCGATGTCGAAGCCGCTGCGCGAGGCGATATTGCCAGCGAGCGTAGCGAGCCGCACGTCGGCCTTGCTCGTGGCAGTGTCTGTCGCGTTCAGCGTCGATTGCTCGTCGAGCGTCGTGCCCGGGCCGCGGTGCAGGGTCGCAGCGATTCCACCATCGGGCTGGGGCGAAAGCTCGAGAGTGCCGAGCGACGCGTTTGTCAGGGCTTCGGCCGACACGAATGCGGGCAGCAGCCTGCCGTTGCTCTCGAACACAGGGATCGCCCCGCCCGCTGCCGCCGTGAAGAGGGGAATGGCGACGAGCACCATGCCGATGCCCGCGAGAGTCGCGGGCATGGCGGCGCGCCTGCCCAGTGCCTCCAGGGCCACGGTGAGCGCTCCGACGAGGCCGAGCCAGTAGAGGCTGAGCCCGGACCCGGCCCAGATCGGTGTGGTTGCCGAACCGACGATAGTCACCTCGACATGCGTGCCGATGATGGCCGTCGCGAACCCGAGCAGCGCGATCACCAGGGCCGGGATCGTCCGCGGCGAGCCCGGCAGGAAGAGCGCGAGCAGCGCGATGACCGCGAGGGGCGCAAGAAGCACAGCGACGACGACGGGCGCGAATGCCGGCGTCATGCCGATGCTTGCGAGGAACGCGTCCCACCCGTTGGAGCCTGCATCCGGCGAAGCCAGGGCGAGTTGCCAGCCTGGCGTCATCGTGCCGGCGACCGGCACCCCCGGATCGGCGAACAGGGCGAGCCAATTGCCGCGCGCGAGCTGTTGGAACACGAGCGGAGCGAACAGCGCAGCCGCCGGTATCGGAATCCCGATGAGCCTCATGAAGCTCCTGGGCTTCGCGAACAGCCACGCTAGCCAGGCGACGAGGAGCGCAGGCACAAGCACGGGGGCGGATGCCGCGACGGCGGCGAACAGCAGCCCGGCGACCGCAGTCATCGACCAGCTCCGTGCAGCATTCACCGTGGCAAGCACGAGCGCCGGCAGCAGCACGTGCGCGAGGACCGCCCCGACGTGCCCGCCATCGAGTGACGCGAGCAGGGGCGGCGCGGCCGCCCAGGCGATCGCGGCGACGACGGGCGCCCACGGCCGGGTCGAGAATCGGGCGGCACACCACCACGCAGTAATCGCTGAGAGCGGCATGGCGAGCAGGTAGATGGCAATGATGCTGAACGACGGCGACCAGAAGGTTATCGATCCGAGCACGGCGAGCAGATAACTGAACGGGTCGGCCGCGCCGACGAAGCCGGATCCGATGTCGCGCCACCCATAGCCCACATGCGACCAGAGCCCCGCGACCGTGGCGCTCAGTGGGGCGAGGCCTCCGCCGGCGAGCGCTGCAGCACCCGCAAACTTACCGAACGCGACGACGCTGCCCACCGCGGCGACGAGCACCACCCAGGCCCCTCCGCCGGCGAAGAAACCGGGGCGTGTGCTGTCGGCGCGCGAAGGGCTGGCGGCCGCTCGCTCCTGCGCCCGCAGTTCGCGCAGGTCTGACCACGGCATCCTGAGCGCACCGATCGCGGCCCAGCCCAGTCGCCGCGAGCGGCGCAGGTTGGCCCTCGCCCCCGGTACGCCGCCGTCGAACGCGCCGGCGATGCCCGCCGCCAACTCGCCACCGATAAACGTGGGGCGCTTAGCGATGAGATGCAGCAGCGAGCGACCGATCGCGAGCGGCACGACACTGAGCCAGTGCAGCGGCATGGCCAGCGGCGGGGCGTAGACGAAGCGGCGGTGCAATTGCGCAGAGCGACCTATGCGGTTCTGTGCGCCGGCGGAGAGGGATCGGCGCCCGAACAGCTCCGCCGGGCCGGCGCTGGCGACCCGCGCAGACGGAACGCCGATCACCCGGTGCCCGGCGAGCCTCGCGCGCACCGAGAAGTCGAGGGCCGCGTCAACGCTCGGCAGCGAAGGATCGAACCCGCCCAAGGCGATCCATACCTGCCGGCGCACGAGCATTCCGCCGGCGGCTACCCCGAGGATGTCGCTCTGGATGTCGTACTGGGCCTGGTCGAGTTCGCCGGCCACCAGTTCGACGGAACGCCCGAACCTGGTGACGGTCTCGCCGAAGCTCGCGATCACATCCGGCTCGTCCCAGCGCATGAGCTTGGGCCCGGCGACTGCCACGGAGGGCGCCACCTCGACAGCGCCGAGGAGCGCGGACAGCGCCCGGGAATCCGGTGCGTTGTCGTGCCCGAGCAGCCACAGCCATTCGTTGTCGACAGGCGCCGGGGCGGCAACCTGCAGTGCGTGGGCAATGGCGCCGCCGAAGGACCGGCGGCCCGGGGTGGTCACGAGCTGGGTGGGAGCGGCCTCGATGAGCAGTCCGGCGGATCCGTCCGACGAACTCGCGTCCACGTAGATGACCGCGTCGGGTCGACGAGTTTGCGCCGCAAGCGCGGCAAGTGTTCTCGGCAGGTACTGCGCGCCGTTGCGGGCGACCAGCACAGCTGTGACTCTCGGCTGCATATCGGTTCGAGACTATGCGGACGTTTCGCGCCCGGCAGGCTGACTCGCGGCGCAACACCGAGCCCACAGCTTCGGCGAGCCCCCAATAGGGGTGGGTGCCGACTAGACCGCGCGCTTGCGGAGCTTGCGACGCTCGCGCTCGGAGAGGCCGCCCCAGATGCCGAATCGCTCATCGTTTTCGAGCGCGTACTCGAGGCAACGGGAACGCACCTCGCACGATGCGCAGATCTTCTTCGCGTCGCGGGTCGATCCACCCTTCTCGGGGAAGAAGGCCTCGGGATCGGTCTGTGCACACAGGGAATCCGACTGCCAGGCGAGCGGGTTCTCTTCTTCGTCCACCTTGTGCTGGCGCACCCCTGGGACACCCAGGCGCACCGGATCGACGAACCAATCGTCGGGGACTCCAACGCGATACCCGTTGTTCGCCATGGTTCCGTCTCCCCTCCGCGCCCGACGCTTGTCGCGCGCGTTAGGGATAATTACACCGGTGTAGTTACCCCTGAGTCAAGTCGCAGATGATAAATGGCTCAACTTGTTTCTGAGGGTTCTTTCTTACGGCGTGTTGCTAACCATTGCGACTCGACCATGTCGCGAAGGGTGTGCCGCATCCGCCAGTCGAGGTCCCGCGCAGCAAGCTCGCCAGTCGCGACGATCCTCGCGGGATCCCCCGGCCGGCGCGGTGCGATGCTGGGCGTGAACGGGATGCCCGTCACCTCGCCGACAGTCGTCATGATCTCGCGCACGGAAACCCCTTCACCGCTGCCCAGGTTGTACGCCGGTTCGAGCGGTTCGCCGGCATCCAGCCGCTGTGCGGCGGCGACGTGCGAAGCCGCGAGATCGACGACGTGGATGTAGTCCCGCACGTTCGTGCCGTCGGGTGTCGGGTAATCGTCCCCATTCACCTGGGGCGTCCGCCCTTCGTCGAGGGCGGCGAAGACGAGGGGGAACAGGTTGTGCGGGCTGGAGTCGTACAGCGAGGTGTCCCCCGAGCCGACGACGTTGAAATAGCGCAGGGCGGTGAAGCGCAGGCCGCGCGCGACGGCCTGGTCGCGCATGAGCCATTCCCCGATGAGCTTCGACTCGCCATATGGCGACTGCGGGTTCTTCGCCGTCCCCTCCGTGACGAGGTCGACGTCGGGGGTGCCGTAAACGGCGGCGCTCGACGAGAACACGATCTTGTCGACCCCACTCTCCTCCATGGCGGCAAGAAGGGTCGCAGTGCCCGTCACGTTCTGCCGGTAGGTGTGCAGCGGCTCCTTGACGGACACGCCCGCGTACTTGAAGCCCGCCACGTGGATGACCCCGCCAACGCCATGGCGCGAGATGGTGTCGAGCACAAGCGCGCCGTCGAGTATCGAGCCCCGCACGAAAGGGACCCCCACCGGCACGAACTGCTCGTGCCCCGTGGAGAGATCGTCGAGCACGATGGGATCGAGCCCGGCCAACTGCAGGGCCCGCACGACGTGCGCCCCGATGTATCCGGCCCCCCCGGTCACCAACCACGTCATGCGCCCAACGCTACCGGCAAGCGGGTCCCACCGGCGAAGCACGGAGGCTAGCGCCAGTCGCGCGTGCTCCTCGTGGGTACCCGGTGGTACCCGTCGGTGTGCAGGTTGTAGATCGAAGCGACGAGGGCCACGATCGCGAGGACTGCCAGTGCGATTTCGATTGCCATGGCAGTAACGCTACGACTTGTGATTTTCCGCCACGAGTGGCAGCATTGCCAGTGTTCGATCCATTCCTGCCACGGAGTTGCCATGCTGAAAAATGTCGTCCTGCTCGCCATCCCCGGCGTCGCGCCCTTCGAATTCGGCGTCGTCTGCGAAGTGTTCGGCATCAACCGCAGCGACACGGGAGGTCCGACGTTCGACTTCACGATCGCGACAGCCGATCCCGGCCCGGTGCGCACGAGTCTCGGGTTCGACATGATCATCGAAAACGGGCTGGATGCCGCTGCGCACGCCGACCTCATCGCCGTGCCCGCCCACAAACTCGAGCACATCGACGAGAGGTTCCTCGAGGTGATCCGCGCGGCGGAAGCCCGTGGAGCGTGGGTGCTCAGCGTCTGCAGCGGCGCGTTCGCGCTCGCCCAGGCGGGCATCCTCGATGGCCGCCGCGCGACCACCCATTGGATGCACACCGATCGGCTTGCCGCCATGTACCCGGGCACGACCGTCGACCCCGATGTGCTCTTCGTCGAAGACCGCAAGGTCGTCACGAGTGCCGGAACCGCCGCTGGCATCGACGCGGCGCTGCACATCGTGCGCAAAGAGCACGGCGCGGCGGCGACGAACGTCATCGCGCGGCGGATGGTCGTGCCCCCACAGCGGGACGGCGGCCAGTCGCAGTACATCGATTCCCCGATCGCCGAATGCAAGAGCGACTCGTTCGCCCTCGTCGCCGACTGGATGATGGAGAACCTCGCCGAAGACCTCACCGTCGACCAACTTGCGCGCAAGGCCCTGATGTCCAGCCGCACCTTTGCGCGGAGGTTCAGGGCCGACATGGGAACGACCCCGGCGGCCTGGCTCAACCGGCAGCGCATCATCCGGGCGCAACTGCTGCTCGAAGAGACCGACTACTCGCTCGAGCAGATCGCGCAAGACACCGGCTTCGGAACGGCGGCGGTCATGCGCCACCATTTCGTGAAGGTGTTGCAGACCTCGCCGCAGGCCTACCGGCGGGCGTTCGGGATGCGGGAGGCGAGCTAAGCAGGACGTCTGGGCTAAACCGGAGCATCTGTGGAAAAGTAGAACAATGAACAACGAAGAGGTACCGGCCACAGCCGAGCGCGAGTATGCCGAGCGCCTCAATCGCCTCCAGGGCAAGTGGTGGAAGAAGGTCCTTCGGGTCCAGGCGCCGTGGCGCGCCCACATGCGCCATCTTCACCTGGGGCGCACCCTCGACGTCGGTTGCGGCAATGGCCGCAATCTCCACTACCTCGATTCCGCGTCGGTGGGGGTCGATCACAACGCCTTCTCGGTGGACGCAGCGATTGCGTCAGGAGTTGAGGCGTACACGGTAGAGAAGTTCTTCGCAGATCCGACCCTGAGCGCACCACACGCCTTCGACTCGATGCTGGTGGCTCATGTAATCGAGCACCTCACCCCGGCCGAGGCGCGCGCCGTGATCGGGTCTTACCTTCCTTCGATAAGACCAGGCGGTCGGGTTGTGTTGATCACTCCCCAGGAGCGGGGCTACTCGTCCGACTCGACCCACGTCTCGTTCACCGACTTCGAGGCACTCAATAGCCTGGTCGCCGACCTGGGGCTCACCCAGGAGAAGCGATACTCGTTTCCGTTTCCGCGCATCGCAGGCCGGTCGTTCACCTACAACGAATTCGTCGTCGCGGCCCGCACCCCGCAGTGACTTGATCCCTCGGGACGTTCAGTGCCCGGTCGTTCCGACGAAGAGTGAGCCCGCGCCCTCGAACGCCAGCTCAAGCTCGTCCGGAGTGACATACACCGACTGCCCGGCAGACAGCCGTGACGACGACGCCTTCCCGGTGATCTGGAACTCACCGGCTTCGCAAATCATTATCGCCGGCCCGTGCAGTTCGAGAATGGTGGGGCCTTCGATCGCAATGAGTTCGAAATCGACTCCGGGCGGACGGAACACTAACGCGTTCGCGCCCAAGGGTTTACTGGGCAGGTACGGTGCCGGTCCCGGCGTGAAGTCCAGCACATGCAGCAACTCGTCGACGTCTACGTGCTTCGGGGTCAGGCCCCCGCGCAGCACGTTGTCAGATGCCGTCATGAGCTCGACGCCCACGCCGCTGATATAGGCGTGGGGATTGCCCGCTGGCAGATAGAGCGCCTCACCCCGCTCGAGCACGACGTGGTGCAACATGAGCGAGATGACGATGCCGGGGTCCCCGGGATAGGCGTCGGCGAGCAAGACGACGGTGTCGAACTCCTCCGGGTTGGCGCGAACGATCGCGACCACCCGGTTGATGAGTTCGCGCACGCCGGGGCCTTTGGAGATAAGCCATTCGAACACGTCGTGAAGCGAGTCATCGTCCACCGCTCGGTTCAGCCAGCCACGAAGGGGCTCGCTAGCCGGCCCCGCGAGTTCGGCCTCCAGGTCGATGAGCCGCTCAATGAGTTCGCGCAGCCGCTCGCTCGAGTGGAAACCGCAGAGCGCCTCCACGGTCTCGCTGAGCGCATAGAGGATCTCCGGCTTCGGGAACGCGTCCCGGTAATTCCTGTCGGGCGCGTCGATCGGAATGCCCTCTGCATGCTCCCTGGCGAACCCGGCGATCGCCTGCTGGGCCGTCGGATGCGCCTGCAAGGACAGCGGGGATGCCGCGGCAAGCACTTTCAGTAGGAACGGCAGCCGCGGCTCGCCAGCCGGGTGCGCGCCCAGCGCGCGATCCGGATCGGAGGCGATCCAGTCCTCCAGGGTGGCCGCGCCACCGACCTGAGATGGGTCGACTACCCGGCTGGGCGAGCCCGGGTGAGCCCCCAGCCAGAGTTCGGCCTCAGGACCGCCCGATGGCTCCGTTCCCAGCAACGCCGAGATCGCGCCAGCCGACCCCCATGCATAGTCCCGGGGTGTATTGGTGATGCCTACAAACAAGGGGTCCCCTCCAAGAAACGCGTTGGACCAAAGTACCAACCGCGTGGGCCGCAATCTGACAGGCGCCGTAGGCTTTCGGAGGATTTCGCCAATGCAATGGAGCCAGAACATGTCATTCGAGCCAATCAGCGCCGACTTCTACGGTTACGAGGACAAACTAACCAGCACGGAAAAAGACCTCATCGTGCGCCTGCGCGCGTTCCTCGAGGAGAATGTGCGTCCCGTAGCCAACGACCTATGGGCAAAAGCCGAATTCTTCGACCGCGACATTGTGGTCAAGGGCCTCGCCGACCTCGGCCTGTTCGGCCAGCCGTGGGTGGAGACCCAGTCGTTCCCCAATTCCGCGGTGTTCCGTGGCTGGGTCGCCCTCGAACTGGCGCGTGTCGACGCGAGCGTCGCCACCCTCGTCGGCATGCAGAACGGTCTCGTCATGGGCTCGATAGCGGTCGCGGGGTCGAAGGAACAGCGCGCCGAGTGGCTTCCCCGCTTCGCATCCGGCGAGTTGCTCGGAGCGTTCGCACTGACCGAGCCTCTCTCCGGCTCCGACACCGCGCAGGGCCTGCAGACCATCGCGAAGCGCGACGGCGACAACTGGGTGATCAACGGGGCGAAGCGCTGGATCGGCAACGGCTCGATCAGCGATGTGACGATCATCTGGGCTCGGGATGCCGATGACAACCAGGTGAAGGGGTTCATCGTGCCCACGACGACACCCGGCTACTCGGCCAAGCGCATCGAGAACAAGCAGGCGCTGCGAATCGTGCAGAACGCCGATATCGTGCTCGAAAACGTCGTTGTGCCCGAAGCGAATCGCCTGCAGGAGTCGAAGACGTTCCGCGAGACTGCGGCCGTCCTGCGGCTTACGCGCGCCGAAGTGGCATGGGCAGCGGTGGGCAACTCGATCGGGGCATACGACGCAGCGGTCAAGTACGCGGGTGAGCGCATCCAGTTCGGTAAGCCGATCGCTGGCCACCAACTGGTGCAGGAACTGCTCGCGAAAAGCCTCGGCAACATCACGGCATCGATCGGGCTCGTCACACGTGTCTCCGCGATGCTCGACGAGGGCGTACAGAAGGATGAGCACTCCGCCCTGGCCAAGGAGTACACGACAAGCAGGATGCGCGAAACCGTCGCGTGGTGCCGCGAGCTGTTCGGCGGCAACGGCATCGTCATGGATTACGGGGTGATCAAGTTCTTCGCCGACGCGGAGGCGATCTACTCCTACGAGGGAACCCGCGAAATGAATACTTTGATCGTCGGGCGGGCAATCACCGGCAAGGCGGCGTTCGTCTAGCCTTGGGCTCATGCGACTGATTGAGAACCGCCACGCCCGCACGGCGTTCCTGGTGCTCATGCTGGTCACGCTGCTCGCGGGGGATGCATGGCGGTACACGATCGGGTGGGCCGGTTTCGCGACACTCGTCGGGCTCATGGCTGCGGCATCCGTCACCCTGTTGTGGATGCAGCGCCACCGCTGGAGATTCGGCGCACTCCCCTACCCGCTGATCGCGTTCATCGCGCTCGCAATGCTCTCGATCGCCTGGTCGTTCTATCCTGGTGCTTCCGCCCTCGGGGTCACTGCGACGCTCCTGACGGCGATCGGTGCTGTCGCCGTCGCCGTCACGTACAGCTGGGCGGAGATTCTGCGCTGCCTGGGTCTCGCACTGAAATTCGTGCTCGGCCTCTCCCTCGTGTTCGAGTTCGTCGTTTCAGCGTTCATCCGACGGCCGGTGCTTCCTCCCGTGGCTGAGCCGGGAATCGACTACGCCCACTTGCCCGACAAGATCCCGCCCATGCTCTATTGGTCCCGCAACGAACTGTTCGATGTGCTGCACGGAGGCAAGATCCAGGGCATTGTGGGCAACTCGACGCTCCTCTCGTTCGTCGCGCTCCTCGGGATCGTCGTATTCGGCATCCAGCTCTTCGACGGCGCGTATCGCAAGCGCTGGAGCATTCTCTGGCTGACGATTGCGGCCCTGTGCCTCGCCTTGAGCCGGTCGGCTACGAACATCCTCGGTCTCGCCGCGGTCGTGCTGGTGGTCGTGGCTGTGTTGTTCGTGCGGCGCGCGCGAGCACCCCGCAGCCGCACGATCACCTTTGGCTCCATCATCGTCGTCGCGCTCGGCGGCGTTGCACTCGCCTTCGTCTTCTCGAAGCAGGTGCTCGCGCTGCTGGGCAAGTCGTCCGACCTGACCAACCGCACGGAGATTTGGAACGCGGTCATCGGGCTTGCCCAGCAGCGACCGCTCTTCGGATGGGGCTGGGTGAGCTACTGGGTGCCGTGGGTGGCGCCGTTCGACCACCTGGCGCAGAACAACGGGGTGCGGCAGCTGCACGCGCACAACGCCTGGCTTGACATCTGGCTTCAGCTCGGCATCCTCGGCCTCGTCGTGTTCGGAGTACTCGTGCTTTCGACGCTCGCCCGGGCGTGGGTGTTCGCCATCGATCAGCCACAGTCCGGTCCTGTTCGGATCGGCGGCTACACGGCGGCTACGCTGCTCCCTCTGCTGGTCATGGTCGCTCTCATCGTGCAGAGCGTGGCCGAGAGCCGGCTGCTTGTCGAAGGCGGGCTCTTCCTGCTCGTACTGGTCGCCGTTAAGACCAAGACGGGTGACACGGCAAAGGCATGAATCCGCTCGACCCGGCGCATGCAGTAGCTCTCGTCCGTGAGGTGCTGGAGTCCCCGCGCGTCACCAGCGCTGTTGCCGTATCCGCAATCGCTGTCGGTTTCCTCGCCGGCACTATCCAGCGCCTGATCGGGTGGCCCGGGCTGCTTGCAATCCTCTGCGTTCTTGTCGTCCTCTGCCTGGCCACACTTCTCTCACGCAAGCGCGAATCGACGCTATTGGGTTTCCTGCCCGTGTCCTTGATCATCTACATCGGATGGGCGGGTGTCTCGTTGCTGTGGAGCTCGTACCGCTGGTCCACCCTGGGCGGGTTCGCCTACCTCTTCGCGTTCTCCGTACTCGCTGTTTATGTCGCGACGACCCGCGACACGATCCAGGTTGTGCGGGCATTCGGCGACGTTCTGAGGTTCGTTCTCGTGACCTCTCTCACCCTCGAGATATTCTCGGGCGTGCTGATCGACTCACCCATCGAGTTCCTCGGCATCGAGGGTCGCCTCGTCAGCCTCGGTCCGATCCAGGGGCTCATGGCCACGCGCAACCAGATAGGACTCGTTGCAGTTCTCGGTGTCGTAACCTTCGCCATCGAGCTGCTCACCCGCTCTGTGAGCCGGCCCCTCGGCATCGGATCGATCACGCTCGCGGGCGCGATCGTGTTTCTGTCCCGGTCTCCCGTGGTCACGGGAGTGGCGATCGCACTCGCGGTGGCCGTGCTCGCGCTCTTTCTCCTGCGCAGGGTCGAACCAACGCGCAGAGTGATTTGGCAGTGGATCACTCTCGGCGGCGCGATCGCGCTGGCGATCGCGGCGTGGGCGTTCCGCTCGCAACTCATCACGATCCTGAGCGGCAATAGCGAACTCACCTACCGGCTCACGCTTTGGCGTGGCGTGTGGGAGTTGATCGCCAGAAACTCCCTGCTGGGCTCGGGGTGGATCGGGCAATGGCGACCCGACATCCAGCCATTCACGCTGTTCGCGGGCCAGCGGTCTCCGTCGTCGGCACTCAACGCCTATCTCGACGTGTGGTTCCAGCTCGGCCTTGCCGGTATCTTCATCTTCCTTGTGCTCGTGGGACTCGCCTTCGTGAGGTCGTGGCTGCTTGCGGGGGGCAGGCGCAGCATCGTTTTCGCCTGGCCTGCGCTCGTGCTCGTAGCGCTCATAGTGAGTGCGCTTGCGGAAAGTTCGATGCTCGTCGAATACGGCTGGATGGCGTTTGTGGTCTGCTGCGTGAAAGCTGCGGAAGAGCTGAGTTGGCGACGGGCATTCGCAGCTGTCGGGAGCGCGACCGCCGTCTAATCGGCCGAGGTGTCGATCTGGACCAGGTCGTGATGCACCATCGCTGCCACAAGCTCGTCGAAAGTCACGGTGGGCTCCCAGCCGAGCACCTCTCTCGCAAGCGTGCTGTCTGCCAATTGCCGCGGGGGATCGACCTGGCGTGCGAATGCTGGATCGATGACGACATGGGATTCCCAATCCGGCACATTCGCCGCCTCGAATGCCGCGATGACGAACTCACGCACGGTATGCAGCGCCCCCGTGCCGATCACGTAGTCGCCGGGCGACTCGTGCCCGAGGGCGAGTTGCATGGCGCGCACGTAGTCCGGAGCCCAGCCCCAGTCTCGCGACACGTCGAGGTTCCCGAGTCGAATGACGTCCTGCACGCCCCGGGCAATTCGCGCAACGGATGCCGTGATCTTTCGCGTCACGAATGTCTCCGGTCTCAGCGGTGACTCGTGGTTGTACAGGATGCAGGTCGACGCGTGCAGTCCTCGGAGGCGGTACGACGCCACCATGAAATGCCCATACGCCTTTGCGGCGCCGTACGGCGAAACGGGAGCAATCCGCGTCGACTCGCGCTGGGGCATCTCCTCAGCCAGCCCGAACATCTCTGCGCTGGACGCCTGCAGCATCCTGACCGGATGCCCACGCTCATGCAACACCCAGCACGCCTGCGCGATGGCGGCGACAGTGGTGCCCGTCGTCTGCGCGGTGGCGACGGGGTCATCCCACGATGCCGCCACAGAGGTTTGGCCGGCGAGGTTATAGACCTCGTCCGGCCCAATCTCGAGGACGAGATCTCCCAGCAGGTCGGCATCCCGCAGGTCGCCCTGGTGGGCGATGACCGACGGGGCGAGGCGGGTCGCGGAGTCACCGGGCTTCACCAGGCCGTGCACCTCGTAGCCGCGCCCGGTGAGATCATCGACAAGATAGCTGCCATCTTGTCCGGTCACACCGGTGACGAACGCAATAGGCATGAGTTAGGCGAGGCTCTTCTGCTCGGCGAGATCCGATTCGACCATCATCGTGACAAGCTGCTCAAACCCGACCTTGGGCTTCCAGCCGAGCACTGTTGCGGCCTTGGTGGGATCGCCGACGAGCAGGTCCACCTCGGCGGGGCGCATGAATGCGGGGTCCTGCTCGACGAGTGGCCGCCAGTCGTCGATGCCGACGTGGTGGAACGCGACATCCAACAGTTCGTGGATGGTGTGGGTCTCGCCGGTCGAGATCACGTAGTCGTCGGCCTGGTCCTGCTGCAGCATCAACCACATCGCCTCGACATAGTCGCCGGCAAATCCCCAATCCCGGCTCGCGTCAAGGTTGCCCATGACGATCTTGTCCTGTTTGCCCAGCGCTATCCTCGCTACGGCCTGCGAGACCTTGCGCGTGACGAACTCGGGCCCGCGGCGCGGCGATTCATGGTTGAAGAGCAGGCCGGATGACGCGTGCATGCCATACGACTCGCGGTAGTTGATTGTCATGTAGTGGGCGAAGACCTTCGCCACCCCGTAGGGCGAACGCGGCCACAGCAGGGTGGACTCCTTTTGCGGGACTTCCTGGACTTTTCCGAACATCTCTGAGCTCGAGGCCTGGTAGAAGCGAATCCTGCCAAGGTCATCGCCGGAGTGGAGTCGAGTTGCCTCGAGTATGTTGAGGGCGCCCTTGCCAGTGACATCAGTGGTGAGAGACGCGTTCTCCCACGAGTATGCGACGAACGAGATTGCTCCCAGGTTGTAGATCTCATCCGGCCGGGAGACATCAAGTGCACGCAGGAGGCTGGACAGGTCGGTGAGGTCACCGAAGAGGAGTTTGACGCTGGGCAAGAGGGCGCGGACGATCTCGAGTTTGGGGTTGTTCTGGCCGCGCACGAGGCCATAGACCTCATATCCCTTAGAGACCAGGAGCTCCCCCAGGTACATCCCGTCCTGGCCCGTGATCCCCGTGATCAGCGCGCGTTTCATTGGTTCTCCTCAGCCTGGTGATCGCATCTCGATCCGCACCACTCTACCGAGGCACCGACTACTGCCCCTCAGCGCAGAGAGTTCAGGAGTGTCGGTAGGATTTGGACACATGCCCCTCGTGCTCGTCGACATGCTGTCATACACAGGCAGCAAGGGCGGCATGGAGACATATACCCGCGAGCTCTATCGGGCACTTGGTGCGGTTCCCGAGGAGTTCACGTTCGTCGGTCTGGCCAGCCGCGAGGGCTCCCGACTCGACCATTCCTGGTTTCCCGGAGATGTCATCGACTCCGGCATCAGCGGGGAGCAGCGCATTGCCTGGGCACGGGGCGAGCTCTTTGCGGTCTCGCGATGGGCGGGGCGACTGGGCGTGGATCTCATCCACTGCCCAGCGACGCTGGGCCCGATGCGGTCGCGGGTTCCCACGGTGCTCACCATCCACGACATGCTCTACTTCAGCCATCCCGAGTACATGACGACACCGGCGTACACAGAGCCGGTCAAGTGGATGGAGCGCCTCGCGTCGCGCAACGCCGCGTGGGTACTCACAGACAGCCGCGTGTCGGCGGACGAGATCGTTCGTTACCTGCGGTTTCCCGAGGACCGGCTGCAGGTTGTCCATCTGGCCGGGACGCCGACGTCGCCGACGACGACCGAGACCAGGCGCACCGACCTGCTGCTTGCCATGGGCAATCGGCGGCCTCACAAGAACTTCGACGGGCTCCTGAGAGCGCTCGCGCTCGTCGACGCCTCCATCCGTCCTCACCTGGTCGTCACCGGCAGCCGGGGAGATGACCCGCTCCTGCCGATTGTGCGAGAGTTGGGTCTCGAACCATGGGTTGATTTGCGCGTCTGGGTCGCCCCACATGAGCTCGAGATGCTCGCGAGCACCGCAACCGCACTCGCCGTCCCGTCCTTTGCCGAAGGGTTCGGCTTGCCGATCCTCGAGGCCATGGGATCCGGCCTCCCGGTCGTGATCTCCGATCTCCCCGTGTTCAGGGAGGTGGCCAGCGATGCGGCGATCTATTTCGATCCCGCTGACATCGCGTCAATCGCCCGCGCGATCACCCGTCTGGTGACGGAGCCCGACCTGCGTTCCCAGCTCCACGATGCCGGGATTCGACGCGCGGGCGAGTTCAACTGGAGCAGGGTCGCCTCGGAGACGCTTGACGGCTTCCGCTCGGCCCTCTCAGTGGCTCACCCGAGCCGATCACGCAATCGGGCGAGATAGGCTCTGGCGTGGCGATCGATATCATGATGCCGTTCTACGGCAGCGTGGAGCACCTGAAAATCGCTGTCGAAAGCGTGCGAGCACAGCGAGGCGAGTGGCGTCTCGTTGTGGTTGACGATCGCTACCCCAGCTCTGAGCCTGCGGCGTACTTTGGTGGTCTGAACGATTCCAGGGTCGAATATGTCGTCAACGAGGTCAATCTGGGCATCAGCGGCAACTTCCAGCGCTGCATAGAACTCGCGCGCGCCGAACACATAGTCATCATGGGATGCGACGACGTCATGCTTTCAGGGTATGTGGAGCGGCTCAGCGAATTGTTCGTGGAGTTCCCCGACGCGGACTACATCCAGCCGGGCGTCACGACGATCGACGCAGATGGCGACCGCAGCCGACCCCTGGCTGACCGGGTGAAGGCCGCGTACCGCCCCCGGGGCCGAATGCCCCTGCGCCTCTCAGGCCAGCAACTCGCCGTCAGCCTGCTGCGTGGAAACTGGACATACTTCCCCTCGCTCTGTTGGAAGCTCAGCGCGCTCAGATCGCACGGCTTCCGCGAAGACTACGACATCGTCCTGGACCTCGCGCTACAGCTCGAGATCGCGGAACGCGACGGCGAACTCATCGTCGACGATCAACTGGTGTTCGAGTACCGACGGCACAGAGCAAGCGCTTCGACATGGACCGGTGGAAACGACAAGAGGTTCCTTGAAGAGCGGACGTTCTTTGCCGAGATCGCGGCCCGGATGCGCGCGCGGGGTTGGAATGTTGCCGCACGGACGGCCCACGCCCACTTGAGCTCGCGTCTCCACGCTGCCAGTCAGTTGCCCGGTGCCATCCTGCGGGGTGATCGTCGGGGGGCGATCGCCCTGGCTTCCCACATGGCGAGCGTCCGCGGCCGCTAGCCAGGAACGCCGCGCATAGCCGGTAATATTTCCTCCATGCCCACCACCTTCGGCCGTACTCTCATCGTGATGCCTGCACTCAACGAGCATGCGTCGGTGGGGAGCGTGGTGGCAGAGGTGCTTTCGACCCTTCCTGGCGTCGGTTGCCTTGTGGTCGACGATGGTTCGACCGACACGACAGGTGATGTGGCGCGTGCGGCTGGGGCGACGGTCGCTACTCTGCCCTTCAACCTCGGCGTGGGCGGCGCCATGCGGCTCGGATTCAAATACGCCCTCAGGTACGGGTACGACAACGTCGTGCAGATCGACTCCGATGGGCAGCATGATCCGCGAAATGTGCCCGCCCTTCTCGAAGCGCTGGCAGGCGCGGATCTCGTGATCGGCGCGCGCTTTGCAGGTAAGGGTAACTATTCGGTCAGGGGGCCGCGTCGCTGGACGATGTGGATGCTGGCGGCGATCCTGAGCCGCGTCGCAAAGACCAGACTCACCGACACGACCTCAGGGTTGAAGGCGAGTGGGCCCCGTGCCGTGCGTCTTTTCGCCGAGCACTATCCTGCCGAATATCTGGGAGACACCATCGAGGCTCTCGTGATGGCGGCACGGGCCGGGTACACCATCCGCCAGGTGCCAGCGTCGATGCGCGTGCGCTCGGGCGGCACGCCTTCTCATCACCCGATCAAGGCGGCCCTTTACCTCGGGAGGGCGATAGTCGCGCTCACCTTCGCTCTGGCCCGTCCTCCAGCTGCGAAGGCAATCGAGTCATGAGCATCGCCAGCTATATATTCGGGATCTGTTCGGCCCTGCTCACCCTGATCGTCGTGGTTGAGATGCTCCGCCGCGGACGCTTGAGGGAGCGCCATGCGATCTGGTGGCTCGTCGCCGGCGCGCTCGCGCTCGTCGTCGGGGTCTTCCCGGGGTTGCTCGAATGGGCGGCCAAGCTCGTCGGTATCGGCCTGCCGACGAACATGGTCTTCTTCGTCAGCATCGCAGTTCTCTTCCTCGTGTGCATCCAGCACAGCGCAGAACTGACGAAGCTCGAGAACCAAACGAGAGTCCTCGCCGAAGAGGTCGCGCTACTCGACCTGAGGATCGCGCAGCAGGAACTGGCTTCGGGAACGGCCGAGCAAGGCGACGAGATGAACGACAAGTCCGGCAAGAGGTCCAACGGCTAGGGCCACCACTGAGCGGGTGAACAGGTCACCGGGCACAAACATGAGCAGGACAGCAACTGCCGCAGCCACGAACCAGCCTGCCGAATAGGCCGTGTGCCTGCCCCGCGCGAGCACGGCAATGCCCGCAATCATGATCCATCCTGTAGCTATGGATGTCGCCACCAATAGGCCGACGTAGCCAGCAGGAAGTCTGAATCCCTCCCCTGCGAGCCATACGATGACGTCGGCGCCGATCCACCACGCGAGCAGCGCGAGCAAGGTGCCCACGGCGGCCATCCCGACGGCAATGACGGCGAGCAGCCTCAGGGTCCGCTCAGGGTGGTCCCTGAACTGCACCAGCAGATAACTTTGGAGCGAGAGCGTGGCGATCACAATCGGGGCCCGGGTGATGGTCAGCGCGAACACAACAGCGCTGAGCTGGGAGGGCGCACCATTGGGGGTCGTGATCCCCGCCAGTAGCGGGAAGCCGCTCACGAGCACCGCCGCCGAACCAGCAGCGATCACCGTGCGCAACACGTTGAGCGTGGCGGCGCCATACCCGACATCGAGCCGAGTCCTGGCGAAGAGTTCGTCACGGGCCGGCACGACTACGGTAAGGATGACCAGCAGGAAGGGCACGACTGCAGCCCACGCCAGGCCCACGACCCCGATACCCAGGGCGAGCCCAATGGCCACGAGCAGAAGCCTGAAGGCCACGTCGAGGATTATGAACGCGGCGAGGCGCCGCCACGCGTATGTCCCATACATCGTGCCGGTCGCGGCGGTGAGCAGGAGGTACAGGGCGGTGCCGACTGAGAGCGGCAGCACCAGCTGCATCGCGCTGGCGCCGAAGACGGACGGTGCCCAGACGGGGCTGGTCGCGGCCACCACGAGGGCGGCGACGACCGCGGCGGCCAATGAAAACGCGATCACGTTCGCGGGGCGAACCACGCCACCGTTCACGGAGCGCGGGCCGGTGGCCCTCGTGACCTCCTGCTGCACGCCGGCAAGGGCTCCCGCAACTAGATAGAGGACCGACCAGAAAATCGCGAAAAGGTGATAGTCGTCGCCGAGGCCGCGCGCGATGAGGGTAGTGATCGCATAGGCCCCGAGACCGGCGATGACAGTAGCGCCCGTGACGATCGAGAGCCCCTCTGCGCGGCGCGGCCCCCGCTCAGTCAACGACTACCTTCATCGGCGCGCCGGGGCATGTTCCCGACAGGAGTGCACCGAGCTCGGGATCCTTGGTACGAACGACCAGATCGACTCGCTTGGTCCCTGCCAACGCGCAGACCTGAACAGGATCCGTGCCGTCGAGGGTATACGCAAACGACCGCACGGGGTCCTGGCCGGACTTCGCGTATTGCTGCAACAGCCACCCGTTCGCGAAGGCATCCTCGCCGGGCGATGCATACCTGGCGAAGATGTTGAGGCGCGACGGATCCGATGCGATGAACAGCCGCTCCATGGTCGGGTCGGGCACAATCTGGGGTGCGGGCGAGAGCGCGGACGCGAGAATCGCCGCCACCGTCGTTGTTGGCCGCGGCAAGCAAATGAGAATGACCACGACGATAGCCGCAACGGCGAGCCAACCCCTCCGCGCGCGCGGGCGGACCGGCGCAAGATCCACGAGAGTGACGGCGATAACTATGACCAGGAGTGTAGCCACGAGCCAGGAGAGCTTCTGGGGATAATAGCCCCAAAGGGAATCCTGCCCGGACCGCTGCAGCATGAGGTAACTCAGCGCAACCGCGGAAGCCACGCCGACAAGGGCTACGCCGACGAAGGGCACGCGATCCCTGCCGGGTGAACGGAACGCGATCCATGCCGAGCTGGCGAGTGCAACGGCCCCAACCAACAGCACATGCCAAGGGCTGATGGCGATGATGCCGCCGTTGGCGCTAAGGCCTTTGCCGTCACGCAGGATGTCGGGAAGAGTCACGGCGAGCAGGTACAGCGGAATGACCGCCAGGGCTGCAACCAGCCCGACTGCTCGAGCGCGACGGATGCTGCGCCACCAATCCCGCGGCGCCCACGCGAGCACTCCGATGCCAAGCATGATGGGCACGATACCGAGGGGAGCCCAGGTCGCCAAGAGAACGATTGTCGAACCCGAGAGGATGACGATGGAGCCGAACCGCCCATCTTTCGCAGTCGTCCACCCGATCCACGCACACAGCAAGGCGATCAGCGAGATTGTCGCGTTGAAGAACCCGAACTGGAACGCGTATCCCGCGCCGTACCACGACAGGGGAAGGAAGGCGATGACGAACGCCGCGAGCGCGCGCGGAACCGGGGCAAGCCGACGCAATCCGATCCAGGCGACAAGTGCAGCGAGCGCTCCCGAGGCGAACACCATAAGCAGCCACAATTCGGCTTGCCGGGTCACGTCGTGCTGTAGCAGGTCGGCCATGGGGACGGCCTCGCGGCCAGGTGCGAACGCCCCCGCGAGCAGGGCCTGAACCAGCGGCGACACATTGGGATGCTCGGGACTCGCACCTTGGTCGCTCCAGACGACCCTCGCCATCATCGTGTTCCAGACGGCGTCATTCTGCATCGACCAGGCGACCCGCGTTCCCCTGGATGCGGCGGCGACTGCGACCGCCGCGACCGCCGCCACCAGGAGGGGAGCTAACGCAAAGAAGAGCGGGCGGGCGGCCCCGGTGCGGACCAGTCGTAGTGATCGGCGCAACAACCACAGGACTACGAGCGCGAGCGTCGCGATGACGACGAGGACGAGGCGGTTCTTTGCCGCCAGGCCCAGGTCGATCGGCTGGGCGACCCTCACGAAGACGGCGTCGAACGCGAGTAGCAGCACGATCCCAGCAGCCACTGCGGGTATCCACGCCATCCGTTGGCCCAGGACAAGGACAACCGTCGCAGAAGTCGAAGCGATAAGCACCCACGGTGCCAACCCGATGACGTCGAGTACGACGCCCACCGCTACGGTCAGGGCAAGAACCAGGACGACGAATGCGGCACGACGCTCACCAATCGCATTCATTGAGAAATTGGCCCCTGTCGCGCCGAGTCTTGCAGAAGCGACAATTTACCACGAAGGCCGACCCGAGACCTTCAGGATACGATCGTGGTCATGCCAGCACGAGCGCCATTTCCGGCCGCGACAATCCCCGACGAGGCCGTCGATGCCAGCCCGCGTGGACGACGGATGCTCGCCACATTTTTCGTCTCATGGGTGTTGCTCTCCGGCCTCTCCGTGCTCTGGTCCCTCGCTACCCCGATCGCTGCCGCGCCCGACGAGCCCGCGCACATGGTGAAAGCCGCATCTATCGCATTGGGAGAGTACTCGGGAGCCTTCGGCCGCGACGGTACCAAGGTCGACGTTCCCGAGTACGTCGCGTGGACCCATGCGCAGACCTGCACAGCGAACAATGAGGATGCGACAGCGGACTGTATTCCTGGGGTTCCGGGTGACCCCGATGCCATCGTCGAGTCCGCGACTACAGCCGGTCTCTACAATCCGCTGTACTACCTACTTGTCGGCTGGCCGACGCTCCTCAGCGGTGACTCGTCGGGGGTCTATGCCATGCGGATCGTGAGTGCCGTGATTGCTGCAGGGTTCCTCGCACTCGCTGCGATGATGATTTCCACGTGGCGGCACCGCGCGCTGCCGCTCATCGCCCTCGGGGTGACGATCACACCGATGGTCCTGTTCCTGTCGGGAACCGTGAATCCCAACTCGGTGGAGATCGCCGCCACCCTGGCGGCCTTCACTGCCATCCTGAGCGTGGTGATCCAAGCGGACCCGCGCCTCCTCACCAGCCGGTCGGCGATTGCGGCCGTCGCCGGTCTTGTCGCAGCGAACATGCGGGGACTGTCGCCCTTGTGGGTCGCCGTCGCCGTCTTGGCGCCACTGCTGCTAGCCGACCGCGATCGGCTGCGGATGCTCATCCGGTCGACTGCTGTGCGCATCGCGGCCGGGGTGATTGCGGCGTCCGCGATCTTCGCGGTGATATGGGTGCTCACGTCCAACTCTCTCGCCGCCCACGTCGACCCCGCGACGACTGCGACCGAAGTCCCGTATTTCGGAGCATCCCCGGTCACAGGGTTCTTCCTTATGCTCGCGCAGCTGGGCAACCAGATGCGCGAGATGGTGGGTGTTTTCGGCTGGCTGGACACGGCCGCGCCGACCGAGGTGTACATCCTGTGGACGCTCCTCATCGGTGGACTGGTCATCTCGTCCTTGCTTCTGCTGAAGACCAGGCAGCGGCTGTTCGTTGCCGTACTCGCGGGCTCATTCGTCATCCTGCCTGCATTGGCGCAGGCCGCTTTCATCAGAGGGGGCGGATTCATCTGGCAGGGGCGCTATGCGCTACCACTTCTGGCGATCCTCCTCATCGGCGCCGGTACCGTGCTCGCGAAGCGCTTCGACTCCCTGCCCCCTGACATCGCCCGCACTCTGATTCTCGGCACCGGGGTCGCGTGGGCGGCTGCGCAGTCCTATGCGTTCGCTTCCGTACTGCATCGATATGCGGTGGGCGCCCACGGCCCTTGGCCCGAGCTGTTCCTCGCTCCGCGCTGGGCGCCGCCGGGCGGGGCAATCCTGCTCGTCGCCGTCTTCCTCGCACTCGGCATCGCGACCTCCTGGGCGGCAATCCGTCTTGCGGCCACACGGCCGACCCGGCTTCGGGGTTAGGCTTCCAGCGACGTCCCCGGCTGTAGCAGGTCGCGCAGGATGTCGAGGCGCTTGCGGCTGCAGAATCTTGCGTAGGCCCCCGTGCTCGCCGAGCGCAAGACTGGCGCAATGCGAGCGAGTCGATTTGCCGGCAGCCCCGCCCGGAACCGGTCGTGGGCGACCTTCGCCTCTGTGAGAGCGATTAGCTCGTCGCCGACACCGAGGCGGCGAAGACGGTCGAGCAGCACCTGGGAGTGATCCACCATACCGGTGTACCGATCACCGCGCGCTTGCAGTACGCGGGCGACCTTGTAGCGCAACGTGGGCGCCGCGACACCGATCTGATTGGAACCGTGTTGGCGGTATCCGATGAGCCGATCAGGCATCCAATCGATCCTGGATGTGGCCGCCGCGATGATTGCCAGCCACTCGTCGTGAACCCAGGTCGGGGGAAACGGGATGGCACGCTCGACGAGTTCCCGCCGGAATACCGCCGTCGCTCCCGTGACGACGTTGCGGCGCAGTAGCACTCCGAAAGCATCACCCAGACGGATGTCGGCAAGGTCCTGACGATCGATCTCGAGAGCTTCGAAGAGCGATCCGGTCGGCCGCCCCTCGGCGTCGATCAGCGTCGCATTGCTGAAGAGCAGCTCGAGGGTCGGATCCAACTCGAACCGTGACGACATGGCTTCGAGACGGTTTGGGGCCCAGACATCGTCCTGGTCGGAGAGCGCGATGAGCTCGGAGTTGCACGCCTCGACGGCCTGCTGGAAGTTCCTGACGACTCCCAGCGCTGCCTCGTTGCGGAGTACGACGAGCTCGGGGGCGCCCGTGGGGTCGAGATCGGCCCACAGGCCCTCGACGAGCGCGACCGTGTCGTCTGTTGAAGCATCGTCCGAGAGCACGACCTGCACCGGCAATTCGGACTGCTTGAGGATGCTGCGCACCTGCTCCTCGACGAAGCGGGCGCCGTTGTGGGTGCACAGCGCAATCGAGACGCCGAGGTGTCCGATCATGATCGACGAAGCCGCCTGAGAACCTTGCCCATAACCACCCGGGGGCCGTTCGACCGCAGATAGAACAGGGCGAGCTCGGCGTCGCGCCTCAGTCCGGAGCGCTTCTTGCGCTTCTTTCGTGCGCGCGCCCGAGCCGACAACGAGACGTCCGCGTTGTCGCCCGCGTGGTACGGGTGGGCGACGAAGTCGATGAGGGGCGCGAGCGCCGTGCCCCAGTAATAGCGCTCGCGCACGCGGGTTATGTTGCGCTTCGCTTCCGCCGCAAATTCGGCGTCGAAGAGTACTGTCTCGAGGGCGTCCGCGAGCTGGGAGACGTTGCCCGCCTCAACGACGATCCCGAGTTTCTCGGCACGGATCAGCTCTGCGAAGTGGTCACCGTCGGTGACGACCATCGGCAGCTCCGCCCACAGGTAGTCGAGAATGCGCGTGCGGAACGAGAACGTGGTCTCGATGTGCGAGAAGTGCGTGGACACGCCGGCGTCCGCCTCGGTGAGGTAGTTCTGGCGCTCGCCGAAGTCGACCCAGGAGTCGTTGAAGAAGACCGCTGAGTCCAGCACACCGAGCTGCTCGGCGAGAGCGCGCGACCCCGCGACGATCGCCATCTCAGGAACATTGGGGTTCGGGTTCTTCGTGCCCTGGAAGAACAGCCGCACCGAGTGACGCCGCGTCGAGAGCTCGGCGACAGCCCGGATGAGGGTCTTCGGGTCGAACCAATTGTAGAGCCCGCCACTCCACAGCACGAGCTTGTCGTCGCGCCCGATGCCCGGCTTCACACCCTTGAGCACATCGTGCTCGTGTCGCGGGGGCTCCTCGGAGAGGCCGAACGGCGCGACGCTGATTAGCCCGTCGAGGTCGGGGTCGCCGTCGTAGTTGGAGGGGTTCACTCGCCCGAGCGCCGCGAGCTGGCCGAGCCAGAACATCTTCTGCCGATCGGATGCAGCGAGGAAGAAGTCGGCGCGCTCGAGTTGCTCGTTCAGGACGTCGGTCGCGTCGCGCACCTGGCGCTCCCACTGGTCGGCGGGCAGCTCCCGGCCCTGCTCGAGCTGCTCGAGGTGCATGGGGTCGTAGATGTCGGCGACGAGGATCTTGGTGCTCGTGCGCAGCGAGTCGAACACGGCCATGGCGTGACCCTGGAAGACAATCACGTCAGCCCACTTCTCGAGCTTGGCGAACGCCGCGTTGTCTCCGACAGGTACCCGCAGCAGGCGGAACGGCGCATCCATCTCCTCGACGCCCGTCAGCGACACAAGGATGACCTCGTTGTCGCCCGAAAGCTGGTCGGCCATGTTCCACGCCCTGATCGCCGGCCCGGCCAGCTTTCTGCCGATGGGATCGCCTGTCACGATGACGACCTTCGTCACACCGGGGACGTCGAGCACATCGAAGCTCGCTACCAGATTCTCGTAGCCCCGCAGGTATGCCTTGCTGTGCAGGATCGGGGCGTCAGCGTTTTCGAACAGTCGCCTGATGCGGCTCTCCGGAGTCACGCGCGTGCGCTGGATCTCGTCCCGCGACTCCTTCATCGACGGCAGGTTCTCGACGAACTGGTCCATCGCGAAGAACGCGGACACCGCGCCCTTGTCGATCTCCATCGTGTCCTCGTTATCCCCGCCGCGCTTGCGCAGGTCGAACGAGGTGGAATCGAGGCCCGATCGCACGATGGCCCGCCGGGTAGAGAGCGCCATCGCGGCGGGCAGCGCCTCCGCGAGCAGGTCGTCGCCCGCGTTCTTGTACAGGGTGTAGAGGGCGTTGCGCTCCAACAGGTACGTCTCCTTGAACGACCCGAAGGCGCTCATCGACGCGTGGTGCTTGTGGAAGGCGAGCGAACCGGGCTCGTAAAGGAAGCGCCATCCGGCAAGGTTGATTCGCCAGCCTAGGTCGACGTCCTCGAAGAACATGAAGTAGCGCTCGTCGAAGCCACCGAGCGCGTCGTAGACGCTGCGCCGCACGAACATCGCAGCGCCGGTGCCGAATAGCACATCGGCGGCCACGTCGGGGCGCGTGGGAGGCAGTTCACCGGTGAATGGCTTGTAGCCCATGCCGTACCACGTCATGGCGGCACCGATGAAGTCGACGAATTTGCCCTCCCAGTCCAAGACACGGCTCGCCACAGCCCCTACCTCCGGCGACTCCTCGAAGCGCTCGATCGCGGCTCGGATCCAACCGGCATCGGGCCGCGCGTCGTTGTTGAGCAGTGCGATGTACTCGCCGCTCGAGCCCGCGACGCCCTTGTTGCACCCGCCCGCGAAACCGTCGTTGGTCTTCGAAATGATGAGCTTGACGTGCGGGGCCTCAGCGCGCAGGCGAGCCGCGCTGTCGTCGCCGGATCCGTTCTCGACGACCACGATCTCTAGACGGTCCTGGGGCCAGTCGATCTCCCCGAGGTGCCGGATAGCTTCGAGAGTGTCGGGAACGCCTCGGAAGTTGACAAGCACGACGGAGACGACGCCCGCACGAGAGGTGACCATCGGACTATTAGACCATTCCCCTGGAGCGGCTAAGCCGCACCCGAAGCCAGCGCACCGGAGCGCTGATCCGCCAGCTTGTACTCGCGTAGACCGCCGAGAGCTCGTCCGGCGCGGCGCGCAGAGCCGCTAGTTCGGCCAGCTCGCTCGCGGAGCCGGGGGGAAGGATGAGGCTGCCCGCGTCGAGCTTCGCACGCACTCGGAGCATGTCCCTCTCCCACACAGTGGAGGCGTGGGTGGTGTACGAGTCGCCGCCCGTGTTCCACCGACGATAGATGGCCGTGACCATCGGCACCTGCACAACGCCGAGCACCGCGGCCGCACGCAGGACCAGGTCCCAGTCCTCACAGACCTCCAGGGCTTCGTCCGCCCCGCCGAACAGGGCGAAGAACGCGGCCGGGAAGGCCAGGGCCATGAATGGGGTCTGGTTCACACGCAGGTGGTCGACCAGATCGAAGTTCGTGGGATACGGGAGCTCCACCGCCGAATCCACGACATGGCCCTCCAGGCCCCCGTGCCATGGCGCTCGGCTCACGTGCTGCACCCCGGCAATGGCCCGCACCAGACGCCTGGGGCTTGCGGCCGCACCAGCGTGGAACGCGCCCACCCACTCCCCCAGCACGACGTCGTCGTCGTCTAGGAACGCGATAGCCGTGCCCGCCGCCGCGGCGATTCCCACGTTGAGTGGTAGTGCCCTGGTGCCACCCGACGCGGTGACGACGCGGGTGCGCGTCCGCAGCCACTCCGGCTGGTCCGCGACAACGGATGCAACGATCCGCTCGTCCCCGTCATGCACCACAAGCACGACTTCGAATCGGCCGTCGGACTGGCCGGCAAGGCACAGAAGGGCGTCGCGGAGGGCCTCGGGCCTGTGACCCTGGGTTCTCAGGACCACAGACAGCAGCGGGTCCCCACTCGCGTCGAGCGCCCGCGCGACCCCGTGGCGCTCCGTCGATAGCGAGGGCACCTGCAGCGCGAGTTCAAGGAGCGATTCGGCCTCCGCCCCGGTTTCCCGAGGAGCGCCGCCAGCGAGGGCGCGATGGCGAAACACAACCGCGGCCTCCTCGCGGTAGGTCTCGTCATCGGCGGCATCGGCATCGGCATCCAGCAGCACGCGCCGCTCGCCGACGGGCAGGAGCAGGCATGAGCGCCCGCCGAGCGGCAGTTCCCGTGCGACGATCGGGCGCACGCCCGCCATCGGCGAGCCGAGCAGTCGCGCGAGGGTACTGCGGAGGAGGATCGCGTTCCCGGCGACCAGGAGGGTGAGCCCGGTCTCGTCCGCTTCTCCGTTGGGAAGGTACTGCAGAATGCCGCCCGACTGCTGCGCTCGCTCCTGCGCCGCCTCGACAACGGCTGGTGCAAGCACATGCGAGCGGTCGTCGTCCACCACGATCCTCCAGGATGCGATGAGCCCCTCCGCCGTGGCCGTGGTGAGCGAATCGAGCACCGCATCGAGCCATCGCGCGAAGCCCACGGAAACCTCGTCAGAGATCACCGTCCGCACAACGATCGATGGAGCCTTGGGGGTGTCCAATCGCGCGCTCCTAGGTTCTTCAAGTCGCACCTTGATGCCTGAACGACTATTGTCGCAGAGGCGTGGGATCGAGCGCCCCCACCGAGCGGGACGCACGTAACGAGAACGGAGAAGCTATGGCACCCTCCGGATCCAGTGCTCGGCGCGGGAAGAAGGTCCTCATAGCGGGCCGCGGCGTCGCAGGAACCACCCTCGCCGCAGACGTGACTGCCTCCGGCGACGTGGTGGTGGGTTACCTCGACGATCGACTGCAGGGTGACGACGTGCTCGGCACCCTCGCGGACATCGC
This sequence comes from Rhodoglobus sp., assembly GCA_025464445.1. Taxonomy (GTDB): domain Bacteria; phylum Actinomycetota; class Actinomycetes; order Actinomycetales; family Microbacteriaceae; genus Rhodoglobus. The sequence continues at coordinate 31,244 of JAODLY010000055.1, read as the reverse complement.
GGAGGTCCGCAGTAGCACTGGCGCGGATGTCGTCTATTTTGCGATCCCCTCGGCCTCCGCCGAGGTGCTCCAGCGTTTCATCCGGGATCTCCCCCCGGACACCGAATTCGCGATCGTACCGCGCACCTACCGCATCGTGGCACGCGACAGGGTATCTGTCTCCGACCTGACCGACGTCGACGTGCTCGATCTCGTCGGTCGCGCGCCGGTCAAGCACGACATGATCGAGGCGCGTGCAGCAATCAGCGGCAAGCGCATCATGGTCACGGGCGCGGCAGGATCCATCGGGTCGCGCGTCGTGCAGCAGGCACTGTCGCTGGGCCCGGCGTCCGTGATCGGCGTCGACCGGTCGGAGAGCGGCATCTTCCATCTCGGCCAATCACTCGCCGGCCAGGAAACTCTGCGCCTCGAGATCGGCGACATCCAGTCCGAGGCCAGGATCTCGCAACTGCTGGAGCGGTACTCCCCCGACTATCTCTTCCACGTCGCCGCCTACAAGCATGTTCCCCTGATGCAGGAGAACGCGGTCGAGGCGTTCAACAACAATGTATGGGGATCGCTCAACGTCCTCGCTCAGGCGGGAGCCCACGGCGTCGGCCAGGTCGTATACGTATCCACGGACAAGGCGGTGAACCCGACCAACGTCATGGGCGCCACGAAGCGCCTCGGCGAGCTCATGCTGCGGGATCTCGCGCAGCAGTTCCCTGGAACGAAGTACAACGGGGTTCGCTTCGGCAATGTCCTCGAGAGCGAGGGCAGCGTCATGCAGACGTTCCGCCGCCAGCTCCAGTCGCACCAGGACCTCACCGTCACCGACCCCGACATCACGCGGTTCTTCATGACTATTGATGAGGCGAGCCAGCTCATCATCCAGTCGGCAACGGCCGGGCGGGCCGGCGATCTCTTCGTACTCGACATGGGCGAGCCGATTCGGGTGATGGATCTCGCTCGCGCGCTCATCGAGATCGTCGACCCGACACTCGACGTGCAGACGATCGGGCTCCGTCCAGGCGAGAAGATGTTCGAGGAGCTCAGCTACGCGTCGAGCCAGGTCGACACGACCACTCACCCGAAGATCTTTGTCGTGCTGGAGAAAGGCGATCACGCTCCCGGAAGGGTCGTCGAGTGGGCTCGCGAAACCACCGACCTCACCAGGAGCTACGCGATCCCTGACCGCGAACTGGTGGAGCGCATCCGCACTTTCGGCTTTCCCGACCTCACGTGACCCGCTCGATCCTGGTCATCGGGGCGACAAGTCCCATCGGCTCGGCGGTCAGCGCGGAGCTGGCGAGGCGCGGCTGGACCGTCACGGGAACGAGCACCCGTCGGGGCGGCACCGGGATAAATGTCCTCGACCTCGACGACGGGGCGGCCGTGCGCTCGGTGCTCGACGCGGTGCACCCCAGGGCCGTCGTGACACTTGCGAGCCCGAGGCTCACGGAGAGCGGGTATCCGGATGATGACGAGCGTGCCCTGGCGTCGCTACGTCGCCTCCGCGACCTGTCGGTGGACGCCGGCGCCCGCTCGCTGGTGTTCGCCTCGAGCTCGGCGGTGTACGGAACCTCGCACCGCACCGCGCGCCGGGAGGAGGACGCGCTCGAACCGGGTTCGCGGTACGCACAACTCAAAGCTGCGTCCGAGGCGGCTCTGGCCTTCCCAGGCGAACCGGACATGGCAACCGTGTGTCTCCGCATCTTCAACGTCTACGGCCCCGGCCTGCACTCATCCCTCATAAACCGCATGTTCGGGGGGTCGGGCGAGCCGCCCGGAGTACTCGATACCGACGACTTCGTGCGGGACTACGTGCACGTGTCCGATGTCGCTCGCGCCTTCGCCGCGTCCGTGGAAGAGGACAAATCGGGGCACAATGTGTTGAATGTGGGAACCGGCGTGGGAACCGGCAACCGTGCCCTCCTTGCCGCCCGGGGCGCCCGAGGCACACCCCAGCAAGTCGAATCCGGCTTCCTTTCTGCGAGCGTCGCCGACGGTTCTCGGCTCCGGGATCTGCTCGGACCTGCCCCCCTCGTGAGCCTCGGCGAACTCCTCGATGGCAGCGAGCGGATCCGGAGTGACCTTATCTGGGGGTGACCCGATATCGCCGAATCCTGCCGGCCCACCAGACATTCGGCGGGATCGACCATAGAGTCGAGACGTGCGCGCAATACCTTCTTCTCTCCGCAAGCTGCTGTTGGCATCTGCCGCCGTGCTCGCGGTCACGGCAGGTTTCCTCACCGCGAGCGTCGTATCGCCCGCGACCACCCCTGCTGAAGCCGCGGACATGTCCGGCTTCCAGGCGGGCAACATCATCGACGACGCTCTCTTCTGGGACGCGAACGCGATGAGCGAGGCTGACATACAGGCGTTCCTCAATGCACGGGTCAGCCAGTGCCGATCGGGGTACACGTGCCTCAAGGACTATCGCGAGACCACCCGCACCATCGGGGCCACACCGATGTGCTCGCAGTACAACGGGGTTGCCAACGAGTCCGCGGCGACGATCATCTTCAAGATCGCCCAGACCTGCGGCATCAGCCCCAAGGTGCTGCTGGTGGTTCTGCAGAAGGAGCAGAGCCTAGTCACCGACACCTGGCCGACGACCGGCCAATACCGCTCGGCGATGGGCGCGGGATGCCCCGACACCGCGGCCTGTGACTCCGACTACTACGGCTTCTTCAACCAGGTGCACTACGGCGCGTACCTCCTGAAGCGCTACACCCAGCCCGCCGGCACAGGGCCCGGAACCGACTACACCACCCGTTACGACCAGCGGTACCCCGTCGGTCAGGTGAGCGCGATCCTCTACAACCCCGACGCCGCCTGCGGCGCCCAGAACGTGCTCGTGGCGAACCAGGCCACCCACGCCCTGTATATCTACACGCCTTACACCCCCAATGCCGCAGCACTCGCGACGAGCAATGGGATCGGCGACGGATGCTCGGCCTATGGCAATCGCAACTTCTTCACGTTCTACACCGATTGGTTCGGCTCCACCCGGGGCAACTCGGTCGGCAGCTACTTCCGCGACTACTATGCCGCCAACGACACCTGGCTCGGCTACGCGACGACCCCCATGACATGCGGTCGACCCGACAGTGGCTGCGTCCAGACCTTCCAGGGCGGCATCGTCTCCGGCAGCTACAGCACCGTCGCCGCCGGAACTCGTAACGCCTACGCGCAGGTATGGGGCTGGTACGGTCGCGAGCTCGGACCGCTCGGCTATCCCGTCACCGAGTACCGGTGCGACAACATGCTTGGGGACGGATGTCGCCAGGAGTTCCAGGGCGGGTGGATAGTCACGTTCTCGGGAAACACCACCGTCGTCATGCAGTCCGTGCGGGAGGTCTGGAGCGCATACGGCCGGGAGTTCGGCCCGCTCGGCACACCGACTTCCGGCCACCAATGCGCCGACATGGTGAACTCCTGTCGGCAGTCATTCCAGGGCGGCTGGATAGTTGATTACCCCGGCGCGACGAGCCCGTACGTCATGCCGAATCCCGTCCGCGACGTCTGGGCCTCCCTCAACCGCGAGTCCGGCGTCCTCGGCCTTCCGATTGGCAGCGCCACGGACCCGACTGCCGCGACATACACGCAGGCGTTCCGGGGCGGCGTAGTCACGGTCACTAACGGCGTCGGCGCCGTCACCTCGTACACCGACCCGTGGTTCAACACCATCCTGACGTCACCCTGGCTCGGGTCGTCGATCCAGGCCAAGTCGTGCACGCTCAAGGACGGAGCCTGCTACCAGGCTTTCCAGAACGGATGGCTAGTGCAGAGCGCAGGCGGCGTCGTCGCGGTGCCGACTGCGGTGCTTTCGACGTGGGGCGCCTACGGCCGGGAATACAACATCCTCGGGTTCCCCACCGGTGCGCCATCGGCGAGTCCCACGACCGGCAACTACACGCAGGCCTTCCAAGGCGGCACCATCACGGTCACGAACGGTGCGGGCGCGCTGACCGCGAGCACCGACCCGTGGCTCGGCACCATCCTCTCCTCTACCTGGCTCGGCTCGTCCACGCAGGCGAAGTCCTGCACACTCAAGGGCGGCGCCTGCTACCAGGCATTCCAGAACGGATGGGTGGTGCAGAGCCCCAGCGGTGTCTACGCCCTGCCAACCGTCGTCGTGCAGAACTGGGGCTGGTACGGTCGCGAACTCAACGTCCTCGGATTCCCGACCAGCGCACCCTCGGCCGCCCCCAGCACCGGTAACTACACGCAGACATTCCAGGGCGGCACCATCACCGTCACCGGCGGCATCGGCGCGGTCACCCTGCCGCCCGACCCGTGGACGTCCGCCATCCAGTCCGCCACCTGGCTTGGTTCATCGACGCAAGGCAAGTCGTGCACTCTCACCGGCGGAGTCTGCTACCAGGTGTTCCAGAACGGGTGGGTAGTCCAGGGCACCAACGTCGTCGTCCCGGTCCCCGCGCTCGTCGTGCAGTACTGGGGCTGGTACGGCCGCGAACTCGGTCCTCTAGGGTTCCCCACGGGAGCGCCTTCGGCGAGCCCGACCGCCGGCAACTACACGCAGGCATTCCAGGGCGGCACCATCACGGTGACGGGAGGAGTCGGTGCCGTAGCCGTCGCTCCGGATGCCTGGACGAGCGCCGTGCAGTCCTCTACCTGGCTCGGCTCATCGATCCAGGCCAAGTCCTGCACGCTCAAGGGTGGCGCCTGTTACGAGGCCTTCCAGAACGGATGGGTCGTGCAGAGCCCCAGCGGTGTCTACGCCCTGCCAACCGTCGTCGTGCAGAACTGGGGCTGGTACGGCCGCGAACTCAACGTCCTCGGATTCCCGACCAGCGCACCCTCGGCCGCCCCCACCACCGGTAACTACACGCAGACATTCCAGGGCGGCACCATCACCGTCACCGGCGGCATCGGCGCAGTCACCCTGCGGTGATCGCTACCCGCTACTTGAGCTTCCAGAGCGTGAAGTCCAGAGCGGAGTCCACCAACACCGGCTCGTAGAACTCCCGGAGCACGTCGAACTGCGCCGGGAAGACGCTCTCCGAATAGTCCCACAAACTGCGGGTCACGAGGTAGGGCGCTTCGGTTCGAGCGAGCTCCGAGCGCAGCTTCGACGGGGTGAGGCCAAGAAAAGAGGCGTCCTCGTAGAATGGCCTTCCGAGCTGGAGCCCGACATCCTTGGGAGCGATGACCGCGGCGCCCGCGGGAATGACGTCGTCAGCGCGAGCGAGGAACTCGGCCATTCCCCGCTCGCCGTAGTAGTACCTGGTCGCGAAGGGCGACGTGAGATCGACGAGCGAAGAGCTGAGTTGAACCATGACCGGGGTGATGATCGCCGCAGCGAGAACGCCGGCCACGGCAGCGCGCTTTGCGCGTCCGGCAGCGGGCCAAAGGATGAACACGACAAGGGCCGAGACCACCACCACCGCGACGAACGCGGGGACCGTGACTGCCAGCAGGTTCTGAAGAAGCCGCGGCTGCAGTGGCGCGAAGCGGGAAAGTAGCCAGAACATGCCCGCGACACCCAGGCCGAGCACCGCGATATACCCGACGATCACCGTGATCCGGGCGCCGGCCCCCCGTTCGCTCTGCGCCGGGAGCTTGGTGCGCAGCACCTCGACGAGCACCGTGGCCGCGAGGGCGAGCGAAGCGACTGCGATCGCCGTGTACTTCGGGAAGCCGAACGGGCTCGCCGTGATGTACGCGTACCCCAGGATGACGGCTACTCCCCCGCCAGCGAAGAGGAGCATGAGCGGCCTGCTCACTGCCAGGGGGCGAGCGACGAACACGGCGACCGCTGCCACGACAGCAGCGACGACGAGCGCAGGACCGATCCACACGAGATTGGAGCCGGGGCCCTCCGCGAGATTGATGAGCGCGCCGTGGAGGCCCGACCGACCGGGCGCGCGGCTGCCCAGGGAGCCGAAGAGATAGACGAACGGCCCGCGAGCGTCGAAGCCCACGAGATATCCGGTCGCGAACAGGAGAATTAAGGAGATGACGGTGCCAGCGGCGAACGCAACCACCACCCACAAGGCCTTCCACCATCGCTCTGCCGGTGAGATGAGTGCCGCGCACCCGATGAATACGGCGATGATCGCGGCGATGATGTACTTGGTCGACACTGCGAGGGTGGCGAAGGCGAATACCACCAGGACCAACCGCGGTGTGAGATGACTCTGGGCGACGAGCGTCGCGACCCACAAGCCGAGGGCGACCACGAAGAGGCCCAGTGTTCCGTCGATGTCGGGCACGAGCGCGTCGCCAATGACCAATGGGTTGAGCAGGAACAGCGCTGCGAGCACGACGTACCCGTACTGCTTGATGCCCGGTGCCACCCGACGCAGCGCGAGGGCGAGCAACAAGAACGACGCGACGACGCAGAGCGAGCCGAACGCGCGCACCGCGAACGGGGACATGCCCCACACGAACACCTGGAGGGCGAGCAAGTAGTCGTACAGCGGCGGGTGCCAGAGCCCGACGTCCATCGGTCGGGTCTCACCGTTGTAGAAGATCGGAGCGCCGTGCTTCAGAATCCCGTCGGCGACGTAGGGGAAAACCGCCTCATCGATCACGTACGGCTGGCCGTACTGCGGGATGGCGATCGCGAGGTACACCAGGACTATCCCGATGCTCCCCCAGAGGCCGCCGCCCTGAAGCGGACCCACGCGCGCCGTGAGAAGCGCGTGTCTGATCGCGCCCCACATCGGGGACGACGGGCCTGTCCGAACGGCCTCCGTCATCGCCCGCTGTCCCCGGCGGGCGCGCTGGCCACAACGAGCATCTGCCCGGCCATCGGCTTGAGCGGCGATGCGAGGTAACAGCGGATGAGGAAGCGGGACACGGGAAGGCGCGACTTGACTGAGAACGGCATGAACCGGGCCTGTGCGCGTTCGATGATCCAACCGCGCGACGACAAAAAGTCGGACAGCGACACCTCGCTCCACATGCTCACGTGGGTGAAGTCGTCGAAGTAGCGCTTGTACGCGAGCCGGTAGTTGGGCTGCACGAACACGACCTTGCCGCCCGGGCGGAGCACTCGGCGCGACTCCGAGAGGATGGCGTCGAACTGCTCGTGAGTGAGGTGCTCCACCAAGTTGGACGCGAAGACCGCGTCGACGGTGCCGTCACTCAGGAAGTCGAGGTCCTCGGCCGGGCCGACGTGCGCCTCGACGCCCTCGGCGGCCGCCTCGATGATGCCAGGCCACAGGTCGACGGCGATGCGGCGAGGTGCCGTCACATTGTTAATGAAGTCACACCACCCCGCGCCCAGCTCGAGGATGGTCGAGGACCCCTTCATGACGCGGCTCAGCGAGTAGTCCCATAGGGCGCCCCACAGCACGAGCCGTTTCCTGTCGAACTTCAACCGGCTGTCGAAGTAGACGTTTGCAAAGTCAGAGTCGCTCACGCGGTTCCCTTCGTTCGGATGAGCTTCCACGAGACCAGGAGGCCGAGGAGCATGCGCAGGCCGACGCGCGTGGCACGTGCATTGCTGACGTTCCCGCCTTTCGACTCCCCAACGCGCGCGTAGAACGTCACGGGGGCCTCGACGAGCTTGAACCCGTTCTTCATGGTGAGATCGAGGAAGTGGGCGTTGAACTCGAGGTTCACACTCGGATCGTAGTCGGCGAGGTGGTCACGCAGAAAAGCCGACCTGCACAACTTGTAGGTGGTGCCGAGGTCGGTGACCGTTCCGCGCCCGAGGTGCTTGAACTCGAGGAGCTTACCGCCCACGAAGTTGCCCCAGAACATGAAGGTCGTGAGCTGGGTGACCTTCTCGCGGAGTTGCTCGACGATACGGGTGCCGTTGACGACGTCGCCATGGGGGATGTAGGCCAGCAGCTTCTCCAGGTCGGCAGCGCGGAATGTCATGTCTCCCTCGCACAGTGCTACGAGGGCGGTGTCCTGGTAACGGGATCCCTCGGTGAGGGCGCGGTGGACGCAGTATCCGTATCCGGGTCGCAGCTCGCTCACGACAATGGCGCCCGCCTCCTCCGCCGCCCGAGCGGTCCCATCCGAACTGTTGTTGTCGACGACGATCACGCGCTTCGTCAGCGGGTGGTCACGGAAGTCACGAACCGCCTCGGCGATGCTCAGTTCGTCGTTGTAGGCGGTGAGCACGACCGTCACAGCGGAGCGGTCGACCTCCACCCGCGAGAGCTCGTGGCCGCCCCGGCGAGCCCGATAGAAGAAGGCGAAGTCGGCGAGGATGAAGAGAGTGCCCAAGACGATCGGTGCCCCCGACAGCCACACGATATCGCGGAACACCGAGTCCGCGCTGGGGAGCACTATCCGGATGGGCAGGTTGATTAGGGAGGCAACCACGAAGACGAACACCCCGCCGCAGAAGAGCAGGACACCCCACATGGCCAGCGGAACCGCCTTGACGCTGGCGGAGACGGTTCGGGATTCGGGCGCGATCGACATGTATTCTCTCGCTGCTCTAACGCTGTGCGCCCAGGGCGATCATGATGACCCCGCCCATGACGACGATCACTCCGGCGATGGTCAAAACACTGAGCGACTCTCCAAGCACGAGACCGGCGATAGTGGCGACAAGAGCTATGCCGCCCGCCGTGATGATCGGATGGGCGACCGTGGCGGGGAACAGGCTCAGTGAGTATACGTATGCAAGAAAGGCGAGCCCGTACGTGACAATCCCCACCCAGAAGGGCCAGTTGCCGATCCACGCCGACACCGGGGTCGAGAATGAAGGCAGCTTCCTGGGTGGCATGGAACTCACCTTGATGAGGATGCTCGCGCTGGCATTCAGCAGCACACCCAGCAGAAGGACCAACCATTTCACAAGAAGCCACCCTATCGGGCGGCCCATGATGCCTCGACCGAAAGGGTGCGATCCGTGCCTGACCTCGGCCCGGCACATTGGGGAGATATGCTCTAGCGGTGCAGGTAAGAGATCTGAACGACGGCGTCATCCCGGTCTTCCTGCCCGTGTTTCCCTCGAGCGAGAAGATCGGCTTCTACATCGACGAGGCCACTCGCAGCGGACAGTTCTCCAATGGTGGGCCCTTGGTCACGAGGCTCGAGGAACGGCTGGCCGGCCACTTCAATATTCCCGCTTCGCGCGTCGCGATGTGCTCGTCTGGCACCGCGGCTCTCGAGGGTGCACTCGCCACGGTATCGAGCGCCGGTTCGCCCGTGCACCTGCCATCGTGGACCTTCACGGCAACTCCCGGTTCCGCGTTGCGCGCCGGCTTGCAGCCGACCTTCGTCGACGTGGACGAGTCCCAGCGAGCCGACTTCCCCGCCGATACATCCCTGGCCGTGGATGTACTTCCCTTCGGCGCACGCGCCGACTGGTACCGGAGCGGAGCTCCGCGGCAGACAGTCCTCGTCGATGCCGCGGCCTCGTTCGACGCTTGTCGCGACTTTGCGTTTCCAGAAGATCGTAAGGTCGGCGTGATCGTAAGCCTCCACGCCACCAAGGCTCTTCCTGTTGGCGAGGGCGGAGTGTTCTTCTCAAACGACGAGGCGTGGGTAGCCGAGTTCCGCCGGTGGTCGAACTTTGGCATGTGGGGTTCGCGCGTCAGCCAGATTCCGGGCACCAACGCGAAGATGAGCGAGCTCACCGCTGCAGTAGCGCACGCATCCTTGGACGCCTGGCCTGCGCAGCGGCTGCAGTGGCTAGAGCTGCGTCAGCGCGCCCAGGAGATCTCCTCCAGCATGGGTCTCACGGCGGCCGGAGTCGAGAGCGATCTCGCTGCTCCCTACTGGAACATCCAACTCGAAGACCAGGCCGCGAGAACGCGCCTGGAGAGCCTCCTTCAGGTGGGCGGTGTGGAGACCCGCCGGTGGTGGGGGGACGGTTGCCACACCATGCCCGCGTACCATGACATCCCGCGCGGACGCCTCGACCGGACCGAGGGCTACGCAGCCACCGTTCTCGGCCTGCCATTCCACCTGGGTCTCAAGTCATCCGACTTCAACCGCATTAGGACTCTTCTCGAACGTTTCCTCGATGACGGCGAGTTATAAGAAGGTTTTGGTCTTCCCCGGCACGACGCTGGTGGGGATCGAAGTACTCGCAAGCCTGTCGCCTCTACCCGGATTCATCGTGCAGGGTGCGGGTGTGGACGCCGCAGCAGGACATCGCGCCGGGTACGCGAAGTACGACCACCTTCCTCACGTCGACGACGCCGACTTCCCCGGCGCTCTGGCTGAACTTGTCGGGCGCGATTCGATTGACTACGTCTATCCGGCGAATGACCTGGCAATCCTCGCGCTGTCCCAGATCAATCTCGACGGTGCGACAGTCGTGTCCCACCCCCCCGAGACGATCCTCATCGCGGCGTCGAAAATCGCAACGCACGAAACGTTCGAACCACTCGGGATCACCCCCGAGCGAGTGCTGGCGCAGCCCGGTAACGCCGCGTTTCCACTGTTCGCGAAGCCCGACGTGAGCCACAGCGCGATCGGCGCGGTCGCCGTCCAAGACCCGTCGTCATTGCGTGAGCTGGAGGAAGCGACGCCGGGCTTCTGGTCGAACCACCTGGTCACGGAGATGCTCGTCTCGGACGAAGTGACCGTTGATTGCTTCTCAACGCCCGGTGGGTTGCTGTATGCCGCACCGCGGACGCGGGATGAGACCGACGGCGGCATCGCCGTGGTCACCAGCGACCGCAAGGACGACGACCTTGTACGAATGGCCGAGGTGATCGGCAGGCGCTTGACCTTCAACGGTGCCTGGTTCTTCCAGGCGAAGAAGGACGTGCATGGCGTCTACCGCCTCATGGAGATCGGTGCGAGGCTCGCGGGGGCGTCCGGGATTCGGCGAGCCCAAGGCGTCAACCTCGCACAACTTTCGATCCTCACCGCTGGCCAGTTGCCCGTGCGCGTGTACCAGACACGATTTCGATTCACCGCTCGGCGAGCACAGGGCATCTCCGAAGTGCACTGCATTGAGCGCTTCACCTCCCTCTACGTCGACCTGGATGACACCCTGATCCTGAACGGCGCGATCAACCCTCCCGTGGAAGAGCTGGTGCGCTTCGTCAAAGCGAGGGGGATCCCGGTGGCGCTTGTCACACGGCACCTTAAGGATCCGGATGTGACGCTGGCCGAGTTCGGCCTTGCAGATCTGTTCGACCGGGTCTTCCATGCCACGAAAGGGGAGCCCAAGATGTCCTTCATAGCCGCGGAGGGCAATTCGGTGTTAATCGATGATTCCTTCAGCGAGCGCGTTGCCGCCTCCCACCCGAACACGCTTGCCGTCGACGCGAGCTCCGCCAACCAACTGAAATGGCTATTCGATGCCCAGTGAAACGCCCCCCGTCAGCACCATGGACAAACTGCACCTCACTCTGCTCCGGGATCACGTAGCAAGCCTCTTCGCCGAGGCTGCCGCGGTCGCGAGCACGATCGACGATTGCCTCATCCTCGACATCGCCCCCCAGGATCACGGCGGGATACGTCCACACCTCATGGCGCCCGCCCGGCTTCGCACACTGGACATCGACCCCGACTCTGACGCGGACATTATCGGTGACATCTGCCGACGCAACGACGACGTCGCGGATGCATCCCTGGACATGGTCATCTGCACCGAGGTTCTCGAGCACGTCTCCAACCCGTTCCTGGGAGTAGCCGAAATCCACCGGATGCTCAAACCGGGCGGCCGCGCCTACTTCTCCGCGCCGTTCAACTTTCGCATCCACGGCCCCCTGCCCGACAACTGGAGGTTCTCGGAGCACGGCTGGCGGCAGCTGGCATCCCCGTTCTCGCACGTCGCGATATCAGCTCTCGAGACCGAAGGCCGCTTCCTCATGCCTATCCACTACAACATCGTCGCGGTCAAGTAGTACTCGGATGCCAGCGCGTCTTGAGGTGGCCGTCTTCACCTACAACCATGAGTCGTTCATCGAGCGCGCCCTGCAATCAGTCCTCGACCAGAGCACCGATTTCGAGATCGCCATCCGCATCCACGATGACGCATCCACAGACGGCACGGTCGAGAGGATCACCGGCCTCCTGTCGGGTGCCTCGATCAGTTGGGAACTTGTCGTCGCTCCTGTGAACCGGTATCAGTCCGGCATCTACTACTACTACGAGTTCATCGCCGCCAGCCGAGCCGAGTTCGTCGCGATCCTCGACGGCGACGACTTCTGGCTCGACCAAGAGAAGCTCCAGCGGCAAGTGGATGCACTCGACAGATTGCCGAGCGCCGCGATCTGTCACCACCCCGTGCTGGAGTTCGTCTCTGGCGAACTCAAAGCGGGGGATTGGCCTCCAGCAAGATATCGCACCGAAATTCTGCCGGGCTCCGCGCTCACGGAGCAGAACGTCATCTCAACGTCATCCGTCGTGCTACGGGCCGACTGGCTACCGCGCCCAATGCCCGAGGGGTTCAATGACCTGCGAGTGGGTGACTATCCCCTCTGGTCACTCACCGCCGCAGGCCACGACCTTGCGTTCATCGACCGTCCAATGTCGGCGTACCGGATCCACGACACGAATATTTGGGCCTCACTCACCAGAGCCGAGCGCTTTGACCGCGAAGTCGAGGCGCGCATCTTCATCAGCAGCCATGTGCCATCTGAGTTCAAGAGCGCCTGGCGGTTGGCGATGGTCGGTGCTATCGGACATCACCTGGAGGTCGAAAGCCGTGCCCGAGAGAAAATCGCGAACCTGGAATCCGACCTTCGCGACGCGAGGGAGGAAACCAACCAGTTGCGCGCCAGCACCTCGTGGAAACTCACTAAGCCCCTTCGTACGGTCATGAGGACCCTTGCGCGTCGGATTGCCAATCGCCCGAACGGTGGCTGAGATAACCAAAGCGGAGCCGCGGGCCATGACGATAATGCTCGAGTGCACGGCGGCTGCACGCCGCCCGACAGGAGACACTCAGGATCCTCAATGTCACATCATGGAGAATGACAGCACCGTAGCGGGCCGGCATCGGAGGATCCATCGCCAGCCACTCGCTGGGGCGGGTCGCGCGAACCAGCGACATCCGGGGGCGCCTGGCTGAGCACGGCCATGCCGCGAATCACTATGGACAGACGACGAGGAACTACACGATGACTAATGAGGCGAGCGGCATCACCCTCTCGGTCGTGGTAAACGTGCACTCCGAGGGGCGCCTGCTGCGGCCCACGCTGCGCAGTTTAATGGCAGCGATCGAGGAGGTCACCGCGACCGCTCGCGACTGCGAGCTGGTCATCGTGCTGGACCGGGCCACGCCCGACACGCTCGCGGAGGCGACGCTGTGGCTCGACCCTGATCGCGCAGTGGTCCCCGTGCGTCTCATCGAGGTCTCGCACGGGGACGCCGGGGCCAGTCGTAACGCCGGGGCCACCAACGCCCGGGGTCGGTTCGTCGCGTTCTGCGACGGCGACGACCTCGTATCCCACAACTACCTCGTCGAGGGGGTGCGCACGCTCGAGGCGTCCGAGGCCCCGATCATCGTGCATCCCGCCACGGTGGTCAGCTTCGGCGATCGCTCAGCGATCTGGACTGTCCCGGCCACCGAGGACGTCGATCATCTCCTGTTGATCCGCAACAACCTGTGGCCGTCGTCCTCGATATCCCTTCGCTCCACGTACCTTGACAATCCATACCGGGCAATTCGCCCCGGTGATGGGTTCGGCCCCGAGGATTGGTTGTGGAATATCGAGACCTCGATCGCCGGTATCTCCCACCGCCCAGCCCCCGGCACCATGTTCTTCTACCGGGTGCGGGCGTTCGGTGGCGTTAACAACGGGCACCTGCGCTCGATCCTGCCGCCCTTCGACCTCGATGGGCTCATCTCCGCGATGCCTGTCAAAGTAGGCGCGCCGGCGCCCAAGGAGCCGTCCGCACGGGACCGCAACAAACGGGTCATACGCGGGGTTTACCGCGTCGCCCGGCCGGTCGCGCGCCTGCTCCTCGGCTCCCTGAGGCAGTCGACCAAGGAACGTCTCTACGGATGGGCGATGGGTGTCTACAGGGGCAGGCCCGCAGACGTGTCCCCCGCCGTCGTCAAGCACCTCAGGCGTGCGGCCGAGATCGAACCCGCCGTCTCGTGGACGGCCAACGGCTACGGGATGGTGCCTGAATGGCATCCGTACGTTGACGGCTATGCGCAGATTCTTGTCGACCTCGTCGCCCAACTCCGGCCATTTCCGCGTGCGATAGTCGCCGTGCCCTGGGTCGGCATCGGCGGTGCCGACCTGGTCTCCCTCAACTACGCGCGCGCGCTTGCGGCGAGCCCGCGCTTCAAGGGCGACGTCACCATGCTCGCCACGTACACGCCCTCGAACACCCTGCAGCATCTCGTGCCGGAGGGCGTTCGTTTCGTCCAGGTCTCACAGGAGATTCGCTCCCTCACTCCAAACCAGCAGCGCCGGATCATCGCGCAGGCGCTCCTCATGGTCGCCCCTGAACTCGTGGTGTCGGTGAACTGCTTCGACGTGACCAACTCGCTGCACCTCTACGGCCACCAGCTCGCGGACACGATGCGCATCCATCTCACGCTCTTCGCTTTCGATCGCATCGGCGCAGGTTACCCCGTCAACCCGATCACGGATGACGGCCAGCGCGAGTACCTCGATGAGATCGAAGGGATCATCACCGACAACACGGTGACCGCTGGGATCGTGTCGGAGATGCTCGCCCTCGGGCCCGCCAAGGTGCGGGTGCACCACCAGCCGGCGCTCGAGACACTCCCGCCGCTGAATACGACGACCCGGGCACACGATGACCGGGTATTCACGCAACAGGATCCCTTCCGCCTGCTGTGGCCGCACCGTCTCGACAAGGAGAAGCGTCCCGACTCCCTCATCCGGATCGCCGAGCTCTTGCGCAAGCAGGACCTCCCGGTGAGCATCTCGGTGCACGGTCAGCAGGTGCTCTCCTCCGACGGCGCCACGCTCATGAAGTCGCTCGCGGCGGCGGGCGTCATCTACCGCGGCCCCTACTCGGGTGGGCTCGAGGCGCTCCCGACTCACGATTACCATGCACTCCTGCTGACCTCGGAGTCCGAGGGCCTCCCACTCGTTCTCGTGCAATCGATGCTGCTGGGCCTTCCGGTGATCGCCACCGCAGTGGGCGGGGTCACCGACATCGTGCGCGACAACGTGACCGGCCTGCTGGTCTCGAGCCCGGATGACGCCGAGGGGTTCGTCCGCGCCATCACGCAGCTCATGGGCTCCGTCGAGGAACGCCAGAAGATCATCCGGACCGCCTATGACTTCGCCGCAGCACAACACGGCTGGGAGCACTTCACCGCTCTCGTAGATGCCCTCGCCTGAGGCTCAGAGCAGGCGCGCCAAGTACTCCCCATAGCCACTCTTGGCAAGCGGCTTGGCGAGCTCGATGAGGGCCGCGTCGTCGATCCAGCCCGCTCGCCAGGCGATCTCCTCGATGCAGCCGATCTTGTAACCCTGTCGGTCCTCGATGACACGGACGTACTCGGACGCCTGCATCATCGACTCGAACGTGCCGGTGTCGAGCCAGGCGGTGCCGCGATCGAGGATCTGCACGCGGAGCTTGCCGGCCTGCAGGTAGCGCTCGTTGACCGTCGAGATCTCCAGCTCCCCGCGGGCGCTGGGCGTGATGGCCTTGGCGATCTCGATGACCGAGTTGTCATAGAAGTAGAGACCTGGCACAGCGTAGTTGCTCTTCGGGTTCTCGGGCTTCTCCTCGATCGAGACCGCGTTGTGCTCGTCGTCGAACTCGACGACGCCGTAGGCGCTCGGATTGGAGACGTGGTAAGCAAAGACCAGCCCGCCGTCCATCTCATCGCTGGCCCGCAGGGATGCACCGAGGCCGATGCCATGGAAGATATTGTCGCCGAGCACAAGGGCGACACTCTCGTCGCCGATAAACTCCTCGCCGATGATGAAGGCCTGGGCGAGGCCGTCCGGTGATGGCTGCACCGCGTATTCGAGCCGGATGCCCAGCAAAGAGCCGTCGCCCAGGAGCGCGCGGAACTGCTCGTTGTACTCGGGAGTCGTGATGATGAGAATCTCCCGGATGCCTGCCATCATGAGCGTCGACAGCGGGTAGTAGATCATCGGCTTGTCGTAAATCGGCATGAGCTGCTTCGAGATACCGCGGGTGATCGGCCACAATCGGGTGCCTGATCCGCCGGCCAGGATGATTCCGCGCATCGTCAGTTCCCGCTCTTATCGAGGGAGTCATAGTAGGCGCGCGCATCGTCCCAGTTGGGAAGGAGCCCCGCCGCCGCCGCTTCGGCGAGGGAAGGCGCGTCGGTGTCCTTGGAAGACAGCACCAACCCGCCGACCTCGGGGAACTCAAGGGCGACCTCCGGGTCGCTCGGGTTGATCCCGAACTCGACGCCGGGGAGGTACGTCTCGGAGACGAGGTAGCTCACCGTTGCATCATCGGTGAGGGCGACGAAGGCGTGGCCAAGACCTTCGGCCAGGTAGATGGCGCGGCGGTCGGTGGTATCGAGGAGCACTGAATCCCATTGCCCGAACGTGGGGGACCCCACGCGGATGTCCACGACGAAGTCGAGCACGGCGCCGTGCATCGCGGTCACGTACTTTGCCTGGCTGGGCGGCAGGGTCGCGAAATGTATGCCGCGGACGACGCCCTTGCGCGACACCGACGTGTTGGCCTGCCGAAGATCGAGGGGGTGGCCCACGGCCTCCTCGAGGAGGTCGAAGCGGTACCACTCGAGGAAGACGCCCCGGTCATCCGCGTGCTGCCGGGGGGTGATCTCGTAGGCGTCCGGTATCGATAACTCTCTGACCTGCACCCATGAATCCTAGCCGAGTGCTTTCAGGGCCAAATGGAAGTCAGCCCTGTCCGAGCGAGTCCTGGTAGGCCTGGATGGTCGGCTGGGCGTCGCCCGTGATCATCAGCTCACCGTGGCTGAGCCAGGCCGCCTGGTCGCACATGAGTTTGACCGTCTCCATCGAGTGGCTCACGAGGATCACGGTCTTGCCCGCGCGCCTGAAGTCGACGAACTTCTGGAAGCACTTCTCCTGGAACTCGGAGTCGCCCACGGCGAGCACCTCGTCGACCACGAGGATGTCCGGGTCGACATTGATCGCGATGGCGAAACCGAGCCGCACGTACATTCCCGAGGAGTAGTTCTTGACGGGCTGGTCGATGAACTTCTCGACGCCCGAGAAATCCACGATCTCCTCATACTTCCGGGTGATTTCCTTCTTGGACATCCCGAGGATTGACCCGTTCAGGAAGATGTTCTCTCGGCCCGACAGCTCGGAGTGGAAGCCAGAGCCGACCTCGAGCATCGCGGCCACCCTGCCGAAGTGCGTGATCGCGCCCTCGTTCGGGTAGTAGATGTTCGCCAGGCACTTGAGGAGCGTCGACTTGCCGGAGCCGTTGCTGCCGATGAGGCCGAATGTCGAGCCGGCTGGCACGTCGAAGGAGACGTCCCTGAGGGCCCAGAAATCCTCGTGCACCGAACGACGGCCACGCATGACTGCCGACTTGATGGTCTGGTTGCGCTCATGGTAAAGCCGGAAACTCTTGCTGACGTGGTTCACGCTGACGGCGATGTCGCTCACAGTGCCTCCGCCAGGTTCTTCTCGTTGCGCCGGAAGATGATCGTGCCGAGCACCGCGGCACCGACCGCCCAGCCGAGGCAGATGAGCATCTCGATGCCGTCGGGCCAGCGGTTGTCGTACAGCACCTGGCGGAAGACGGTCACGAAGTGGTCCATCGGGTTCAGGCGGTACAGGTCGATGAGGGTGATCGGGGTTCCGGCGAGACCGCCGACATCCTTCGAGGCCTGCTCGACGAGCGAAATCGGGTAGATGATCGGAGTCAGGTACATGCCGATCTGCAGCGCGATCGAGAGGAACCACTGCGTGTCGCGGAAGTAGACGTTCGCGATCGCGAGCATGAGCGCGATCCCCGCGCTGAAGACCGTGAGCATGATCATCACGACGAGCAGCAACGGGATCCAGGGCAGCACGAACGCGCCGGCGATCAAGAGCGCGACGAGGAGCACGAACATCTCGAAGAGCCAGTTGTATGCCGTGGAGCCGACGACAGAGAGGGGAAGCACGATGCGGGTGAAGTAGACCTTCTGGATGAGACCCGCGTTGGCGACAAGCGACCCTGCCCCGACCGTGACGACGGAGGAGAAGAAGATCCAGGGAAGCAGGCCGCACAGCAGCCACAGCGCGAATACATTGAGGCCGCTAGGATCGCCGGGATCCGGATTAGCCCGGAAGATCAGCCCGAACACGAAGGTGTAGATGAGCATGAGCGCGAGCGGGTTCACGAGGGACCACAGCTGGCCGAAGATCGTGCGGCTGTACTTGCCTTTGACTTCGCGCGCGACAAGATTGCCCAGAAGCTCGCGAGCGGCGAACACTTCCTTCAAATAACGCATGCAACCTCAAACCGGGACAGGGCCGCTGGGCCGCGCACCAATCTAGCCTAGAACTATCATGGAACAATGACCACGCCGCTCCCGGACGCCTCCGGTGCGGCACCTCTCGTGACCGTGCTCCTGGCCACATGGAACGGGCTAGCGTGGCTCCCCCAGCAGCTCGACAGCATTCTCGCGCAGGAGGGTGTCGCCCTCAGGGTCGTGGCGCTCGACGACGAGTCCACCGACGGCACGCGCGAGTGGCTGCTCGAACGGGCCACGTCCGACGACCGTCTCTCCGTGCTCCCGTCGATGGGATCGTCGGGCGGGTCTGCGGCCAACTTCTATCGGCTCATCCGGCTCGTGGTTCCGAATCTCGAGGGCTATCTCGCCTTCAGCGACCAGGATGACGTGTGGCATCCTGGCAAACTCGAGAGACATGTAGGCATCCTCCGGGCGGGTGGCCACGATGCCGTCTCCTCGAGCGTGACCGCCTTCACGCCATCGGGCCGACGCACCCTGGTCCGCAAGGACTTCCCGCAGCGCGAGTTCGACTACCTCACCGAGAGCCCAGGGCCCGGCTCGACTTTCGTGTTGTCGCCCCGGCTGGCACTCCTCGTCGCTGGCGAATTGGATGACCCGCGCTCCCCGGCCTCGAAGGCCGAGTTCCACGACTCCCTCATCTATGCCATCGCGCGCGGCCGAGGCTGGTCGTGGCATATCGACGGGGAGCCGTCGCTGGACTACCGGCAGCATGACAGCAACGTGCTGGGGTCGAACGTCGGCGCGGCATCGGCACTCTCACGTCTCAAGCTCATCCGCGAGCGCTGGCACCGCAACGAGGCGGTCCTTCACGCCCGTGTCGCAATCGGCCTGGCGGAGGGCGAGCGGCGCGCGGCGCTCGAGCAGATGCTCGCCCTCTTCGAGAGCCGAGGCATCCGGAACCGCCTGAGGCTCGCTCGCCGGGCAGGAACGATGCGGCGCCGGCCCCGTGACCAGTGGATAATTGGCCTGCTGATCGCAATCGGGATCTGGTAGCCGATCCTGCTAAGGAGACCCATGAAAATCCTCGTGACTGGCGGAGCCGGCTTCATCGGCTCGAACTTCGTTCGACGAACCCTTGAGGATGCGTATCCTGGGCTGGAAGGCGCCGAGGTGGTCGTGCTCGATGCACTCACCTACTCGGGCAACCTCGAGAACCTCGCACCGGTGGCCGACTCCGGGCGGTACAGCTTCGTGCATGGCGACATCCGCGATTCCGACCTGCTCGACAGGTTGTTGCCTGGCGTCGACGCCGTCGTGCACTTCGCCGCCGAGTCACACGTCGACCGCTCGGTGCGCGACTCCGGCATCTTCGTGGAGACCAATGTGCTCGGCACCCAGAGGCTCCTGGATGCCGCGCTGCGCAACAACCTCAAGCGCTTCGTGCACGTTTCCACAGACGAGGTGTACGGGTCCATCGCCGAAGGGTCGTGGGACGAGACCCGTGCGCTGGAGCCGAACTCGCCATACTCGGCTTCGAAGGCCGGCAGCGACCTGCTCGCGCGCAGCTACTTCCGCACCCACGGCCTGAACCTGTCGATCACGCGCTGCTCGAACAACTACGGGCCTTACCACTTTCCCGAGAAGGTCATCCCGCTGTTCGTCACGAACCTCATCGACGACAGGCACGTGCCGCTCTACGGCGAGGGCAACAACATCCGCGACTGGCTGCACGTCGACGACCACACCCGCGGCATCGCGATGGTGCTGGCCGGCGGTCGCGCCGGCGAGATCTACAACATCGGCGGCGGCACGGAGCTCACCAACAAGGAACTCACGCAGTTGCTGCTGGATGCCACGGGCAAAGACTGGTCGTACGTCGACAGGGTGCAGGACCGGCTCGGGCACGACCTCAGGTACTCCGTCGATATCTCGAAGATCCGCTCTGAGCTCGGCTACGAGCCGCTCGTCCCTTTCGCGCAGGGGCTCTCGGATGTCGTGCAGTGGTACCGCGACAACCGCCCGTGGTGGGAGCCGCTCAAGGAACGCGCAGCGCTGTGACCCGCTACCTCGTCGTCGGCGGGAGCGGGATGCTCGGAACCGACCTCACAGCCGCCCTGGCCGGACGTGACGTCGACTCCCTCAGCAGGTCCCAACTCGACATCACCGATCGGGATGCCGTACGTGCCGCCGTCGAAGGGCACGATGTGATCCTCAATGCCGCTGCGTACACGAAGGTCGACGACGCGGAGAGCCAGGAGCATGAGGCTCACCTCGTCAATGCCGTGGGTGCCGGCATTCTCGCGGCCGCGGCCGCCGAGTTCGGGGCACGGATGGTGCAGGTTTCGACAGACTACGTCTTCGACGGGAGCGCGACTACACCGTACCCAGAGGACGCGCCGCTTCATCCCGTGTCCGCATACGGGCGAACGAAAGCCGAGGGCGAGCGGCTGGTTCGCGCGGCGAACCCTGACAACTCGTACATCGTTCGCACCGCATGGCTCTACGGCGCGCACGGTCCCAACTTCGGTAAGACGATGCGCCGGCTCGCCCAGGAGCGCGACGTGGTGAGCGTCGTGACCGACCAGGTCGGGCAACCGACGTGGACCCTCGACCTGGCGCACCAGATAGTGACCCTGTTGGATTCGGATGCCCCTGCTGGTGTCTATCACGCCACCAGTTCGGGCCAGACGAGCTGGTTCGACTTCGCGCGGGCGATCTTCGCCGCGAGCAGCCTGGACCCCGAACGGGTGCGGCCCACAGACAGCTCGACGTTCGTGCGCCCCGCCCCGCGACCTGCCTACTCCGTGCTCGGGCACGACGGGTGGGCAACTGTCGGGCTCGCACCGATGAGATCATGGTCCGAGGCGCTCGTCGAGGCGACCGCGGCCGGTGCGACAACGCCGTAGGCACCGTGTGCCGGGCTATCATTGGCAGTTGATGTTGTCTCATCCGGCCCGGTTAGGTGACTGCTTGTTTCGCCTCACAGACGCGATCATCGAGGGAGTGCAGCAATGACCACCCTCCGCGTCATCCTCGATGAGATGCACGACCACGGCAGCGTCGGGCGCTACACGGAAGAACTCACCCGCGAAATCATCAGGACAGCACCACGCGGCTGTTACGTCGAGGGATTCGTCTCGGCGTCCACCGAACCCGAATACGCCCGTATCCTCGATCGGCTGCCCGGCCTGCAGGTACTCCACAAGAGCCCGCTCGCCCGCCGTGAGCTGCGCACCGCCTGGCAGCACGGTTTCACGAGACTCCCCGGCAGCGGCATGGTCCATGCGCCAAGCCCGCTCGCACCGCTGGCGAGGCACGACAGGCTCAATGACGGGGACCAGATCGCCGTCACGTTCCATGACGCTCTCGCCTGGACGCATCCGGACACGCTCGCCCCGCGAGCCGTCGCCTGGTACAAAGGCATGGCCAGGCGCGCGCAGAAATACGCCGATGCCGTGGTGGTGCCGAGCCATGCAGTGGCAGAGCAGCTCAGCGAGTTCGTCGGGTTTGGCGACCGCATCCGGGTCATCAGCGGGGCACCGAGCTCGACACTGGCCCTGCCCGCGGACGCCGACGAGCGGTCTGCACGGCTGGGGTTGCCCGTGCGCTACGTGCTCGCGTCTGGCGCACTCGAGCCCAGGCGCGGGATCGACCAGCTGATCAGGGCGATGGCCAGTGTGGATGCCGATGTGCCCCTGCTGCTGGCCGGCCCCGACCCCGATGACGCGACTCTCGCCGCGCTCGTCGCCGATGCCGGGATGCCCGCCGATCGGGTGCGCGGCCTCGGCCGGCTTGGCGACAACGACCTCTCGGTCGCGATCTCGCGCGCGGCGGTGTTCGCGTATCCCAACCTCGAAGAAGGGTTCGGGATGCCCATGCTCGAGGCCTTCGCGCTCGGGACCCCTGTGGTGCACTCCGACGCGGCGGCGCTCCTGGAACTCGCCGCCGATGCCGGGCTGGCAGTGGAGCGCGGGGATGACGACGACTACCCAGCGCGCCTCGCCGCCGCCATCGGCCGTGTGCTCAGCGACAGCGAGCTCGCCGGGCGGCTGCGCTACTCGGGCACGGACCGTGCGCGCATGTTCAGCTGGCGCGGCGCCGCCGAGAAGGTCTGGCAGCTGCACGCCGACCTGTAGCTAGTTGTTCGGCGCCGGCGTCGCGATGGTGAGCTGGTCGGCAACCACCTGGTGGATATAGGCGATGTCCGGGTATTGCACATCGATGAGCGGCGGCACGATCTCGAGTTTGTCCACGGGCAGCAGGCGGGATTTGCCCGCGAGGTCGACGAAATAGCCGAGCATCGGCTGCGGAATGTCCGTGCTCACGACCTGGGCTCCCGCCTTTGCTACGGCCTCGAACTTGCTCAGCAGGTTGGCGGGGTCGAACTGCTGCAGGATCGCCTCTTGGACCTGGTGCTGGCGTTGCATGCGGTCGTAGTCGTTGGATCCCGCCCGGATCCGCGCGTACCACAGGGCGGTGAACCCATCCATGTGTTGCACCCCGGCTTCGATGTACGGCGTGCCTGCCGGCGGATTGCCGTTCTCGTCCAGCGCTTCGGGTTCGGCGATGGGGTACCGCCCCACCGAGTCGATCGTGACCCCGCCGAGCGCGTCGATGAGGTCGCTGAAGCCCTGCATGTCGATGAGCACGTAGTACTGGATGGTGATGCCGAGCACCCCTTCGACGGCATCCTTCATCGCCTGGATGCCGGGCTGGCTGCCCTGGGCCACCGCGTCCGGGTACATCTCGGGTGTGACCAGCTGCACCTCGGTGTATATCGAGTTGATGAGGCACACGTCGACCTGGCATCCGTTGTCCGTGCCATACCCGTTCGGGTACTCCGCGGCCATCGGCGACCCCGCGACGAACGGCACGTTCTCCAGGTTGCGCGGGATGCCGATGATCGTGGCCTTGCCCGTCGCCGCCTCGACACTGACGACGGAGATGCTGTCCGGGCGCATGCCGTTGCGGTCGGGGCCGGCATCGCCGCCGAGCAGCAGCACGTTGTACCTGCCATTGATCGGGTCGGCGATCGTGCCGCCCGAGAACACCGAATCGACGGTAGAGCGGGTTGTTCCGGCGATCATGAGTCCGTATGTGCCGACCCCGCCGACGACCACGAGAGACAGCACCGCGAGGCCAGCGACGAAGGTGCGCGCCGCCGGGGCCACGCGCACCAAACGAACGAGGCGGATCACGTCGAACATGAGCACGATCCACAGCACGCCGTAGAACACGATCGCCGCCTGCGCCGCCCAAAGCGCGAAGTAGTTCGTGGCGATAGTCACGAACGTGGCCTTCGCGAAGAAATAGACGAGCACGGCGATGACCGCGAGCGCCCACAGCAGGAACGTCGTGCCCACCGCGAAGCGGCCGGTCCTGCGGTTGCCGGCGAGCAGCTGGGCTGAACCCGGGATGAGGATGCCGAGCACCACGAGCACCCACGCCCGCCTGGTCATGACATCCTGCGATTTGAGGTCCGGGTAACGCACCGGGCTTGCTGTGCTGCTCATCGCGATCGGCCTACAGCGACCGGTTGAGTGCGGCGTTCTTCTCGTCGACGAGCGCCTCGAGGCTGGTGGCGAACGCAACGAGCTGTGCGGTCAGCGCCGCATCCCCCGAACCGAGGATGCGGGCCGCGAGAATGCCCGCGTTCCTCGCTCCGCCGATCGAGACTGTCGCAACCGGAATGCCGGCGGGCATCTGCACGATGGACAGCAGTGAGTCGAGGCCGTCGAGCTTTGCGAGCGGCACGGGAACCCCGATGACCGGCAGCGTCGTGACCGCTGCGAGCATTCCCGGGAGGTGTGCTGCACCCCCGGCGCCCGCGATGATCACCCGGATGCCGCGTGCGGCAGCGCCCTTGCCGAACGCGATCATCTTTTCAGCGCTCCTGTGGGCCGAGACGACGCTCACCTCGTGGGCGATGCCGAACTCGCCGAGCGCGGTGGCGGCGGCGGACATCACACTCCAGTCGGAGTCTGACCCCATCACGACCGCCACGAGGGGGGTCACCGGGTCACGGGGTTCACTCACCCGTCAAGAGTAGGTGAGCAGGCTGGTCAAAGGCCGAAAGCACGCCGTCGTCACGCCTCAAAGAACGCCGCAGCGGCACGCGCGCGGAAAACCACATCGTCGAGGTCATCCCCACGGGTCGTGACATGCCCGACTTTGCGCCCGGGCCGGGGCTCTTTGCCGTAGAAGTGCAACCTCGCGCCCGGCTGGTCGCGCAGCGCCGCCGCGTAGCGTTCGGCGGTGGGCCCGGTTCCGCCGAGCACGTTGACCATCACGCTCCACGGGTCGCGCGTTGCTGTCGGGCCGAGTGGAAGGTCGAGAACCGCGCGCAGGTGCTGCTCGAACTGGCTGGTGAACGATCCGTCGATCGACCAGTGCCCGCTGTTGTGCGGCCGCATGGCCAACTCGTTGACGAGAAGACGGTCATCCGTCGTCTCGAAGAGTTCGACGGCGAGCACGCCGGTCACCCCGAGGTTCTCGGCTATCGCGGTGGCGACGTCAGCCGCGACATCCGCGATCCTGCCCGCGGAGCCAGGGGCCGGCGCGATGACCTCGACGCATACGCCGGCGCGCTGCACCGATTCGACGACCGGCCAGAGCGAGATTTCTCCCGATGGGCTGCGGGCGAGCACCTGGGACAGTTCGCGCCGGAAGTCCACGAACTCCTCGGCGAGCAGCGGCTCACCCGCGACGAACCAGTCCGCGACCTCCGCGGCATTCGATACGACACGAACCCCCTTGCCGTCGTAGCCGCCGCGAGGGGTCTTGACGACGCAGCGGCCCCCATTGGCGGCGAGGAAAGTGGCGAGCTCCGCCACGGACGCCACCGACGCCCAGTCGGGCACGGGAAGGCCTAGCTCGGAGAGCCGCGCCCGCATCAGCAGTTTGTCCTGGGCGAAGAGGAGCGCGTCGGGGCCGGGATGCACGGCCAGGCCGTGCGCGACGAGCTCGCGCAGCACATGCTGCGGCACGTGCTCGTGGTCGAAGGTCACGACGTCCACCCCCCGGGCGAAGGCGAGCACCGTCTCGAGGTCGCGGTAATCGCCGAAGGATGTCGCGGCGAGCGCAGCGGGACTGCCCTCCGCTTCGGCGAGCACCCGCAACTCGAGCCCGAGCTCGACTGCGGGCGGGATCATCATGCGGGCGAGCTGGCCGCCACCGATCACTCCGACTATCGGGCACATGAGAACCTCCTCACAAGGTCACAGGAACGGCTCAGCAGACAACCAGTTTGCGCCATGGGCCAGCGGTTAGACTTCCAACCGCTTCTCCCATTCTCCTCGACAAATCGGAGCCCAGATGCGCGCCCTGTTCGGCCAGCTTGCCCGATTCGGGGTGGTCGGACTTGTCGGTCTCGTGGTCGATGTGGGAGTGTTCAACCTCCTGCGGGCGACAGTGCTCGACTCAGAGGTGCTCCACGAGGGCCCCATCCTCGCGAAGGTCATCTCCACATCGCTCGCGATCGTTGCCAACTACATCGGCAACAGGTACTGGACTTTTGGAGCCACGAGGCGCACCCAGGTCGCACGTGAGGGCGTCGAATTCGTGGTCGTGAGCCTCGGCGGCATGGCGATAACGCTCGCCTGCCTGTGGATCTCGCATTACGGCCTCGGCTTCACCTCGCAGCTCGCCGACAACATTTCGGGCAACGGCATCGGCCTCGTGCTCGGAACCATGTTCCGGTTCGCGTTCTACAGGTCGTGGGTATTCCACCCGAGCCGCACGATGCCGCTACGGCCTTCCGAGAGCTCGGTAGGTCCAATCGGCGGCTCGCCACTGCCCGGGGTCCAGGCAGTTGCGACCGTCGACAATCGCTCGGTGTCCGACCGCTGAGCCCAGCTCCTCCGGGTCGAGCTGGCGGTACTCGTTCCATTCTGTGAGCAGGAGCACGGCGTCCGCGTCCCTGGCCGCCTCGCGCGCGGTGGCGACGTAGTCGAGGGTGGGCCTGAGCCGCCGCGAGGTCTCGATCGCCTGCGGATCTGTCGCGATCACGATCGCGCCGAGTTCCGCCAGCCGCGCGGCGACGTCGAGCGCGGGCGAGTCCCGCACATCATCAGAGTCCGGCTTGAAGGCGAGCCCGAGCACGGCGATCCGCTTTCCCCTGACGGTACCGCCGCACACTTCGCGGGCGAGGTCGATCATGCGTTCGCGGCGCCTGAGGTTTATCGAGTCGACCTCGCGCAGGAATCCGAGGGCCTGGTCGACGCCGAGCTCCTCAGCCCTGGCCATGAACGCCCTGATGTCTTTGGGCAGGCACCCGCCGCCGAAACCCAACCCCGCGTTGAGAAAACGCCTGCCGATCCTCGCGTCGTATCCGATGGCGTCTGCCAGCTGCGTGACATCAGCGCCGGTAGCTTCGGCGACCTCGGCCATGGCGTTGATGAAGGAGATCTTTGTCGCGAGGAAGGCGTTCGCGGCCACCTTGACAAGCTCGGCTGTCGCGAAATCCGTGACGACCCGAGGCGTGCCATTGCCGATCGCGGCGGCGTAGATGCCATCCAGCGCCTCGACGGATGCGTCGTCGCCCGGCCTCACCCCGTAGACGAGCCGATCGGGGGCGATCGTGTCTTTCACCGCGAAACCCTCGCGCAGGAACTCAGGGTTCCAGGCGAGGCGCGCGCCCGTCCCTTCGATGAGTTCGGCGAGCCGTGCCGCCGTGCCGACCGGAACCGTGGACTTGCCGACCACGACGGCGCCGGGCGCCAGGTATGGCAGCAGTGCGTTGGTCGCGGCATCCACGTACGTGAGGTCCGCCGCATAACTCCCCTCCTGTTGCGGGGTGCCCACAGCCAGAAAATGCACATCGCAACCCCGCACCTCGGCAACGTCAGTGGTGAAACGCAACCTTCCGGTCGCGAGCGACGATTCGAGCAGCTCGGGCAGGCCGGGCTCGTAGAACGGCGCAGTCCCCGCCGAGAGCTGCGCTACCTTCGCGGAATCGACATCGATGCCGACAACCTCGTGGCCGAGTTCCGCCATGCAGGCAGCATGCACTGCGCCAAGGTAACCGCATCCGACAACAGAGATTTTCACGCGTGCACCCTATCCGATCGAGGTGCACGCACCGTGTCCGGCTTGCGACCTGTCAGCGCGTGCCCCATGCCGTGGTCTCGTCCGTCGCGGACGATTGTTCCCGCTGCCGCCGGGAGCCCGTCGAGGTCTGGTTGCGCTCCATGAGATCGTGCAGCGCGGCCTGAACGAGGTCTGCGGATGGAACATCCCGCAGCACCACGGGCCTGTCGAGCCCGGTGTTCACCTGCACGTCCCCGCTGCCGAAAAGCGACTGAAGGGAGTTCTGGCGCACGGTCACGTCGTAGCCGCGACTGTGCAGCAGTTCCTGCCTGAACCGCACGAACACTCCATTTCGCAGCACTATTCGCCTCGTGGTGATCGTGTAGTTGCGGGCGAGCCACGAGCACATCGGCAGCAGCCAGCCGACGACGACAACGAGAAGGGCCGCGCCGAGAGCGGCGAATACCTGCCACTGCTCCTGGAGCATCCCGCTGAAGAAGCCCAGCGCGGCGGCAATCGCAACGAGCAGCACCGTGGGCCAGAACAGTGCGCGAGCGTGGGGCCTCAGCCGCGCGACCACGACCTCGCGCTCGCCACTTTCACTCGACATTCCTCATTCATACCTCAGGTGGGTCACGTCTCCGGCCGCAACCGGCTGCGGCGGCCCATCGGATGGCCTCACCACGAGGCGGCCGACGGTGTCAAGGGAGTCCGCTCTGCCGTACAGGCTGGTGCCGTCGGGCAGTTCCACCCGCACCTTGCGCCCGATGGTGCCGCAGGCGCGCGTGACGGCGTCCCTGAGGCCAGAGGACGCCGCGTCCAGGCCGGCCAGGGAGAAGGGCTCGTAGAGCGCCCTGAACTCGCGCAGGTAGGCCGACAGGGCGCGGTCGGCGATTTCATCTGGCGATACACCGTTGAGCGTGAGCGAGGTCGCTGTCGGCACGGGAAGTTCGGCGACGCTCATCGTGAGGTTGAGCCCCGCGCCGATCACAACAGCGCCACCGCTCGGCAGCAATTCTGCGAGGATGCCGCTGGCCTTGAGCCCGTCGATGAGCACGTCATTCGGCCACTTGAGCAGCACCTCATGGCCGCTCACCATGGACTCGACGGCGCGCGTCATCGCGAGCCCGGCCAAAAGCGGCAGCCAGCCAAGGCCGGGGTTGCCCCAGTTGCCTGCGCCGGCGAGGGATCCCGGCCGCAGCAGCACGGAGATGGCAATGGTGGTACCGGGTGGCGCGACCCACGATCGCCCGAGGCGTCCCCGTCCAGCCGTCTGGTTATCGGTGACGAGCACCGAGAAGTCGGGTTCTTCGCCGGCTGTCGCCCGGGCGACGAGCTCGGCGTTTGTCGAGCCGATCTCGGGCAGCACGTCGAGCCGCCCGGCAATCGCACGGCTGAGGGGAAGGTGCATCCCCACAGGGTACCGACCCCTTTCTGTGCGATTCCACCAACGACATGGGGTACTGCATGGTCGGTAAGGTGACAAGGTGACCGAAGACGCCCCAGCATCAAGCACGAGCCCCGACCTCTATACGACTGCCGGCCGTATCGCCGATCTCAAGGTCAGGTACCACGAGGCGGTGACGGCGAGCGGCGAGGCTGCCATCGAGAAGCAGCACTCCAAGGGCAAGAAGACCGCGCGCGAGCGCATCGAGACGCTGCTCGACCACGGGTCGTTCGTCGAACTCGACGAATTCGTGCGGCATCGCACCCACGCCTTTGGCATGGAGAAGAAGCGCCCATACGGTGACGCTGTCGTGACCGGTCTCGGCACGATCCACGGCCGCCAGGTTGCCATCTACTCGCAGGACTTCACGATCTTCGGGGGCTCGCTGGGCGAGGTGGCGGGCGAGAAGATCATCAAGGTCATGGACCATGCGATCAAGACCGGCGTGCCCATCATCGGCATGCTCGACTCCGGCGGCGCACGAATCCAGGAGGGTGTCGTCGCCCTGGGCAAGTACGGCGAGATCTTCCGCCGCAATACCCAGGCATCAGGGGTCATCCCGCAGATCTCGATAATCATGGGCCCGGCGGCGGGCGGCGCCGTCTACTCTCCCGCCCTGACCGATTTCGTGATCATGGTCGACAAGACAAGCCAGATGTTCGTGACCGGCCCCGACGTGATCAAGACGGTCACCGGCGAAGACGTCGGCATGGAAGAACTGGGCGGGGCGCTCACGCACAACAAGGTCTCCGGTGTCGCGCACTACCTGGCCAGCGACGAGGATGACGCCCTCGACTACGCCCGCACACTCATCGGATTCCTGCCAGACAACAACCTCGCCGAACTCCCCGTCTACGAGAGCGATATCGAGCTCGAGATCACCGACGAGGACCGCAAACTCAACACGGTGATCCCGGACAGCCCGAACCAGCCCTACGACGTCAAGACGATTATCGAGCACATCGTCGACAACGGTGACTTTCTCGAGACCCAGCCGCTGTTCGCACCGAACATCGTCGTCGGGTTCGGGCGCGTCGAGGGCCGCAGCGTCGGAATCGTCGCCAACCAGCCACAGGCCATGGCGGGAACGCTCAACATCGAGGCGGGCGAGAAAGCAGCGCGCTTCGTGCGGTTCTGCGACGCGTTCAGCATCCCGATCCTCACGCTCGTGGATGTGCCCGGCTACCTGCCGGGTACCGACCAGGAGTGGACGGGCGTCATCCGCCGTGGAGCAAAGCTGCTGTATGCATACGCGGAGGCCACGGTTCCTCTCGTGACAGTCATCACCCGCAAGGCATACGGCGGCGCGTACATCGTGATGGGCTCCAAGCAGCTCGGCGCAGACCTCAACTACGCGTGGCCCACGGCGGAGATCGCAGTCATGGGGGGCCAGGGTGCCGTCAACATCCTCTACCGTGGCGAGATCAAGGCCGCCGAGGAAGCGGGGGAGGATGTCGCTGCTGTGCGCACCCGCCTCGCCAACGAGTACACATACAACGTGGCATCCCCGTTCCTCGCGGCCGAGCGCGGTGAACTCGATGGCGTGATCGAGCCGGCCGCCACCCGCGTCGCCGTGATCAAGGCGCTGCGCGCGCTTAGGACCAAGCGGGCGACGCTGCCGCCGAAGAAGCACGGGAACATCCCGCTGTGAGTGATACCCCCGTTCCCGACCTGCGGATCGTCTCGAAGGGGGCAGCCGCCGATGACGCCGCCGCGGTTACCGCGGTGTTGAGTGGTGCCCTCGATGAACTCGCCTCGGGCATCGAGCTCGAGGGAGGCATCGTCATTTCGGCCTGGCAACGCAGCCAGCGGCCGATCAGAACGACTGTCAACCGCGGTCCCGGGGCGTGGCGCGGATTCTCCGGATAACACCCCCGAACGGGTGTCGAACTTCGGATGTCGCAAATCCGGATGGCCGCCACAACGGATTCCGTCGTGACAACAACCGAAACTGACCGTTCTACCCCCACTAGACGGACGAAATGGTCAGTGTTCGGCCGGATGTACCCCTATTTGCCCAGTCGGGAACGGCGGAAATCCGCGGATTTCCGGGCAACTGGGGTCGATTCGTGTCCCCCAAAGTGTCGACTGTGCTGATCTTTGTTCCAAGCCACACTTGTTAGTGCTAGGTGTCTCTCATTGAGTTACACCACCAGTTCATTGGCCGACTAGGGTAAGCGGGCCAATGATTTGGGGGCGGGTCAGGGCGATATTCGGGTTATCGCCCTGACCCGGGTCTTAGCGAAGGGCCGGAGCAGGGCATTGCCCCTCCGGTCCTTCTGCTTTTCCCCGGGTTATTACGGAGTGACGGGCGCGCGCGGGATCTCAAGCCAGAGATCCACTTCGTCGTCCTCGAGCGAATCCTGGCCGAGGGCGACCGATTCGCGGTCGGCGATGCTTCGCAGCCCAACAACGGTGACCGCGACATCCGACCCTTCCGGCACCGTGCGGGCGATCACCTTGTCGGCATTGGTCTCGTGGATGGCCAGGGCGAGCCGGTTGAGCACC
>JAODLY010000045.1 GCA_025464445.1 Rhodoglobus sp. | reverse complement strand
TAGAGGGCGGCATCCCAGTAACGGCTGCTGTCCGAGGTGAGCACCTCGTCGCCGAGGGTCAGCGTCCCGCCATCCTCGGGGTCGGCCCCGAACTCGAACTTCGTGTCGGCCAGGATCACTCCACGGGACTCCGCGATGGCGGAGGCCTCACGGAAGATGGCCAGCGACGCGTCGCGCAGCGCGGTCGCGGCCTCGAGCCCCACGATCTCGACGGTGCGCTCGAAGGAGATGTTCTCGTCGTGCTCGCCCATCGGCGCTTTCCACGCCGGGGTGTAGATCGGCTCCGGAAGACGGTCGCCGTCGTTCAGGCCCGAAGGCAACGGGATGCCGCACACCTGTTGCGTCTCGCGATACTCGGCCCACCCGCTCCCGGAGAGGTAGCCGCGCACGACGCATTCGATCGGATACATCTCCAGCGTCTTCGCAAGCATCGCCCGCCCGGCCACCTCGGCGGGGATCTCGACGAGCTCGATCGACGTCTCGGTGGTCGAGCCTGTCGAGACCAGGTGATTCGGGATGTCGTGGAGCTGCCCGAACCACCACAGGCTCAGCCGCGTCAACAGTTCGCCCTTGCCTGGGATGCCCGGCGAAAGCACATGGTCGAACGCACTCACCCTGTCGCTCGCCACCATGAGCACGACGCCCGGCCGCGTCGGCGAGGAGTACAGGTCGCGCACCTTGCCCGAGTAGGTGTGCTCCCAGCCGACGAGGGTCACTGCGCGACCCGCAACGCGATGTCGGTGCGGTAGTGGCCGCCCTCCAGGTGGATGGTCTCGAGCGCCGCGTAGGCCTTCGCCCGAGCACCGGCGAAGTCGGGGGCCGTCGCGACAACGCTCAGGACGCGGCCGCCGGTCGCGACGAATTCGCCGTGCACGAGGGCGGTCGCGGCGTGGGCGATCGTGACGTCCGTGACATCCGCCAGTCCCGTGATCGGTCGGCCGGTGATCGGATCGTCGGGGTAACCCTCGCTTGCGAGTACCACTGTGACCGCGACATCCGTCGAGAATTCTGGCCACGGCAGGCCTGTGAGCTCCCCGGATGCCGCGGCGAGCAGCAAACCACTCAAGGGGGTTACCAGCCGGGGCAGCACGACCTGGGTCTCAGGGTCGCCGAAGCGCGCGTTGAACTCGATGACCCGGATGCCGGCATCCGTGACGATGAGACCGCAATAGAGCAGGCCGATGAACGGTGTCTGCTCGCTCGCGAGCTGTCGGATCACGGGAACCGCGATCGTGGAGATCACCTCGTCGACGAAGCCGTCGGGCAGCCAGGGCAGCGGCGAGTAGGCGCCCATCCCGCCGGTGTTCGGCCCTTCGTCGCCGTCGAGGGCGCGCTTGTAGTCCTGCGCCGGCGAGAGCGGCAGCACGCTGTGGCCGTCGCTGAGCAGGAACAGCGACACCTCCTGCCCGGCGAGAAACTCTTCGACGAGCACCGCTCCGTGCCCGAGCCAGAAGTTCGCGTGGGCGATCGCGGCGTCCCGTTCGTCGGTGACGAGCACGCCCTTGCCCGCGGCGAGACCATCGGCCTTCACGACGTAGGGGGAGCCGTATTCGTCGATCGCGGCGACGGCATCCTCGAGGGTGCCGGCACGGGTCGCCCTGCCGGTGGGCACGCCCGCGTCATCCATGATCCGCTTCGCGAAAGTCTTGCTGCCCTCGAGTGCCGCCGCGGCCTTTCCCGGTCCGAACACCGGGATGCCCCGCTGGCGCAGCGCGTCGGCGACGCCAGCCACGAGCGGAGCCTCTGGGCCGATCACGACGAGTTCGATGTCGTTGTCGATCGCGTACTGGGTCACGACATCTTTGCGGGTCGGATCGAGGGCGACGACGGTCGCGACCGCGGCGATTCCGGCGTTGCCAGGGGCGACGGTGATCTCGTGCCGCTCCTGCTCGGAAAGCAAGGAGGTGACGATGGCGTGCTCGCGGGCACCGGAGCCGAGAACGAGGATTCGCACGGGTCAACCCTACCTACCGAAGCATGGGCGTTTCGGGGGTGCGCCGTGCGAGAGCGAAGCACGTAGCGTATGAGCATGCCCCCTAAGCGAATCGCGGATGCAGCGGGGCGCGCGGCCATCGTCGAGGCTCT
Source organism: Rhodoglobus sp. (assembly GCA_025464445.1). GTDB lineage: Bacteria > Actinomycetota > Actinomycetes > Actinomycetales > Microbacteriaceae > Rhodoglobus. The sequence continues at coordinate 2,984 of JAODLY010000045.1, read as the reverse complement.
CGCTCCCGCCCCGAGCCGTGACGCCACCGCAACTGCTGTGCGCTACCTGCTGCAGCTGCTGGCCGACAGCGCGGAGGGCAACACCGTGGAGATCCGGGTGCCCCCGTTCGGCGCCGTGCAGGCCATCCAGGGTCCACGGCACACGCGCGGCACGCCTCCCAACGTCATCGAGATGGATGCCGCGACGTGGCTCGGCCTCGCAACGGGTTCGCTTGCCTGGGCCGACGCCGTCGCGGCCGGGTCGATCGCGGCATCCGGCACTCGCGCCGACCTCACCGACTACCTGCCGATCGCCGTGCCTTCGGCGTGAGGGACAATGGACGGGTGAGCACACCACAGGTCGACGAGGTCCGCATCCGGCGAGCGCCGAAGTTCGCGGCGTTCCTGGTGGTCGGTGGTGGGGTCGGGCTGATCGTGACCCTCATCCTCACGTCGCTGTTCCCTGTCGACCCCAGCGTCGGCTTCGGCCCGCTGTTCGCCTACTTCTCGCTGTTCGGCGTGACCGGCGGAGTGCTGCTCGGCGCCCTGCTCGCGATCATCCTCGACCGGGTGGCGACAAGGCGCGCGAAGACCGTCGGGGTGCAGCGTGAGGTCGTGCCGCCGCTCGAGAACGAGTTGCCCGAGTAAGCTAGGACGTGTCTCGTAACTCAGGATTGTGTTCGAAATGCAGGAGTTCGCGGCACGGAGAGCGAGAGCTGCTTGTGTTTGTCTGGGCAGCCCTCCGACACCTCCTGCATTTCGCACCCTGAAGACGCGACCGCGTGCGTCAGGAGACGCGCCCTAGCTCAGCTGGGTGCGCTCCACCCAGGCGAGGTACTCCGGCGTGACGGTGCCGGTCACGTAGTCGCCCGTGAAGCAGCTCATGTCGAGAGCCGTGACATCCGAGCCCTCGAGGATCGCCGCCTGCATGTCGGCGACCTCCTGGTAGATGAGGTAGTCGCTGCCGAGCTCGGTGTTGATCTCCGGGATGCGCCGGCCGTGGGCGACGAGCTCCTGGCGGGACGGCATGTTGATGCCGTACACGTGCGGAAAGCGCACCGGTGGGGCTGCCGAGGTGAACGTCACCTTGTTGGCGCCGGCCTCGCGGGCCATCTGCACGATCTCCTTCGAGGTGGTGCCGCGCACTATCGAGTCATCCACGATCAGGATGTTCTTGCCCTTGAACTCGGTCGACATCGCGTTGAGCTTCTGCTTGACCGACTTCTTGCGCTCCGCCTGCCCCGGCATGATGAACGTGCGGCCGACGTATCGGTTCTTGTAGAAGCCTTCGCGATATTCGACGCCCAGCTTTTGCGCCACCTGCATCGCCGCCGGGCGGGACGAGTCCGGGATCGGCATCACGACGTCGATGTCGCCCATCGGGGTGTACCTGGCGATCGTGTCGGCGAGCCTGTTGCCGAGGCGCAGGCGGGCCTCGTACACCGAGATGCCGTTCATCACCGAGTCGGGCCTGGCGAGGTAGACGTACTCGAACGAGCACGGCACCAGGCGCGGGTTGGCCGCGCACTGTTTCGAAGTCATCTCGCCGTCCGGCGTGATGAATATCGCTTCGCCCGGCGCGACATCCCGAACGAATTCGTAGCCGGCACTCTCGAGAACAAGCGATTCGGATGCCACGATCCACTCGTCCCCCGTGAAGCCGGCCTGCCGCTTGCCGAGCACGAGCGGGCGTATCCCGAAGGGATCCCGGAACGCCAGCAGCCCGTGCCCGGCGATGAGCGCGATGGCCGCGTACGACCCTTCGACGCGTTCGTGCACGCGCGCGATGGCTTTGAACACCTGCTCGGGGTCGAGGTCGGTGCCAGAGACCTGCTCCTGCAACTCGTTGGCCAGCACGTTCACGAGCAGCTCGGTGTCGCTCGAGGTGTTGAGATGGCGGCGGTCGATGTGGAAGAGCTCCTCGGTGAGCTCGCGCGTGTTGGTCAGGTTGCCGTTGTGGATGAGCGTGATGCCGTAGGGGGCGTTCACGTAGAAGGGCTGGGCCTCCTGCTCGTTGTCGGCGTTGCCTTTGGTGGCGTAGCGCACGTGCCCGAGGCCCACGTTGCCGAGCAGACTGCGCATGTCGCGGGTGCGGTAGGCCTCCCGCACCTGGCCTTTGGCTTTCTGCATGTGGATGGTGTTGCCGTCGGCCGTCGCGATGCCTGTCGAATCCTGGCCGCGGTGCTGCAGCAGCAGGAGCGCGTCGTAGACCTGCTGGTTGACCGGGTGGGATGAGACGATTCCGACGATGCCGCACATGCTGGCCGGTGGCTCCCGAAGTTGAGGGGGCGTACCTGAGCTAGGTACGTTCTAGTTTCTCACACTCGGCAGGAGCATCCGGGTGGGATGCCGGGGGAGGCCGCCGCCACCCGAAAGCACGCGGGATGCCGCCCGGTTCGCTCGGGTCTCGACGCCCGGCGCCCCGGTCGGCCGGCGCACCACGGGCGGCCCCGGCCCGCCCCCGCGCCGGTTCGCCCGAGCGTTCCCCTCAACCAGTGGGCGGAGATGGCCCTTTCGGGCGCGGCGAGGGGCCATCTGGCCCGACTCGATGGCCGGCCGGCGGCGGCGCAGCGCAACGGCGACCCGGAGGACGCCGCCGCCACCCGGAAGCACGCGGGATGCCGCCCGGTACGCTTGAGCCGTGACCCAGGACTCTTCCACCAGTTATCGCGAGGCGGGCGTGGACACCGCGGCCGGTGACCTCGCCGTGGAACTCATGAAGTCCGCAGTCGGCAAGACCCACGGCCCCGAGGTGCTTGGCGGCGTGGGCGGTTTTGCCGGGCTGTTCGACGTGTCGTTTCTCAAGGCGTACGAGAAACCGCTGCTCGCGACATCCACCGATGGGATTGGCACGAAGGTCGCGATCGCCCAGGCACTCGACAAGCACGACACGATCGGGCAGGACCTCGTCGGCATGGTCGTCGACGACATCGTCGTGGTGGGCGCCAGGCCGCTGTTCATGACGGACTACATCGCCTGCGGCAAGGTGGTGCCCGAGCGGATCG
>JAODLY010000020.1 GCA_025464445.1 Rhodoglobus sp. | reverse complement strand
CTGCAGGCGATCTACGTTCCCGCCGACGACTACACGGACCCGGCCCCCGCGACGACCTTCGCGCATCTCGATGCGACGACGGAGCTCAGCCGCGAGATCGCGTCGAAGGGCCTGTACCCGGCCGTCGATCCGCTCACCTCGACGAGCCGCATCCTCGACCCCCGCTACCTGGGCGCCGACCACTACCGCGTCGCCACGAACGTCAAGGCGATCCTGCAGAAGAACAAGGAACTGCAGGAGATCATCGCGATCCTGGGTGTGGATGAGCTCTCCGAGGAAGACAAGATCACCGTCTCCCGCGCGCGCCGCATCCAGCAGTTCCTCTCCCAGAACACCTACATGGCAAAGAAGTTCACCGGCGTGGAAGGTTCGACGGTGCCGCTCAAGGACACCATCGAGTCGTTCGATGCGATCACCAAGGGCGAGTTCGACCACGTGGCGGAGCAGGCATTCTTCAACGTCGGCTCGATCTCTGATGTCGAAGCGCAGTGGGCAAAGATCCAGAAGGAGAACGGCTAACCATGGCCGAGCTCACCGCCCACGCTCTTACAGTCAGTGTCGTCTCGGCCGACCACGAGGTCTGGTCGGGCGAGGCGAAGCAGATCATTGCGCGCACCATGGTGGGCGAGATCGGCATCCTTCCGGGGCACGAGCCGATTCTCGCGATCCTCGCGCGGGGCGAGGTGCGGGTCACGACAGTTGACGGCCAACTCATCACGGCAACCGCGGATGACGGCTTCCTTTCGGTCGAGCACGACACGGTCACAGTCGTCGCACGCAACGCCGAACTGGCCAACCAGACCTGATCATGTTCATCGCGCTTGCTGGCCTCCCCGGCACGGGTAAGTCCACGATCGGCCAGGTGGTCGCGGCGCGGCTCGGGATTCCCGTGGTGTCTGTCGACCCGATCGAGGCCGCGATCCTGCAGGCCGGAATCGACTCGGACCAGCCGACGGGCCTCGCCGCGTACCTCGTGGCCGAGACCCTCGCCGAACGGGTGCTCGAATCCGGTTCGGGGGTCATGGTCGATGCCGTCAACGCCGTCGCGCCGGCACGGGAGCAGTGGGTCAGCCTCGCCAACCGGCTTGAGCAGCCCCTCAGGTTCATCGAGGTCATCTGCTCAGACCCCGAACTGCACCGCAGCAGGATCGAGCAGTGGCGCAGGAGCATGCCGCACATCCAGCTCACCTGGAACGCCGTGGAGCAGAGTTTCGAAGACTACGCGGAATGGGCGGGCCCGAGCGCGGCTGTCGGGCGCATCACCCTCGACTCGGTCGAACCGCTCGGGGTGAACGTCGACCGGGCGATCGCCTTCCTCGAGTCCTAGTGCTCCTGGTTCTGCCGCCGTCTGAGACGAAACGCGACGGGGGCCGGGATGACACGTCGCTCGCGCTCGCATCGCTCGGCTTTCCCGCACTCACCCCGCAGCGCAGGACCGCCATCGCGGCGCTGCGCGCCCTCTCACGTAACCTCAAGGCCGCCGCCGGGGGCCTGCGCCTCGGCCCCGGCCAGCGGTTCGAGATCGACCGCAACCGCACACTCGGGGCCTCGCCGGTCATGCCCGCGCTGGACAGGTACACGGGCGTGCTTTACGAGGGGCTTGATGCGGCGACCATGTCCCCGTCATCGCGCGAGTTCGCGGGGGAGCACGTCGTGATCTCGTCTGCCCTGTTCGGACTGTTGCGGGCGGACGACCTGATCCCGGCGTACCGGCTCTCGTACAACTCCCGGTTGCCGGGGGTCTCGCTGCGCAAGCTGTGGGCCGGTCCGGTTGCCGGCCAGCTGGCCGGGCAACCCGGGCTTGTACTCGACCTGCGCTCGGAGTCGTACGCGGCGCTCGGGCCCGCGCCGTCGTCTGCGTGGTACCTGCGCGTGCTCGCCGAAGATGAGGCAGGCAGGCGCACCGCGCTCAGCCATTTCAATAAGAAGGGCAAGGGGGAGTTCACCAGGGCGGTGATCGAGAGCGGGATCGACCACGGCAGTGTCGACTCGCTGTTGGAGTGGGCCGCGGCGCGGGGCATCCGGTTGTCTCATGGGTCGCCGGGCGAACTCGACCTTGTGATCTAGGCCGGCACCGCTTTCCAGCAGCCGCTGACGTGGTCGTCGACCATGCCGGCCGACTGCATGAGGGCGTACATGGTGGTGGGCCCCACGAAGCCATAGCCGAGCTGCCTCAGGGCCTTGCTCATGGCCGTCGATTCCGCGGTCACCGCCGGGATCTCGCCCAGCGAGGCGAGCGCGTGCCCACGGGGCGGCGGCGCGAAGCCCCAGATCAGCCTGTCGAGCGCTCCGGGATCGCCCGCGACGAGTTGGAGCGTGATGCGCGCATTGTTGATGGTCGCGTCGATCTTCGCCCGGTTGCGGATGATGCGCACGTCGTGCATGAGCGCGTCGGCATCCGCGGGGGTCATCGCCGCAACCCTGGCGGGGTCGAAACCGTGGAAGACCGTGCGGAAGCCTTCCCGGCGGCGCAGGATCGAGATCCACGACAGGCCGGCCTGGAAACCCTCGAGGCTGATCTTCTCGAAGAGCTTCTGGTCGCCGTGCAGCGGCTCACCCCACTCTTCGTCGTGGTACCGCAGGTACTCGGCGTCTGCCCCGACCCAGCCGCAGCGAGCCACCCCGTCGTCACCGACGATCACGTCGGCCCGCGTCACGACCTATGCTCGATGCCCTCATGGTCGAGCAGCCACACCTTTGTGGGTACGCCGTTGCCGCCGCTGTAGCCGGTGATCCTGCCGTTGGAGGCGAGCACGCGATGGCAGGGCACGATGATCGGCACCGGATTGGCCCCCACAGCCCCGCCGACGGCGCGGCCGGCAGTGGCACGGCCGGTCGACGTGCCGATCTCGCCGTAGGAGACGACCCCGCCGAACGGAAGCTGGGCGAGCTCGTTCCACACAGACCTCTGGAACTCGGTGCCGTTGAGCCTGACGGGCACGTCGAAGTTCGTGCGCGTGCCCGCGAAATACTCGCCGAGCTGCGTGGCGGCGAGGTCGAGCACCGTGGTGGTGCGCTCTGGCACCTCTTCCCACGGAAGGTGTCCGGCGCGCTCGATCGACAGCGTCGTGACGGCGTCGCCGTCGCTCGTGATCTCGATGCGGCCGATGGGGGAGTCGATGCGGCGCAGATAGGCGGGGGGTTCTGCCGTGGTTGAACGTGAGTACATAGTGCGACTGTAGCCGCGGCATCCGACGTCCCTCTGGCACTTTTCGGACATGGGGTGATCATGGCCGCGACGAAGGCGGGTGCAAGAGAAGAGGAAGATGGGAAGCATGACGTTGATCGAATTCCGGCCGCTCGGAGCTTCCGGCCCCCAGGTCTCAACCATCGGGCTCGGCTGCAACAACTTCGGCAGGCCGGGCAGCCTTACCGAAGGCCAGGAGGGCACGACGGCAGTCATCGACAAGGCGATCGAACTCGGCGTCACGCTGCTCGACACCGCTGACATCTATGGCGTGCCGGCAGGCACGAGCGAGACCCTCATGGGTGTCGCACTCAAGGGGCGGCGCGATCGGGTGGTGCTCGCGACGAAGTTCGGGCACGACGCGTTCGAGACCGGACTGCTGCCCGGGGTGCCGAAGGGCTCGCGCGAGTACATCAGGGCCGCGATCGATGAATCCCTGCGCCGGTTGCAGACCGACCACGTCGACCTCTACCAGCAGCACGTACCCGACCCGGCCACGCCGATCGAGGAGACCCTCGGGGCGCTCGACGAGCTCGTGACCGAGGGCAAGGTGCTCTTCGTCGGGTCCACCCAATTCTCAGCGACGCAGTTGAGGGCCGCGGATGCCGCGGCATCGGCCACAGGCTCGGCCCGCTTCGTCTCGGCGCAGAGCGAATACAGCCTCCTCAACCGCGCGGCCGAGCACGACGTGCTGCCGGCGGCGCGCGAGCTTGGACTGGGCTTTCTCCCGTTCTTCCCGCTTGCCAACGGCCTGCTCACCGGCAAGTTCACGCGCACGGAGCGCCCTGCCGACACGAGGATCATGCGGCAGCGCCCCCAGGCGGCGGAAGACGCGCCCTGGGACCGCATCGAGCGCTACGCCGCGTGGTGTGCCGAGAACGAGGCGACGATGCTCGAGGCGACCTTCGGCTGGCTGCTCGCGCAGCCAGGGCTCACGAGCGTGATCGCCGGTGTGACCAGGCCGGAGCAACTTGCGCAGAACGTGGCGGCGGCGGCGTGGAAGCCCAGCGCGGGCCAGGTTGCGGAAATTTCGGCGATCTTCGGCTAGCGACTTGTGAGTGAGCGCTCACTCAGCTATCCTCGGCCTGTGACCATCGACACGGACAGCGCGGCGAACAGGCCGACAACCGACTCCCGCCGCGCGCGGCCGCTGTCGGTCGAGGACCGTCGGGCAATGATCATCGACGCAACGATCCCGCTGCTGCTCGACTACGGCAAGGACGTCACCTCGAAGCAGATCGCGGAGGCCGCCGGCATCGCGGAGGGCACGATATTCCGGGCCTTCGGCGACAAGGAAACCCTCGTCGCCGCCGCGGTAGACCGCTACCTCGATCCGCTGGCGCTGCGCACGAGCCTGCGGTCGATCGACGAGGAGCTGTCGCTCGACGGCAAGCTGCGCGAGGTCTTCCGGCTGTTGCAGAACCGGTTCAGCGGCGTCATCAGGATGATGGCGGCGATCGGCGCGCAAGGGCCACCACCGAACCGCGAGACCAGGCACGACTTCGCCGCAATCGTCGGCGAACTGCTCGCCGAGCACAGCGACGAACTGCGCATCGCACCGGACCGGGTAGCCCAGTTCGCGCGGGTTGTGACATTCGCCTCGGCGATCCCCACATTCGGCGAGAGCATCCCATTCACGTTCGACGAACTCGTCGACCTCTTCGAGCACGGCGTCATCAAGCCGGCAGTCAAATCCACGGAAAAGGACTGAGCATGCAACTCCTCAGGCTCATCGGACGATACCTCAAGCCGCATTGGCGGCTCGTCGTGGGGGTTATCGTGTTCCAGCTCGTGCAGTCGATCGCGTCTCTGTACCTGCCCACCCTCAACGCCGACATCATCGACAACGGCATCGCCAAGGGCGACACGGGATACATCGTGCAGGTCGGCATGGTGATGCTCGGCATCACCCTTGTGCAGATCGCGGCATCGATCACGGCCGTCTATTTCGGGGCGAAAGCCGCGATGCGGGTTGGCCGCGACCTGCGCGAGTCGATATTCCTCCGCGTGGGGGAGTTCTCGGAACGTGAGGTGTCGAAGTTCGGCGCCCCGTCGCTTATCACCCGCACCACAAACGATGTCCAGCAGATCCAATTGCTCACGCTCATGACAAGCACGCTGCTCGTCTCCGCGCCCATCCTCGCTGTCGGCGGAGTGATCATGGCCCTGCGACAGGATCTCGAGCTGTCCTGGCTTCTCGTCATCGCGGTGCCCGTGCTGCTTCTCGCGATCGGCCTCATCATCGTGCGCATGGTGCCACTGTTCCGGCTCATGCAGGCAAGGATCGACACGGTCAACCGCGTGCTCAGGGAGCAGCTCACCGGCATCAGGGTCATCCGCGCATTCGTCCGCGAAGGCCGCGAGACGGAGCGTTTCGCGCAGGCAAACGCTGACGTCACGAAGACCGCGGTCAGCGCCGGTCGGCTCTTCGCCCTCGTGTTCCCCGTCGTGCTGCTCGTGATGAACGTGACGAGCGTCGCAGTGCTGTGGTTCGGGGCTTACCGCATCGACTCCGGCTCGATGCAGATCGGCGCACTCACCGCCTTCCTGAGCTACATCATCCAGATTCTCATGGCGGTGATGATGGCGACGTTCATGGCGATCATGATCCCGCGCGCGGCCGTCTCGGCCGACCGCATCTCCGAGGTGCTGTCCACGGATACCACAGTCGTGCTTCCCGCCAACCCGGTGGTCGAGCTCGGGGCGAGTGGGCTCGTCGAGCTGCGCGACGTTTCGTTCAGCTACCCGGGCGCCGAGCATCCCGTGCTCAACAACCTGAGCTTCACGGCGAAACCGGGGGAGACCACGGCGATCATCGGCAGCACCGGTGCAGGCAAGACCACGCTCGTCAACCTGCTCCCGCGTCTTTTCGACGCGACGGGAGGGACCGTGCTCATCGACGGTGTCGACGTGCGCGAACTCGATCCGGACCTGCTGTGGGGCAGGATCGGGCTTGTGCCGCAGAAGGCGTACCTGTTCTCCGGCACCGTGGCGACAAACCTGCGCTATGGCAAGCCGGATGCCACCGACGACGAGCTCTGGGCGGCACTCGAGACCGCCCAGGCCGCCGACTTCGTGCGCGAGATGCCCGAAGGCCTGGACGCACCCATCGCGCAGGGCGGCACGAACGTCTCCGGTGGGCAACGGCAACGGCTCGCGATCGCGCGGGCGCTCGTCAAGCGCAGCGAGATCTACGTGTTCGATGACTCGTTCTCGGCGTTGGACACGACCACAGACTCCCGGCTGCGCAGGGCGCTCGCCAAAACGGAGAAAGCGGCGACGAAGATCATCATCGCCCAGCGCGTCTCGACGATCGTCGATGCCGACCAGATACTCGTGATCGAGGACGGCGAGATCGTCGATCGCGGCACGCACGACGAACTCCTGGCGAGTTCTGAGACCTACGCCGAAATCGTCAACAGCCAGCTGAAGGCCGAGGAAGCAGCATGAGCACCACACAGCAGCAGCGCCCGCCCGCGAGGCGCGGCCCCGGCGGCGGCGGAGGCCCGTTCGGCGGCATGGGGATGCCCGTGGAGAAGTCGATGAACTTCGGCCCCTCCGCGAAGCGGCTGCTCGGCAGGCTGCGGCCCTACCGGGTCGGGGTCGCCCTCGTCGTGCTGCTCTCCGTCATCAGCGTCACGCTGAGCGTGATCGGCCCGAAGATCCTTGGGTCTGCTACCGACATCATCTTCTCTGGCCTCATCTCGAAGCCGCTTCCCGTCGGGGCGACCAAGCAGCAGGTGATCGACGGGCTCCGGGCATCCGGCGACAACCAGATGGCCGACTTCATCAGCAGGATCGACATCCACCCGGGGCTGGGCATCGACTTCAGCGCGCTGAGCATGGTCCTGGGGCTGGTGCTGCTGCTCTACGTATTCGCGTCGATATTCTCGTGGCTGCAGGGCTACGTGCTCAACGGCATCGTGCAGCGCACCGTCTACACCCTGCGCGAAGACGTGGAGAAGAAGATCAACGCCCTGCCGCTGAGCTACTTCGACACCATACAGCGCGGTGAATTGCTCAGCCGCGTCACGAACGACGTGGACAACATCGGCCAGAGCATGCAGCAGACCCTGTCGCAACTCGTGACATCGCTGTTGACTGTCGTCGGCGTGCTGCTGATGATGTTCCTGATCTCGCCAGTGCTCGCCCTCATCGCGCTCGTGACAATCCCGCTCACCCTGCTCGTCACGACTGTCATCGCCAAGCGCTCGCAAAAGCTCTTCGTGGCGCAATGGACGCACACCGGCGAGCTCAACGGCCAGATCGAGGAGGCCTACTCCGGCCACGCGCTCGTGAAGGTCTTCGGCAGGCACCGCGAGGTCGAGCAGCGCTTCCGCGAGAAGAACGGCGAGCTCTACCAGGCGAGCTTCGGCGCACAGTTCGTGAGCGGCATCATCATGCCGGCAATGATGTTCATCGGCAACCTCGTTTACGTGGCGATTGCCGTAGTCGGCGGGCTTTTCGTCGCCAACGGCGCGATGACCCTCGGCGACGTGCAGGCGTTCATCCAGTATTCACGGCAGTTCACGCAGCCGTTGAGCCAGCTGGGCTCGATGGCGAACCTGCTGCAGTCGGGGGTCGCATCCGCCGAGCGCGTCTTCGAGCTGCTCGATGCGCCCGAGCAGTCCCCGGATCCCAAGCCGGCAGCATCTCCTGCGGCGACAACGGGAAAGCTCGAGTTCGAGAACGTCTCGTTCTCGTACAGCCCCGAGACGCCGCTCATCCACGACCTGTCGCTGAGTGCGGCACCGGGACAGACGGTCGCGATCGTCGGACCGACCGGCGCGGGCAAGACGACACTCGTCAACCTCATGATGCGCTTCTATGAGCTGGACGCCGGCCGGATAACCCTCGACGGCACCGACATCGCCACGATGACCCGTGACGACCTGCGCTCGCGCATGGGAATGGTGCTGCAAGACACCTGGCTGTTCGGCGGCACGATCCGCGACAACATCCTCTACGGACGCCCGGATGCCACGGAGGACGAGATGCTGGACGCTGCCCGTGCGACCTACGTCGACCGCTTCGTGCATTCCCTGCCGGACGGGTACGACACGGTGCTCGACGACGAAGGCGGCAACGTCAGCGCGGGGGAGAAGCAGCTGCTCACGATCGCGCGCGCGTTCCTCGCCCGGCCGAGCGTGCTCATCCTCGATGAGGCGACGAGCTCGGTCGACACCCGCACCGAGGTGCTCGTGCAGCACGCGATGAAGGCCCTGCGCGAGAACCGCACGAGCTTCGTGATCGCCCACCGGCTCTCCACGATCCGGGATGCAGACCTCATCCTCGTGATGGAGGCGGGCGCGATCGTGGAGCAGGGCACCCACTCGCAACTGCTCGCAGCTGAGGGCGCCTACTACCGGCTGTACAACTCGCAGTTCGCGCAGGCTGTGGCTGAGGGCGTCTAGCCGGGGTTGACGCCCGTCGAGTCGTGCGGGGTGATGTTTATGCTCTGGTTGAGTTGATCGGCCTGGGCATTGAGGGCATCGAGCTGCGCGAGCAGGCCGGTGTACGTGTCGTGCCTTTCCTGGATCGAGCCGTAGAGTGCGTCGAGGTCGGCCTGGCGCGAGATGAGAGCCTGGCGCTCCTGGTCGAACGCCGCCTGCGAGTCGAAACCGCCGGCCTCCGCTCGCGAATTGAACGACTGCACGTCAGCGGTCAGCTGGTCGTAGCCGGTGTTGTACGCCGCGTAGTCCGTGTCGATCCCGGCGGCGAGAGCGTCGATCTGCGCGATGAGCGCCGTCACCTGCGCGGCCTGGTCGACGAACACGGCGTTCGAGGTGTCGTGCATTGCCGTGATCGCTTTTCGGTCGGTGAAGTACTCGGCGTAGTGCGCCTCGAGCTGCGGCGAGAGGTTCGAGTATTCCGTGCCGAGGATGGAATGCAGCTCGTTGAGCCGTTCCCCCGGTTCCGCGGTGGCGTAGAACGCCAGGGTCTCGGCGAGAGTCGTGTCATCCGACAGCTTCGCGACCTCCGCCTCCAGCAACGGGGCGAGTTTCGCACGCTCGTCCGCGCTCATGCGATCCCACGCCGCGTGCAGCATCTCGTGCGCTGCCACGACCTCTTCGAGGCCGTCGAGGCGGGGGTCGGTCACGTCGAACAGGTGGATGCTGCGATCGGCGGGCAGGTAGCATCCGAGAATCCCGACGCCCTCCTGGTGGGTAGCGCACGCCGCGTCGAACTCCGTCCCGCTCGCGATCGATGGCCGGCTCGCGTAGAACAGGAACCTGCCCTCTTCGGTCATCGTCGAGCGCGCCGCGTATTCGGCGATCGCGGCGGCGGGAGTGAAGTTCCAGACGGCGAACTGGTCGCTCACCCTGTCCCTGTGGGTACCGAGCCAGAAGATCGACGCGATGAGGGCCAGGTTCAGCAGCACGGCGAGCACGATCCCGAACAGGCGCCCCGCGCCCAGTCGAGCTCGCCGGCCGGGCTTCGGCTCGAGAAACGTCACGGCAGGAACTCTAACGCACGAGATATACTCAATGCCCGGTGAGCGGCCCCATCACCCGCGCGGCGAGCGAAGGGCGGCGCGTGATCCGCTCTTCCGCGTCGGCGACGGTCATTGCCGCGAGCCCCGCGTTCGCCCCGATGAAGCGCAGCGGCTCCGGTTCCCAGTTCGGCGACGCGTGGTTCACCCACGGCAGGCGAACCAGCTCGGAGTCGGTGTCGGTGATGAGGTCGGCGAGCGTGCGCCCGGCGAGATTTGTTGTGCTCAAGCCGTCGCCGACATAGCCGCCGGCACTGGCGATGCCGCTCCTCGTGTCGTAGCTCGCCGTGGCGTGCCAGTCGCGGGGAACACCCAGTGGGCCGCCCCACCTGTGGGTGACCCGCACATCGCCGATCGCGGGGAACATGTCCATGAGCGTGCGGCGCAGGTGCTCGAAGACCCCGGGCACGCGGTCGTACTCCGGGAGTATCGAGCTGCCCCAGTGGTAGCGGGCACCGCGTCCACCGAATGCGAAACGGTTGTCAGCTGTGCGCTGGCCGTAGACCAGCAGGTGCCGATAGTCGGTGAAGGTGTGCCCGTGCTCCAGCCCGAGCTCTTGCCAGGTGGCATCGTCGAGCGGCTCCGTCGCGATCATGAGGGAGTACAGCGGCAGCACGCGCCGTCGGGTTGCGCGAAGCGTCGCTCCGTACCCCTCGGTCGCCACGACGACCGTGCCGCACCGCACTGTGCCACGGGATGTCACCACGGCGTGCGCAGAGTAGTCGAGCACCTCGGTCTGCTCGAAGATCGTCACGCCGCGGCTCTCGAGAGCCCTGGCCAGCCCGCGCACGAGTTTTGCCGGATGGATGCGTGCGCAGTTCGGATCGAACGCGGCGCCCAGGGAGCCGGACGCCGGTTGGGCGCCCAGCAGTTCGAGGGGGTCGACGCCATAGCCGGCCGCCTCAGCCACATCCGCCCGCGCCGCCGCGAGCTGGACGGCAGAGCGCGCGTAGGCGAGGGTCCCGCGTTTCACGTAGTCGATGTCGATGCCTGCGGATGCCGCGACGGCGCCCACCTCGTCGACTGTCGCGATCATCGCCCGACGCATGGCAAGGGCCGCATCCCGCCCGTGCGCGCGCTCGAGTGACGCTGTGGAACGCGGGAACAACGCGCTCAACCAGCCGCCGTTCCGCCCTGACGCCCCGAAGCCGGCGATGTGCTTCTCGAGCACGGCGATGTTCAGGGTCGGGTCGCGCTCGAGCAGGTACCACGCTGTCCACAGCCCGGTGAGGCCGCCGCCGACGACGGCCACGTCCACGTCGAGGTCGCCGGGCAGCGCCGGGCGCGGGCCCAGGTCATCCGGCACACTCTCGTGCCAGAAGCTCAACCCTCGGTAGCTCTCACCATCGCTTTTCGGGATCACGCGACCTCCATAGGCTTTTTGCACTCGGAGGCCGGCTCTTCCCGAAAAGCGGGCTGCTCAGACCTTGGTCCACGCCTCGGTCAGCACACCGCGCAGGATGCCCTCGATCTCATCGAACTCGGTCTGCCCGATAGTCAGCGGCGGTGCCAGCTGGATGACCGGGTCGCCGCGGTCATCGGCGCGGCAGTACAGCCCCGCGTCGTACAGCGCCCTGGACAGGAACCCGCGCAGCAGTCGCTCGGACTCGTCATCGGTGAACGTCTCCTTCGTCGCCTTGTCTTTGACCAGCTCGATGCCGAAGAAGTAGCCGTCGCCGCGCACGTCGCCGACGATCGGCAGGTCTTTGAGACGCTCCAGCGATGCCCGGAACAGTGGCGAGTTGGCGCGCACATTCTCGTTGAGCTTCTCTTCCTCGAAGATGTCGAGGTTGGCGAGCGCGACGGCGGACGACACCGGATGCCCGCCGAATGTGTAGCCATGGTAAAACGACGTCGTGCCGTGCTTGAACGGCTCGTACACCTTGTCGGAGACGATTGTCGCGCCGATGGGGGAGTAACCACTCGTCATGCCTTTGGCGCAAGTGATCATGTCGGGCACGTAATCGTATGCGTCGCACGCGAACATGTGGCCGATGCGTCCGAACGCGCAGATCACCTCGTCGCTCACGAGCAGCACGTCGTACTTGTCGCAGATCTCGCGCACCCGCTTGAAGTACCCAGCAGGGGGTGGGAAGCATCCGCCCGAGTTCTGCACGGGCTCGAGGAAGACCGCCGCGACGGTTTCCGGGCCTTCGAAGATGATCATCTCCTCGATGCGGTTCGCGGCCCACAGGCCGAACTCTTCCTCGGTGCCGGTGAATCCCATCTCATCGGCGCGGTAGTAGTTGGTGTTCGGCACTCGGAAGCCGCCCGGCACGATGGGCTCGAACATCTCTTTCATCGCCGGGATGCCCGTGATCGCGAGCGCTCCCTGCGGTGTGCCGTGGTAGGCGACGGCGCGCGAGATCACCTTGTGCTTGTAGGGCCTGCCCTGCAGCTTCCAGTAGTACTTCGCGAGCTTGAACGCGGTCTCGACGGCTTCACCACCGCCGGTGGAGAAGAACACCCGGTTGAGGTCGCCCGGCGCGTAGGAGGCGAGGCGGTCGGCGAGTTCGATGGCGTTGGGATGCGCGTACGACCAGATCGGGAAGAACGCGAGCTCCCCGGCCTGCTTCGCCGCAACCTCGGCGAGGCGTTTGCGCCCGTGGCCGGCGTTCACGACGAACAGGCCACTGAGGCCGTCGAAGTACTTCTTGCCGGTGGAGTCCCAGATGTGGTGTCCATCACCCTTGACGATTATCGGGACCCCGTGGCCGTCTTCCATGACGGATTGGCGGGCGAAGTGCATCCAGAGATGGTCCTTCGCTTTCTGCTGCAGGTCTGCGTCGTTCCAGGTCTTGGCGTCGGTGGTGCTCATGGTCTTTACCTTGTTCCCCAGTTGTAGAACTGCTTCAGGAGCTTGAGATACACGAAGGTCTCCGTCGACTGCACGCCTTCGATACCCCGGATCTGCTTGTTGAGCAGGTCGATGAGGTCTTCGTCGTTCTCGCAAACCACTTCGACCAGGATGTCGAAGCTGCCTGCGGTGAGCACGATGTAGTCGACAGCGGAAAGCCGCCCGAGCTTCTCGGCGACGACTGTCGTGTCGCCGGCCACCCGGATGCCGATCATCGCCTGGCGATAGAAGCCCAGCTGCATCGGGTCCGTGACGGCGACAACCTGCATGACGCCGGAGTCGGTGAGTTTCTGCACCCGCTGGCGCACAGCCGCCTCACTCAGGCCGACGGCTTTGCCGATCTCCGCGTACGACCGTCGCCCGTCGCCCTGCAGCTGCTCGATGATCGCCTTGGAGACGTCATCGAGTTGCACGGGTTTCGCACCGGGTTGGCGCGGGGAGGGGCTCATGGCTCGATTCTGTCAGTGCCCGTCCGCTCTCACAAGCGATTCCGCACCCGTTGCGCGAAATCACTGTCGAAATCGACAGCCGAAGGGCTCGCCGCATGCCTGCGCTGGTGGGTAAGTTAGTTGCCATGGCTGCCAAGGAAATCCGCAACTTCATCAACGGCGAGTACGTCTCGGCGAAGGGCGATTCGAGCTTCGACGTGATCGACCCCGCGACCGAGGAGGCCTACGCGTCCTCCCCGGTGTCTGGCAGCGCCGACGTGGATGCCGCGTTCTCCGCGGCATCCGCCGCGTTCGAGCAGTGGGGCGAGACCACACCTGCCGAGCGCCAGCTCGCCCTGTTCCGCATCGCGGACGCGATGGAGGCACGGGCGGAGGAGTTCGCCGACCTCGAGTCGAAGGACACGGGCAAGCCCCGGGCATCCCTTGTTGCGGATGAGATCCTGCTGTCGGTCGACCAGCTCCGCTTCTTCGCGGGGGAGGCAAGGCACCTCTCGGGCATGGCGTCCGGCGAGTACATGAAAGACCACACCTCGTCGATCCGCCGTGAGCCGATCGGCGTTATCGGCCAGGTCACTCCATGGAACTACCCGCTCAACATGGCCGTTTGGAAGGTCGCCCCGGCGATCGCCGCCGGTAACACGACTGTGCTCAAGCCGAGCGACACCACGCCATCGTCAACCCTGCTGCTCGCGGAGGTCGCTGCCGAGTTCCTGCCTAAGGGGGTGCTCAACGTGATCACCGGCGACCGCACGACCGGAGGCCTCATGATCGACAACAAGACACCCCAGATGGTGTCGATAACGGGGTCGGTGCGTGCGGGCATGGAGGTCGCGAAGGCCGCGGCCAACGACCTCAAGCGAGTGCACCTCGAGCTCGGGGGCAAGGCGCCGGTCATCGTCTTCGATGACGCCGACATCCCCTCCGCAGTCGAGGGCATCGCGATCGCCGGCTACTTCAACGCCGGCCAGGACTGCACGGCGGCGACGCGTGTGCTCGTGCAGTCGGGCATCCACGACGAATTCGTCGCGGCGCTCAGTGCATACGCGAAGGCCAACGCGAAGACGGGAGCGCCTGACGCAGACGACATCCTGTTCGGGCCGGTGAACAACGCGACCCAGCTGGAGCGGGTGTCCGCAATCATCGACGCGCTTCCGTCGAACGCGAATGTCGAGCTGGGTGGCAAGCGCCAGGGCTCGACGGGCTACTACTACGAGGCCACGATTGTGTCCGGCCTCAAGCAGACGGATGACGCGATCCAGAACGAGATCTTCGGGCCGGTGATCACCGTGCAGTCCTTCACCGACGAGAAGCAGGCCCTCGACTGGGCGAACGGCGTGCAGTACGGCCTCGCCTCGAGCGTGTGGACGAAGGATCACTCGCGCGCGATGCGGTTCGCAAAGCACCTCGACTTCGGCTGCGTGTGGATAAACACCCACATCCCGCTCGTCGCCGAGATGCCGCACGGCGGTTTCAAACACTCCGGCTACGGCAAGGACCTCTCGAGCTACGGCTTCGAGGACTACACGCGCGTCAAGCACGTCATGTCGTTCATAGGCTGAGCTTTCATCGGCTGCGGCTCCACCGCCATCCTTCGACGGCGAGGCAGCGGTTGCCCCGTCTGCCCCGTGCATACACTTGGTGTGTGGCTGATGACTTCGATGCGACTGTCGTCCCTGCCCCGCGCGCGACGGTAGACGAGCCGGAGCCGGCGACCGCCGATATCGAGAACACGCTCATCGTCGAGACCGACCTTGAGCGCCCGGAGCGCCCCTCGGCGGCGCAACCGGCGCAGGCGACCGCACAGTATTACCAGTTCAGGGTCGGCGCGCGCACCGAGGCGATCACCCTCGACCGGCCGTGTTTCATCGGCAGGCGCCCGGCATCCCCGCGCATCGTGCGTGGTCCTGCACCCCGGCTGCTGCGGGTGCCATCTCCCCTCAAGGAGGTCTCGGCGACGCATATCGAACTGCGACAGCTGGGATCATCGGTCATCGTCACCGACCTGAAGAGCACGAACGGCTCGATTGTCATGGTGCCGGGCAGCGTGCCGCGCAAGCTCAGGCAGGGTGAGTCTGTCGTGATCTCGCCGGGAACCCTCGTCGACATCGGGGACGACAATGTGCTCCAGATCCTGCCCATGCAGCGCCTCGCCGTGCCCGACGATGCGGAGCCGTTCCTGTGACCGGCATCGGCGACAGCAACGAAGACTTTTCGATAGCGATCCCAGGGCGGGATGCCGTGCTCAGGATCGCCTGGGCCGCCGCGACCGACACGGGCAAGCGCAGGGCGGCGAACGAGGACAGCTTCGTCGCGCGCTCCCCGCTGTTCGCCGTGGCCGACGGCATGGGCGGGCACTCTGCCGGGGACCTCGCGAGCGCGGCAGTAGTCGAGCGCCTCGCCGAGATCGTCACGGAAGACTTCCTCAGCCCGCGTGCGATCGAGCGGGCCCTCGAAGCCGCGACCGCCGATATCACCGAGATCGCGGCGGACAGCGTTCTCGGCGTCGGCACGACGGTCACGGGTGCCGTGCTCACGCTGCAGGACGACGACCCGTACTTCGCGGTATTCAATATCGGCGACAGCAGGGTGTACTGCTTCGATCGAAACGAGCTGTTCCAGGTGACGGTCGACCACTCAGTGGTGCAGGAGCTCGTCGAGGCCGGCGCGCTCACGAGGGACGAGGCGGAACACCACCCCGACAGCAACGTCATCACCCGCGCCGTCGGTTTCAACGCGCCCCCCATGCCGGACTTCTGGATGGTGCAGCTGCATGCCGGCCTGCGCTTTCTCATGTGTACCGACGGTCTCACCAAAGAGGTGACCGACGAGAACATCAGGATGCACCTCGCCGCGGGCCTGACGCCGGTGCAGACGGCGGGCGCGCTCATCGATGCCGCCCTCGCATCCGGGGGGCGCGATAACGTCACGGCGATAGTCGTGGACGTGCTCGAAGCCCCCGAACCGCTCGAGACCGAAGACACCGAACCCCGCCGAAAGCTCGTGTAGGCGCCCCTAGCACGGTTTGTCTCACCGCGTAATGGGGGTGGCGGGGCGCGCCCCCCGTTAGGGGGATAGGGCGCTGATTCGCACCCCTCACCTGCCTACAATGGGAAATCCGCACAGAGGCTATGAGGGGGTGTTCGTGGCGCGCCGACTACCATCCCAGCCCCCGACGCTGCCCGGTTTCTCGCACATCCACATTCTCGGCTCCGGTGGTTTCGCCGACGTGTTCCTCTATGAACAGAACATGCCGCGCCGGCAGGTGGCCGTCAAGGTCATGCTGAGCGAGGTCGTCAATGACCAGGTTCGCCAGATGTTCCAGGCCGAAGCGAACCTCATGGCCCAGTTGAGCGCGCATCCCTCGATCCTCACCGTGTACCAGGCGAGCGTGTCATCCGATGGGCGCCCGTACCTCGTCATGGAACTCTGCTCGTCCGCCCTGAGCCAGCGCTACCGTGCTGAGCGACTGCCGGTGGCAGAGGTGCTCCGCATCGCGGTCAGGATCGGCAGCGCCGTCGAGACCGCGCACCGCGCCGGGGTGTTGCACCGCGACATCAAGCCGTCGAATATCCTGCTGACCGCCTACGGGCATCCCGTGCTGTCCGACTTCGGTATCGCGGCAACGCTGAGCGAGTCCGGCGACCGCGAGGCGGTGGGCATGTCGATTCCCTGGTCAGCCCCCGAAGTGCTCATGGACGAGACTGCCGGCTCGATCGAGTCCGAAGTCTGGGCATTCGCCGCGACCGTGTACTCGCTGCTGGCCGGGCGATCGCCATTCGAGATCCCGGGGGAGTCGAACAAGTCGGCCGACCTGATCGCGCGCATAAACAAGGCCAGGCCACAGCCCGTCAATCGCGGCGACGTGCCGCCGAGCCTCGAGCGCGCGCTCGCGAGGGCGATGTCACGGCGACCGGACAACCGGCCGGCAACCGTGCTCGAACTCGTACACGAGCTGCAGGCAGTGGAGACCGAGCTCGGCGTGCCCCAGACGCCCGTCGAGGTCGCGATGGACGAGTGGGCCCACGCGACGGTTGCCGACCTGGAGGATCGCACAAACGTTCGCGGCGCCCAGGTCGCCGTGTCGTCTGTCGCGCAGCGCAGGCGCAAGCGCCGCGGTGCAGTCGGGGATGCCGCGTACAGCGGCATCGGCACCGTGCGTGATTCACGCAATGTGCCGCGGAGCACAGGCACCCGGCCCAAGCAGCCGCCGCCGCGGGGAGTGCGCGTTATCACCTGGGTTCTCGTCGCTGCGACGGTGCTGGTGATCGCGCTGGGCGCCACAGCCACAGTCGTGCTCATCAGGTCGGGATCGAGCGATATTCCGACCGTCAGCGACATTTCCGCGACAGTGCAGGATCACACTGTGCGATTCGCGTGGGGCGACCCTGGCATCCAGGACGCGGACACGTACCAGATCTCCACGGGCACCGGCCAGCCGTCGGTGCAGCAGCGTGGCGGCAGCTTCGTCGTCGATGCGACGCCCGGGGAACGGGTCTGCATAACCGTGACCGTCAATCGCGAGGGTAAGACGGGAAATCCGAGCAGCGAGAAGTGCGCAGACGTTCCTGCGTGATGGTTGACAGTGTTTAGGAAATGGCTGGCAGCCCACCGCCCGCTCGTCGCCAGCGCGACGAGCGGCACGGTTATCGCCGCGCTCGTCGCCACGGTCGCGATCGTCTCGAGCGGTTACACGGCGCAGCACCTCAACCTCGGCGACGGTTCGGTGTGGGTGGCGAACAGCGGCAGGCAGGCGATCGGGCGTGCGAACACCGAAGTGCTCGAGCTCAACACTGTCGTGTCGAGCACTGGCAGCGACCTCGACGTGCTGCAGCGCGGCGAGACCGTGCTTCTGTTCGACCGCACCGAGGCGAAGATCGATATCGTCGATCCGGCGACGTCAGCCATCACCGACAGTGTGCCACTGCCGCCGAACCAGCCGGATGTGTTCATCGCTGGCAACAGGGTCGTCATTCTCGAGCGGGGAACCGGCGAGGTATGGATCGTCGCCATGCCCGATCTCGCGGCCTTCGACGCGCAGTCGGACTCGACCCTGAGCCTCGGAGTCGGCGCAGTGGTGAGCGTCGACCCCGACGGCCTGCTCTACGCATACTCGCCATCCACCGGCCTGGTCTACCGGGTGAATGCTGCAGCGTCGGACACTGTCGAGTCGACCCAGGCGGTGACTTTCCCCGCTGGGGCGACGAACCTCAGCATCACCTCCGTCGCAGGCCACTGGGCGGTGCTCGACGCAGACGCCAACCGCCTCTACCTCGACGGCCGCGCGGTAGACATCTCCGGCATCATCGGCTCCGGCTCCGGGCCCGTGCTGCAATGGGCGAGCACCGCGGGCGACAGGGTGCTCGTCGGGTATTCCGGCGGCCTGATCAGCGCACCGCTCAGCGGGGCGGCTGCCGTCGCGCTCGTTGCGGGCAAGGCAGGCACGGCCGCGAGACCGCTCGCGATCGGCGGCTGCGAGTTCGCCGCGTGGACGAACGGCGACAATTGGCGGCGCTGCGCAAGCGACGGGGGCAACGGCACGACTCTCTCGCTGGCCAGCATGGCGGGCAACGCCCGGCTGTCATTCGTGACGAACGGCGATCGGGCGGTGCTCAACGACAGGCGCTCGGGAGCCACCTGGGCGGTGCAGCGCACCGGTGAGCTCATCGACAACTGGGATGACCTGATCCCCGCGGACAACACGCCGCCCCAGGAGCAGCAGAACGACAACAACATCCCCCCGCAGGTCGAGAAGGTACAGCAGCCGCCGATCGCCGTCGACGACGCGTTCGGCGCGCGCCCCGGCCGCTCCACAGTATTGCCAGTGCTGCTCAACGATTACGATCCCAACGGCGACGTGCTCGTGATCAGCGACCTCGTGCCACTCGACGAGAACGTGGGCAGGATCGACCTCATCAACGAGCGGCAGCAGATCCAGCTCACAGTAGCGGCCGGGGCGACAGCGCCGGTCAAGTTCAGCTACACGATCACAGACGGTCGCGGCGGCTCGGCGACGGCGAACGTCGTCGTGACGATCAGGGCGGCGAACGAGAACTCCCCGCCGGAGCAGGTGCGCGAGACGAAGGCGATCGTGCAGTCCGGCGGACGGGTAACCACACAGGTGCTCGGCGACTGGGTCGATCCGGATGGGGATGCCTTCTACCTGACGAGCGCGTCGGTGGGCAGCCCGGACGCGGTCACCTACAAGCCGGAGGGGACCATCGTCTACTCCGATTCCGGCAAGGGCGGCGATCTCAAGCTCGTGACGCTCGTGGTCTCCGACGGCACCGCGGAGAGTTCGGGAAGCGTCTCCGTGTCGGTGAAGCCCGCAGGCGAAGTGCCCATCATCCCCGACCCATTCGTGATGCTCACCTATGCGGGCCAGGAAATCACTGTCTCGCCGCTCGAGCATGTGCGTGGCGGCACTGGCACCGTTCGGCTGAACAGCGTTCCCGCGAAGACGGATGTCACGATCACCCCGAGCTACGAGACGGGCACGTTCCGCTTCACGAGTGACCAGGTGCGCAGCCACTATCTCGAATACGTGGTCACCGACGGCACACAGACGGTGACCGGACTCGTCCGCATCGACGTGGCATCTCCGCCCGATGCCAACACGAAGCCGATAACCCTGCCCAAAACGGTATTCGTCAAGACCCTGCGCAACGAGCGCATCGACGTCGCGGGCACCGACTACGACCCGGCTGGGGGCGTGTTGCTCGTCACGGGCGTCATGAACCTTCCGGCGAACTCCGGCGTGCGCGCCGAGGTGCTCGAACAGCGCATCGTGCGGGTGAGTCTCGACAAGCCGCTCGACAACGGCCCCGTCACGTTCAACTACCGTGTCAGCAACGGCCTCGCAGAGGCCGAGGGCGTCATCACCGTCATCGAGATTCCTACGCCTTCCCACGTGCAGCCGCCGGTTGCCAACGACGACAGCGTCACCGTGCGTGTCGGCGAGGCGATCGACATCCCTGTGCTCAACAACGACGAGCATCCAGACGGCCTCGACCTCACCCTCCAGCCCAGACTCGACCAGGAGCTGCCGGCCGATTCCGGCCTGCTCTTCGCCTCCGGCAACGTGCTGCGTTACCTTGCGCCCGACAAGACGGGCAACTTCACCGCCGCCTACCAGGTGACCGGGCCCGACGGTCAGGCAGCGACGGCACTCGTGCATATCGCGGTGCGCGAGGCGGATGTCGCGACCAACAACGCCCCCGTGCCCGCGACGGTCACGGCTCGCGTGATCGCCGGCGAGACTGTTCGCGTCACGATCCCGATCACGGGCATCGACCCGGACGGTGACTCCGTGCAACTGCTCGGCCAGTCCTCGAACCCGCAGAAAGGCTCGGTCATCGACCTCGAGTCGAACACCATCGTGTACCAGGCCGGCCAGTACTCGGCAGGAACGGACACGTTCACCTACGGGGTCATCGACTCCCTCGGCGCCCGCGCGACCGGCACCATCCGCATCGGCATCAGCCCGCGGCTCGCGGGTGCACGCAACCCGGTCGCGATCGTCGACGAGGTGACTGTGCGCCCCGGCGTGACGGTCTCTGTGCAGGTGCTCGCCAACGACTCGGATCCCGACGGCAGCCCGCTGACCATCACCTCCGCGATACCGAACGACACGGTGACGACGGCGAAGATCGTGCAGGATGTCGTGGCCGTCACCCCACCGCGCACGCCGGGCAGCTACGGCGTGATCTACACGATCGAAAACGACACCGGCGGTACCAGCCAGAACTTCATCAGGGTGACCGTCGACCCGAATGCGCCACTGTCGCGGCCGGTGGCCACGGACACCGTGCTCACTCTCTCCGACATCCTCGACCGCAGCAAGGTCACCGTCGACGTGCTTGCCCACGTGTTCTACGCCGATGGCGCCGACCGGTCGGTTGGTCTCTCCGTCTACCCGGGCTATGACAGCGTCGCGCAGGTCACGCCGGGCAAGCGGATCGAGGTGACTGTCGGTCCGAAGAGCCAGATCATCCCGTTCAAGGTCACGAATCCGCAGGACCCGTCGATATTCACGTACGCGTTCATCCGGGTGCCGGGAACCGACGACGCGCTGCCCCAGGTGGACCGCCGCGCCGCCGCCCTGCGGGTGAACAGCGAAGACCAGCTCGTCATCAATCTCAACGACTATGTCATCGCTGTCGGTGGCAAGCAGGTGCGCCTGACGGACTCGAGCACGGTCGCGGCTACCCACGCGAACGGCGACAACCTCGTGCGGGATGACCACACCCTCGTATTCACGTCAGCCGACAAGTACTTCGGCCCCGCCTCGATCTCGTTCGAGGTCACCGACGGCACGTCGGCGACCGATCCGAACGGCAGGACTGCGATCCTGGTGCTGCCGATAACCGTTGACCCGAGAGACAACCAGCCGCCGGACTTCGGCGGCGCCGTGATCGCCTTCGAGCCCGGCGAGGAGAAGGTCATCGACCTTCTCAAGCTCACCAGCTACCCCTATCCCAAGGATCTCGGCGAGCTCGTCTACTCAGAACTGGCCCCGCTGCCCGTCGGATTCACTTCCACGCTCAGCGGCAGCCTGCTCACCC
This sequence comes from Rhodoglobus sp., assembly GCA_025464445.1. GTDB lineage: Bacteria > Actinomycetota > Actinomycetes > Actinomycetales > Microbacteriaceae > Rhodoglobus. The sequence goes on along the minus strand of JAODLY010000020.1, from coordinate 22,801 downwards.
TCAAGGCCGACACGAACGCCGTCAAGGGTTCGACAACGGCGATGTCGCTTTCGGTGCGTGACGCGGTGTCTGAGGGCAAGTCGGGCCGCATCGAACTGTCGATCGTCCAGTCGACTCGCCCGTTGCCGAAACCCGCGGATGACGCTGCCGTGGCCAGGCGCGGCGGCACCACGACTGTCGATGTGCTCACCAACGACGAGGCGACAAACCCCTTCCCCGGCACTCCACTGCGGGTTGTCGACATCCGCGGACTGGACGGCGCGAGCCTGCCTCCCGGAATCGACATCGTGCCAAGCGCGGACAAGTCATCCCTTACTGCCACGATCGCCTCCACCGCAACGCCGGGGGATGTGACGCTCCAGTACCAGGTGGCCGATGCGACAGGGGACCCTGACCGCTACGTCTGGGGCACGATAACGATCTCGGTGCAGGATCGTCCCGACCCGGTGTCCAACATCGGCCCCACGGGATTCGGCGACCAGCAGATCACCATGCGTTGGAACGCCGGCTCATTCAACAACTCCCCGATAACGGGTTATAAGGTCACGGCGACCAGCGGCAGCACGGTCATCGACTCGAAAGTCTGCACGGGCACCACTTGCGCGATCTCAACGGCGGGCAACGGGCCGTCGAACTCCGTGCTCATCACGGTGATCGCCACCAACGCGATCGGCGACTCCGACCCGGTGACGCTCGCCGACGAGGTCTGGTCTGACATCATCCCGCCGGCCCCGACTGTGCTTTCGTCATCGCCGTTCGACCACGGGCTGCACCTGACCTGGAACTCGGTGAGCACCCCATCGGGCGGTTCGCCCGTGGACACGTACCACGTCTCCGTGGGCGGCTACTCTGGCGACTTCGGCGTCGGCATCTGCAGCGGCGGCACCTGCAGCATCGACTCGACAGCCCTCGGGCCGCTCGATAACGGAGTCGCGGTCACCTACACGGTGAGCCCCCGCAACCAGGCCTACACCGCACTTTCGGTGTGGAACACGAGCGAACCCCGGTCTGACGTTCCCGCCGGCCCACCCATCGCGATCGGCGCCCCGCTCGCGACCTCGCTGACCGACACGTCGGTACAGCTCGACTGGCCCGGCAAGTTCGCCGACAACGGTAGCGCGATAACCGGATACGCGGCGCTGGCATACACCGGAGCGGCACCATCGTGCCCGGCCGGCCCCACCACCGGCGCCACGTCGGCCCAGCTCTCCGGCCTGTCGCCGGACGGCACATACTCGCTCATCGTGTTCGCGTTCAACGCGCAGGGCTGCACGGCAAGCCCTTCCGTCGTCGCGCACACCAAGCCGGGCGCCATAACCTCCCTCACCTTCGCGCTCGTACAGAACGGTGCGGCGTTCGACGTGGTGATCACGGGAGGCGCGATGGGCGGCAGCGCGCTGACCAGTGACTACTCGCTCTACTACGTGCTGGGCGGGGGCAGCACAGTCGGCGGCGAGCGCGGGCCGGTCTCGGTCGGATCCCCGCTCACGGCCGACGACTCGCAGTACGGTCAGCCCATAACCGTGCAGGCCCGTGCCTGCCGCAGTTACGATTCCGGCCCGCTCTGCAACGACTCCCAGTCCGGCGCATTCTCCACCGGGCTCGTGGCTGTCGACCCGCGCCTGCCGAACGGCGAGCAGCCCGCGTTCACGCCCACCGGACTGGGGCTGGGAGGCGGCAGCTTCGACTGGCTAGGCTGGCCAACCGGACCCGCCTACGAGAACATCCAGTACACCTGTGATGGGCAGGTCGGGTTCGCCGACGCCAACACCGCAGCGCCGGGCCATTGCGACGCGACCGGCCCGGGCCGGGTGCACCTGACGATCAGGGTCATCGCCAACGGCGGCCAGGCCTACGACTTCACCTATTCGAGCAACTAATGAGGGGCACAGCATGACCATGACTCCCGAGCAGGCCACCTGGTTCGCCGACATCTTCAACCGGCTCGTCGCCAATGTCGACCAGGTGCTGCTGGGCAAGACGTTCGTCATCAGGCTGGGTTTCACCGCCCTGCTCAGTGAGGGTCACCTCCTGCTCGAAGACTTCCCCGGCACGGGCAAGACCTCGTTCGCCCGCGCCATGGCCCAGAGTGTCGCGGGCACGAGCAGTCGCATCCAGTTCACGCCGGACCTGCTGCCGGGTGACATCACCGGGGTCAGCATCTACGACCAGGGCAAAGCCGAGTTCGCGTTCCACCCCGGCCCGATCTTCGCGAACATCGTGCTCGCCGACGAGATCAACCGGGCGAGCCCGAAGACGCAGTCGGCGCTCCTCGAGGTCATGGAGGAGGCGCACGTCACCGTGGACGGGGTGAGCCACCCGGTCGGGGCGCCGTTCATGGTCATTGCCACCCAGAATCCCATCGAGCAGGCAGGAACCTACCGCCTTCCCGAGGCGCAGCTCGACAGGTTCATCATGAAGGCGTCCATCGGCTACCCGGACCACTCATCCACCCTGCGCATCCTCGAGGGCGCAGGCACCAAGGCGCACGAGACGACAGTGCCGCCCATCGTGACCGCCGATGTCGTGACCGAGATGGGCCAGCTCGCCCGCACCGTGCACGTCGACCCGACCATCAACGACTACGTCGGCAGGCTCGTCGAGGCGACGAGGACGGCACCCGAGGTGCGCCTCGGCGCGAGCGTGCGCGGCGCCCTCGCCCTGATCCGCACGGCGAAGACGCTTGCGGCTGCCAGCGGGCGGCACTATGTGATCCCCGATGACGTGAAGGCGCTTACCGAGCCGGTGCTCGCCCATCGCCTGGTCATCGACCCCGAAGCCGAGTTCGACGGGGTGACGGCGTCGAGCATCATGGGTCAGATTCTCATCGAGACCTCGCCGCCGAGCGAACGGCAAGCCGTGTGATGGCGGTACGACCCGCAGCGACCGAGCCGAGGCCGACCCGATGGTCGACGCGGCGTTCGACGACCCCGAAAACGGTGCTCAAGGCGGCCCCGACGAGCGGTCGCTTCGATTCGCAGTTCAGCACGGGAACGAAGGGCCTCACCAATGCCCGCACGCGCATCGTCGGCGACCGCACCGGATTTCTCGCCGACGCGATCATCGCGACTGTTCGATTCGTCACGGGCGCCCGTCAACTCGCGACCAGGGGATTCGACCGGGTCGCCGCTGTGGTCACTCCGCTCGGCTGGGCGATCTTCACCTTCATCCCGGTCGCGCTGGGCTTCGGCTACGGGCTCGGCTGGCTCGAACTCGTCGTTGTGGGGTATGCCTGCCTTGCGATAGTCATCATCGCCGTGATCTATCTCGTCGGGCGCAGCTCGATCGCGATCGAGCTGCGCGTGCCGCACAGCAGGGTAGTCGTCGGTGAGCGGGCCGTCGGCGAGATCATCGTGAGCAACCCCGGCCGCACCCGGGCGCTGGGCGTCACTGTAGAGATCCCCGTCGGTGCCGGGCTGGCCGAAGTCGCGCTTCCTGGCCTCAGGAGGGGTGCAGCACTCACCCACGAGTTCGTCATTCCCACAGCCCGCCGCGGAGTGATCCCCGTCGGCCCGGTGCGCACGGTACGCGCCGACCCGGTCGGCATCGTGCGCAGGGAGTTGATCTGGACGGATGAGGCCCAGCTGTTCGTGCATCCCCGCACGATCGGCATCCCGAGCATGAGCACAGGCTTCATCCGCGACCTCGAGGGCAACCCCACGCGCGACCTCTCGAACAACGACGTGTCGTTTCACGCGCTGCGCGAGTACGTTCCCGGCGACGAGCGCCGCTACATCCACTGGAAGTCGACAGCGCGCACCGGCACCTACATGGTGCGGCAGTTCGAAGAGACACGGCGCAGCCATCTCGTCATCGCGTTGAGCCTCGCAAGCTCTGACTACGAAACCGAGGACGAGTTCGAGATGGCGGTGAGCGTCGCTGGTTCACTCGGCGCGCGTGCGATCAGGGATGCCCGCACAGTCACGGTCGTTGCGAGCGAGACGACGCCGGAGTTCGCGAAGCACAAGGTTTTCGCGGTTCGCTTGCTCTCGACACTCACGCGCACCCGCCTGCTCGACGATCTTGCCGTCGTCGAGCACTCCGAGACCGCCCTGACCATCACCGACGTTGCCAGGGTGACCGGTGAGCAGGCCGGGGGCGTTTCCGTCGCGTTCCTCGTGTGCGGTTCGGGGGTGACGCCGCAGCAACTGCGCGCGGCATCCACGAAGTTTCCGCTCGGCGTGGAGGTCGTCGCTGTCGTCTGCGACCCGGACAAGGCACCGGGGTTGCGCCGCGTGGCGGGGCTGAGCGTGCTCACCATCGGCTATCTCGACGACCTGCAGAAGTCCTTGTCCCGATCGAAGGCAGCATGAGCACCGTCGACGCCGACGAAGGCGCGACCCGCAAGCCGGCGGGCTCGCCAGCCAGGCCGGCGGCGGAGAAGCGACGCGTCACCCCGGCAACCCGCATGCGCCCCACAGTGCAATTCGTGCTCGTCAACACCGGGATGCTGTGGCTCGCGACGATTGTCGCCACGTCTGCGCTGTGGCCGATCTACCGCGGCACGAGCCTCATCGTGCTCGTGGCAGTTGCCCTCGTCGCTGGATCGCTCATCGCCATCCTCGGAGCCGTCTTCCGCTGGTCATCGCTCGTGGTCATGGTCGCCACGATCCTCGCGTTCCTCGCCGTCGGTGTCGCAGTGGCTGTGCCGACCAAGGCCGAATACGGGGTGCTCCCGACACTCGGCGGGCTGCAGGATCTGGTTACCGGCGTTGCCCTGGGCTGGAAGCAACTGCTGACGATCTCGCTGCCCGTCGGCGACTACCAGGCGCTGCTCGTTCCGGCGCTCGTGCTCGTGCTCGCGACCGTCGTAGTCGGCCTGTCCACTGCGCTGCGTGCCCGCCGGGGCGAACCAGCCGTCATCGCACCAGTCGTGCTCTTCATTCTCGCGACGGCGTTCGGGCCCAATTTTCCGAGTCGCCCGCTCGACGCGCCAATCGCGCTTCTCGTCGTGCTGCTGCTCTGGCTTGTCTGGTTCCGCTGGTATCGTCGCCGCGCCGCGATCCGCCTGCTTGCGGCGCAGTCGCTCGCGAGGGATGCAACCGCAGCACGACCCGGCGAGCTGGGTTTCGCCGGCCTGCGCACGGCCCTCAGCGCCGGGCTGATCCTCGCGATCGCCTCGGCCGGGGCCGCTACCGTCGCGAATGCCCTTCCTCCCGTGGCGGACCGCACTGTTTTGCGCACGGCCATCCAGCAGCCGTTCGACCCGCGCGACTACGTGAGCCCGCTCGCGGGCTTCCGCAAGTACCTGCAACCCCCGGCGGCATCGGGAGTGCTGTTCGACGTGACCGGGTTGCCGGATGGCTCCCGCATCAGGATCGCCACCCTCGACAGCTATGACGGGGTTGTCTACTCGGTCGGCAGCGGGGCGCAGACGACCGAATCGGGGTCGTTCACCCGCGTGCCGTCAAAGTTCGACCAGTCGGCGGTCTCCGGCGATCCGGTGAGCATCGCGGTAACGATCAGGGGGTATTCCGGCGTCTGGCTGCCGACCGTGGGCAAGTTGGAGTCCGTAGCGTTCTCCGGCACGACGGCGGGCGGCCTGAGGGATGCGTTCTATTACAACGACGTCTCGGGCACGGCCGCGGTGATCGGGGGCGTCCAGTCGGGCGACTCGTACACGCTCGACGCGGTCATCCCGCGGCAGCCAGCTGTCGGCGACATCCCGAGCCTCGAGCCGGGCTCGGCGACGGTTCCCCATCCGAAGAATGTGCCGGACGCGCTCACAGCCAAGCTCGAGGAGTACATCGGCACCGTGCAGGGTGCGGGGCCGCGCCTCGCGGCAATGCTCGCCGGCCTCGCAAAAGACGGATACATCAGCCACGGCATCAGCAAAGACGAGCCGGCGAGCCGCTCTGGTCATGCCGCCGATCGCCTCACCGAGCTCATGACGGCGCCGCGCATGATCGGCGACGCCGAGCAGTACGCGGTGGCGGCGTCGCTCATGGCGCAGGACATCGGCTTTCCCGCCAGGGTGGTGTTCGGCTTCGTCCCCTCCGCGGGCCAGGTCACCGGCGCCGACGTCTCGGCCTGGATCGAAGTGGACACCGCGCAGTACGGCTGGGTGGCGATCGACCCGACGCCCGCCCTGCGACCGATCCCGGACGAACTGCCCAAGGACACCTCGCAGGTGGCACGCCCGCAGACAGTCGTTCCCCCACCCGTCAGCGAGACCGACAACTCCAACCGGCAGACCACCCCGGATACGCAGCAGGACCTGCCTCCCGACCTGGACCCGGTGCTGCAACTCGTTCTCGGCATCCTGCGGGTGGCCGCCTGGATCCTCGTCGTCGTCGCCGTGCTTCTCGCCCCATTCATCGTGATCATCGCCGCCAAAGTCCGACGCCGACGCCTGCGCATGAAGGCACCGAACCTCATCGACCGCATAAGCGGCGGATGGCAGGAGTTCGAGGACTCCGTCGTCGACCACGGGCTGAGCCCCGCGGCATCCGCGACCCGCAGCGAGGTCGCGACGATCGCGGGGGGAGTGCAATCCCAGGTGCTCGCCGCGGTCGCGGACCGAGCGGTATTCTCCCCTGGCGAGCCGGATGCCGCGGACGCCGAGAGCGTCTGGCGCGCCGTCGACGAGCTCGAGGCATCCCTGGATGCCGGCCTCAGCCGCTGGCAGCGCATCAAGACGCGTGTCTCGTTGCGTTCACTCGGTGGTTATAGTGTCAGGACGCTGTTCAGAGATAGAAGGACCGGCCTGTGATCTGCTCTTACTGCGGCACCGACCTCCCCGAAGGGGCGATGTTCTGTGGTGAATGCGGCCGCCCGGTTCCCGCCCGGGCGGAGGCGAAGTCGCGCTCGAAGGCATCCGCGAGTGCCGTAGCCGCCTCGAGTCGCTGGCCCTCATCCGTAGCAGAGCACCAGCCCGGTGCGCGCCCCAAACCCGAGGATGCCGTGGATGCGCCGTCTCCTCGCCGCCCTGTTGCGAACGCGGATGCCGCGCCCGGCCCTGCGCTTGTCGAGCCGCCCCGTGCTGCCGACGCCGTGTTCGCCGAACCTCCGGCATCGGCGAGGAACGCGTCTGCCGAATCGTCTGCCGAATCGCCGGCCGCTGAGCCGGAGCTGTCCGTGGTGTCGGAGCCCGAGTTGGCCGCCGTACCAGCGCCTGAGCCCGAGCCCGAGCCCGAGCCCGAGCCCGAGTTGGCCGCCGTGCCTGAACTCGCCCCCGAGCCCGAACCTGTCGCTGTCGCCCCCGAGGTCGAAACGCCCGCATGGCCTAAGCCCGGCAGGCAGGCAGGCGAGTCCCCATCATCCGCGCCGCTCGATCCAGAGCCCGCCCCCGAGGCCGCTGTCGTGGCACCGGGCGCCACACCCACAGAACCCGCCCCCCCAGTGGTCTGGGATCTCACCGATATGGACGCATCGGGCGAGACCTGCGCCCAGTGTGGTGCGCTGCTCGCGGTATCCGACATCTTCTGCGGGGTGTGTGGGTTCGTGCGCAAGTCGGTGGCCGCGCCAACCGCGCGGCCAAGCGACACCGTCGCATACGACCCGTTCCCGTGGGGGCTGCCGCGGGTGTCGGATGTGGTGCCACCCGAAGTGGCGCCCGAGGCGCCGCCTGAGCCCACATATGACGACGACTCCGACGTCGAAGCTACCCGCATCGTCGAGCGCAGCGGTCGTGGTGACAGGTTCGTCCTGCAGTTCAGCACGGGGGAGAGCGTGAGCGTCTCCGGAACGGGCCTCATCGGGCGCAACCCGGTCGCGGAGCCGGGAGAATACTTCGACTCGCTCGTGACCATCGTGGACCCGGGCAAATCGGTGTCGAAGACCCACCTGGAATTCGGGCAGGACGCCGGCGCGTTCTGGGTGAGCGACCGCTTTTCAGCGAACGGCACGGTGCTGCGCGAACCGGATCGCCCGATGCGGCGCGGCGACGCGGGCAAACGCTACCGGGTAGTCCGTGGCACCCGCGTCGACATCGGCGAGCAGTTCTTCATCGTCAGCTGACACGTCCCCAGCGCCCGGCCCGCTTCGCGCTGATTCCACGGCAAGCCGGTGTGACACCCCCGCTCCCGAGCGTGGTGGTTGGATCTGCCGGTGGCAATCATCCAGAAGGGTCGCGTAGCGGCTCCGCGCCCGCCCGAACCCAGCCCGCCGTTTCGCATCCCCGTGCTCGCCACGATCGCGCCGGTGATCGCGGCTCTCGCGATGTGGTTGCTGACCAGGTCGCCGTTCGCGCTGGTGTTCGCAGCGCTCGGTCCCGTCACGGCCGTGGCGAGCCTCGCGGACTCCCGCATCGGTTCGCGCCGCACGGCCAGGCGCGAGGCCAGGCGGTTCACCCGTGAGACCGGCGAGACCCTCGGGCAGATCGAGTCCGCGCATGCCCTCGAGCGTCTCGCGAACTCCGAGATCACCCCCGCCGCGCGGTCGATCATCGGCCGCCCGGGCGCCGATCCGTATCGTTGGCGTGCCGTCGCGGGCGCGCCGATGCTCGTTACTGTCGGCTCCGGCGAGGCCGGGAGCGCCCTTGAGTTCGAGCGCGGCACCCGGCAGCCCAGCCCGTCCGCGTCGGTCGCCGAAGCCCTCGATCGGCTGGAGCACGCAGCATCCACTCTCGCTGCTGCACCGGTCACTGTCGATGCGCGGCTCGGCATCGGGGTTTTCGGGCCGCTGCCGCTGGCGACAGCCGTGGGGCGCGCGATCGCCCTGCAACTCGCCTGGGCGCTCACCCCCAACGAGCATTGGTGGTCGGCGTGCGGGCAGGAAGGCGAATGGATGTCGCTGCTCCCGCATCGCCGCGGCCCTGGCGCATCCCGGTCGGGCTGGGGCGTGGAGTTCGGAGAGGTGGGCGAGGAGCTGCCGCTCGTGATCGTGGTCGCCGGCGCCTCAGAGGCCGACCTGCCCGGCGCCTGCGGTGTCGTGGTTCGCGCCGGGGGCGAGACGGGCTCGGCGATCGTGCAGCACCCGCAACGCGAGCGGCGCGCGCCGGTGCGTGTCGAGGCGGTCTCGCTCGATGAGGCCGCCGGCTGGGCGCAGTCGGCGACCCTGCAGGCGCAGCGCGAGGGGCTGGTCGCCGCCGAATCGCTGGTGCCGTCCCGCGTGGCCCTCGAGGCGCTGCCGAACCGTCCGACGGGCGGCACGCTCGCCTGTGCGATCGCCGCCGATGCGGAGGGTGCCGTGGTCGTCGATCTCGTGGCGCATGGCCCGCATGCGGTGATCGGGGGCACGACCGGCAGTGGCAAGAGTGAACTGCTCGTCTCGTGGGTGATAGCGATGGCCGGCGCGTACTCGCCGGACGACGTGAACTTCCTGCTCATCGACTTCAAGGGCGGCTCGGCGTTCGCCGCCCTCGCGGCCCTGCCGCACACTGCCGGCATCATCACCGACCTCGATGAGCAACAGGCGGCCAGGGCGCTCGCGAGCCTCAAGGCCGAGCTGCGCTACCGGGAACGAGAGCTGGCCGGCGCCGGGGCGAAGAGCATCGACGGCGGGGCGGCCATCCCGCGTCTCGTGATCATCGTCGACGAGTTTGCCGCGATGCTCGCCGATCATCCGGGCCTGCACGCCCTGTTCGCCGACATCGCGGCACGCGGCCGCTCGCTGGGCGTGCACCTCGTGCTGTGCACGCAGCGACCTGCTGGGGTGGTGAGGGACTCCGTACTCGCGAATGCCGACCTCCGGGTCTCACTGCGCGTGAACAACCGCGCTGACAGTTCCGCGGTCGTGGGAACGGATGCCGCGGCTTCCATTCCCGCGCAGGCTCGGGGTCGCGGCATCCTGTCGCTCGCCGGCGGGCCACCACGTCTCGTGCAATTCGCGATCGCGGGCGCCGCCGACGCGGATGGTGCCGTGAGCCGATGGGCAGGTTCGTCGCCGATCAGGCGACCGTGGTGCGATCCGCTGCCATCGTCTGTGCCGATCGCGCAGCTCGCGGGCGGGCAACGCGGCTTCGATGCCATCTGTTTCGGGATCGAGGACGTTCCCGACGAGCAGCGCATCGGCCCCGCGGTCTGGCACCCTGCGCGCGATGGCCACCTGCTCGTGCTCGGTGCGGCGGGCAGCGGAAAGTCGACGGCGCTCGAGGCAATCGCAGCGCACGGCGAACCGGTCTGGCTGCCGGCCGCAGTCGATGCCGCGTGGGATGTGCTTGCCGAACTCGAGCGGGTGGAAGCGGGCGAGCGGCTCGTGCTCTTCGACGACCTCGACTCGCTGCTGTCCAGGTTTGCTGTGGAGTACCGCCAGGTGTTCGTCGAGCGGCTCGTCGCCATAATGCGCGATGGGCCGGCGCGGGGAATCCGGGTGGCGCTCGCGGCCCAACGTCTCACCCCGGACGCGCAGGCGCTCGCGAACCTCACCGGGGCGAGGCTGCTGCTCGCGCACGCTTCGAGACAGGACTTCGTGCTCGCCGGCGGCGAGGGGCAGGCGTGGCTCGCCGGCCTTCCGGCGGGGGCGGGTTTCTGGCACGGCCGCCGGGTGCAGGTTGCCTCCGGGGCGCCCCGCCGTCCCGCCGACTCGCCCGCCCTCGTCGAGCAACTCGACGACAGGCACCTGGCGATCGTCAGCGGTCGAGCCCACGCGCTCCTTGCCCGTCTCGGCCCTGCCATCGACATTGGGACAGCTGTCGGGGATGCCGCGGCGCTCGCATCCGGCGCCGCACGCGTCATCGTGGTCGGCGACGTCGACGAATGGCAGTCACACTGGGGAGCGCTCGGCGCGCTCCGGCCGGCCGCGGACATCATCTTCGACGGATGCAGCCTCGCCGACTATCGCGCGATCACGAGGTCACGTGAACTTCCGCCGCCGCTGGGCGCCGACCCGCAACTGTGCTGGCGGCTCAACGAAGACGGCACCGCGAGCCGGGTGCGACTGCCCTACTAATCAGCCAGCGCCTCGGCGAGCGGCAGGTGGTCAAGGCCGTGCGCGCCCGCCACCGGCTCGTAGACGACGCGCCCGGCATGGGTGTTGAGCCCGAGCGCGAGTGCGGCGTCCGCACGCAGCGCCTCTTTCCAGCCGAGGTTCGCTATTGCCCGCACGTACGGCATTGTCGCGTTGGTGAGCGCGTACGTCGAGGTGTTCGGCACCGCGCCCGGCATGTTCGCCACACAGTAGAAGAGCGAGCCATGCACGGTGAATGTCGGGTCTGCGTGCGTCGTCGGCCTCGTGTCTTCGAAGCAGCCGCCCTGGTCGACGGCGATGTCGACGAGCACGCTGCCCGGTTTCATGCGGGACACCAGGTCGTTGCTCACGAGCTTGGGCGCCTTGGCCCCGGGCACGAGCACCGAGCCGATCACCATGTTGGCGCCGAGCAGCGCACGCTCGATCTCGAAACCGTTCGAGGCGATCGTGCGCACGCGCCCCGCGTAGAGCGCGTCGAGTTCGCGAAGCCGCTGGATATTCGTGTCGAGCACAGTCACATCCGCCCCGAGCCCGACCGCTACGGATATCGCATTCGTGCCCGCAACGCCGCCGCCGAGCACGACGATCTTCGCCGGGTGGGTACCGGGGACGCCAGGCACGAGCAGCCCGGGCCCACCGCTGGGTTTGAGCATGGCATTGGCGCCGACGATGGGCGCGAGGCGCCCGGCGACCTCGCTCATCGGGGCCAGCAGCGGCAGCGCCCGTGACGGCAGCTGCACCGTCTCATACGCGATGGCGGTCACCCCGCTCGCGACGAGGGCTTTCGTGAGCTCGACCTCGGCCGCGAGATGCAGGTAGGTGAACAGCAGCAGGTCATCCCTGAAGTAGCCGTACTCCGCGGCGACCGGCTCCTTCACTTTCAGCAGGAGCCCCGCGGAGTTCCACGTCGTCGCGGCATCCGGGGCTATCGTCGCCCCCGCGGCGACATATGCGTCGTCGGGGATGGATGACCCGACCCCCGCGCCCGTCTCGATGAGCACATCGTGGCCGTGGGCGACCAGGTCATGCACCCCCGCCGGGGTGATCGCCACGCGAAACTCGTTGTTCTTGATCTCTCTCGGCACGGCGACCTTCATGTAAATCAGAGTACCGGCGGGGCACCATGGATTCCGCACAAGAATCGGGCGTTCTGCAACTGATTTCGTGAAATTCTTGTTACGAACTGCACCTTTTGCCCTCCCGGTATGTCTCAGCCGCCATCTCTTGTGTCAGGATCGTTGCACGCGCGAACCCCCTGCTGAAGGAGCTGCACAATGCCCAGCCAACTACCCCAGGATCCGATCATCCGCCAGCTCGTCATGCAGGCGCGGCAGTCGCAGCTCTCCCGGCGGCACCTGCTGCAGGGTGCCGGCATCGGTGCGACGGCGCTCGCGCTCGCGGCGTGCGCTCCTGCGGGCTCATCCGGCCCCAAGCCCGTGGCGGACACGTCTGACAGCGACAAGACGCTCACCTGGTCGAACTGGCCCGCGTACATCGATGAGGATGCGGACGGCAACTACCCGACCCTCGTCGCGTTCGAAGACCAGACGGGCATCAAGGTCGAGTACAAGATAGACATCGACGACAACAACACCTACTACGGCACGATAAAAGACCAGCTCGCGCTCGGCCAGGCGACGGGAGCAGACACCTTCTGCCTCACCGACTGGATGATCGCGAGGCTCATCCGTTTCGGCTACGTGCAGGACCTCGATGCCGCGAACATCCCGAACAAGAAGAATCTCGCGCCCGCGCTGCTCAACCCCGACTACGATCCCGGTCGCGCCAAGTCGCTGCCGTGGCAGAACGGATTCGCCGGCCTCGCCTGGAACACTGAGCAAGTGCCCGGCGGCTTGCGGGAGGTCAACGACCTGTGGGACCCGAAGCTCAAAGGCAAGGTGACCGTGCTGAGCGAGATGCGCGACACGATGGGTCTCATCCTGTTGAGCCAGGGAGTGGACATCTCGAAAGCCGATTGGGGCACGGACGAGTTCGCCGCTGCCATCGCCGTGCTGGAGAAGCAGGTGCAGGACGGCCAGATCTCCGGCATCAAGGGCAACGAGTACATGCAGGACTTCGTCTCGGGCGATGCCATCGCGGCCATCGCCTGGTCGGGCGACATCACCGTGCTCAATGCCGAGGCCGGCTACGAGAAGTGGAAGTTCGCGCTGCCGGCATCGGGTGGCACGCTCTGGGGCGACGTCTTCGTGGTGCCGATGGGCTCGCCGCGAAAGAAGAATGCTGAGACGCTCATGAACTACTACTACGAGCCTGAAGTCGCCGCTGAGGTGGCCGCCTGGGTCAACTACATCACGCCGGTCGTGGGCGCGCAGGCGGTCGCCGCCGAGAAGTATCCAGAGATCGCGGACAACCAGTTGATCTTCCCCAGCGAGGAGACGCTGTCAAACGCCCACATCTTCCGCGGGCTCGACTCGGCCGACGACCAGGCATTCAACGCCGAGTTCCAGCGCGTGCAGCTGGGCGCCTGATGGCAGCAGGGTTCGCCGAAGCAGGGGCGGATCTCGAACTCGTCGGCATCACGAAACGGTTTCCGGGATTCACGGCGATCGAAGACCTGGACCTGCGGATACCCGCCGGATCGTTCTTCGCGCTGCTCGGACCGTCCGGCTGCGGCAAGACGACGACGCTGCGCCTCGTGGCGGGGCTCGAGCAACCGACTGCCGGGCGCATCCTGATCGGTGGCCGGGATGTCACGAACGTCAAGCCGTACCAGCGACCGGTAAACACGGTGTTCCAGAGCTACGCGCTGTTCCCCCACATGTCCGTGATCAACAACGTCGCGTTCGGGTTGCGGCGCCGGGGGATCGCAGACCCGTACGGCAAGGCGCACGAGGCGCTCCAACTGGTCGAACTCGACCACCTCTCAAACCGGAGGCCCCAGCAACTCTCCGGCGGCCAGCAGCAGCGCGTCGCCCTGGCCAGGGCCGTAGTCAATCGGCCGTCGCTGCTGTTGCTCGACGAGCCTCTCGGCGCCCTCGATCTCAAGCTGCGCCGCCAGATGCAGCTCGAGCTCAAGTCAATCCAGAACGAGGTAGGCCTCACCTTCGTGCATGTCACGCACGACCAGGAGGAGGCGATGACAATGGCCGACACGGTTGCGGTCATGAACAAGGGCGCTATCGAACAGATGGGCGCTCCCGAGGAGCTCTATGAGTTGCCGCGGACCGCTTTCGTCGCCAACTTCCTCGGGCAGTCGAACCTGTTCACCGGCGAGGTGACATCGTCGGGGGGCCCAACAGGCGCTGCGGCATCCATCGTCGTTGCGGTTGGTGGGGCGAAGATCGAGGTGCCCAGCGAGCGCGCCCAGCGTCACTCCGGTCGCGTGACGATCGGTGTGCGTCCGGAGAAACTCGTGCTGCATTCCAGCCAGCCGAAGAAAGAGGCAGGCACCAACGTGCTCGGGCCCGGCCGCATCACGGATGTCTCGTTCAGTGGGGTGAGCACCCAGTACCAGCTGGTTCTGCCCGGGTTCGGCCTCGTCACCGTGTTCGCGCAGAACATGGTGTTCGGCCCCGTCGTGAACCTCGGCGCGGAAGTGTGGGTGAGCTGGAACGTCGACCACGGCTTCGGCCTGCTTGATGAACCAGAGGTGGCCCCGAAGTTCGAGCCGGACACCGACACCGCTACTATCGCCGCGCAGGCAAGGCGAGAGCTGATGGCCGAGATCGAGGAAGGCTAGTGGCTTTCGCGGCCCTGGGAAGCGCGACGGGCACTGCCGATCGCACACCCCTGAAGACGAGCAGGGTGGCGATGCTCCTGCTGCTACCCGGTCTCGCCTACCTCCTGCTGTTCTTCCTCACGCCGCTCGTCTCGCTCGTGGTGACCTCGGTCGAGCAGCCCGTGCCGTTCGGCGATGTCGGGCAGTTCCAGCTGGCGTTCAACCTGCAGAACTACGCGGAGATCGGCTTGCATTACCTGCCGCACTTCGCCCGCGCTGGCCTGTTCGCGATCCTTGCCACATTCTTCGCGCTGCTCATCAGCTATCCGCTCGCCTACTTCATCGGCGTGAAGGCCAGGCGCTGGCCGGCGCTGCAGGCGGTGCTGCTCACCCTCGTGATCGCGCCGTTCTTCGTGTCGTTCCTGCTGCGCACCCTCGCGTGGAAGGCGATCATGTCCGACGATTCGACGCTCGTGTCCGTGCTCAGGTCGCTCAGCATCCTGCCCTCTGACGGGCACCTGACGGGCACCTGGTTCTCAGTGGTTTTCGGTCTTACCTACAACTTCATCCCCTTCATGACGTTGCCGATCTACGCCTCCCTCGAGCGGCTCGACCTGCGCTACCTGGAGGCTGGATCCGACCTGTACGCGAGCCCCGCGTCCACGTTCTGGCGGGTGACAGTGCCGTTGTCAGCGCCGGGGATCGTGTCGGGAACGCTGCTGACTTTCATCCCGGCCTCCGGTGACTACATAAATGCGAGTTCGAGCTTCCTCGGGTCTGTGCAGACCCAGATGATCGGCAACGTCATCCAGTCGAAGTTCCTGGAGACCGAGCAGTATCCGACTGCCGCGGCAATGTCGGTAGCGCTCATGGCGGTCATCGTTGTGCTCGTGGCCGGCTACGTCGCGACAACCGGAACCGAGGACCTGCTGTGAGGGGCTCACTGTTCGGTCGCTGGCTGCTGCCCGTCTACAGCGCCCTCGCGGTCATCCTGCTGCTCATCCCCGTGGTTTACACGATCGTCTTCTCGTTCAATGCCTCGGTCAAGTCGAACATCCTGTGGAAGGGGTTCACGCTCGAGAACTGGACTCACGTCTGCGACGCGCGCGGCGTCTGCGCCTCAGTGGCCAACAGCCTGTTCATCGGCGTCATCGCGACCCTTATCGCGACGGCGATCGGCACGCTCATGGCCATCGCGCTCGTGCGCTTCAAGTTCAGGGGCAGGGCGCTCGTGAACATCCTGCTGTTCCTGCCGATGGCGACGCCCGAAGTCGTGCTCGGCGCAGGGCTCGCCGCACAGTTTCTCGCCGTCGGCTTCGGCAAGGGAATCGTGACGATAATCATCGCCCACGTGCTGTTCTGCATAAGTTTCGTGGTCGTGACCGTCAAGGCGCGCGTCGCAAGCCTCGATCCAGCGCTCGAGGAGGCGGCACGCGACCTCTATGGCTCATCGTGGCAGGTGTTCTGGAGGATAACCTTCCCACTGCTGCTGCCCGGCATCCTCGCTGCGGCGCTGCTGTCGTTCTCGCTGAGCTTCGATGACTTCATCATCACCCGATTCAACAATGGCGGCGTCGAGACGTTCCCGATATTCGTCTACACCGCCGCGGCGAAGGGCGTTCCCGCGGAGGCGAACGTCGTCGCGTCCGCGGTCTTCATCCTCGCCCTGGTGATTGTCATCGTCGGGCAGGCTTCGTCGGCGGCGCGCCGCAAGCGGCTCGCGCGCGAGGCATAGGCGTGGCCATGTCGGAGAGGTACCCGGATCGCGCCCGGCTGGCCGCGCTCTGGGAGAGCGAGCTCGAGATCTTCCGCGCGCAGCGGCCCCGGTCGAGCGACGAGTGGGAACGCGCGATCCAGCACATGCCCGACGGCGTTCCCATGCTGTGGATGGCGAAGTGGCCGGGACCATGGCCCGTGTATGTCGCCGAGGCATCCGGCGCCCATTTCGAATGCGTTGACGGCATCGACCACGTCGACCTCTGCCTCGGCGACACCGGCGCGATGTGCGGGCACGCGCCGGTCGCTGCCGTGCGCGCCATCTCGGCGCAGCTCGCGAAGGGCTCGACATTCATGCTGCCGACGACGGATGCCGCGGCGGCGGCCGAGCTGCTGGCACAGCGGTTCCGCGTGCCGGTATGGCAGTTCTCGCTCTCCGCGACGGACGCGAACCGCAGCCTCATCCGCTACGCACGCCAGGTCACCGGCAGGCGCAGGATCCTCGTGCATGACTACAGCTACCACGGCACCGTCGACGAGGCATATGCGACCCTCGATGAGGCGGGGGAGGTGGTGAGTCGTCGCGGCAACATCGGCCCGCCCGTGCCGCTCGCCGAGACGACGGCGGTCGTGCAGTTCAACGATGTGCCGGCGCTCGAGGCGGCCCTGAAGCAGGGCGATATCGCCGCAGTACTGATCGAGCCGGCGCTCACCAACATCGGAATCGTGCTGCCCGACCCCGGCTACCACGACGCCGTGCGTGAGTTGTGCACGAAGCACGGCGCGATACTCATCATCGACGAGACCCACACCTTCTCCGCCGGTCCTGGCGGCATGGTCGAGACCCTCGACCTCAGCCCGGACGCCGTCGTGCTCGGCAAGAGCATCGGGGGTGGCATCCCGGCCGGTGCGTACGGCATGACGCGGGAGTTCGCCCTCGCCGTGCGGGAGTCGCTCGACCTCGAGGACATCGACGTGGGGGGTGTCGGCGGCACCCTCGCCGGCAACGCGCTCTCGCTCGCCGGCATCCGGGCGACGCTGTCAGAGGTGCTCACCCCGCGCGCCTTCGAAAGCATGATCGACAGGTCTACCGAGTGGGCGGCCGGGGTGCAAGCGGCGTTCGACGAATTCGACGTGCCGTGGCAGGTCACCCAGCTGGGCGCGCGCGCCGAGTACAGCTTTCGGCCGACAGCGCCCCGCGATGGTGCCGAGGCGGCGGCCGCGGACGACTTCGAACTGCAGCAGTACCTGCACCTGCATGCCCTCAACCGCGGCATTCTCATGACGCCGTTCCACAACATGGCGCTCATGTGCCCCGCCACCACCGCTGCGGACGTGGAGCGCCACACCGCCGCGTTCCGCGAGGCCGTCGTCAGCCTCTACGCCTAGCCCGGAGATCCGGCGTGGTCGCCGCGCCGCCCGGTGAGTTGCGGACTTTCGCCCCGCTGCGTTACACGTCGTCCGTGACTTGCGGACTTTCGCCGGTAAGTCCGTGACCCATCGGGGCGGAAGTCCGCAACTGACGGCTAGAGCGAGGCGAACGCCTCGTCGATGACGCCGAGCGCGTCCTCGAGCTGGGCGTTGGTGATCGCGAGGCTGGGCAGGAAACGCAGCACGTTGCCGTAGGTTCCCGCGGTCAGCAGCAGCACGCCGTGCTGGGCCGCATACGCTGCAACCGCGGTGACGGCCGCCGCATCGGGCTCGTGGGAGCCTGCCGCGACGAGCTCGATCGCGAGCATCGCGCCGATGCCGCGCACATCCCCGATCACGGGGTACTTCTTCTGCAACGCCTCGAGGCCCGGCTTGAGCACAGCCTCGATGCGGCCCGCCTCGGCGAGCAGGTTGTTGCCATCGATCTGCTCGAAAACGGCGACGGATGCCGCGGCCGCAACCGGGTTGCCACCGAACGTGCCGCCAAGCCCGCCCGGCTGCGCCGAATCCATGATCTCGGCCCTGCCGGTCACGCCCGCGAGCGGAAGGCCGCCGGCGATTCCCTTGGCGCTGAGCACCATGTCGGGCACGAGGCCGAAGTGCTCGCTCGCGAAGTATTTTCCGGTGCGGGCCATGCCGCTCTGGATCTCGTCGGCGATGAAGACGACACCGTTGGCTGTGCACCAGGCCTGCAGGGCGGGGAGGTAACCGTCAGCCGGCACCACGAACCCGCCCTCACCCTGGATCGGCTCGACGACGAGGCAGGCGAGGTCGGCCGCCCCCACTGTCTTCTCGAGGTAGGCGATAGTCCGAGCTGCGGCATCCGCGCCGCTGAGGCCATCGTGGTACGGGTAGGAGTTCGGGGCGCGGTAGACGTCCCCGGCGAGAGGACCGAAGCCCGTCGCATAGGGGGCAGCCTTGAAGTTCATAGCCATCGTGAGGTTCGTGCGGCCGTGGTACGCGTGGTCGAGTACGCCAACGCCGTTGCGTCCGGTGTATTTGCGGGCGATCTTGACGCCGTTCTCCACGGCCTCCGCGCCGGAGTTGACGAGCACAGTCTTCTTCGCGAAATCGCCGGGGGTGTGCTCCGCGAGGTACTCTGCCACGCGCACATAGCTCTCGTACGGCGTGATCGTGAAGAGCGTGTGGGTGAGCTTCCCCAGCTGCTCGGTTGCCGCTGCCACCACCGCGGCATCCGTGTGGCCGATGGTCGTGACGCCTATTCCGGCCCCGAGATCGATGAACTGGTTGCCGTCGACGTCGATGGCGATCGCGCCGTGGGCACGCTCGATGTAGACGGGGAGGGTCGCAGTGACACCCACCGGCACCACTTTCAGCCTGCGCTCGTGCAGCGCGACAGACTTCGGGCCGGGGATCGCAGTGACGACGCGACGCTCCAGGGGGAAACCTTGGGCATCTGCCGATGCAGCGTCGGACGAGACGGCGGGCGCGAGGGTGTCAGTCATAATTGAACGAGTTTATCCGCAGCAACCCGGAAGCGAGTCATGGACATCGATCACCACTACGCGGTCGGCGTCGAGTGGGAGGGCAACCTGGGCTCCGGCACCCTGGACTACAAGTCCTACAGCCGCGACAACATCGTCACCGCGGAGGGTAATCCGTCGATCGGCGGCTCGAGTGACACCGCGTTCAGGGGTTCGCCCGAACGCTGGAATCCCGAAGAGCTCATGGTTGCGGCTCTCGCGCAGTGCCACATGCTCAGCTACCTGCATGCCGCGGCGACGAACGGCGTTGTCGTGACCGCCTATTCGGATGCCGCGACGGCAACCATGCGGCAGACAAACGACGGCGGCGGCCACTTCACCTCGGTCACGCTCCACCCCGTGGTGACGATCTCGGCGGGAGACCCTGCTCTCGCCCTGAGCCTGCACGCCGAGGCGGGCGCGAAATGCTTCATCGCCCAATCGGTGAACTTCCCGGTGCACCATGAGCCGACAATCCTGCTCGAGGACGACCCGCTGTAGCGCACGCGTCTGCTTCGCAGCGGTGGCCAGAAGGCTCCCCGGGCCCTCGCATAGCTGTTTGCCACTCTTCGCTCAGGAACAATGCGGAATGATGAGGTGTCCTGACTCCCGCCTGAAAGGTGCCCTGTGCGCACTGCAGCTTCGCTCGCCCTCGTGGCCGGCCTCCTCGCAACTCTCGCCGCCTGCTCCGCAACCCCGAACGGGTCGGCCGCTGCCGATTGCACTCCGACGCCATCCGGCACGGTCTCCGATGCCGTGACGGTGACCGGCGACTTCGGCAAGAAGCCGACGGTGAAGATCAACTTCCCGACAACGACGGACACCACGCAGCGGACAGTTGTCATCCAGGGCAAGGGCGACGTCGCGCAGGCGAAGGATGTCGTGAACGTCGACTTCACGCTCTACAACGGTGCCACGGGCGCCGAGCTCACGAGCACGCAGTATGCGGAGGGCTCGACAACCTCTTTCCCCGTGGATGAGAGCCAGTTTCTTCCCGGCATCGTCAAGACGCTCGAGTGCTCGCAGGTCGGGTCACGGGTTGTCGGCGTCATCCCGCCCGCCGACTCATTCGGTGAGGCCGGCTCGTCGCAGCTCGGGGTCGACCCCGGCCAGGACATCGTGTTCGTCGTGGATGTCGTCTCGATCGCCCCACCCGCCGAGGCGCCGCTCTCGGCCCCCGATGGAGCCGACCAGCCCGCGACGGCAGGCTTCCCCGACGTTGTGGTGGGCGCTGACGGTTCTCCCGCGGTGACGATCCCCGATACGGCGCCGCCGGCGACGCTTCAAATGGCGCTACTCAAGAAGGGCGACCACGCCGTGGTCAAAGACGGCGACAAGGTCATCGTCAACTACGTCGGCGTGAACTGGAACACCAAGAAGATCTTCGACTCGAGCTTCGCCCGCGGCGAGACCGCGACATTCAGCACCTCACAGGTGATTGCGGGTTTCACGGCCGCGCTCGTCGGGCAGAACGTCGGGTCACGCGTGATCGTCGTCATCCCGCCGGACCAGGGATACGGTGCCGCGGGCAGCCCGCCCGACATCGGCCCCACGGACACCCTGGTGTTCGTGATCGACATCCTCGGTATCGCATAACCTAGGCCCATGCGCAGGGTCATCGTCCTCGGTTCGACGGGGTCGATCGGCACGCAGGCGCTCGAGGTGATCGCGGCCAACCCCGACCTGTTTCGCGTTGTCGGGTTGGGGGCAGGCAGCAATCGCTCGGCGGTTGCGGCCCAGGCGGCGGCGTTCGGCGTCGAGCACACCGCGTTCGGTGCCGACGAGGCATCCCAGCTGGTCCGGGATGTCGCGGCAGATGTCGTGCTCAACGGGATCACCGGCTCCGTGGGCCTCGGGCCCACTCTCGCAACGCTCGAGGCGGGCATCACCCTCGCCCTCGCCAACAAGGAGAGCCTCATCGTCGGCGGCGAGCTCGTGACCTCCCGGGCTCGGCCCGGGCAGATCGTGCCCGTCGACTCCGAGCACTCCGCCATCGCGCAGGCCCTGCGGTCCGGCAGCGAGCGCGAGGTGCGCCGGCTCGTTCTCACGGCATCAGGTGGCCCATTCCGCGGCCGCACGCGTGAGTCGCTGCGCGACGTCACCCCCGCGCAGGCGCTCGCCCATCCGACCTGGGACATGGGCCTCGTGGTGACGACGAACTCGGCGACTCTCGTCAACAAGGGCCTGGAGGTGATCGAGGCGCACCACCTGTTCGGAGTGCCGTACGACCGGATCGAGGTGACCGTGCACCCGCAGTCGATTGTGCACTCCATGGTCGAATTCGTGGACGGTTCGACTATCGCCCAGGCAAGCCCCCCCGACATGCGGCTGCCCATCTCGCTCGGCTTCGACTGGCCGAACCGTGTTGCCGGCGTGGGCGTGCCCCTTGACTGGACCACGGCGAGCCAGTGGACGTTCGAGCCACTTGACACCGAGGTGTTCCCGGCTGTGGCACTCGCTAAACAGGTGGGGGAGGCCGGCGGCACGTTTCCCGCCGTGTTCAACGCGGCCAACGAGCAGGCGGTGCTCGCGTTCCACGACGGGCGCATCGGATACCTCGGCATCCTCGACACCGTCGAAGCCGTCGTCGCGGCGCACGTGGCCGGGGAGCTCACGCTCGACGGCGTGCTCGAGGCCGAGCGCTGGGCGCGTGCCGCCGCGGACCAACGGTTGACCTGACCGATTTCGCAGGCTCGGTCGGCGCTCATTCCCAGCTAGTCCAAAGCCTCACGGCTACCATTGGGCCAGTGGAAACCGTCCTGCTTTACGTCCTCGGCATTCTCATTGTCGTCGTGGGCATCGCCCTGTCTATCGGGCTCCATGAACTGGGCCACCTCGTGCCGGCAAAACTCTTCGGAGTGCGGGTCAGCCAATACATGATCGGCTTCGGGCCGACGATATTCTCCCGCCGTCGCGGCGAGACCGAGTACGGGTTCAAGGCGATCCCGCTCGGCGGTTACATCTCGATGGCGGGCATGTACCCGCCCGCGCGCGAGGGCGCCCGCGGCCGCACGGCGACTACCGGCATGTTCGAGACCCTCGTGCAGGACGACAACAAGGCGGCAGTGCACGTCGACACCGTCGAGGAGGAGGAGCGCGCCTTCTACAAGCTCCCTGTGCTCAAGCGGGTCATCATCATGCTCGGCGGGCCGGTCATGAACCTGCTCCTGGCCATCCTGTTCTTCGGCATCGTGCTGTGCGGGTTCGGCATCCCGACGGCGACGACGACAATCGGCTCGGTCTCGGAGTGCCTCGTGCCCGTGACCGCCGACCGCACTGACTGCGCGGCCTCCGACCCGGATGCACCCGCGCACGAGGCCGGGCTCGAGCCCGGTGACCGGGTTGTCGCAGTCGACGGCACGGCAGTCGCGTCCGTCGCCGACATCACCCCGGTCATCCGGGATTCTGCAGAGAAGACCATCACCGTCACCATCGAGCGCGACGGCGCCCAGCAAGACCTCTCGGTGACCCCTGCCCTGACCGAGCGCTACGTGTACGACGACCAGGGCAAGCAGGTGACGGATGCCGCGGGCAAGCCCGTCACGGAAGACGTCGGGTTCATCGGCATCGGGTGGGCGACCGAGGTGCAGCGCCAGCCCGTCACCGCTGTGCTGCCCATGGTCGGCGACACCATCGGCCGCCT
>JAODLY010000001.1 GCA_025464445.1 Rhodoglobus sp. | reverse complement strand
GGCCCGCGCGGGCGCGGCGCGGCGGGGGCTGCGGCTGCGGCGCGGCAATCGTTCCGGTGGCGATAGCGTTGAGGCATGGCCGATGACGAGCGCGAAGTACTGACCTGGAACGATTTCGGCACAGCATCCCGTGAGCTTGCGCTCGACGTGGTCGCGAGCGGATTCGTGCCGGATGTCGTGGTCGCGATCGCCCGCGGCGGCCTGTTGCTCGCCGGCGGAATCGCCTACGCATTGGGGGTGAAGAACTGCGGCGCGGTCAACGCCGAGTTCTACACCGGGGTCGGAACCCGGCTGCCGGAGCCCGTCATGATGCCGCCGCTGCTCGACGAGGCATCCATCGACGGCAAGAAGGTGCTGCTGGTCGACGACGTGTCCGATTCGGGCCGCACGCTTGCGATGGTCGTGAAGATGCTCGAGGACATGGGCGCTGACGTGCGCTCGGTGTGCCTGTACACGAAACCCGGCACGGTACTCGAGCCCACATACACCTGGCGGCGCACCCCGCTGTGGATCACCTTTCCGTGGTCGGCGCTGCCCCCGGTCACCGCATAGCAATGGCACGCCCGCTCGCCGAGCTCGTCGCGCCGGACTGGGCGGCGGCGCTCGAGCCTGTGGCCGGCCGCATAGCCGAGTTGGGCGACTTCCTGCGGGCGGAGACTGCAGCGGGGCGCAGGTACCTTCCGGCCGGTGGATCCGTGCTTCGCGCCTTCGACAGGCCGATGGCCGACGTGCGGGTGCTGATCGTCGGGCAGGACCCGTACCCGACCCCGGGGCATCCCGTCGGTCTTTCGTTCTCGGTGGAGCGGTCGGTGCGCCCGGTGCCGCGGAGCCTGCAGAACATCTACAAGGAACTGCACGACGACCTCGGGCTGCCGGTGCCATCCCACGGCGATCTCTCGGCATGGGCGGACCACGGCGTCATGCTGCTCAACCGGGTGCTCACGGTGCAGGCGGGCAGCTCCGGTTCGCATCGCGGCAAGGGCTGGGAAGCTGTGACAGAGGCTGCCATCCGCGCGCTCGTCGCCCGGGGAGGGCCGCTCGTCGCCATCCTGTGGGGCAGGGATGCCGCGAACCTCAAGCCACTGCTCGGTGCGACCCCGGTCATCCAGAGCGCACACCCCAGCCCGCTCAGCGCGAGCGGCGGATTCTTCGGCTCCCGCCCGTTCAGCCGTGCGAACGAGTTGCTCGTGGCGCAGGGCGCCGCCCCCGTCGACTGGTCGCTCGGCCCGCCCCGCGATGACACGGGCCCCGCCGCGTAGGATTTTGCCATGCTCGAAGAGGAATACCAGCCGCGCCGGCAGCTGCCCCCGCACCTCAAACCCGCGCCCCAGCCCGAGCCCCCGTTCGAGTACACGATCCGGGATGCCACGACCGCAGACCTCCCGCACGTGCGCGAGATCTACAACCACTACGTCATGAACTCGACCGTCACGTTCGACGAGGAGGCCATGACTCTCGCCGACCTCAAGCACAAGTTCCAGAAGATCACCACCAAGAAGATGCCGTTCCTCGTGGCGGAGAGCCCGCGCGGCCAGCTGCTCGGCTACGCCTACGTGTACCCGTGGAAGGAGAAGGCCGCGTACCGGTTCACTGTCGAGAACTCGATCTACCTCGGGCCGGCGTCCACAGGCAAGGGGCTCGGCAAGGTGTTGCTGCGCGAGTTGATCGAGCGGTCGAAGGCGGCCGGGCTGAAGGAGATCATCGCGGTCATCGCCGACCGGGGAGCCGAGGCATCCATTGCGATGCACAAGAGTTTCGGTTTCAAGGAGATCGGCCACATGGGCAAGGTGGGCTTCAAGTTCAACCGCTGGCTCGGCACCGTGCTCATGCAGAAGTCCCTCAAGTAACCCTCACTTGCGGACTTCCGCCCCGTTCCGTCACGGGCGCACCGGCGAACATCCGCAACTCAGGTCAGGCGTGCTTGCCGCCGGCCTCGAGGAGAACCACCCCGCCGATCACGAGCACCATGCCCACGAGCTGCTGCCAGGTGAGCGTCTCGTGAAACACGATCCAGCTGATGACGGCGACGAGCACGACGCCGACGCCGGCCCAGATCGCGTAGGCGATGCCGAGCGGCACGCCTTTGGAGAGGGTCTGGGAGAGCATGACGAACGACAGCACGTAGCCGACTACGACTATCGGATACGCCCACCAGATCTGCCGCTCGCCTGACGTGAGCTTGAGGAAGGTGGTGGCGATGACTTCGGTGGCGATCGCGAGCGCGAGGAAGAGGTAGCCCATGCAGACAACTGTCGCACTTCATAGGCTGGCCCAATGGACAACCACGTAAAAGCCCTCCGCCTCGTCGTCGAGACCGAGGATTTCGATGCAGCGCTCGCCTTCTATCGGGATGCGCTGGGCCTGCCCGAGCAGGAATCCTACGAGGGCGAGGGCGGTGCCAGAGTCTCCATCCTCGGCATTGAGAGTGCCACGCTCGAGCTGTCAAATCCCGCGCAGGTGCGGCTCATCGACGAGATCGAGGTCGGCCGCCCCACGAGTCGCGCCTATCCGCTGAGCATCCGTGTCGCTTTCGAAGTCGTGGATGCCGCGGCGACGACGACAGCGCTCGAAGCCGCAGGGGCAACCGTCGTCGCCCCGCCCACGGTCACCCCCTGGCGCTCCCTCAACGCTCGCCTCGAGGCGCCCGGTGGACTGCAGATCACCGCGTACCAGGAGCTCGACTGAGCGCGCCGGTCACGCGTCGCCGCCATCACTGCCGCTCGACCCCTCCGCCGGTTGTGAGACAGCCGCGGTATCGGCGCCTTAACGCAATTCGTTCCTGGCCGTCAGCACATTCGTCAGGATCGCTAACTTATGTGCTGACGGACAGGAACGTTTAGGAGGGGCGGCCCGCTTCCCGTGCTGGCGAAGCGGGCCGGCGAAATGGGCCTACCCGCGCGGCGTCGCCCTTCGCAGCACCAGGAACCCGGCAACTGCGGCGAGAGCGGTGATGACCAGGCTCCAGCTGACCGAGCCGACGAGGCCGGCCCGGCCGAAGAACGCACCCACCACGCCCCAGCCCTGCGTGAAGGTGGCGAGCGCAGCCACTGCGACGACGAGCACGCCCAACCCGATGAAGAGCGCGACGAGTCCGTTCGCCTTCCAGCGCACGTACACCGAAGCGAACAGCGAACCGATGAAGAAGAAGAACAGGAACCCGACGAAGAACAGGTAGAGCCGCTGGGCCCAGCCATCGCCGAAGTAGACCGCGGTGAACATGCGGCCGCCCATGCCCCAGCCGTTCGTGAGCTCCTCGACGATCGACAGCACGGTGAGCCCAGCGCTGTAGATGGCCGAGAGGATGACGAAGTTCAGCGTCGTGCCGAGGTAGTAGTCGCGGCGAGTCACTCCATAGCCCAGGGCGAAGGGAAACGTGATGCTTATCGCCTGCACGGCCACAACGAGCATGTACACGAAGATGTAGAAGCTCGCGCCGCTGTATTGCAGGCCGTCGGAGACATCGGCCCGGTCGGATGCGCTCGTGACGGAGGCGAAGATGATCCACCAGATCGCGAGGTTCACCAGGAAAATCGAACCGAGGATGATCCAGGGCAGCCCGATCGTCGTCCACGGGTTCGCGAAGTGCAGGCGCACGATGCGCCCCACGCGCTGGAACTCGGTCGTCGGGATGACTTTGGTGAATTGTGCGGTTGTCATGCTGTTGCCTCGAATTCCTTCTCGCTTGTGCTTGTCCTGCGGATGATGAGCTGCTGCAGCGACACCGGGGCCAGCTCCAGTCCTGCTGCGGATGCCGCGGCTCGCGCCCTCGCATCCAGTCCCTCGACGGTCACCGACGCCAGCCCGCCCACGCCATCGCGGTGCAGGATCTCGCGGCCCGCGACGAACGCGTCCACCGCCGCCCGCGTGCCCACAACGCTCGTTGCCGAGCCGCGCAGGGTCTCCGCCTCCTCGTCGATGATGATCCGGCCCTCGTCGATCACGATCACGTGCTCGAGCAGGTTCGAGACCTCATCGATCAGGTGGGTTGAGAGCACGACCGTGCGTGGATGCTCCGCGTAGTCCTCGAGTAGGCGATCGTAGAAGAGCTGGCGCGCCACGGCATCCAAGCCCAGGTACGGTTCGTCGAAGAAGGTGAGCGGGGCGCGGGACGCGAGCCCGACGATCACGCCGATCGCCGAAACCTGGCCGCGGGACAGTTTCTTGATGCGGCGGTTCAGCGGCACCCTGAACTCCTCGATGAGTTGCGCGGCGAACGCGGCATCCCAGTTGGCGAAGAACCACGGCGCGCTCGCGAAGACGTGGCGCGGACGGAAATCGTCGGGATAGCGCTGGCTCTCCTTGATGAAGGAGATGTTCTGCAGCACCCCGGCGTTCTCCACGGGCGACTCGCCGAACACCCGGATCGAGCCGCGCGTGGCGAACTCCTGGCCGGTGAGCAACTGCATGAGGGTGGTCTTGCCCGCGCCGTTACGACCGAGGAGCCCGTAGATCTTGTTCTCCTCGACAGCGAATGTCGCGTCATCCACGGCCCTCACATCGCGGTAGTGCTTGCTGAGGTGCTGCACCTCGATTACTGCTGTCATTTCGTGCCTTCCTTGTCGATCATGCTTTTCAGCTGCTGGGGGGTGACGCCGAGTTTTTCTGCCTCAGCGAGTAGCGGCGCTAGAAACTCGGCGGAGAACCGGTCACGGCGCTTGGCGATGAGCCGCGCCTTCGCGCCGCCGGCGACGAACATGCCGATACCGCGCTTCTTGTACAGCACGCCATCGTCGACGAGCAGGTTCACGCCCTTGAGCGCCGTTGCCGGGTTGATGCGATAAAACGCGGCGAACTCGTTCGTCGATGGCACCTGTGACTCCTCCGCCATGAGGCCGCCGATGATGTCGTTCTCGACCTGCTCGGCGATCTGCACGAAGATGGGCCTGGACTCATCCATGGTTACCCCGATCGATCGGTTGCTTGGTTAGTTGGTACAGTAACTAACTAAGCAGGCCTTGCGTCCCGTGTCAAGTCCTAGGCTCGAATGGTGTTCGAACTCCACCACCTCACCGCGCTCGAGCAACTCGACTGGTTGCGCCGGGGTGAGGTCTCGCCCACCGAACTCGCGACCCACTACCTCGACCGCATCGATCGGCTCGACGCCGAGTTGGGCGCGTTCACGACGGTGACCCGGGATGCCGCGCTCGCCCGCGCCGCGCGCGTCGAGTCCGAGCTGCCGAAGGCCGCCCCGCTCTGGGGCCTGCCCGTCGGCGACAAGGATCTCTGGCAGCGCGCGGGCGTGCGCACGATGTTCGGCTCGCGCCTCATGCGCGACTTCGTCCCGGAGGAGTCCGACGAGATCGTCGAAGCCATCGACGCGGCCGGGGCCGTGAGCCTGGGCAAGACGAACGCGCCCGAGTTCGGCCTGCCCGCATACACGGAGTCACTCGTCGCGCCGCCGGCAAGGACCCCGTGGAACACGTCCCTCGGGGCCGGTGGCAGCAGCGGGGGAGCGGCCGTCGCCGTGGCTGCAGGCCTGCTTCCCGTCGCTCCCGGCTCCGACGGCGGCGGCTCGATCCGCATCCCCGCCGCGGCAACCGGTCTCGTCGGGCTCAAGCCGTCCCGCGGCAGGGTGCCGTCGTCGGCGGGTTTCACGAGCCTCGGCGGGCTCGTCGTGGGCGGCGCGCTCGCCCGCACCGTCGCGGATGCCGCCCTGCTGCTCGACGCGCTCGCCGGGCAGTCGCGGTGGTCGGTCGGCCCACCCACCTGGAACGGCGGCGCGTTCCTCAATGCCGCCATGCGCGGCGAGGGCCGCTTCCAGCTCGGGGTCATGACGACGTCGCCCTGGGATGGGGCCTACGAGATCACCGTGTCCCCGGATGCCGCGGCGGCCCTGCAATTCGCACGAGCCGAGCTCGACGCGCTCGGCCACGGCACCGAGGACATCGCGCTCGAACCGGATGACACGTACGCCCCCGCCTTCCGCACAATCTGGCAATCCGGCGCCGCGGACATCCCGGCGGAGACCCCCGAGCAGCTCGAGTTACTCGAACCCCTGACGCGATGGCTCGTGGAACGGGGCAGGGCACTCGGTGCGAGGGAACTCGGGGTCGCGTTGCAGCAACTGTCCCGCTTCGAGCGCAGCGTCATCCGGCAGTTCGCTTCGTTCGATGCCGTCATGACGCCGTCGCTGGCGATGACTCCGCGCCCGATCGGCTGGTTCGACGCGGCGGACGGCGAGCACAACTTCGCGCAGCAGGTGCAGTACACGCCGTGGACGAGTTTCGCCAACGTGAGCGGGCTGCCCGCCATCACGCTCCCGGTCGCCGAGACCGCGGAGGGGCTGCCGATGGGCGTGCAGCTCATCGGTCGCCCGGGGCGCGAAGACGTCTTGCTGGCGATCGCCGCGCAACTGGAGCGGCGGCTGCGCTGGCAGTTGCGGCATCCGCCGCAGTGGTGAGATTGCCCAGTGGTAGCGCCGGTCAGTTCGAGGGCAGCCCGACGAGTTCGGCGGTCGCTGCCCAGAGGGCGTCACCGACGCCCGCTTTCCTGCCGCTGCGCTGGATCCGGCCGTATGGAGTAAGCCTGTCGAAGTAGGCGCCGTTGGCGACACCGATCTCTTCGGCCGTCGCCAGGTGCACGAGCGGTGTCGCGCCGTCCTCCGGCGAGATCGCGAAGCGGCCGCGCGTGACGAGGTTGCCGAAGCGCACGAGCGACGATTCGGCACCGAACGCGGTCGCCACGTATCCGGGGTGGAACGAGTATGCCTCGAGCCCGCGGGCGGCGAGCGACTGCGCGAACACGATCGTCGCGATCTTGGAGGTGCCGTACGCCCGCCAGCCGCCGAACCACGGCCGCTTCTTCCATTCGAGGTCGTCTATGCGCAGGTTGCCAGCGGTATTGGCGACGCTCGCCGTGCCGATCACCCTGGCGCCGCTCTCCTCGAGCAGCTGGCCGAGCAGGTAGGTGAGCAGGAACGGCGCGAGATGGTTGTGCTGGATCGTGCGCTCGTGCCCGTCTTCGGAGACGCCGCGCTGGTGCACGAGCCCGCCCGCGTTGTTCGCGAGCACATCGATGCGCTCGTAACGATCGGCGAGGGATGCCGCGAGCTCGCGCACGTCGTCGAGCCTGTCGTAGTCGGCGAGGAATGCCGTGCCACCCACGGCCTCCGCCACGGCTTTCGTGCGCTCCGGGTTGCGACCGACGACGGCGACATCCCACCCTGCGGCGGCGAGACGTCCGGCTGCGTTCGCCCCGATCCCCGAACTCGCGCCGGTGATCACAGCCGTTTTGCGTGTCGTCATCTGCCGTACCCAGCCACTTGGTTCCCCGGCTGCTCCATACATCGCAGAATACAGTGGCTGCATGGCTATCCGGCGCGTCGCAATGGTGTCGATGCACACCTCGCCGGCTGCCCAGCCGGGCACCGGGGATGCCGGCGGC
The DNA here is from genome assembly GCA_025464445.1 of Rhodoglobus sp. Classification (GTDB taxonomy): domain Bacteria; phylum Actinomycetota; class Actinomycetes; order Actinomycetales; family Microbacteriaceae; genus Rhodoglobus. The sequence continues at coordinate 11 of JAODLY010000001.1, read as the reverse complement.
ATGAACGTCGC
>JAODLY010000040.1 GCA_025464445.1 Rhodoglobus sp. | reverse complement strand
GCAGGTGCGCGCCCACGCAGATCCGGTGCCCGCCATGGCGTGGGTCGGTCGCGTTCCGCTCGATCCCAACGCCACGGACTGCGCTGCGCCATCCCGCGACGAGCTCGTGATCGTGCCGAACCAGCCGATCATCGGCCTCTCCCCGGGCCAGACCGCTGTGCTGTACGTGGGCACTCGGGTCCTGGGGCAGTGCACCGTCGAGCGCACCGTCTCGGCCATCCCCGTCGAGCCGGTCGCGCGGGCCCGCTGAGCCGGTCGCGCTGGGCTGACCCCGACTACACCGACCCCCACGTGGTGAACGCGTTCGCCGCGGCCTGGCAAGCCATCGCCGGCTGACCCCGTCGTCGCACGTCCTCAGTACAGTGGAAGCGTGGCCGAGTCCGAGATTGCCCAGCACGCCGACCCGCAGCTGACAGCCGCGAAAGCGGAGGTCGATGCCCTGACAACGCGCATCCTCGAGCTGCGCGACGCGTACTACGAGCGCGACGAAGAACTGGTCAGCGATCTCGACTACGACAGGATGATGCGCCGGCTCGACGAGCTCGAGCGCATGTTCCCCGAACTGCAGGGACAAGACAGCCCGACCCAGACCGTTGGCGGCCGCGCGGCATCCCTCTTCGATCCTGTGCAACACGCAGAGCGCATGCTCAGCCTTGACAACGTCTTCTCGATCGACGAGTTCATGGCCTGGGCGGCCAAGGTCGAGCGCGACTCCGGCCGCAGGGTCGACTACCTGTGCGAACTGAAGATCGACGGCCTGGCCATCAACCTGCGCTACGAGAGCGGGCGCCTCGTGAGTGCCGCGACCCGCGGCGACGGGGTCGTCGGTGAGGACGTCACCGAGAACGTGCTGTACATCAACGGCATCCCTGCGCGGCTGGCCGGGGACGGGCATCCGCCGCTCGTCGAGGTGCGGGGCGAGATCTTCTTCCCCGTGGAATCCTTCAAAGCCCTCAACGCCGAGCAGGCGGCCGCGGGCGAGCGCGTATTCGCGAACCCTCGCAACGCGGCATCCGGTTCGCTTCGACAGAAAGCCGAAGGCAAGAGCGCGGCCGGCCTCGACCTCATGCACCGCAGGCTCAGCCGGCTCCGGATGCTCGTGCACGGCATCGGCGCGTGGCCCAACCCGCCCGTGGCGTCGCAGAGTGAGACCTACGCCCTGCTGAAGCAGTGGGGATTGCCCACCAGCAGCCACTTCAAGGTCACCCGTTCGGCGGCCGAAGCCGCGGAGTTCATCGAGTACTACGGCGAGCACCGGGACGGGCCTGCAACAAGCCCAGTCGAGCACGAGATCGACGGCGTCGTCGTGAAGGTGGATGAGCTGTACCTGCACGAGGAGCTCGGCGCGACATCGCGGGCGCCGCGCTGGGCCATCGCCTACAAGTACCCCCCTGAGCAGGTGAACACGAAGCTGCTCGACATCGTGGTCTCCGTTGGACGCACCGGACGGGTCACCCCGTTCGCGGTGATGGAGCCCGCGCGGGTCGCCGGGTCGGTGGTGCGCCAGGCGACCCTGCACAACCAGGACGTCGTGAAGGCGAAGGGCGTGCTCATCGGTGACACCGTCGTGCTGCGCAAGGCCGGCGATGTCATCCCCGAGGTACTCGGACCAGTCGTCGAATTGCGCGATGGCACGGAGCGCGAGTTCGTCATGCCCACGAACTGCCCGGAATGCGGTACGTCGCTCGCCCCGGCTAAGGAGGGGGACATCGACCTGCGCTGCCCGAACGCGCGCAGCTGTCCCGCCCAGGTGCGCGGCAGGGTGGAGCACATCGGTGGGCGGGGCGCCCTCGACATCGAAGGCCTCGGCGAGGTCGGCGCGGCCGCTCTCACCCAGCCGGACTACCCGCCGACGCCACCACTGGTCACCGAGGCCGGGCTGTTCTCACTGACCCTGCCCGACATCTTCGACATCAGGGTGCGGGTGCGCGACTACGAGACGGGCCTCGTCAAACTCAACGATGACGGCACCGAGCGCACCGAGAGCCCGTACCGCCGCAAGCGCAAGAACAGCGACCCGCCCCTCGATCCTGCCGGCCAGTTCGCCGGGGTTGCCGACTACGTGCCGTCGAGCGCCGCCACGAAGCTGCTCTCCGAGATCGAGCTGGCGAAGACGAAGGAACTGTGGCGCATCCTGGTCGCCCTCAGCATCCGCCATGTGGGCCCTGTCGCCGCACGCGCGCTCGCGGGCTACTTCGGATCGCTCGACGCCATCCGCTCCGCATCGCGCGAGGAACTCGCCGCCGTCGACGGGGTCGGCGGCATCATCGCGGATGCCCTCATCGACTGGTTCTCCGTCGACTGGCACCGCGACATCATCGAGCGATGGGGGGATGCCGGGGTGCGGTTCGCGACGCCCGGTCACCCCGGGCCCGGTGCGGCCGGGTCCAACGACGGGCCGCTGGCGGGCCTCACCGTCGTCGCGACGGGCAGCCTTGAGGGCTTCAGCCGCGAGGGGGCGCTCGAGGCGATCATCGCCGCGGGCGGCAAAGCCGCGTCGAGCGTCTCGAAGAAGACCGATTTCGTGGCGGCGGGCCCGGGCGCGGGCTCCAAGCTGGGCAAGGCCGAGGAGCTGGGTGTGCGCATCATCGACGCCGCGCAGTTCGCGATCCTGCTGGAGAAGGGTCCGGCCGGCCTGGATTGAGCCTGGCCGCCCACCCAGGGTCCGGGTGCCGAGTCGCCGATCGCTCCCGTCCACCCGCCTCACGATAGACAGGTCTGTCTATGCACGCCGATCACCCCCAAAAGCGGTTCACAGCGGCCCGCATACCCCGTTCCTGTACCCCGTTTTGGCGCGGAATTACGCGGAAGTCATCTAAACCTGTGAGCTTCATGTAAACGAGACCTCGTGGCCCCCCAAACGGGGCGGTCTATCCCCTACGATGGGGGGTGCGCAACGGCGGTCCGAAGTGGGCGGCCACCGGCTGTGCAAACGAGGGGAATTACCCGAATTGCTGCTCGTGACAGCTGTTCTGACCACCTCGGCGGCGCTGGGATCCGTCTCCGAGGCCTTTGGCGTACACGAAATCTCCCGGCACGACACGGCCATCTCCGTTGCCGCCACCGGCCTTCCTGGCATCGATTTCGCGGCGCCGGTCCTGATCGTGGCGCCCGCCGCCAGCCGGCCCGCCGCAGCGCCCGCCGCCAGCCAGCCCGCCCCCGCCCGCGTCCTTTTCGCAGCCGTCGCCCTTGATCCCCGCGCGGCCCCCGTCCCTGACGCCCCGCCCGTGCCGTTCATCGGGCCGGTCACCGACCCCAACCAGCTCGTGCAGGGCACGAGGTTCCTGCAGGAGCTGTCCCTCCAGCCGCTCGACGGAATCGGCAGCTACGTCGCATCCCACTCCGACCTCATCGCCCAGTTGCTCGCGAGCCCCCCACCGCCCACCGAGGTCACGTCTTGGTGGTCCACCCTCGACCTGCAGATGCGCAACGAACTGCGTTCGGCCACCCCGAGCCTCGTCGGAAACCTTGACGGCATCCCGTACTCGATCAGGGACCTTGCCAACCGCGCCCTGCTGCGCGACACAATCGCCGACCTGAAGCAGACGATCGCGGGCGAGTCGGGCCGCACAGTCGTCGAGAACGCGAAAGTGCAGCTGCACATGCTCCAATCGATCTCGGATGCGCTGGGCACCCAGAGATCCCCGACCGGGACGACTGCCGAGGCATCCACGAGCCCGCGCCGCACCCTCATGACCCTCGATGTGACCGGGCAGGGCAAGGCAGCCATCGTGCTCGGCGACCTTCGCACCGCCACCTATGTCAGCTACCTGGTGCCCGGCATGTTCTTCACCATCGAGAACCAGATGGGCGACTGGGTGGATGCCGCGGCAAACCTGTACGACGAACAGCTCGCCTGGCTGGCGCTCCTCGACCCGGATGCCGCCGACAAGACAGTCGCGACTGTCGCCTGGATCGGTTACCACACCCCGAACCTCACAAACGTTGGCGGCATCGAGAACGCTGACGAGGGCAGGGACTCGCTGGCGAGCGCGATCGAAGGACTGCAGGCGATCCGCACTGGCAATGAGCCGTACACGACGATCATCGCCCACTCCTACGGGTCGACGGCTGCGCTCATGGCCCTCACCGAATACAGCTTCCACGTCGACGCCCTCGCGATGGTCGGCTCACCGGGCAGCCCGGCGAAGTCGGTCACGCAGCTGCATGTCACACCCGGTCACGTCTGGGTGGGGGAGGCTGCGTGGGATCCGATCCCCAATAGCTCCTACTTCGGCAGCGATCCGGGCTCCAAGAGTTACGGCGCCAAGCCGATGGGAGTCGGAGGGGAGCTTGACCCGCTGACGAGCGAAGTGTTGCTGGCATCCACCGGTCACAACGAGTACTTCAGCGCGGGCACAGAGTCGATGCGCAACTTCGCCCTCATCGCGATCAACCAGGGCACGTTCGTGTCCGACGGCGGTCACTAGGTTTTTCGCTAGCACCCCGTCCGCCCTCGCCCGGAAAGGCGCGCCGCACGCCTGTGCCCCGGGTTGGGGTAGGGCGCAAACAGCCCCCGCGGTGTTAGCTGGGAGCCGACGACGCGGAAGCGGAGGGCTCGAACATGCCGTCACGGGGGATCGGGTTGGTGTGCGCCCTGGCGCTGCCACTCATCGCCCTGGGGGGATGCGCGATCCAGCCAGGAAGCGGGCTGTCCGCCAGCCAGGCTCGGGTGCAGTTCTACTCGCTACTCGACAAAACGCAGGTGGCAGTTGGAGGAACGTGGGACGTCCATGACGATCCTACGGCGCGGGGCTGTGTCATCCCTCTGTGGGTCGAAGGCGTGAAATTTCCCGGCCTTCGAATCGGACCGGCCCCGCGCGACCCCGTCGCTGCGGCGAGCGAGGTTGACGCGTCGTGGACCGCCCTCGGGCTCAAGGTGGACAGGACCCGCGTGGGCCAGGTCATCCAGCTGCAGGCGCGCACCGACGAGAACGGGCTGCTGACTTTCAGGGCGAGCGAGCTGGCGATGACCCTCACGGGCGAGAGCGAGTGCCGCCCGAAGGGTGCCTAGCTAGACTTGTGCGGTCCCTTCCGCACGCCACGACTCGGAGTCGCATGCCTGAAACCCCCGCCGCGCCGTCCGCGGGCGCCGCAGAGTCGTCGGCCGCTGCCGCCCACTCCACGGCCGCACCCGCCGCGCACGAGGCGATCACCACCGATGTCGTCGCGCATCTCGCGAACCTCGCCCGCATCGCCCTCACGCCCGCAGAGATCGAGACGCTCGCGAGCGAGCTGGGCGTGATCGTCGACGCGGTGGCGAAGGTGAGCGAAGTCGCGACACCGGACGTCCCTGCCACGAGCCACCCGATCCGGCTGGTCAACGTATTCAGGCCGGATGTCGCGGGCCCGACCCTCACCACCGAGCAGGCACTGGCCGGCGCGCCCGAACACGACGGCAGCCGTTTCAAGGTCAGCGCAATCCTGGGGGAGGAGCAGTGAGCGACCAGTCCGGTGACGCCGCCAGCGACCTCATCCACCTCACCGCGGCCGAACTCGGCGCTCGCCTGGCCTCGGGCGAAGTCTCGTCCGTCGAGGCCACGAAAGCCCACCTCGAGCGTATCGCCGCCGTCGACGGTGACCTGCACGCGTTCCTGCACGTGAACGCCGATGCCCTCGAAGCTGCCGCCCGGGTCGACTTGCGCCGCGCGACCGCCCGCAAGAACGGCGAGAGTCTCGGCGAGCTCGCCGGGGTGCCGATCGCGATCAAGGACGTGCTCTGCACCATCGGCATGCCCTCGACTGCCGGGTCGAAAATACTCGAAGGCTGGATCCCGCCTTACGACGCGACGCCCGTCGCGCTCCTGCGCGCGGCCGGCCTCGTTCCCCTCGGCAAGACGAACATGGATGAGTTCGCCATGGGCTCGTCGACCGAGCACTCCGCGTATGGCCCGACGAAGAACCCGTGGGACTTCTCGCGCATCCCCGGCGGGTCGGGCGGCGGTTCCGCCGCGGCGGTGAGCGCCTTCGAGGCTCCGCTTGCCCTCGGCTCTGACACGGGTGGCTCGATCCGCCAGCCGGCCGCGGTCACCGGCTCGGTCGGGGTGAAGCCGACGTACGGCGGAGTCTCCCGCTATGGCGCGATCGCCCTGGCATCCTCGCTCGACCAGGTCGGGCCAGTCGCCCGCACCGTGCTCGATGCTGCCCTTCTGCACGATGTGATCGGCGGTTACGACCCCCGCGATTCGACGTCGCTGAAAGACACGTGGCCGTCGTTCGCGGCGGCCGCCCGCAAGGGGGCCGCAGCTGAGTCTCTTGCCGGCCTGCGCATCGGGGTCGTGAAAGAGCTGGACAGCCCCGGCTTCCAGCCGGGCGTGTCGCAGCGTTTCCACGAGGCGCTCGAGTTGCTCACCGCCAACGGCGCAGAGATCGTCGAGGTGTCTGCACCCCACTTCGAGTACGCGGTGGCCGCGTATTACGTGATTCTGCCTGCCGAGGCATCCAGCAACCTCGCGAAGTTCGATTCTGTGCGGTTCGGCCTGCGCGTGAATCCTGCCGGCGGCGGGACCGTTGAGGATGTCATGGCCGCGACCCGCGAAGCAGGTTTCGGCCCCGAGGTGAAGCGCCGGATCATCCTCGGCACCTATGCGCTCTCGGCCGGCTATTACGACGCGTATTACGGCAGCGCGCAGAAGGTGCGCACCCTCATCCAGCAGGATTTCGCGGCAGCATTCGAGAAGGCCGACGTGCTGGTCTCGCCGAGTGCGCCCACCACCGCGTTCAAGTTCGGCGAGAAGATCGCTGACCCGCTGGCGATGTACCTCAACGATGTGACGACGATCCCGGCGAACCTGGCCGGCGTGCCCGGCATGGGCCTGCCGATCGGTCTCGCCCCGGAGGACGGCTTGCCGGTCGGCTTCCAGATCATGGCTCCAGCCAGAGAGGATGCCCGGCTCTACGCCCTCGGCGCGACGCTCGAGCGTCTCCTCGAGGAGCAGTGGGGGCACACGCTGCTCAGCCAGGCGCCGGAGTTGGCCGCCCGCTAGCGCGCGCCCCGCGTCACGCCTGGGCGAGCAGTCGTTGCCGGGTGTGACTTCGACTGGGCGCCGGGATGGGGCGCTTCTCTGGGTCGATCGACGCCGGCGGCACGAGGAAGTACTCGGCGCCCTTGCGGATGACTCGCCAGCCGTTGTTGTGCACGAGCAGGTGATGATGTCGGCAGAGCAGCACGCCGTCCGCGATGTCCGTTGCTCCGCCGTCCCGTTGCCACTCGTCGATATGGTGAGCCTCGGTCCATGAGGGGGGTCGGTCACAGTTGGCGATGCATCCGCCATCCCGGGCCGCGAGGCCTATGTGTTGCAATCGGGAGAAGAGCCGCTGCTCGCGCCCGAGGTTCACTACCTGCCCTTTGCCGTCGAACAGGATCGGGATGACGCCCGCTGCGCAGATGTTCCGCTCGACGGTCTCGATGCTCACCGCTTCTGACTGCCCCTCGATGCGGCCGACGCCCTCGCGGGCGCGGAGGTCGTGGTCGGTCACGAGCAGCTGGACTGCCGGCGCCCGCTTGCCGAGGATCGCCCCGCCATCCGCGAGCCCGCCGATGCGGATGAGTTCGACGAAGGAGTCGAGCGCGATCTGCTCGGTGGTGCGTTCGTCGGCGAGGAGGCGTTCGGCGCGGTCGACGGATTCCGGGTCGACGAAACGGGGGCCGCCACGGCGCGGCGACGTGGCCGCGTCATAGGCGGAGCCCACCAGGGCGGCCGACTCGGGGTCGAGGAGCGCGCTGAGCCGCGTCATCCCATCGGCCTGGGGGATGAGGTGGAGGTAGCGGCGTTCACGCAACTCGTTTTCGCGCTCAAGCACGCGGGAAAGGTCGAGTTCGAGGCGCAGGTCGCGAACACGGGCGGCCAGGCGCTCGACCGTCAAAGAGGCCGCTTCGCGGACAAGAGTTTCGGCGGCGGCGGCAAGAGCATCGGCCGTGACCTCGTCATCGGGGGTGCCCAGGCCTGTGCGGATGAGGTCAGCTGCCTCGAGCGACAGGGTGCCGGCGGCGACGGCCACGGCGACCGCCTTGAGCCATGGGGTGGCGTCGATGGCCAGACGATCGGGATCGTCCGTGGTCATGAGCGCCCCGACCCGCACCATTGTGCGAGCGTCGCGCGCGGACGCGCCGGTGACGTGCTGCACGAGTAGTTGCGGCGTGCGAGCGCCGAGCCGCTGGGCGAGCCCGTCATACCCGAGTTCGCGGCGCGAGCGGTGGGCGATTTCGGCGGCGATGAGGGCGGCCGCGGCATCCACTCGCCTGCGGATCTCGCCGAGCGTGCGTTGCGCCTCGATGAGTGTCGAGTCGTCGAGCGCGGTCGCGGGAGGGGGCGTGAAGGCAGCCGAAACGTCCGCGATGGCGGAGTAGGTGTCGGCTGGGAAGTTCATACGTCTATTGTCTCAAGGTTCGAACGTATGTTCTAGAGGCCGACCAATAGTGCCGGATAAGTCGCGCAAACCCGACCTGTGGAGGAGAGGAGCACCAAACAGGAGAGGAGCACCAAACAGGGAGGATGCCCAAACAGGAGAGGCGCACCCCGGACGAACCGCGGGAGACGACGAGCGCCGGCCGAGAACTACCCCACAAAGAACAACGGCGACGCGCACGCCGCCAGCAACAGCGCCCCGGCGACGCCCCTGAGCATCCCGACCACGCTGGGCCGATTCAGGAACGTGTGAATGAAGGAGGGACGTGAACTCATACCCATAGCCAACCGTCAAACCCTATGAGCTAGCTGCGCGCTCCCGATACGCCAACTGGTTGACCCGGTTCCCGCACCGCACACTGCAGAACCGCTTGGATCCGTTGCGCGACAGGTCGAGTAGCAGGCCGGTGCAGTCGTCGGCGTCGCAGACCCGCATCCGGGATGTCTCGCCCGACCGGATCACGTCGGCGAGGGCGAGCGCGACCTCCACCCGGATCCGCTCGGCCAGGGGCGCGTCGGGGGATGTCGCGTGCAGGTGCCAGTCGAAGTGGTCGTGCCGCACGAGGTAGGGCAGCGCCCCCGCTGTACGCAGCATCTCGTTGACCGAGGCGACCGCGTCATCCCGGGGCTGGCTCCACACCCCGCGCAGCAGCGTGCGGGTCTGCTGCACTTCGCGCAGCTCGGCGAGGTCGCGGTCGAAGCGCCCGGTGTAGCCGTGCTGGTCGAGCAGGGCGGTCAGCAGGGCGGGTGTCGAGATCTCGTCGAGTCCGGTTCGGGATGCCCCGGGGTCGGTGTTTCCGAGCGCGATGACGAACTCCAGCACATCCTCGGTGTCAGGGGCAAAATGCAATTTGACTCCTTATTCACTGCAAGGGTACCGTCAGGACGGTACCGAGCAACAGGAGCACAATGTCCAGCACCAGAGGCCTCATCACGGGAGCCCTCGCATCCCTCGCATTCGGCACTTCCGGCGCGTTCATCAAGCCGTTGCTCGAGGCCGGCTGGAGCCCCGCCGCCGCTGTCACAGTGCGCGCCGGCCTCGCGGGCCTGGTGCTGATCCCGTTCGCGATCGCGAGTCTCAAGGGCAAGTGGGGCGCGGTCAAACGGGCCAGGTGGCGCATCCTCGGCATGGCGAGCATCGGCGTCGCCGCCACGCAGCTGGTCTACTTCGCGGCAGTGCAGCGCGTGCCGGTGAGCACAGCCCTGCTCATCGAATACCTCGCACCCCTGCTGCTGGTTGGCTTCGCCTGGGCGACCAGCCGAAGGATGCCGCGAGTCGTCGTGCTCATCGGCTCGGTCGTCGCGATCGGCGGCCTCGTTCTCGTCATCGGACCCGGCAGCATCGTTGCCACTGACGGCCTAGGCATCCTCTTCGCCGCCCTCGCCGCGATCGGCTGCGCCGGGTACTACGTCATCGCCGCCCGCCCGAGCGACGGTCTGCCTTCGGTCGCGTTCGCCGCCTTCGGGCTCGTCGGCGGCTCGGCGATGCTCGCGATCGTCGGACTGACCGGGCTTGTGCCGTTCACGGCGAACTTCGGTGAGATCGCGTTCCTTGGCACAAACCAGCCGTGGTGGCTTCCGCTGAGTGTGGTCGCGCTCGTGGGCACGGCGTTCGCGTATGTCGCGAGCATTGCGGCATCCTCGATGCTTGGATCCCGCCTGATGTCGTTCGTGGGGCTGCTCGAGGTGGTGTTCGCGTCGATGTTCGCCTGGGTGCTGCTCGGCGAGGCGCTCACGATCACGCAGCTTGTGGGCGGCGTTCTGATCCTGGCCGGCATCGCGTTCGTGCGCTCCGAGAAGGATGCCCGGGCGGAGCTGGAAGCGGTGCCGATCCCGGAGCAGGCAGCGGCCTGAGCCGAAGAGGCGCCCGTCTAGACTCGTCTGGTGGCTAAAGCAGACCTGATGGACTTCGACAAGGCCCTCGAGCTGTATGAGCCGGTGCTCGGCTTCGAGGTGCACGTCGAGTTGAACACGCAGACGAAGATGTTCTCGGATGCCCCCAACCCGGCTGCTAAAAGCAACGTGCACCATGAGCCCAACACCACGATCACGCCGGTGGACCTGGGGCTGCCCGGGTCGCTCCCCGTCGTCAACGAGCAGGCGATCAAGTACTCGATATCACTGGGCCTCGCGCTCGGCTGCCAGATCGCCCCGTCGAGCCGGTTCGCCCGCAAGAACTACTTCTACCCCGACCTCGCCAAGAACTACCAGATCAGCCAGTTCGACGAGCCGATCGCCTTCGACGGCCAGGTCGAGGTCGAGCTCGCATCCGGTCGCGTAGTGACCGTCGAGATCGAGCGCGCGCACATGGAAGAGGATGCTGGCAAGCTCACGCACGTCGGCGGCGCGACCGGCCGCATCCAGGGTGCCGAGTACTCGCTCGTGGATTACAACCGAGCCGGGGTACCCCTCGTCGAGATCGTCACCAAGATGATCGTCGGCGCCGAAGCGGATGCCCCCGAGCTGGCTAAGGCGTACGTCTCCGCCATCCGTGACATCGTCGTCGCGCTCGGCATCTCGGAGGCGAA
>JAODLY010000039.1 GCA_025464445.1 Rhodoglobus sp. | reverse complement strand
GCGCCGGGCCGATTCCACCCCCGATCGCGTCGGGGCCGGCGCCGGTATCGACAAGTGCGTAGTCATCCATGCCGGGACTCGACTGGACGCCCCAGCCGAAGAGCTTTGCGTAGAACTTGCTCGCGCGCTCCTGGTCGGGGCTCGTGATCTCAAACATTGCGACGGGGTATCCCATGTCGCTCTCCCTTCGTCTTTGTCAACTCACGCTTACGTTAGTCGATGCTAACACTTGAGACAAGACCGGTTTTCGCCGCCGGAGATTTACCACTGGCGTCGACTACTTCGCCTATGCGTTGATGATCTCGTGCACTCCGAGAGCCTCGAGGCGTTTCGGGTCCGCGAGCACCTCGAGCTCCACGATCCGGTCGCCCTCGATGTCGAAACTCATGATCGACACAACGCGCGCGTTCATCACGGCTGCGACACCCGGCCGGCCATCGATGAGGATCGGGACCGAATGGGCTGCCAGCCGGCCCGACAGCACCGCCTGCTCTGCAATGGATCGTGCGCCTTCGACGAAATGCGTTGTGGTGCCGTAGTCGGCGTGGAGAACAGCGCCGTCGTCGAGCAGCGCGAGGAGGGCACCGATATTTCCGTCCTGGGCCGCGGCCAGCCACGCCTCGACGATGCGCCGACCCCGCTCGCGACTCGGGCGTGGCGGCTCGTCTGCATCGCGAACCCTCCGACGCGCGCGTGAGGCGAGCTGCCGCGCGGCATCCGGGGAGCGATCGAGCACGATCGCGATCTCGTCGAACGGCTGATCGAAAATGTCGTGCAGCACGAATGCGATCCGCTCCGCAGGGCTCAGCGTCTCCAGGAGGATGAGTAGCGCCACGCTCACCTGATCGCTCTGGGCGGTGAGTTCCGCGGGGTCCGCTGAGACCGCGATCGGCTCATCCCGCCACGGCTCGACCTGCCACGAACGCTCGCGTGTCCGGCGTGGCGCTCGCAGGAGGTCGAGGCTCACCCGCGATACGACCGTGGTGAGCCAGGCGCCCAGGTTGTCGATGCCGTCGGCGTCCGAGTGCTGCAGTCGCAGCCAGGTCTCTTGCACCGCGTCGGCGGCGTCGTCCGCAGATCCGAGCAGCTTCGTCGCGATGGCGCGGAGCCGTGGCCGCTCGGTCTCGAACCGGCGGGCGAGAATTCTTGGATCGGTCATGTCACATCTCCTCGGTGTCGAACGTCACCATGTCGACGAGGGAACACCCTCGGTTGTGACATGAAAAGGACAATGACAATGAACGCACCCATACTCGTGACCGGCGGCACCGGAACCATCGGCAGCCGTGTGGTGCCGATGCTACGTGAGGCGGGCCGCGATGTGCGGATACTCTCCCGGCATCCTCGCGCGGTCGAGCCCGGCATCCGGCACGTCGAAGGCGACACCGTCGCCGGGCGGGGACTCGTCGAAGCACTCGACGATGTGGAGGTCGTGCTGCACCTCGCCGGCGGGGCGAAGGGCGACGACATCGCAGCCAAGAACCTCGCGACCGCGGCGAAGGCTGCCGGTGTGCGGCACCTCATCCTCATCTCCGTGACCGGAGCCGACCGGATGCCCATAGGCTACTTTCGCGCGAAAGCCAAGGCCGAGCGCGCGGTCGCCGAATCGGGTGTGCCGTGGACCGTGCTGCGCGCTGCGCAACTACACGAATTCCTACTGCCCATAGTGCGGGGCATGGCGAAGCTCCCCCTGCTGCCGACGCCCGGAGGCCTGCGCTTCGAACCGGTCCAGGTCGACGAGGTCGCCGCCCGGCTCACGGAGATCGCACTCGGCGCCCCCGGTGGCCGCGTCGGGGATATCGCCGGACCGGAGGTTCTCAACGTCCGGCAGCTAGCCGATGCATATGCGGACGCGACCGGCGGGCGGCGCCGGCGCGGCCTGCCGATCCACATCCCTGGGGCGATTGGCCGCGCCTACCGTGGGGCAGACAACCTCGCGGGTGACGGCGTCCAGCGGGGTGATCGCACCTGGCACGAGTACCTGAAAGAACTCAATCAGGACTGGTCGTGAATCCAGAGCACGGCCCCACCGGCACGGCCGCCACGTTGCGCGGCAGCGCGGACCCTCGGGTCGAGGGAAGGCGCGACGCGTCGGAACTGGTGCGGCGGGGACCCCTGCTCATCCAAAGTGCTGCGAGGGGTTCGCCAAACGAAGTTGGCGCCGCGAAGCCTTGCGGTTCTTCGGCTAGGGCCCCGGTGACCGTAGAAAAGCGCACTTGCTGAGGTTCGAATCTCCTCGGCATCTTTTGCGACCGCATCGAGCTTCGAACTGAAAGACCCCCCTCAATCACTGGCATCCGAGCCTGGTTGAGCGGGGTTTGAACATTTGCGTGGACCCTAGGAGATTTTGCCCCACCGGCACGGCCGCCACGTTGCGCGGTCACGCGGACGATCACGTCAAGGGTCGGCGCAATGCGTCGGAACCGCCGCGGCGGGGACCGCTGCTCATCCAAGGTGCTGCGAGGGTTCGCAGAAACGAAGAAGCCACACGATGTACTGGGCGGTTGAATGCTCCAGTCGTGTGGCTTCTTCGTTTTGGTGGGGGTACTGCGAAGTTACTGCAATCACAATTTGGCAACTCGTCAAATAGATGAACTGCTAATGCTTGCTGCTTCTTCGTCCCCGACCGTGAGGTCAACTACTCGTGTCATCCCTGGCAGAGTACGAAAACTCACACAAGGCCAGATTGATGAACTTTGTTCATTATATCACGGGGGTCAGTCGTTACCTAGCTTGGCCACTCACTTCGGTATTCACCGCGGAACGGTCAAGGATCACCTGCGACGAGCTGGCATCCCCATTCGACTTGGCAACCAGGCGAAGTTGAGTGAGACAGACAAGGACGAGGTCGCCCGGCTGTACGAGAGTGGGCTCTCGATTCACAAGATCGCGGTGCAGTTCGAGGTGACGGACAACCCAGTGCACAACGCTCTCAAGGAACGTGGTGTCAGGATGCGCGATCCTCACGCGCGCACTCTCTAGCGATCTCGATCAGGATCTTCGCCATCGTCTTCGGATCGATGTCCGGATTGACCTGGCTGAGAACACGAACTTTGTGCGGCGCACCCTTCTTCCGACTCTTCGGGTGAGATGTCTTGAGATACTCCAAAAGTCGTTTTCTGAACCCGGCAAGCTTCATTAGCGCCCGGCCGGCGCGGTGAGCGAGCGACGGATCAGATTGAGAGATGTGAAGTTCATCCGCAGTGCGCTGCTCATGAGGCAAGTAGTACATGAACAGATCCCACTGGTCGTTAGGAGTGAGGTGCATCAACGCAGAATCATTCGCTTCTTGATCTAGGCGAAGCAGGTTGTGATTGCGAAGGTAGTCATCTTGGGTGAGGCGCGGCATAGGGAGAGACGACTATGAACTATGCACTTCGATTCGTCAAGAACTCGTTTCAGAAATTGACGAGCGTAGTTTGCGAGTCCTACGTCCGAAGGGAATCTTTCCGCCTTCAAGATGATGCAGAGCGAGCTTGTTTAGGTCATGCCGCTCGAGAGACCCGCTTGCTTCGATCTCGCCCTTGTCTGCCGTGGCTCGCATAGTGATCAACTGCTCCGCATCGGCACTCACGACAAGCCCGGAGCTACGAGTTGCAAATAGGTATTGCCTCGTGCCACGTAGGTCGCGAAGTCGATTCACGAGGTATTCCTCGATCCATGGAGCGTGAAGCGCATCTTCGGGCTGATCCACTAACACTGGGTTGTCACCGTCCGCGAGCAGAATTACCAGAATCGCTGTGCACTTCTGACCGTGCGACAGGTCCTCGATATTGACATAGTCGCCACCTTCGGGTTTCTTGAACTTCACACTCAAGACGTCAGGTGTATCGATGAGCTGGCTCTCTAGGAGCTGCTCGGAGAGATTCTTGTCCGCAACGTTTGTGATAAGGCGAGAGATGTCTGTTGCCGAGACACCAGCCGGAAGGGTACCGATCTGGGTTGAGTCCCCACTCCACACGGCACGCGCGAATTGATAAGGGTGGATCTTCTCAGCAATTAGGTCGAGTACACGAGTTTGAACGTTGGAGCCAACTTTGATCACCTCGAGGGCAGCGCGGAAGTCAGTTGTGTCTCCGTGACTTGGGATGTCGATCTTCACAAAGCCCGCGGTTTGAGCGTTGAGCTCTTTAGCTCGCTCGCGTCGCAACACACGTCGGTCGTCTCGTGCCTGCTTTAGCTGTCCAAGCAGGGTCTCGCGATTATCAGTCAATGCTTGGAGTGCAGGCTGGGCAACTTTCTTAAGATCGTCCGCAGCAGCAGATGCAGCTCCAAGATCGGTCTGAACAGTTTCCAACTCGCGACGCAAAGCCCTAAGTGACGTGCCGCCACTCTTCTCTACCTGTTCGTCTAGCTCCGACTGGAACTTCTTGAATTCGGCATCGAATCCAGTTCGAACTTCTGCGACCGTGGCTCTGAGGCTCTCATGGCTCTCACTGATTAGCTTTCGAGCCGCATCGACAGAATCTCCTAGAGCGGTTCGTGCAACTTGGATCCGCTTGAACTCCTTGTTATGTTGCGGCGGAGTAAGGCTGCTCGTGACGGTGTCGGGTAGCGTTGGCTCAACAAACTCGACATCGTCGATCTGCTCCGAGAGAGTCGAGATCGTGCTCTGCTCTTTAGTCCACTGACCTTGCGCCTTTACAAGATCCGCGTCGAAAAGATTTGAGAGAACTCGCTCGCGTTCCTTCAGGTCGCCGACTTTCGCAGACTTCTCGACAAGATCCGATACCCGTTTGCGGGCGCCCACGAGTTTTGTTGCGTTCTCGCGAAGAGCACCCTCCGCAGCCGCAATTCGTTCGTCAATCGAGGCCAGGTCCAGGTGAGCGTCGACGAGTCCGACGCGCCCAACGGGTGCTCGAGCGTATTCCAAAATCTCGCCCTGAGAGAATGAGGCGATAGCCAATAGCGATTCAGGCACGCGTTCAATACCTACCCAATCGCCCTCCATGTCCTGTTCTACGACTGGCGACGAACCCTTGGTCGAGTATGTCCGCGTGACGCGGTACCTCTCACCTGCTGCGGAGAGCTCAACAACAACGTCTGTGCCCGGTCGGAGAGCGAGTTCGAGACGGTGGTCGACTTCTTCAAAGATCGTTTTGAATACTGCTCCATCGACTTGCTGTGCAAGCGCGAAGCGAATCGCTTCAAGAATCAAGGATTTGCCAACGCCCGTCCCGCCGAGCAGCACATTGAGGTCTGGGCTGAAACCGACGCCGAGCCCAGCTAAGAACCCGTCCGAAATTGAAACTGAGTCGATCGTTGGATGGACTGGAAGGGTAGCCGGATCAACGAGAGTGACACGCAAGTCGGGATCGTCTAAGGCATATTCGAGACCACAAAGATCAGGGCGAGACGCCTTGATCCAGGTTCGCCGGATCCCAATGGCTGTAACAGAGTGTCGACTCAGGGCTGCATCGTATGCATCCGAACTTTGAACGAGCGCTGGGTTACGGGCACCGTCAAGCTTTGCTGCGATCTTTTCGGGGGTTTCATCCCATACGTACTCGAATGCCGAGATGTTGAGATCAGCGAGCATCTGATTGACGTGTGTCTGTACAGGCTGGGTAAGGATCCCCTTCTCTTTGTCGACGTGAGCGGCGATGGCCAATCCGCCTGCATCCATGATCTCTTTTGCGCATTCGCTCATACTCTTCGATGTGAGAGCGTCAAGCTTCCCGAACTTGGGGCGCGTAATGCCCACAAGGATAAGGACGTCTTCGAGAACAGCGGCAGATGTGCCCTCTTCCCAGACTCCTAGTAGATGCCCTTGTGGAGTACTGAGCTCGAAACCAGGCAGAACAATCAGATCGGTGCCATCGGCCGCTCTGTGCATCCGCTCGACCCACGCCGCAGTGTTGTGGTCGGTCACAGCGATAGCGTCAAGGCCCGCGTCAATTGCTGCTTTTACGATGTCTCCAGGCGACCCGAAGTCAGTGTCCTTGGCGTCATCAGACCCTGGTGTGTGGACATGCAAATCAACTGCCCAAAATCGCGCCCAAGCATTAGTCGACTTCGTGTGAGTTTTTGTCCCCATTTGCCCCTGATTATGACAGCAGCGGACGACACGTCAAGCACAAGCGATGTGATCAAAACAACACCATCGGTACATTCCACACGGTGAGGTTCCCGCCCGCGCATAACGCCCTCAGGGAGCGCGGTGTCAGGATTCGCGATCCTCACAGCCGCGTTCGCTAGCTATCTCAATTGAGCCCTCTGCCACAGCGTTCGGATGAGAAGCTCGCGACGATTCGACCTCTCGGATCGGTCAGTCATCGTCGACCCGATGACGCCGGCCCTCCACCCGTGGAAGCCTAGCGACCCGATCCCGGAGACTCGTCGTTCGCGGCGGTGATCTTGGATGTCACCGGAAGCGCATCAAGCGGCCCCACTAAGTCAGTCATGCTCGCTAGCCTCGTCTGTATGCCCGCCCTAGTGCGAATCCCCGGCGAGGTGGCCGCTGTGCTTCGGTATTACGTCTATGCACTCCGGGACCCGCGCGATGGCCGCGTCTTTTACATCGGTAAGGGCATCGGTGACCGGATCAATGCGCATGTTCGCGAGGCCGGTAAGGACCCTGAGTCCGAACGCGCCAAGCTGAAGACCATAAACGAGATCGAAGCGGCAGGGCTCCAGGTCGACCTTCTGTTTCTACGCACCGGGATCGAGGACGAGGCGACGTCCTTCATCGTTGAGCAGGCCGTGATCGATGGGTTTGCTGCGGACGGTCATCTGCTTACTAACCTCGTGCGGGGGCACCACTCGGGATCGGAAGGACTGGCGACGCTGCCCGCTGTGGTTGCGCGTCACCGAGCACTTCCCTGCCCGCCGATCAACGAGCCAGTCATCATGGTCAAGATCCAGAGTGGCTGGCGTCCTGACTCGACCGACCAACAGATGTTCGAACAGACTCGCGGCCATTGGCGCATCGCGCCGTGGGTGCGTGACCGTGCGCAGTTCTGCCTCGGCGTCGCCTACGGAGTCGTCCGCGGGGCATACCGGATCGACGACTGGTTCCCTTCCGAGCAGCCCTGGGACGAGGGCAAGGATCGATGGGGATTCAATGGTGCTCCAGCCGCAGCGCTGCAGCACGTGGTCGGGACGCACGTCCGAGACGTCTTCGGCGGACGGGTCATGTACCGGCGCTATCTGGACGGATATCCGGGAGCACTCGACGACACGTCGACCAACGAGGTCGTCACTGAGTCGTAGCGGCCCGCAGTGCTACCTGAGCGTCAGTCTTGGATCCTTCTTCGACGTGATGTGCCACGCGTGACAGGCGGAGCACGGGTGCACGCCAGTGAGATTCGGGTAGCCGCGACGTAGCAAGATCGAAAGTACCCGGAGCGCCTCGCCGGGGCTCGAGTAAGACTTCTTGGTGCAGGCAGACATAACAATGCATCCCTTCCAGACATGGGTTGGGGCCTGCACTGCAGTGGCCAGATCTGCGATTCTCCGTTGGACCGCCGTCTGGACGAATCTAGCAGGGGCGAGATGCCTCGCGGATAAAGCTAGTTTCGGTTCAATCCGTGCCGACGCGTTCCGAGCGCGTCTTTGAAGTGGCTTTCCGCAGCATCGATGTCGCGTGTAGGTGTCGCTGGATCAAAGACGCGAAGTAGCGAGAACTGGAAGCTGGTCGGGTCAAGGCCGCGCAACTCGACGTTCCCGCCATGGCCGTTCGTCGCATAGGCGGTCCACCGCTGACGGATGCTTTCTGCTCCGTCCGCCTTGCCGACGTACTGGCGCCCGTCCCGGTTATCGGTGATGAGGTAGATGCCCACTACCGATGAGAGTGCCGTGCGCCATGAGGCATACCGATGCTCGCGCATCACGGCCTGGAGCTGCACGTGGCTCAGGACGAGACGGTCGAAGCCTGGAAATGGGATCGGCTCGGCGTCAGCGATACCGAATACCGGGTACGTTGCAGCCGTGGTGGCGTTCATCCACCAGGTGCGCGGTGACCGCCACCCGATCACGAGCCGATTTCTAAGGTCCGCCATGTGCTCCGACTGCCCGACATCGAAGACCCGTCGGATGCCGTCATTCGAGAGCTCGCCGCGGTTCTCTACGACCGACCAGAGTCGCGCCTGGTCGCCGCCCTCCTTTATGAACACGACCCAATAGCGAGCTGGAACCGCTGGGTACCGTTTCGTGTCCGCGGACTGGTTCTGCGTGTAGGCGATGATCTCCGCATCGGTCGAGTCGGCGTGGATGCCCGGCAGACCGCTGTCTTCGTGTTCCCTCACATAAGCATGACGGATCACCAAGGCAGACGCGGGATCGATGCCCGCATCGAGCAGGACGGGGCCAAGCGTCAAACCCATCCGATGGTCACCTTCTCATGCGGTCCGCCACGATCAGCCCCAGAGAAACGGATCAAACCCTATTCTCCGCTTCGAGGCGGGCCAGCGCATCGGCGAACCGCTCGCGGAAGCGCTTCTGTTGCCCGCTACCGGGGAACGGAATCATGGCGTCATGAAGCAGCGGAAGGCCGGCCGCGCGGAACGGTCGCTCCAGCAGGTCGAAGACGTTCTGCTTCACCAGCACGACGCCTTGGGGATCCAGGTCGCGGGAAAGGGCCACGGTTTCGTTGACGTTCTGCTTGAGTGTGGCTTCTCGCTCGACCGCTGAGCGGTAGTTCACGGGGACTGCGGCCAGGTCGATTAGGTAGACACCGTCGTCTCTGAGCTTCTCGAGCCACGGGGTCTTCGCGTTCGGCCCGCTGGTCAACGGCGGGTCGTTGTAGAACGCGCGAACTACCTCACGGAAGAGCCCGTCTTTCCCCGAGAGGTTGTCGGCGTAGAAAAAGCGACGATTCGCAATGTCGCCTCCATCATCGGGGGCACTCTCCCCTATGAGCAGCAAACGAACGTGCTCCGGCTTCCAGCGGGCGCGCCGCTCTGAGTACCACGGATCTTCGCTCACGAGGTGCGCTCCGCATCGTCGGCATCTGCCTCAATCGCGGCCTCGACTTCTGCCTCGATGTCGATGACCTCATCGTCCGGCGCTTCGCCAAGCGTGGGATCTGCTTCCGCGTCCTGTGTCGCACGCTGGACCCACTCATCGAACGATAGGCCGTACTTGTTCACGAGGTAGCGGACGCGGTAGATACGGCTCGCGTCCCGGAGGGCTCGGTTCTGCATGTCGTAGCTCAGGCCCGCCGAGATGATGCCGCCGACTACCGGCACGACTTGGGCGAGCCGCTTGTGGGTGAGACGGAGGCCCAGTTTGGTGAAGATCGATTGAATCGCCTTGACGACGACGTCCTTCTCCAGCTCCTTCCACGTCGCCTGCCGCATCATCTGCTGAGCTAGCTTCGACAGCCCGGCGAGCGCGGCTGTCTTTCCTTCCAGGCTCGCGGCTGAGCTGTACGACAGGACGCTCATGAGGAAGATCTCCTCTTCGGGCTCACTGGGGTCGTAGCCATAGTGAACGGCGACTTCCGCGATCGAGCGACCGAGCAAACCCAGTGACACTGCGACGTCGCCGGCGATGGCAAGGGCCACGACACCTGCCGTCGCACCACCGCTGACGGTCGTGGAGACCTCCGCGCCGGTGATCGCGATCGACGCGCCCGCTGAGGTCGCAGCGTTCGCCAAGGGGATGACCTGACGTGGGCGCCCCTTATCCAGCGCCTGCAGATCGAGTGTCACGAATGGCGACGCATCGCCTACCTCCGGGTAACGCTTGCGCAGCCGCTTCGCGCGTCGGTCAACCGAGACAGAGGCGATCGCGGGGATGAAGATGGCCTTTGCCGCGCCGCTGAGGGCGGTCTTGATTCCCGCGTCTATACCGTCGGTTACGACCGCGCCGCCCGGTATCTTCTTGACCGCGTCGCCCGCGAACGCCACTGCAGTCGACACCGCACCATTGACCTTGTCCGTCGCGCGAACCCGCAGGCTATTGCGTCGAGAACGCTCGGCAGCGATGAGCTTCTCCCATGCCTGCTTCTCGTACGGAGACAACTCTGCGGTCATTGCATCCTCATTCCGGGTCGGTGCCAGTAGATCACGCGAGGTCGAATCGCCACTCATCAGACCCGCTGAGTTGCTCACCTTGGCTTCCTGTCGAAGCGCATCGGCTTCAGCACGCAACGCGTCGTTCCGTCGCCGGGTCTTGGTGCGGGAGGTGCCCGCGCGCCGTCGCTGGGGCTACTGAGATCTCAATCTCGAATTCACCAAGGAGACTCATCCGACGAGGTGTCGAGCAGGCGGACCATCTCTGCGAGCAACGCATCGCCGGTTCGAACGCCGTCCCGAAGCGCGTTCGCTACCCCGGTGGCCTCGGCTGTAAGGATTGCCGCATCGGTATCGCCGACTCGCGCGACCATCCGGTCATACACGCGGCCACTCTCTTTCGCCACACGTCCAACTCTCTCGTGGGCACAGTGGGGCGCACAGAGGTCGGGCTCCCAGTCCTCGAGTTGCGCGAGGGTGCGGCGGAAGGAGGCACCGTCCCACTGGCTGGTCGAGGTGCGAATCCACTCGATCAGCTCGTTGCGGTCAGGGATGCCCTCGTCGCATTGGCGCAGTAGTTCAGCATCCGGTGACCCGGCGAGGGCGCCGGCGATCTCGACGGGGCCGGCACTCATCGGATCGAGACCCAAGATGGTGCGGAACACCACGCCGGTCACCGCGGAGAGCGGCAGATTCTTCTTGTCTTCGCTAAACGGGTCGTTGAGCAGGGTTGTATCGTCGGTGGCCCGCTGCACCCAGCGCTCCAGCTGCTTGAGGCCGTAGGTGATCGCCTTCTCTTTGGACATACCTGAGTTGCGTTGGTACGCGCTGGATGCATCACGAGCCGAGGACCACGCCATTCGGTACAGATGCCCGATGGCGAACCGCGAAGCCCCGCGCGTTGTCGTAGTCCGAAGCGCCTCTTCGTGTGTCTCCGTCAGGTCAGGCAGGTTGTGCTCACGCACCATGTGAACGAAGTAGCGACCCGACTCTTCGGCGATGATCCGCTCGGCCAGCGCAGCCAACTCCGCGCGTTCGGTCGACCAAATTGTCGGGAGGGCGATGCGCAGCCGCAGGTCCCGGGCGAAGTCTTCGAGCCGCTTCTCTAGCGTCCCTACCCCTGGCGTGAAGAAGCGCACACGATTTGCGTAGATACGGTCGCCGAGCGTCGCACCGTCTTTCCAAACGAAGGCGTTGACCGGTGAGGTCGGGTGGATCTGGATAAGGTCGCTGTACCAGGCCGTTTGGAACAGTTCGTGACTGAATGAATAGTTGGGGCCGATCGTGTCGTCCGAGTTGTCGACCGGGTAGATCAGGCCACCTTGGTCGCCAACGGCGTGCAGGACGGAGAGCGCTCCAACCTTGGCTAGCAGCGACGCGTGGTCGATCAGGTACTCACCGCTGTCCTCTCCAACCTTGTACTTCGCGGCGATCGCTTGCTTGCGGGCGGCATCGAGTCCGAGCAGTTCGTCTGCCGTTTGCTGATCAACATCCGCCTTGGCCGCCCGCTGGGCCCTCTCATCGAGCGACTTCGGGTCGAGGATCTTCGCGGCCCGCTCGTCCGCCAATGGGTTGCAGGAGCGGCAGTCGACGGGGGTGCCGCGCACCGCATCCGTGAGCGCCTGACGGGACGTGAGTGTTAGGGGCTCCCGGCAGGTACCGCATCGATATCCCATTGCTGTCGCGGTGGCTGCCGCTGCCGCTGCGTAGTGCGCTGTTCCAGACCAAGCTTTGAAGCCAGTGTCACTTGTTCGATGAGTCCAGACAGGGTCACCCGAATCGGTATCGACGCCGCGAAGATCCCAGTACGCCAAGCCGACCGCTTGGAGCTCGGACGGGACATCGGCGTTGACCACGACCAACAGATCGATGCTTGCGGGATCGTCTGCGATGGCCATGCTCAATTATCCGTCGAGCTGCAGACACGCCCACCGATTCGATCGGGGACTCTGCCAGCGCGGCGGGGACTGACGGCTACGAACGGAATCCAGGCCAGGCGATAACCGTCGACTGGCTACGAACCTCTTTCTAGGCCGGGACCAGCGGGGCAAAGCCTTTCAGGCGCTTGCTAGGCGGCGCTCCAGCGATTTTTCGAGGTGAGGTGCCAACCTTTGCAGTCCGCGCAGTAGTACGCCCGAGCCTCAACCTTCGAGCGATGCGACTTGTCCTGACGTCGCACTGTTGCCATGGCGAGGAGTGCCGCAATTCGATCGCGGTACTTCACCTTCCGGCACTTGGTCATGGAGGGAGTATTGAGGCACCGGCCGACAGCGGCTGTCGATACATGGGCCGTTCAGGTCGTTGCGAGTTGGAACTGAATGTCACGGGCTCGCCTTAGCCTGACGGCCAAACGGGGAATCGAGCCGTCCGCGCTCTATGTATCTGGCGATGCTTGGACACCCACGGCGGCGCTGCCCAGATTCGGAGCGCACCGAAGCTAGGGTTGTAAAAACCAGTGACGGCAGTCATGAACCCCGCGATTCTGGCATCTACGGAAGGTGAGGAAGACGATGGGCGTCCGCTACATCGGGAGCAAGGCGAGGGTTGCTGAGGCCATAGTCGACTTGGCGGGGCCCCCTGATGGAGGGCGCTTCGTTGACGCCTTCAGCGGTACCGGCGCGGTGGCAGCGGTGGCGGCCAACCGGGGTTGGGCGGTCACGGTGAATGACTCCCTTCCCTCTGCTGTATCGATGAGCGTCGGCGCGATCGTCGGCTTGGGTAACGTCTCTTTTGCGCGCCTCGGGGGATACTTTCGTGCAGTCGAGATGCTTAATGCGGTGACGCCCCATGCTGGATTCCTGCACGCCGAGTACAGCCCCGCCTCGAAACATCACAGCGGGGTCGAGCGTAAGTATTTCACCGAGGCGAACGCCGCCAAGCTCGACGCGATGAGGAGCCTGATTCGCCGATGGGACTCGGCTGGCGAGATCGACGTCACCGAGGAGCACCTCCTCCTGGCCGATCTCATGCAGGCTGCCAACGGTGTGGCGAACATCTCCGGCACCTATGGTTGTTTCTTGAAGGACTGGACCTCGACTGCGCTTCGTTCGGTGTCAGTTGTCCCGAGATTCCTTCCTCAACGCACCACTGATGTGGTTGCGAGCGTCAAGGACGTCTTTGCTGTCCCCACGACGACGCAGGACACGGTCTACTTCGATCCGCCCTACACAAAGCGCCAATACAGTGCCTACTACCACTTGCTGGAAACACTTCATGCCGGCGATTCACCTGACGTCGGCGGCGTGACTGGTCTCCGCCCCTGGCAGTCCAAAGCCTCGGACTTCAGTTATAAGACGAGAGCGCTCGATGCGCTCACCCGCCTGGTGCTCGGAACTAAGGCGTCACGCGTGCTCCTGAGCTATAGCAACGAGGGGCATGTCCACCAGGCACATCTCGTCAACGCCCTCACCGAGGCAGGTTCGGTCACTCTGCACCCCATCCAGCAGATCGGACGGTACCGGCCAAATGCCCGCGCATCGGCGTCCGGTGACACTGTGAGCGAATATGTCATCGAGGTCATGCCGGTGCAGCTGAACGTCGCGGCCATCAACGAGCCAATCCGGAGCGCGGCAACAGCGTGAAGAGTGTCGAGGCAACGCTTCTCCGCGGTGTAGATACCGAACTGACCATGCTTGCGCGCAGGCTCGGGCTGGAAGATGGCACCTGGTCGGGGCGACTAACTCTGCTCGAGATGGTGGCTGGTCAGCACGCCGGATGGGCGGTGACCGACTATTGGCTGCGCTTCGCGGGACCGAACACAGTGCCGACGGGTCTGTCCTCTGCCTGGATTGATGACGTGCTCGGGCGGATCGCCCAAACCGGGATTCCGATCCCATTGGCGCTCTCCGCGCTGAGTCGGGAGGTGCTGACGAGCGCCGACCAGCGCAGCTCGGGAGCGTACTACACCGACTGGAGGCTCGCCCAGCTTGTGGCGGGTCAAAGCGTCCCGAAGATCTCGACAGACGGGATCTGGGTAGATACCGCCTGCGGCTCCGGCATTTTGCTAGTCGCCGCGGTGATGGAAGTCCCCGACGGCGCGCTGCGAGACGAGGTCATCCGCAACCGACTGACGGGGGCCGATTTGTCTGAGGTGGCGCTCCGCGGCGCGCGCCTTTCGGTGGCAAGCCTCACCACAAGCCTGGACGCTGTCGCGGGATTCAATAACCGGCTTCTCGTCCAGGACAGCTTGAAGAGTCGCGACGCCTGGCGCGTTCTCGCCGGTCGGGGTGCCGCTCTCGTCATCGGCAACCCGCCGTGGGAGCGGTTGCGCGCCTCGCGACACGAGTCGGCACAGCGCGCGGGGAAGTCACGGCGCTACGGGGAGAGCTTCGACGTCGACATAGACCTTTCCGCTTCGCGTACGGAGCTGTTGAATTACATCCGCTCCGTCACAGGCGACACAAGCCTCCAGGGGCGCGGGGAACATGACCTCTACAAGCTGTTCCTAGAGTTGGGATTGTCCCTCGCAGCCGACGACGGCATTGTCGCGATGCTCCTTCCCGCTGGCCTCGTCCGATCTCAGGGAACCGAGATGCTCCGGCGCGAGCTGGCCGAGGTATCAAGCGAGTTGTCCATTTCCGTCATCGAGAACCGCGCGCGGCATTTCGCAATCGACACTCGGTTCAAATTCTTGGCGGTCACCGCTCGAATCGGAAACGGGGAGAAGGAGGCGATCGAGCTTCGCGTCGCAGATCGAACAGGTGGACTACCCCAGCAGGCAGTCCAGATCCCGCGAGAACGACTTGCCTCGCTTCGCCCGGACTTTTCGTTGCCTGAGGTCAAGACAGATGCCGAGTGGCGCCTATACGCCGACCTGTCGCGTAGGGCAATCACGGTGGGAGACCTGGCTGGTCCGTGGCATCCGCAATATCGTCGCGAAGTGGACATGACCCTGGACCGCCATCTGTTCAGCTCAAGTCAGACTGGAGATGCCGTCCCGCTGCTGGAGGGACGGCATGTCAGTCAGTACCGGTGGCGATCCAAGCGCTATGTCAGCGGCGAGGGTCGCGCCGCTATCTGGGAACCCCAGGAACTCTCCGGCGACAAGCTGGAAACGCAATGGTTCATTTCACCGAGTGATCTGTCAGCGGGGACCGGTGGGCGGATCTCGCGATCACGCATCGGGTTCTGCGACATCACTGGGCAGACCAACGAGCGATCCCTGCTCGTAGCGCGCGTGCCCGCCGGTGTTGTATGCGGCAATAAGGTGCCGACTCTTAACTTCCCCCAGGGAGACCCGGCCATTGAGGGCCTGTTCTTGGCCCTGACCAACTCGCTTGTTGTGGACTGGATGTTGCGCAGGGTCGTCACAACGACCGTCAACTTCTTCATTCTCGACGCGCTTCCTTTGCCTAAAATCACGCCGGCGAGCGATATCGGTCTTTCGCTCATCGAGTTGGCGCAGGCCGTCACTGCCGCAGAAGGTAACTCCGAAGTCGATCGTGGTTTGGTCGGGAGGCTGCGCTCGCGTATCGACGCTCTTACCGCCTTCACGTGGGGAGTCACCGTTGACCAGATGCGTCTGGTGCTCGATGACTTCCCACTTCTAGACCGCGGACAACCGACGCTCTATGGAGAGTCCGCGTCTACTATCACGCGTGACTGCGTTCTAAGCGACCTCGGTAAGCTCTACGATGATGTTCCACAGATCGAAGCCGATCGTGTGGATCGCGCGCTGGAGATGGGTGCCATACCTTTCGTCCCGGCCGAATATGTATGGGAAGGACAGGAGTGGCGATCAGCTCATCGTTGAGACCGACGCTCGTTGTCTACAAGGAAGTAGTCGCCGGCGATCTACGGAAACTCACTGCGACGTCGAATGACAGCACGAACGGTGGTGGTGCGCGCGATCTGCGAGTTCCCTTCCGAACATTTCGAACGGTGATGCATCGCATCTTCACACAGACTGGGACGGGGCGAGGCGGCGCCGCTATCCGCACGGCCGACGTGATCTATCTCGACGCATCAAAGAACCCGCAGACAACGCAACTGGAGTACTGGCCCCCGACTTCGTCGCGGCCAAACGAGGATCGGATCGCGCGGATTCACCAGAGTCCGGCGCTAGGTGGTCGACTTCCCGCGACCAATCGCGGCAAAGTGTTCGTTCTCTTTATTCTCTTCAATGACCAGTCCATTCGGGTTGAGTATGCCTACGAGGACCAGCTGCGAAGTAGCGCCTGGGCACCGGAAATCACGAGTGCCATCTTGGCGTGTTTGGCGGTCACAGAGAACAAGAACTCCGGTCGCCGCGGGAGCCTTGTGCCCGTGCAGGGATACTACGAGTTCGGCTCGGGAGCGCAGTTCTGTCATGCCGAGTGAGAGCGATATCGGCCCTGACGCGCGAGCTGTACTACGCGCCCTAGTTGTCAGCAAGAACGTGATCATCTCCGGTCCGCCCGGGACAGGAAAGTCTCGTCTGCTATCCGAGGTGCGCCGGTTCTTCGAGTGGGAGCTTGGAGATACGGGCGCTAACCCTTACGGCGTGATCCCGCTTCCGCCAGCGACGAGTTCTATTCCAGATTGGTTTCCCAGCCCGGACCGCACGGTTAGCCGCCAGACCTTCCCAACCGTATTCGATCAGAACACCAAGTACCGGGACTTTATGCGGGGACTGGTACCGAAGGTCGGTCAAGCTGGCGACTTCGAAGTCACGAGCGGAACCCTGCATCGGGCTTCTTTACATGCCGCACATGACGGGCACGCTGCGCTCGTCATCATCGACGAGATCAACCGTGGTCCGGCAGTTGCCGCGTTTGGGAGCGCAATCGTTGGGCTAGAAGCTGACAAGCGGCTCGACTCAAATGGCGCGTTGACTGAGACCACGCAGGAGTTCGAGATCCTCGGTGACGGGGGCGAGCACGAACGGTTCGCGATTCCAAATGACGTCTACATTCTCGCGGCGATGAATGAGGCGGACACGAGCGTCGAGCCGCTGGACGTGGCCTTCCTTCGCCGGTTCTACCCTTATCGACTGGAGCCGAGCGTTGCAGTACTTCGTCAACACTTCGGACTTCCCGAAGCCGCTGGCCCTCTCCCAGAATTGCCGAGCTCGCCATCCGACCTCTACGAAGCGCTCGTTCGTGCATGGGAGGTGATCAACGATCGGATTCTCATGGGCCGCGGAGAGCCCTACCGCCTCGGGCAGGGTGCACTGATGCCGAGTGTTGCGCCGGGCGGGTCTCTCGCCGAAGCAAACGAATACCTTGAACACGTCTGGGCCAAGATCCATGCGCACGTCAACGAGGTGTTCTTTGGGAATACCCGCGCGGTGTCCGACGTGCTTCGCGCGGAGGAGGAGGGAAGCCCATACACACTCACTGAGGCAACATTCGCTGGCCAGTCGGTCCGGCGAATCAACGGACCAGTTCGCCCCGCGCCCGACGAGCTTTATCGCCTCCTCACCCTCATCGCCTCGGGATGAGCGAGCGCATCCGGCTGGTGTTCCACGAACTGGAACGTCGCCCTGCGACAACTGTTGAGGTCGCGCGAGCCAGCGGGGTCTCGGAAGCCGAGATAGGCGTTCAGTTACGTGAGTTGAACGATCGCTTGCGAGCTCAGTTCGGCTACGACGCCGATCCGATTGATGTCAACGCAGCGGGCGCATGGCGCATGGACGGCATAGCTGGCCTCCTTCGTCTGAATGAGCGCGTCGAGCTGGAAGTCGTGCCGAAGTTCCTGGATCCGGCGTCGCCGACCTGGCGCATGGACTTCTTCGTACTCGCGGTACTCGTGCAGACTGGCCACTTACTTGCGCACGACGAGATTACGGCGGATGTTGCAGACCGTGGCGCGCTCGCGACACTGATTGCTCGGTCTCTACTCTCGATGCACGATGAGAACCAGCGCCGACCAATACGGAGCTATCGTCGTCATTCACGGTCTGACTTCTCACTTGACGGAGACGTGGACTGGGAGTCACTGACGCTGCCGGAACCAGACGGCTTCCGCATGAGCAATCTTGAACTGACAAAGCGCAACCCGTACAACGCCACGCTTGCCGCGGCGCTCGAGACGCTCATTTCAGAAGTATCCGATGCTGATACTGAGGCTCAGCTCGAGCTTCGCGCCCGCCAATTCCGGCCCCAGGGACGCACCCCGACGACCTTCGCGTCACTACCCCCGCGCTACAGCAGTTGGGACACGGCTTACGAGTTGTCTCAGCTCGTCGCGAATGGCCTCGGGCTAGATCTCACTTCAGGAAGATTCACCGGGCCGGGCTTCGTACTCTCGACCTGGCAGGCATGGCAGCAGCTATGTGAGCACATCGTGCGGCGTTCTAACCTTGGTCGGCGTGTCACGGGACAGGCGCGGCTCACTCTCGGTTTCCGAGGGGATCGCCCCGTTGAAGTTACGCCGGACATCACCGTCGAACGTGGTGGTGCAAAAACGTTGCTGCTCGATGCGAAATACAAGACACACTTGGCCAAGGCGTCGCGGATTCGGAGCAGCGACCTATACGAGTCCCTCGCGTTCGTGCGGGCTGCCGACTCCCGCTACATTGTCTTGCTCTACCCGAGCTCAAAGTCTGTCGCGAACCTCAGCACCGGCGAGTGGCGCAGGTTCGACCAGGTTCTCATCGACGACATCGCCGTAGATGGGATCGAGGTGCAGGTGCAGGGCCTTGCCACCCGAGACGGGTTCGATCGCTTGGTTGCAGGCGCAAAGTCTGGTCAGATTTCCTATGCTGCGCGGGATCCGCAACTGGACTAGCTTGGGCGTCGCTCTCACGGAGCTGCTCGGTTCGTTCGAGTCGTCGCGAACATTCGCACCTCACGCATTCTCTTCGCGCGGACATCCTGTCGGTCGATAGGACCAGAGTTGATCCATGGTCGAACTACTTGAGCGGGATCGCCGAATGCTGACCGCTGCGGTGCTCAGGACGATGAACGCAAGTGCTCGGTTGGCGACGACGGCGTACGAAGAGGGCTGGGCTTTCGCGGCTGCTGGCGCAATTGACGCGAAGTGGGCGAACAGCCGTCTGTGGGATGGCAACCCCGCGCTCGACGGCATCCGATTCGCTCTTGAACGAGCACTGCTTGCCGCGTGCGAACAAGGACGAGGTTTGGCTGAGCTAGCGCGCTCGACTCACGGCTACACAGTCGCACTCGCCACATTGGCCCGAGGAACCGTTGAAGCTCTCGCTCGTGCTGACTGGATACTGTCGAGCGCGACAGCCGATGAGCTGCTCGTGCGGCATGCATCCCTAGAGCACGCGGATCTCCGCTACCCGGAGCAGCACCAGCTGCAAGTCCACCATCGCGGAAGCGCTGACGTCGTAAAGGTACCCGTCGCAGAGTATCGACAGCGCATTGCTGATTTCCTGGTCAGCTTCGGATTGTCTTTGACGAAAACGGGACTCACTGAACTCGCGACTCGGCTCCTGAATGAGATCTACCGCGAGGCGCCAGAACTCTACTCGGGCATGTCGGCGGCGGCCCATGGGCAAGGCTGGGCGACTGGGAACTTTTTTGATTCCAAGCAACGGAAGCTTCAACGCGACGACCAGATGCTGATCGAATACTGCGCTTACGCCATCGAGACAACGATCCAGGTTTCCGACAAGTTGCTCACTGGATTGGTGCCCGGCAGCGCGGGTGTCGATCGGTGGACGAGCGAACGCGATCAGGTGCTGATCCAGCTCGACGTAATTCTCAAGCGGCGTGATCATCCAGTGCCCGTGACCTGATTCTCAGGACGTCCTGCTGAAGACAGCAGGATCTCAAGCTATTTGGCGATCGGAATATTGAACGTGCGCCACATCGGAGCATAATTCGAGGTCCACTCCTCATTGCCGTGCGGCTTGCAGAGGAACCATTCGGTTCGTCGGCCGCATCAAGAATGAGGAGGTGGCTCACATGAGTGAGACATCCGGATTCCCGCAGTACGCGGGAGCCACAGGTCAGATGCGCACCCTTGCGGTTCGCATCACCGATGACCTGCGAGCGCAGTTGGACGTCATCGCCCAGCTCAACGACCGCAGTGTCACCGAAGAAATCCGTCTCTCGCTGGAGGACTGGATCGAACGCAGCAAGTCCGATCCTCAAGTGCTCAAGCGTGCCGAGACGGTCCGGGCGGACATCGAGCGCGAGGCCCAAACCAAGCGCAACGCCATCGAGGCGATCTTCGCCAAGGAGCCCGCCAAGAAGGTCACTCCCCTGAGCCGCGACGCTGCCAAGGACAAGGCTCCTTCAAACTCGAGCATCGAGCGAAGCCTTGCGGTTCTTCGGCTAGGGCCCCGGTGACCGTAGAAAAGCGCAGTTGCTGAGGTTCGAATCTCCTCGGTATCTTTTGCGACCGCGTCGAGCTTCGAACTGAAAGACCCCCCTCAATCACTGGCATCCGAGCCTGGTTGAGCGGGGTTTGAACATTTGCGTGGACCCTAGGAGATTTTGCCCCACCGGCACGGCCGCCACGTTGCGCGGCAGCGCGGACATCGAGTCGAGGGAGGCGCAACGCGTCGGAACCGGCGCGGCGGGGACCCCTGCTCATCCAAAGTGCTGCGAGGGGTTCGCAGCCGCCGGGAACGCCGCTCCGCTTAACGAAAGAACGCCGCTCGACTGAGCGGCGTTCCCGGCGTCTGTGGACCCTAGGAGATTTGAACTCCTGACCTCCTCGATGCGAACGAGGCGCGCTACCAACTGCGCCAAGGGCCCGTGATGCGTAGCAAGGATATCACCCGCGGTCGGGCGCTCGAATCAGGCGGCGGGGCGGGAGTTGGCGAAAGCGTAGCGCCCGAACCGCGCGAAGTCGGCGGGCGTGAACGCCGCATCGCCGAGGCCGACCTCGAGGAGGCGATCGAACATCCTCGGGTCTTTGGATGCCGCCCGGATGACGGTATTCAGCACCACGGGAAAGTCGATGATGCGATACAGCGCGGTGGTCTGCCGGTGCTGGCGGCCGAAGCGGGACGCGAGAGCCCCGGCATACGTGCGCCCCGGCTCCGCACCCATGGCGGCTGCCCCGGCGAGCGCGCCCGAGGCGATCGCGCTGTAGATGCCCTCGCCGGTGAACGGGTTGATGAGGCTCGCGGCATCCCCGACCAGGAGTGCGCGGCCGACTGCGGGCCTGGGCCGCCTCACGGTGAGGGGCAGGGTGTGGCCGGTGAGCTCGACACCGTCGAGGTCGTACTCCGGAAGCAGCTCGCCCAGGCGCCGCTCGAGGTAGGCGCGGTTGTGGTGGGGGGCAGCCGACGACATGCCGTAGCCGACATTCGTGGTGCCGTGCGCCGTCGGGAACGCCCAGGCGTAGCAGAGGCCGCCAGCGCGCTGGCTGTCCCAACGAATCGTGAGTTCGATCGGCTGGCCTGGCGGGGTTGCGGCGTAGCCGCGGATCGCGACGGCGAGGGCCCTGCCGTGGTTGGCGGGCTCACCGATCGCGCGGCGGACCACCGAGTTGCTGCCGTCAGCACCGATCACGACGGGGGCCCGCCAGCGCTCGTTGACGACTCCGCCGGTAAGGGTTGAAACCCGGGCCAGCTCGAACTCGGCCCCAGCCTCCAGCGCCGCGCGCAGCAGGCGTTCGTCGAACTCGGCGCGCGGGATCACGTAGCCGGGGCTTGTCGTGAGCGCACCGGCATCCGTGCCGCCGGGGCCGACGAGGCGCACGCTCGCGACGTGCTCCTCGACCCGCACGGCGTCGACACCGAGCGCGGCGAGTTCCGCGACGGCGTGCGGGGCGATCCCGTCACCGCACACCTTGTCGCGCCCCAACGGGGCGCGGTCGAGCAGCAGCACCTTCGCATCCGGCCTGGCGCGAAGGGCCGCGATGGCGGCGGCGGCACCCGCCGGTCCCGCGCCGACTACCACGAGATCCCAGTCGGTGCGCTTTGCCATGTCAGCCGGCGGCGCGGCGGCGGGCGAGCACGGCGTCGAGGTCCGGCGCGGGAGCGGATGCGGCATCCACGATTCCCATCGTCGCGAACCTGCTGCCCGTGTGCGGCGGAGCCTTGGGTGCGATGGCGGGCGGCTGCTCGGTGTCGCGCAGGGCACGCTCTGCAGCGGCAGCCGCAGCCTCCAGTTCGAAGGTGGGGTCAACGATCGGCGCCGGCCGCGCAACGCCGCGCGAGAGGTAGAGCGGCTTGGGCACGGCCACAGGGGTCCAGTCGGCGCGCGCGGCAATCGGCGCGGCATCCCGGCGCCCCAGGGAGGTACGACGCGCCGGCCGCGCCACGTTCGAGCGGCGCGAGCGGGAGAGTTCCGCGAGCCGGCCGAGCATCGCGAACGAGCTGAGTGCGCCGAGCCCGGATGCCCCGAGCGCAAGCCACGACGCGGCAGCCGCGGTACCCGTGAGCATGGTGATCACCTGAACCAGCCCGACGACCACAGACACGAGCAGCACGAAAGTGGCGGCCACCCGGGTGCGCCTGAGCCGATGGACTGTGGAGACGGCGCGCTTCTCGGGCGTCTCGAACATCGCCCTGGCCGGTCGACCGACAGCCACAGGACCGCTCGGCAACCGGCGCACGATGTCTTGCCGGGCGGCGATCTCCGACGTCTCCGCCAACACCCGGATTGTCTGCTGCAGCCGAACTGCGTTCTTCTCGGTCGCGAGGTACTCGCGGCTCTTGAGCCAGCTCGGCAGGAGATACACCATCCACAAGGCCGCCGCGATGGCGAGCATGATGCCGCCGCCGAGCCCTGTCAGTTCCATGGGGTCTACGGTACGAGCAGCGCGGCCCGACGCCGGTAGGCGCGCGCTGGGCTCAGGTAACCAGGGGGCGTTGTGCCTTCGCGCGGTCGGACGCGGGCACCTCCGCATCCTTCACCGGGGCTTTGCCGTCAAGCCAGCGGCGCAGCACCCCGGTCGGCAACTCGTCGACGGTCAGGGCGAAACAGAAGTGGTCGCGCCAGTCGCCGTTGATGTGGATGTACCGCCGCCGCAGCCCCTCGTAGCGGAACCCGAGCTTCTCGACAACCCGCAGCGAAGGCTCGTTCTCCGGCCGGATGCAGATCTCCATGCGATGCAGGCCCACCCCGAAGAAGCAGTGGTCGGTCGCGAGGGCGACGGCCGTCGGGGTGGCACCCTTGCCTGCGAACCGCTCTGACACCCAGTAGCCGATCGTCGCCGACGACAGCGAGCCATAGGCGACCGATGACACGTTCAGTTGCCCGGCGAGCTGCCCGTCGTACTCGATCACGAACGGCAGCCCCAGCCCGGCCCGCGCGTTCTGCTGCAGCGAGCGGATGCTCGAACGCACGTCGAACGACATCGGCCCGTGCGGGTTTGTCGCCTCCCACTTGCGCAGCCAGCTGCGGTTCTCTGCAAGCTCGCGTTCGAGAGCGCGGGCATCCCGAAGCCTTATCGGCCGGATCGTGGTCAGGCCTTCGGTGAGGGTGGGGATCGGGGAGGCCACTCGTCAGTCCAGGTTCGCGGAGAACTGCTTGAGCCATGGGCGCAGCTCGGGGCCGAGGTCCTCCCGCTCCACCGCGAGTTGCACTATCGCCTTGATGTAGTCGAGGCGGTCGCCGGTGTCGTAGCGGCGACCACGGAAGACGACGCCATAGACCCCGCCCGCGATGTTGTCGTGGGCCATGGTTTGCAGCGCGTCGGTGAGCTGGATCTCGTTGCCCTTGCCTGGCTCGGTGTGCTGGAGCACGTCGAAGACATCAGGCTGCAGCACGTAGCGGCCGATGATGGCATAGTTTGACAACTCCGTGCCGGTGGGAGGCTTCTCGACAAGCCCCGTGATGCGGACCACATCGGGGGTGCCCGTGTTTTCGACGGTCGCGATGCCGTAGAGGAATGCGGTCGCCGGGTCGACCTCCATGAGGGCGATGATCGAAGCGTGCCTCGTGTTCTGCTCTTCGATCATGCGTTCGAGAAGCACGTCGCGCGGGTCGATGAGGTCATCGCCGAGCAGCACAGCGAACGGCTCGCGGCCGACGTGCATGTGGGCGCGCAGGATTGCGTGGCCAAGCCCGCGGGGGTCGCCCTGGCGCACATAGTGGATGTCGGCGAGGTCATTCGAGTATTCGACCTTCTGCAGCTTGTCGACATCACCCTTCTCTTCGAGGGTCGCCTCCAGCTCCGTCGCACGATCGAAGTGGTTCTCGAGCGCGTTCTTGTTGCGGCCGGTGATCATGAGAACGTCGTGCAGGCCGGCCGCGACGGCCTCCTCGACGACGTATTGGATCGCCGGCTTATCCACCACCGGAAGCATTTCCTTGGGCATCGCTTTTGTCGCAGGAAGAAAGCGCGTGCCCAGGCCGGCAGCAGGAATGACCGCTTTTGTGATGCGAAAAGGCATGAAGACAGGCTATCGGAGCGCGCCTCCTAGAATTGGGCCATGACGGACGACGTCAGTACCCAGAAGCGGGCGTTGCGCGCCGAACTCCGCGAGCGCCGCAGAATCACGCCATCCACCGAGCGAACAGCCGCGGATGCCGCGATCACCCAGAACCTCATCGACCTGGCGAGTGGCCTCGGCTCCCGGTCCCTCTCCGCGTACCTCTCCACCCCGGACGAGCCGGACACACGCGACTTTCTCGACTGGGCATGCGGCAGCGGCATCCGTGTGCTCCTGCCCGTGTCACGCGCCGACGGGCTGCTCGACTGGGCCCCATACGACGGCGAAGACGAGCGGCTCGACGATTTCGGCATGCCGGCGCCGACAAGCGAACTGCTCGGCCCGATCGCTGTCAACGATGTCGACCTGATCGTCGTGCCTGCCGCCTCGGTCGACCGCACCGGGATGCGGATGGGCTGGGGCCGCGGCTACTTCGACAAGACGCTCGGAAGCATGGAGCATGCCCCACCCGTCTATGCTGTGATCTTCGACGACGAACTCGTGGACTGGCTGCCCAGCGAACGGCACGACCAGCGCGTCAACGGCGTGGTCACGCCATCCGGCATCGTCGCCTTCTGATTTCCCTAAGGATTCCCGTTGCCCACATACTCTTACCGCTGCACGGAATGCGACAACGCATTCGACATCCACCAGGCGTTCACGGATGACACCCTCACCGTCTGCCCGGTGTGCGGCGGCAAGCTGCGCAAGGTCTTCTCCCCCGTCGGCGTGACGTTCAGCGGCTCCGGCTTCTACCGCACGGATTCCCGCGCGACCCCCTCGTCGCCTACGTCGTCTGACTCCTCTTCGTCGGGATCCGGGTCGTCCTCCGAGTCGTCCTCCGCAACACCGGCGGCCAAGAAGGAGACGGCGGCAAAGCCCGCGGCCTCCACCAGCGGCTCTCCTGCCTCGGGGAGCACGAGTAGTTAGGAGCACCCGATGTTCAAGGGCTTCAAAGAGTTCATCCTGCGCGGCAACGTGATCGACCTCGCGGTCGCCGTGGTTATCGGCACCGCGTTCACCGGCATCGTCAATGCGATAGTGGGGAGCATCCTCAATCCAGCCATCGGCGCCCTGTTCAATGCCGAAAGCCTCGCCACGGCGCTTCCCGTGAAGATTCCGACAACATCCGGTGGCTCGGCGACGATGTATTTCGGGGCCGTCATCGCCGCCGTCATCCAATTCATCCTTGTGGCAATCGTGGTCTACTTCGCCCTCATCGTCCCGATCAATTACCTCAAGCGTCTCTCATTCAGGCGCAAGCACGAAGGCACGGTGGACGACACGCCCGCACCGCCAACCGAGCTCGAGCTGCTCGCGGAGATCCGCGACCTGCTGGCGGCACGAGACACCTCGCCGTAGCCCTCGCGGGGGCATGATTGAACGATGAAGACGTTCACCCTACCCAACACCGATATCACCGCCTCGAACATCATCCTCGGCCTGATGAGGATCTCGAGCCTGTCCGATGAAGAGATCCGCACCCTCGTCGGATCCGCTCGGGATGCCGGAATCACCTTCTTCGACCACGCCGACGTCTACGGCACAGAACCGCACGGCTGCGAAACGCGCTTCGGCCAGGCGGTGACCTTCTCGGCCGCCGACCGCGAGTCGGTAGTCATCCAGTCGAAGGTCGGAATCCGCAAGGGCTACTGGGATTTCTCGAAGCAGCACATCCTCGAGTCGGTCGACGAATCACTCGCCGCGCTGCAGACCGAATACCTCGACCTGCTGCTGTTGCACCGCCCCGACACCCTCATGGAGCCCGAGGAGGTCGCCGCGGCATTCGACACGTTGCAGGCCGCGGGCAAGGTGCGCAACTTCGGGGTGTCCAACCAGACGCCCGGACAGGTCGAACTGCTCAAGCGTTCCGTGAAGCAGCCCCTCGTCGTCAACCAGGTACAGCTGAGCATCACCCACGCGCCCCTCATCGCGCAGGGCATCGCCGCGAACATGGCGGGGCTCGACCAGTCGATCGATCGCGACAACGGCATCCTCGACTACAGCAGGCTGCACGACATTACGCTGCAGGCGTGGTCACCCTTCCAGAAGGGGTTCTTCGACGGGGTGTTCCTCGGTGACCGGGAGAACTATCCCGAACTCAACGAGGTGATCGATGAGCTCGCCGGCAAGTACGGGGTCGCGACGGCGGCCATCCCGGTGGCCTGGATCACGCGGCATCCCGCGAACATGCAAGTCGTGCTCGGCACCACAAACCCCGCGCACGTGAAGGATTCGGCGGCCGGCTCGGACGTGCCGCTCACGAGCGAGGAGTGGTACCGGCTGTTCACCGCGGCGGGGCACAAGCTGCCGTAGTCGGCCGCGGGCCTGGAGCGCGTCTCCTGGTGTTCGAAATGCAGGAGATCGTGGCATGGAGAGCGAGAGCTGCTGGCGTTTGTCTGGGCAGCGGTCGGACATCTCCTGCATTTCGTACCCGAAAGACGCGACGGCGTCTGGATACAAGGCTCAGCCCCAATGCGGCGGCTTGTCGCGCTTCAGCTGCTCGTCGTTCTCGCTCGCGGCGTGGCGCCGCGTCTCCGGCTCAGGGGTCGGGTCGGAGCCGGCCGGCGGCTTCGTCGTCACGCGGCGCCGATGGCGCGGCCTGCCGCCGGGCGCCTGTGGCCCACCGAGGTCCGCACGATGTGCAGGGTCGGCCGGCGTCATCACGGGGCCCTCGGCGTGCTGGGGTGCCCGCGGTGGCGGTGCGGGCTCAGCCCGGCGGGCGGATGTGCCGGACTCCTCCGGGCCCGAGTCCGGCCCCGGCGCCGGATCCTGCTCAGTCACCGTCGGGCGGGGAGGCGAGCACGGCCCCACCGCGCGGCGGTCCGGCAAGCATGCCCGGCAGCGGCACGTCAGCGTCGACAACGGCTATCGGCTCCGTTATGGGGGCAGCGTCGGCACCCAGCATCGTGGCGACCCGGGCGGCGACCGCGTCTGGGTCGCTGAACAGTTCGAACGCGTGCACGCGCAGGTAGTGCCATCCCAGCCGGCGCAGCAGTTCGGGGCGAAGCCGCAGCGACTCACGCAGGCTCGAACCGTGCAGCACGGTGTCCGTCTCGATGGTCATGCACATTCCCCCCCGGGATGCCACGAGCCCGAGTTTGCCGCGATGCCCGAGCGCAACGTTCAGTCCGCGGGCCTGAAGACGCCGCGCGAGGTCGACGAGCATCGGTTCGCTGTCGTCCGGCACCGGCTCCTCGGACTGCCGCGCGTCCACCTCGTCGAGAATCTCGGCGAGCGCGACAGCGCCGTGCTGCATCCGACCGTCGTCGAGGTCGCTGGACTGGAAGGATGACACGATCACCATCGAGCGCCGAGCGCGCGTCATCGCGACAGCGAGCAGGCGCTCTCCCCCCGGCTCACCGAGTGACCCGAAGTCCGACAGCACGCGCCCGTGGGGGGTGCGCCCGTACCCGATCGAGAAGATCACCCGGTCGCGGCTTTGGGCGACCGCCTGGTCGATTGTCGACACGGCGAACGGCTCCGGCCGGTCGCCGATCACGAAGTCGGCGAGTTCCGGCCGGTTGCCCGCCTCGTCGAGCACCGCCTGCATGACGCGCACGGCGTGCCTGGGCGATGCGGTGATGACCATGAGCGACTCGTGGGGCCTGCGGGCGGCGTGGTCGAGCACGAGGTCGACGACGCGCTCGACCTCTGCGTCCGGGCTCTCGACAGCGCCGGAGTCGGGATCGGGCATGCCGTTGCCGTCCGCGACGTAGTCGAGGGCGAGGCTGCCGTGGCCGAGAAAACTGCCGGCCCAGGGCAGCGACTGGATCTTGCCGCCGTAGAACCGGCGGTTCACGAGCTCGGCAAGGTCTTCGCCGCCCGGCCGGTAGCTGCGGGTCAGTGCGAGGGTCGGGAGGAGGGAGCCCAGGCGGGCCAGCGCAGAGCCCGCGTGGACGCTGTCTTGCGCGTCATCCGCAACTGCGCGCGGAAGCGACGGGTCGGTCACGGCGATATCGAAGGGCGCGGGCGTCTGGGTCACCGGGTCGCCGAATGCGACGACCTGTCTTGCCCTGCGGATGGCGCCGACGCTCTCGGCGAGGGTCATCGCGCCAGCATCAACGAGGATGACCGCGTCGAACGGCATGGTGTCGATGATGTCCCCGATTTCGTACGGGGACGACAGCCACACCGGCGCGACAGTGCGCGAAAGGTGCGGGGCGGTTGTCTGCAGGTCGAATGCGGTTATCGCCTCGCGGGCGAGCACCCGCTTGAGAAGCGCGGCCTCGTCTGGCCAGTCGACGAGCCCGATTTTCCAGTTCTCGGCGAGCTGCCAGCCGAGCAGTTGGGAGCTGCCGGCTGCGTGGGCCTCGTCGACGAGGCGGAAGTCGGCCTCGAGCCTGTCGAGCACGGGAGTGTTCGCATTGAGCAGCGCGCGATCGGCTTCGAGGAGCGCCTCGAGCGCCGACTTCCACCACGACAGCTCGAGTTCGATCCCGACCTGTTCCTCAGGCACGTGCCGCCTGGCAAGGTCTTCGATGAGCGGGTCGAGCTGGAGTTCACGCAGGCTGGCCATGAGCGCCGTGCGCTCCTGCAGGTTGTGCAGCACGTCGGACTCAGCCGCGAGCCCTGCGACCTTCGCCACCAGCGCGGGGATCGGCAGCGAGCCGAGCTGGCTGTCCCGCTCGAAAAGCCCGAGCGGCTCGTCGAGCGCGCCAAGGTCTTGTGCCACCTGCTGGTACGCGTGTTGGACTTCGCCGAGACCGACAGGAACCTCGGGTGTCGCGCCCTCTGCGACGAACCTGTGCCACAGCATGCGTTGCTGCTGGATGCGCACGAGCGAGCCGTGCAGGTCACCGATCCGCACGCCGGGCCGCACGTACTCTGCCGCGAGCTTCTTGAGGCGACGGCGATTGCCGCCGGTCATGTCGGGAAAGTCCCTGCGCGGTGCGGTCGCGGCAATGAGCTCGCTTATCGACCTGTCGAAGACCATCGGCAAGAACCTGTCGAGGGTGTCGCGCAGGTCGACGAGCAGCCGCAGGTAGACACCGAGCTCGTTGATGTTCTGGAACTGCCGCATGTGGGTGCCTGCGATGAGTTCGTTCGCCGCATCGACGAGCTTTGGCAGCGTGTCACCGGCGAGCCGCTTCGCGTACTCGTGGGCGCGCATCGCCTCGTCACCATTCGCGAACTGCGCGCCGTACCAGGGTGAGTCACCGGGACCGTACTTGAACTCTCCGAGCTGGGCCGCGGCGACCATGATCTCGGCCGCGCGGGTGCGGTCGGTGCTGAGACGTTCCACCGTCGCGCGCGACAGGCGGGCAGTTGTGGCCGGCGGGTTGGGCATGAGGGCGAGACGGCTGAGCTCGGTTACACAGTCCAGCACTGACGTGCCCAGCGCGGCATCCGGCCGGCTGAGCGCCGCGCGGTAGTCGACGAGCACCTTGCGCAGGCGCAACAGCGCGTCGTCGACCTCGCCGACGCTCGGCTGCTTCGCCTTCTCGCTGCGCGAGATCGAGCGGATGATGTCGCGCCGCAGCGTGCGCGGCGACACGGCGAGGCCGGGCAGGCCGATGTCGCCCAGGCGCTCGGAGATCGACTGCAGGGATGCGCGCCGTGGCGACACGACGAGCACGCGCTTGTTCTGGGCGACGAGGGTGCCGATCGCGTTGACGATCGTCTGGGTGCCTCCCGTGCCGGGGAGGGTGCGAACGACGAGGGAGTTGCCCGCGGCGATCTGCGCGATGACGTTCTCCTGCTCGGCGTCGGCATCGAGCAGCAAGCCGTCGGTCTGCGGGGTGCGCTCGTCAGCGGGAACCGGCGCGACCGGTGCGTAGGACTCCGCGATCGCCGAGCGGGCCGAAGCGTTGCCCGCGAGAGCATCGAGCATCGGGTGCGCGAGGTCGTGCGCGTCGGCCACCAGCGCGGTCGCGACGTCGAGGAACGACGAGACGACAAGCCGTGGGCTCACGCTGAAGCTCTCGAGATGGGAGGTGAGGCCGCGCAGCCTGTCGATCACCGGGTTGGGCTTGAAGGTGCCGTCGTCGTCGGTGAGTGCGACGAACGAGTCGGCATCCAGCCGCAGGCCGAAATGCTCGTCGAGCGCGGCTGCGAATGCCGGGTTGAGGAAAGCCGCACCGCGCAGTTTGACCTCGAAGTCACGCCCGTGGCGGCGGATGGCGAGCGGGCGCAGCAGCACGGGCGAGCGGTAGTCGATGCCGGCGGTGCGCCACTCGGCGATCCCGATGCCCAGGTGGATGGAGTCGATACCGCGGGCGGTGGACAGCTCGAGCCCCTTGGCTGCGATCGCGGATGCCGCCACCTTCGCATTGCGCAGGGCGAGGTCATCCCGAATCAGGTTCGACAGCAGCGTGGTCTTGCCGGTGATGAACTGCGCGAGGCCGCCAGGGTGCGTGGTGGACAGCTCGATGCGCGTGCGCGGGGAGTCGTCGAAGTGCAGCAGGGGGCTGGTGCCGCCGAGGCGGGCAAGCTCGGCGCGCCACTGCGCCCACACCGGCTCTGCGGCGTTGCCTGCAGTGAATCCGGGCTCGCCGAAGCTGATCGCGTGGGGTGCCGTCACCTGCGCCTGGGCGTGCGTGTGCTGCTCCTCTGGCTCAATGAGCTCCGGTTCGACGAGGAAGCCGTCGGAAAATTTGTCGGCACGCCACACGAGGCAACCTTAAGCGCGTGACCGGCTGATTCCCCGCAAATGCGGGCGGGTTTCGGATACTGCCGACCCGTAGACTTAGCGGCCATGGACGTGGTCACCGGCATCGCGGTCGGCGTCGTGACACTCGTGGTGCTGGTTGCCGCCCTCGTCGCCGTGGGGTTCGTGATGCTGTTCCGCCGGCGCGGGGACCGCAATCTGGAGCAATCGAGCGACAACTCCATCGCGGCGCTGGGCCGTCGTGCCGGCAGCCTGCTCGTGAAGCTCGACGATGGCCTGCGCGACGCGGACGACGAGCTCGGCTACGCGATAGCCCAGTTCGGCGCGGACAAGGCGCGAACCTACGCTGACGCCATCGCCGCGGCCCGCGCGAAGGTGACCGAGGCGTTTCGGCTGAAGCAGTCCCTCGACGACGCGTACCCGGACTCAGACCAACAGGCGCGCGAATGGACGCTGCAGGTGATCGCCCTGTGCGAGCAGGCCGACGCCATGCTCAGCGGCCAGGACAAGACATTCGGCGACCTGCGCGCCCTCGAAGCGAATGCGGCGGGAACGCTCACCGACGTGCGCGCGCGCATCGCCGCGACAACCTCCCGGCTCGACGGCGCGAGAGCGACGATTGCAGGCCTCACGAAGAACTATGCTGCGACGACATTCGCCGCGGTCTCCCAGAATCCCGACGAAGCGCAGAAACTGCTTGCCGACGCTGCCAAATCCGCGGATGCCGCCGAGCCCGGCATCTCGCAGCAGGGGGTGAGCGACGTCTCGGGCATCCTGCAGGACGCCGGTCGCGCGGCGCAGCACGCCGACCAACTGCTCGACGCAGTGGACCGCACGGCGCGCGACCTCGCCGCGGCGGACGACGCACTCGCAACCCTCCGAAGCAAGACGGCCGCCGACCTCGTCGAGGCCAAAGCCGAGCGCGATAAGGCCCCGGATGCCGACACCGGCGCAGCGATCATCGACGCGATAGCGGGCGTCGAGGCGATCCTCCCCGCGAAGCGCACGGGCCCGACCGACCCGGTGGCCGAACTCGACAGCCTCGGCGACGCGATCGCCGCGCTCGACGCGGCGCTGGCATCCGCGCGAAACGAAGCCCAGCGCCTCGAGCACGCGAGGGCCGCCTATGCCGGCACCCTCGTTTCGGTGACGAGCCAGATCTCGGCAGCCCGCGACTACATCGGCCGCTACGGCGGAGGAGCGGATGCCCGCACCCGGCTCGCCGAGGCGGAACGGCAACTCGTGATCGCGAAAGCCGAAACCGACCCCGTCGAGGCCCTGGATGCCGTGCGACGCTCTGTCACCCTCGCGCGCGACGCCGACGCCCTGGCCAGGTACGACACAATGGGCAGCCACCCGGGGCCGTGACCGTCCGCAGGGCGCAGGTTGCTGTCGCGGCGTGGATATTCATCCTCGCCGCGATTGGCGCCGTGCAGGTCTTCCGCGGTGCATACGTCGACGCCGGTGTCTTCGCCGTGATCGTCGTCGCCCTGCTGCTGGATGCCGCGGGCTGGCTGCCCCGCGTCGAATCCGCCCGGCGCGCACCCCACCCCGCCCTGCTCATCGCGACCCTCGTGCCGGTGGCGGGGGTGCTCATCCTCGCGCCCCGGCACGGGATCCTCATCGGCGCGGCCGTCGTGATCGTCGGCCTCGCCGCCGTCGCGTTCGCCTGGCCGAACCCGAAGGACGGCGGCGTGGCGTGGACCCGCGCGACCGTGCGTGCCGGGATCGCATGGTCGGCCGCCGGGGCCGCCGCCTGCCT
Organism: Rhodoglobus sp.; assembly: GCA_025464445.1. Classification (GTDB taxonomy): domain Bacteria; phylum Actinomycetota; class Actinomycetes; order Actinomycetales; family Microbacteriaceae; genus Rhodoglobus. The sequence continues at coordinate 24,291 of JAODLY010000039.1, read as the reverse complement.
GTGGGAACTGGGCATGTACATCCTCGGCACTGTGCGCCCCGGCGGGCGCACCGCGTACCCCGCGCTCTCCGACCTCGTCAATCCGCTGCTGGACGCACCAGCGGCGCGGGTGGTGTTCGTCACGGCCTGGGTGCTGGGCGGGGTGTTCCTGCTGCGCAGGGCGACGACCCGATGATCGTCAGCGCCATCGGCTTCGTGCTCTGCGCGGGTGCGATCACCGTGATGGGCGTCCTCAGCCAACGCGACCGCGATCGCCTCGCACCGATCGGCGACCTGCTCGATCGCGTCATGGCCACCCGAACGGCACGGGTCGCCATCGTCGTGTTCTGGTGGTGGATCGGCTGGCACTTCCTCGTCGCCCAGACGGTCGACCCGACGTACGGCTGAGTGCTAGTAGAAGATCGGGCCGGGAACCCCTCCGCCCGCGGCAATCGCGTCACCCGTGATGGCGATGCTGCGCGGCGAGGCCAGGAATGCGACGACATCGGCCACGTTCGACGCGTCGATGATGCGGTTTACCGAGTTGTGCGTCATCCCTGCTTCGAGCTCTTCGATGGTGGTGCCCTGCTCGCGAGCCTGCGCCGTGAGCCGTTCGCTCATCGCGGGCGTGCGGGTGAGTCCGGGATGCACGACAGTCACGTTGATGCCCTTCGGGCCGAGCTCATCCGCGAGATTCTTGGTGATCGCGGAGACGCCCACGTTGCGCACGGTCTGCGCGACCGAGCCGGCGTTGCGCGCGCCGAGACCGCTGATGTTGATGATGCGGCCCCAGCCCTGCCCGATCATGTGCGGTGCGACCGCGCGGGCGGTGCGCAGGTAGCCGAGCACCTTCACCTCGAACTCGCCGCGCATGAGCTCGTCGCCGCTCTCGATCGCCGAGACGTTCTTGTCGGCGCTCCACGGCGTCGCCGCCGTGTTCACCAGGATGTCGACCCCGCCGAGCCGGTCCACCGCCGTCGCGACCATGGCTCGCACCGACTCATCGTCGCCGGCGTCGGCGCGGATACCGAAGACGCGCTGCCCGCTGGATGCCGCAAGGCGCGCCGCGGCATCCACAACGTCTTCACCGCGCGCGGAGAGCACGATGTCGACGCCTTCGGCCGCGAGCGCCTCGGCTATCGCATAGCCGATTCCGCGGCTTCCGCCCGAGATGATCGCTCGCTTGCCCGCCAGGTGTAAATCCATGGATTCACCCTATTGGGCCTAGCTTGCGGCTGGCGTCCCTGCGATGTTCACCAGCCAGAGCACGCCGAACTTGTCTTTGACCATGCCGAAGGCGTCGCCCCAGGCCGCGACGACGAGTGGCGCTGTGATCTCGCCACCGACGACGAGCTTGTCCCAGTAGCCCCTGAGTTCGTCATCGTCTTCCGCGCCACCGCTGAGCGAGATCGAGTAGTTGTCCCCTGGCGTGTACGCCATCGAGTTCGGCGTGTCCGATGCCATGAGGGTGAGACCGCCCGGCGCCACAAGCTGGGAGTGCATGATGTTGTCCTGCTCAGTGGGATCTTCGCTGGCGTGGAATTCGGCGTACGTGCTCTGCGTGAGTTCGCCACCGAAAACCGAGTGGTAGAACTCCATCGCCGCGCGCGCATCACCGCGGAAGCCGAGGTAGGGGTTGAGGGTCACAGCCATGACGAGTCTCCTTTGACGATTACCGGTTCTCCCCAGTGTGGCTCTACCCCCGGGGCGCTGCAATCACGAGTTGACGTGTTGGAGCATCCACGGGTATGGGTCGATCAGGCCGCCACCGACCTGGATGCCGAAGTGCAGGTGCGGCCCGGTCGACTGGCCGGTGCTCCCCACGAGCCCGAGCACCTCACCGCGCGTGATCGTGTCGCCGACCGAGACGGTGTTCGAACCCGCCTGCATGTGGCCATAGATGCTGAGCACTGTCTCGCCGTCGATGACGTGCCGCACGATCACGTGCTGGCCGAGCGCGCCGGCGAAGGTGGACTCGACGACCACGCCGTCGGCGACCGCCTCGATCGGGTAGCCGCTGCCCGGCGTGAAGTCGATGCCCTCGTGAAAGGTCGAGCACCCCGCACACGAGCGGTAGCCGTAGCCGTCGCTGATCGGCGTCGACACCGGAAGCGGCCATTGCACCGCGTAGTACTGCCCGATCGCGAAACTGTCCCTGTCGATCGGCGGGATGACGAAGTCGCCGGCCGCGTACGCCTGCGGTTCGTAGACGGGCACCACCGTCTGGGTGAATACGTCGGCACTCGCCGGAAGTGCGGAAATGCAGGTCATTCCCGCGATCACAAGCACCGACGCTACCGGCAGGAGTTTGCGATAACCCGACTCGGGCCGCTTCGGCGTTTGGCGCCACAGGGTTTGGCGAATCTCACGACTCAAGGCATGACGGGCTCGGGATGCTGGCACAGCAGTAACTCCGCGGATCTGGCGCAGCGAGCCGCGCGTACTTCTTCGGGCACCTCCCACCCTGCGTTATCAAACTGTGATTCTTGTGGGAGTGACCGGATCTGTGCACTCCGGGAACCATCGAACGGGTGTGAACCGGCAGCACCAGGAACCGCGGGAGGACATCAACCTGACAAGATTCGCGCATCGAGTCGGGCCAGATGGCCCTTCGATCCGGCGCTGAGGGCCATCAGTGCCGTCTCGATTGCAGACCGCCTCCCGCGGCCCCCGCGGCCGGCGTCCCGCGTCTCCACCGCCGGCGTCCGCCGGAGCGGAGGCCGCGGGCGGCAGCACCAGCCGAGCGGTCGTGTCAGACCCGTGCGCCGCTGTCAGGCGGGATGCACGGACCCCGCGACCGCCTTGACGCTGCGCTCGAGAAACGAGACGACATCTTTCGTTGACATCTCGGTATTGAGTGCGCTCTCGACAAGAGCCTCTTCCGCGAATGCGACCCAGGAGCGCAGGGCGATGCGCAGCAACTCCGAATCCGGTACCCCCATCTCCAGGAACACCGCTATCACCCGCTCGGCCTGCAACGCCCTGGCCTGCTCGACTACCTCACGCACTTCGGGGTCGCCGCTGGCCGCGCCGCGCACGAGCGAATAGAAGGTGCCCTCGTGGTCGCGCACGAACTGCACGATCCTCGTGAGGGTGTCGTGCAGGCGGTCGAGCGGCGGCAGCGCGCGCACCGGCTCCGTCGCCCGAAGCATGCTGTCGCGTGCGGTAGTGACCACGACACGGTGCAGTGCCTGCTTGGATCCGAAGTAGTAGAACAGCAGGCCGCGCGAGACACCCGCCCGCTCCGCGAGAAGCTCGAGCGTGAGCGACTCGAGGGGCCTATCCACGAGCGCGGCCACCCCGAGAGCAACGAGCTGGGCACGCCGCTCATCCGGGGCCAGCCTGGTGCGCCGATCCGCTTCCATTGTGCGAGCATAACGGCCGCAAATCCGCAGGAAAAACTTTCGAAAACCGGCGTCATAGCTCGGTCGATTCCGAGTCCTTCTTATTAGAACGACTGTCAACAAGCGCAGTCGGAGCGGCCAGAAACCCCCTCTGGCATGGTCAAGGAGGATCAATGAAGTTCCGAAAGCTCACGGGAACACACGCGGGACGCATCCTGCTCGCGGCGGTACCCGTCGCGGTGGTCAGCACCGTCATCATGGCTGGAGTCGCCAACGGCGCCGTACCGGTGTCGTTCGCCGTCTCCGGCAGCCAGTTCCAGATCAGCGCGTCCCTCCTCGACGGCACGAGCTTCTCCCAGTACGCGGGCACCACAGCCGACACGGCCGGCGTCGAGCATCCCGTCGCCATCGCCAACATCGGATCCGCCAGTCTTGCCGACCTCTGCCAGTCGGTCATCACAGACACCCCGCTGGGAAAGGTCGGCCTGCTCATCACTGCGGGCGGCGGCGGCAACCCGGCGACGGCGACCGGCCTCCAGATCGGGATGACAGACCTTAAGGGCGACTCGACGTTCGGCAACATCCGCATCGGTGTCGACGCATCCACAGTCAACACGGGCGCCAAGGGTGGCGCGGGCGACTTCGCCCAGGATTCGGACACGATAAAGATCGTCGGCCTGCAGCAGACCGCCTGGTCGACCCAGGCTGCCGTGTTCACCCTCAACGGCATGCACGTGCAGATCACGGATGGATCGACGGGATGCTTCTGATGACACTCCGAGGGTGGGCGGCGAATGCGGGTGGCCGGCTACGCGCCACAGCCAGCCGGGTGGCCTCCGGGGCGCGGCAGGCCGGCGCCGCGGTCGGGCGAGCGCGCGAATCCGCCCCGGCCTCGACCGGCTTGAAGGCATGGCGCAGGAACAGGCCGTTCGTCGGCGGGCTGCTCACCGTGCTCGCCGGTATCGAGATGTTCTTCTCCGGGCAACTCGACGTCGGCAACATCCACGTGCAGGTCGGCATTGAAGGATTCCAGGCAACCGTCATCCCGATCATGCTCGTCGTGCTCGGCATCCTCGCCGTGGCCATGCCCGTGCATCGCATCTTCTACGGGGTGATCTCCCTCGTCGTCTCGGTGTATTCGCTCATCGGCGTCAACCTCGGCGGATTTTTCGTCGGGATGTTGCTCGGCGCGATCGGTGGTGTCCTGACGGTGTCGTGGGCACCGAAGGCGTCCGACGCCCCGACAATTCCACCGGCAACGACATCGGTCTCGGGGCCGCGCCCTTTAGTCCGGAGCCGGTCATAACCGGCCGCCGCCGCGGAACGCCCGGCAAGGGCACCATCGCGCTGCTGCTCGTGGTCGCCCTGGGCGGCATCGGGGCGGCGCCCGCCGAACCGAGCGCCCTATGTCTGCCCCTGCTCGCGAGCTGCGACCCGGGTGGCTCAGCCCCATCACCGCCACCCATCGACGTTCCTGGCGTCGTCGGTAATCTGCTCGGCGGCGCGACGGATGCCGACCCCGCGACACCCGCGCTGCCGGTGATCCCCGTGCTCGATCCCAACGCGCCCACGTTCACGCTGCCGGCGGCCCAGCTCGGCGGCTCATCCATCTCGTTCACGGGACTGCGAGCCGTCAGCGTGGTGCTCGTGCGCCTCGTCGACGGCAGCGAGGTGCCCGTGTTCAAGCTCATGGCCGACGACATCGTCATCGATGACTTCCTGCTCGACGTGCGCAGGGCGACGGGGCCCTCGCTCGTGTCGAATGCGACCCGCATGGAGCTCAAGGGAAACGTGCAGGTCTACGTCGACTCTCTCACCGCGACCCTGCTCGGCGGCGTCGGCATTTCCCTCCTCGCCCCCACGCCGCCTCCCGGTAACGAGTTGCCGCCGCAGCTACTGCGAGTCAATCTCGGCCTCGTCGGCGTGACCGCGGATTCGATAACGTTCACCGCATCGCACCAGCACCTCGAGGAGTGACGGCAGCGCACGAGCCACTCGGTGCTGGGTGACCCACGATCGGGGGTAGTGTTCGAGCAGCATCACTACGAGAGGCGCCAATGAGGGCAGCAGTCGTCGTCGCGACTGTGCTGGGCCTACTCGCAGGTTCGGTACTCGTCGCCTTCCCGGCGTCGGCCGGGATCGCCACGGCGGGCACCGCGATCACCGTCGGCACGAGTCCGGTCGGCGTCACCTTCAACCCGGCCGGCACCCTGGGCTACGTCGCGATCAACAGCACGAACAGGGTGGCCGTCGTGGATCGCGCGACGGGCGTCCTGCAAACACCGATCACGGTGTGCAGCACGGGCACGACGGCCGGCCCGATGGGGATCGCGTTTATCCCGAATGGGACAAAGGCCTACGTGCCCTGCTACGCCGACCGCACTGTGGCCGTCGTCGACATCTCGACCGGCCTCACCATCAAGACGATCACCGTGGGCACGGCACCCTTCTTCATCGCGATGAGCCCAGATGGCAGCAAGGCCTACGTGCCCAACAGCGGCAGTGCGAGCGTCTCGGTCATCGACACCGCCACGGACACGGTCTCCGCCACCGTCACTGTCGGCCTCGCCCCCGTGGCGGTGGCCTTCAACCCGGCCGGTACGAAGGCGTATGTCGCGAACGGCACCGCAAGCGCCGGCGGTAACAGCGTCTCCGTGATCAACGTGGCGACGTCGACCCTGAGCACGACCATCACCCTGACCGGCGTGCCGTACGGCCTGGCCGTCAGCCCGGACGGGGCCTCGCTGTACGTCAGCCGGGTCAACGGGCTCAAAGTGTCGATCATCAATACGACCACCAACGTGGTCGGAACCACGTTCACCCTCGGTTCAAAACCCGAGGGCGTCACCTTCAGCCCCGACGGCAGGCGGGTCTATGTGCCGACCCAGGGCGGCACGGTGGCGGTCATCGACGCGACCACCCAGACCCTGCTCACCTCCCTCGCTTCTGGAACCGGTTCGCGCATCATGGCGTTCACACCGGACGGCACCCTTGCATACGTCACCAACAACCTCAGCGGCACTGTCTCCGTCTTCTCGTTCGACAACACCCTCCCCACGATCACGGGCACACCTGCCGGGGGAATCCGCGGAACGTCATTCTCGTTCACCCCCACCGTGACGGGGTCTGGCGTGGCAGTCAGCAAGCAGTCCGGCGCACTGCCGCCCGGGCTAACCCTTACCGCGGGGGTGATCAGCGGCACGCCAACCACGGCCGGGAGCTACCCGGTCACACTGCGAGCGACCAACGACAACGGATTCGCGGACCTGACCGTCACGTTCGACATTGCACTGCCGGCCTTCAGCGTCAGCTTCGACGCTACCGGTGGCACCCCCGCCCCGACCGTGCAGACCGTCACCTCCGGCCAGCTGGCGACGGCGCCATCCGCCCCGACTCTCGCCGGCTACGCGTTCGATGGCTGGTGGAACGGCGGCACTCGCTGGTCGTTCGGCACAGACACCGTCACCGCCCCCGTGGCGCTCACGGCCCACTGGCTGGCGCTCCCGACGATCACCGGGCCGTCAGCTGCAGACGCCCCGCTGGACGCGCAGTTCACCTGGACTCCGACGATCACGGGGGTTGCAGGCTATTCGGTAACCGGCAGCGCCCTGCCTGCCGGGCTCGCTCTCGCCCCTGGCACCGGGATCATCTCTGGCATTCCGACCGGGCCTCTCGGGGCAGCCCCGGTCACCCTCCTCGTCACAGACGCCAACGGCACTGCGACCTTCGACGTCACCATCACGATCACGCGCGGGGTGGCGCAATCCCTCACGATCACCCCTTCGGATGCCACCCCGAATCAGGGCGACACCATCACGGTGACAGTGTCGGCGCAGGACTCCCACGGCAACACGTGGGATGTGAGCGGCGCAGCCGTGATCACCAGCAACGTTTCCACCGACCTCATCGTCGGCTCCCAGGTCACCTTCACCCACGCTTCGCCGCACCTCCTGACCGCGACCGTCGGCGGCGCGAGCGGCAGCACGCTGATCCAGGTCACTCCCCTTCAGTCGGGACTTCTGGGTCTGACGGGCGGCTCCATCGCTTTCTGGCTGGTGCCGTGGGCGCTGGGCGCCCTCGTCGCAGGCATTGGCCTGCTCGGGGCCCGCACTCGGCGCGGACGCCATCGGTTAGGCCTTCGCTCGAGCTAGCCCCACCGCTTCGATGCCTGCGACCCAGCCGCTCAGGGCCAGCAGAGGCAGAAGGGATGCCCGGAAGGGTCTCGGTACACCTGAAATCCGTGGCCCGACACGGCGTCGTCCGCGGGCTTGAGCAGCTTCGCCCCCAGGGCGATCGCCTCGTCGTGGGCCGTCGCGATGTCGTCGATATAGAGATCGAGGTGAATCTGTTGCGGCTGGCCGTCCGGCCAATCGGGTTGGATGTGGTTGGGCGCGAGCTGAAATCCCATGCGCGGTTCGCCGTCAACGTAGACAGTGTGCCAGTCGTCTTCGGCCTCCACGGTGCCTCCCAACAGCCCAGCCCAGAACGTGCTCTCGGCGGCCAGGTCTGCGGTGTCGAACACAACGATCTGTCGTTTAATCTGCATAGCCTCATTGAAGCCCGGACAACGACACCTGGCAACTTCTGGCAGCTAGGTCGCCGCGCGCCACTGCTCGTTGAGGCACGTGGTCATCGTCGCGGTGTCCCGCAGCTCGTCGGTCGACTGGGCGGTACTGACGTCTGCGTTGCCGACCCCCGCGGAGTACAGGCTGTACCCGAGCGCCGCGGCGCCCAGGGCCACCTTCATGCCCTTTGCGAGGTTGGCGAGCCCCTTGGTCAGTGCGCCGGTAGACCCGGGCACCGAGCGCAGGTCCGCCACCGGTTTGGTGACGACTTCGGTACTGCTGGTGAGTTTTCGTATGTTGTTCACCGTCTTGATGATCGCGCCGACATTTGCCTTGCCTGTCGGGTTGGCGTGATTGGTGAACGCCCATTGCGCGGCGCAGGTCGTGATCTTGGTGGGGTTGACCAGGTCGAACACCGCGGCCACGCTGTCCCCTCCGGGGATGAGGCTGGCGATGCCGGCCGCGGCGGCCAGCACGGCGAACAGGACGCCGGCCGGCGGGAACAGGATACCGAGCGCCATGGGTGCGACGATCGCGAGCACACCCGCCATGATCTTGCCGCCCTGACCGATGATGTGCCCGACGAGCTGCGTCTTGGTGAGGTATTCGGCGCGCACGGACTTGTCACCGTCGACGAGCACCCACGCGCTCTGCTCCTTCGTGCTGCTGTCCTCGGTGACCTGGTCCTTCACGTAGCCGGCGACGAACCCGGTGAGCTCGCGACTGCCCACCTTGAAGTCGGCCTTCACCTGGATCGCGGTTCCCGTGATGAACGAGTTGTCGCCCTCGGCGCTACCGGGGCAGCGCGGCGCGTCGCCCATGATGCTGATCCCCTCACCGAAGGTCACGGTGTGGCAGCTCAAGGTGTAGCTCGGAACTACGGTCATCACGCGCTGCAGGTCGCTGGTGCGCAGCACGGGATTCGCCTCGACCAGCCCGTCTCCGTAGCCGCTCCAGCCGTTGAAAATGAAACTGTCGCCGGGACCGAGGGCGTAGATCGCAATGTCCTTGCCGACCGGGAACGCGTTGCCTACCTCACGACAGGGGCCCGGATCCAGCGCGTCATAGGTAAGAGAGTCCGCGCCGACGATGACGCTGACCGCCTCGACCCAGTTGAAACCGCTGAGGCTGTATGACCCGAACTCGCCGGTGGTCGGGTCCTTCATGTTGATGGTGCCAGGCAGCTCGTCCGACGAGTACCGGCGGCCCGAGGCGTCACCATCGATCGTGAACTCCGGCGCTGCCATCAGCGATTGGCAGGCCTCGACCGTCAGGGTGATATCACCGGCAACGCGGCAATCGGCGCTCGGACGGGTGAGCGGACCGTAGTACTGCGTCGCGCCGGTGCCGGAGGCCGGACCAGGAGTGCCCTGCGTTCCGAAGCATCCATGAGTCTCGCCCCGGATGCCCGCGTAGATGTTGAGGGGAAGGTCGCTGGGGGTCGTGACGCTGATGGTGCTGAGGTACTTCGACCCCCAGAGGGTCGAAGCATCCTGCTTCAACCTGGCGGCCCACTGCTTCTGGGTGTCGTAGTAGAACCCCGGGCCGCATCCGGTGGAGTCGAGGCTCACCAGGTTCCTGCCGGTGCCGAACAGGGAGAGGCGCGAGCAGGAGTCCTCGGTGTAGAACCCGGCGGCGACCGTGAGGTCGCGATCGAGCAGGAAGGATTTGGATGCCGAGCTGATCGGCCCCGCCGCCGCGGCAACCGCGGCCGTCGTGGAGTCGTCATCCCAGCCGGTGAAGCGGGTGCCGGCGGCTCCGACCACGGGAGTGAGGGTGACGACAGTGTTCGCCAAGTATCTGGGGCCGTGGTCGGGGCAATTCGGCTTGGGGTCGGCAGTCACATAGCCGATCGGGTCCGACTTGTTGTCGAGCGCGCCGTCCACCTTCACGTCGAGAGCGAAGCACACGGCCGTGGTCGCACGCACGGTGATGTCGTCGTAGTCGACGTTGATCGTCGGGGTCGCCTGGCGGCCGAGCGCGGGAGCGGCGACGCTGTCGATCGTCCAACCGGAGAGCACGTGCGACGTGTCGGCGTAGACCATCGATACCGTGACGGAGTCACCGGGGAGGAATCCCTGGACCAGGGGCGAGAAACAGGTCGGCGGAGTCAGCACAGACCCGACATCGCCCGTCGCCGACGGATCGGAGAGCACAGTGACCACGCGGCACCGCGGACCGAACATGATCGGCACCGTTGTCGGCCCGGCGATGGTCAGGCTCACCTTCGGATCTGCCGTGCCCACCCGGTCGACGACCGCCCCCGCCACGTTGCCGAAGAAGTAGAAGACGTCCTTGTCGCCGTAGGTGGGATTCACCGATGGGTTCGGGAAGATGCTGACGCGCGTGCCCAGCAGGAAGCCGCGCGTCCCCCCGGTGCTCGTGCAGTTCGTGTCCGGAATGGTGAGCAGCGATCCATTGCCGGTCACCTGGGCCGTGATCGGGTAGCACGGCAGGCCGAATGTGGCGACATGCACCCAGGTGTTCGTGTCGCTCGTGATGGTGAACGACGTGGTGGTGGTGGTCGCGGCGAGCACGAGGCCGGGGCTGCCCGGTACGAACTTCTGCCAGGTGAGCAGTTCGTTCGGCGCGATGGGATGCGCCGTGACGGTGATGCTTGTGCCGCCGGTATATCCGCTCACTCCGCAGTTCGGGGGCGTGTCGATGGACACCGTGCCGAGGCTGGGGTTCGTTGCGTAGACGTCGGGCACGAAGCATCCGGTCACGATCGCCAGCAGGTCATCCTGCACCTGGTTCCAGGTGCTGTCGCCCGAGTACCGCACGATGACGGATACCGGGCTCGAAGCCGCAGAGGATGGCCCGAAGGTTCCCGTGCAGGACCCTGCCGCCAGTGCGGCGACGCACCATTGGATGCCGTCGCCCCACACCGTCACCGTTCCGGTCGCAGTCGGGTCGAAGACGATCCAGGTGGCGGTGGCCGTCTGGCCGACGGTGACCGGGGAGGTGACGCTGGCGCCGAGCACCGGAGTCGCCTTGCCGACTGTCACCGGCGTCGAGACGCTCGAGCCGGCCTCGTAGACGACGTCGCCCGAGTAAGTGGCCGTGAAGCTGTGCGCGCCCACGCTGTTCCAGGCGATCGAACAGCTCGCTCCGTGGGCGGGCGCGGCCACGAACACCTCGCAGGTCGCGCCGTTGTCGGCGGTGACCGTGACCTTGCCGGTGAAGTCGGCGGTGGAGCCGCCGGCGTGGCCGAGGGTTACCTGCACCAACGTGGGCTGGAAGGCGGTCACCGCGCCCACGAAGACGTCGACTGTTGTCGCCAGTCGGCCGACCGTCACGGCGACGCTGTCGTTGCTCGCATCGAACGGCGCTCCATCGGGCACGTATCTCGCGATAATCGCATCGGCGGGCCAGCGGATATCGGTCAGCCCATTGCCCGACTGGGTCTCAGCGGTGGCGACGCCCCCGACGAGCGTCGCGTTCACGAGGAACGACTCCGCGCCGCCACCCGACACCGGGGTCACAGCGTAGAAGCTCACATGGCCGCTGGGAGTGGCCGACGAGGTTACCGAAGACACGGTCGCCGTGAGGAATACCGCACTGCCCTGCACGATCGCCGTGGGGGTGACACCCAGCGACGTCGTGGTCTGGGCGTCGACGACGTGATACGCGACCGGGCTGGAGAGGCCCGCGAGGTTGGTTCCCGACTCCGGGTACGCAGCAAGGATGCCCTGGTCGGCCAGGCCGATCTGTGGGATGCCGGCCGGGCATCCCGCTGCGTCACCGGCACAGACCTGCACCTTGGCGACACCAGCGACCGTGGGCACGTCGTCGGCGATCACCATTCCGCTGACGGTGCTGAAGTCGACATCGGCGGCGGCGGTCGAGCCGTCGCCGATGGTGGTCGTTGCCGTGAGGTAGAACACGGTGCCGTACTCGAGCGTGCCGGGGTCGGTGACGACGACGTTGGCCGCGGCGCGGTCGGCGTCGACGACGAGGGCCGCCGAAGTGGTCGTCGCGAAGTTGCCGTCACCCGAGTACACGGCGGTGATTCGAGTCTGGGTCGCGTTGACCGTCCACGGGAGGGTGGCTACTCCGCCGACCACGTTGGAGCTGCCGATAACCCCGCCGGCGAGGGTCGAGAACGTGACGGTGCCAGTCGGTCCGGCTCCGGGCGTCGCGAGCGTCGCCGAAATGACCACCGAACTGCCGATCCCTACAGCGGTCGGGTCGATCGTCACGATAGGCGTCGATGATGCCTTCACCATCTCCAGGTAAACGACATGGGTCGGGTTGTGACTGTCGCTCGGCTCGAAGCTGCCATCGCCGAGGTAGGAGATCCACACCTCATTGCTCAGGGTTGCACCCACCGGGATGCGATCGGTGGTGATCGAGAACCCACCGGTGCCGTTCAGCGTGCCGTCGGCGACATGGGTGCCGGCCACCCAGAGCTGCAAGGTGCCGCTCGGTGTCGGGTCATCGCTGATCACCGAACCGGCGAAGGTCTGGGATGCCCCGTAAGTCTCGCTGCGGAACTGCGCGCCGAACACATTGACACTCGTCGCCTGCTTCGCGACCGTGAGGTGCACCTGGCCTGCGCCGGTGCCGAAACCCGCGTCACCCGCGTATGCGGCGCTGAGCAGGCGGTCGCCGCAACCGCCGCCGGCGACCGTGAAGGTCGCCACCCCGGCGAAGTTGAGGCTCTTCGACTCGACTACCGTGCCATCACGCGACAGGGTGACAGTGCCCGACGGGGTGCCCGCGCCCGGGCTCGCCGCAGCGACCGTGACGGTCACGATGACGTCATCCCCGAAGGCCGGGGTCGTCGTGCTCGGCGACACCGTCACGTCCACGTTGGACTTCGCCACGGTGTGCGCCACGGCGCTCGACGTGCCGGCCTCGGCGGTCGCCGAGCCCGAGTAGCTGGCGACGATGTCGTAGCTGCCCACCGCGAGCGCAGCAGCGGAGAAGGATGCCACGCCGCTCGAATCCACCGGCGACGAGCCCAGCGCGATCGGGCCGCCCGTGCCCGGCTGCGCCTCGAAGGTCACCGTGCCACCCGGGTTCGGCCCGGCAGTGACGGTGGCGGTGAACTCGACCGGCTCGCCGAAGACTGTGCTCGACGCCGAGGCGCCCAGCGCGACGGTTGCGGCGAAGGCGGACACGATGTGGGCGCCCACGGTGTCGGTCGCCGCGAAACCGGTGCCGGGAGTGAACACCGCGTCGAGGCCTCGCAGGCCGGGGTCGAGCGAGAAGGCGAGATCGACGGTGCCGCCGGCCAGCGGACCCTGGGCGAGCAGGGTGCCCGCGCCGATCAGGTAGAGCGAGACCGTGCCCACCGGTGTGGCGGGGCTGTCCGTCGCGGCGACCGTGACGGTCGCCGTCAGAGGCGCGCCCGCCGCACTCGGCGAGGCGGGCGAGACGCTGAGGGTCATCGTGGTGGTGGCGTTGCTGGCGGTCACGGGCACGACAGTCGACTGTGACGAAGTGATCGTCGAATCCCCCGAGTACACCGCCGTGACGTCGTGCGAGCCCGGCGGGATCGTCGTCGAGACCAGTGTTGCCACGCCCAGGCCGTCCACGGGCGTGGTGCCAAGCGATGCTGGGGCGCCCACCCCGTCCGCCCAGAAGAACTCGACCGAACCCGTCGGAGTCGACGCCGAGGTGACCGTCGCCTTCAGCGTCGCGTCGTTACCGAAGACCAGGGTCGAAGGCGTGACGGTCAGGGCGGTGGAGCTGGTCTGACCCGCCCCCACGATGAGGGTGACGTCGGCATCCGCCGCCACATACATGCCATCACCCGAGTAGTGAGCCGCGATGAGGTGGCTGCCCGCTATGAACGTCTGGGTCAGCTGGTACGAAGAACTCCCGAAGCTCTGCGGCACGAACGGACCCGGTAGCGGCACGCCATCGACCGAGATGTCGAGCGTCCCCGTCGGCTGCACCCCCTCCGCGGTCACCGCGTTCGTCACCCTGAAATGGATGATCACGGGAACGCCGGCGGTGATCGGCGACGACTCCGCCTCGATGCTGAAGGAGACGGCGGTCGAACCCGTTGCGCTGGCGGGCGAAGATACTCCCCCGACGATGGCGACCGGCAGGATCAGCGTGCCGACCAGGAGCGCGGCGACCCTGCGCCGCGTGGCATGCTCGCGCGGGGTGACCGCCTTTGCGGCATCCCGACCGTCCTTGCCCGGGCGATAGAGGACGGTCGATGCGACGAACGGGAGCGGGCCGGCGAGGATGAGGGTGACCAGGCTGCCGACCAGGTCGGCGTTGGCGCCCAGCTGCGCGGTCAGGGCCTGCGCACCCAGGGTCAGGCCGAGCGTGACGGCGAGCACCACAGCGAGCACGACCGTGACCCTGATTGTGCGGCCCTCGACCCGTTCCCAGCTCTCGCGAAGTGCCGAGCGGATACCGCGGCGGTCGATCCACACCGCCGGAAGGGCGAGACTCCACCTGACCAGAAGAAGGAAGGCAACGCCGAAGGGGATCGCCAGCGCGACCAGCGTCCGGATGCGCGGCCAGCGGTTTGAAGAGCGTCGAGCCAGCGGGGTCAGGGCCAGACCGACGAGGCCGACCAACACGAACACCGGTGTGAGTGCCAACGCGACCACGACGCCCAGCGACCAGATCGCGAAGACCGCGATCGCGGGGAGCACACGACGAGTGGCAAGCGGCAGGGCCAGGGCGAGGGATGCCTTCCTGCCGGCAGCCCTCGCGTTCGCCGCGAGGATCACCGCCCCCACCCAGATCACGCTCACCACCAGAGCGATGATGAGCAGCGGTGTTGCCGTGGCCAGGGCGACGAGGGACAGGGACTCGATCGAGACTGCCAGGTCGGCGACCTGGGCATAGACGGCGGGCCCGACGAGTCCGGCGTAGACGGCGATGGCCACGACGAGAGCGATGAGCCCGACAACCGTCAGCAGCGCGACCTTGAGCAGCAAGGCCAGAGAGACACGCGCCACCGACCGCAGGGTAGCCAGGACATCGGCGGCGCTGGCGCGAGCAGAGTTCATGGCAAGGCCTTCGTTGCTCGTCCCAACGCGTCACGAAGGCCGCGCCCTGCTTATGCACAGGCGTTTCACAGTATCGGGATGGGCGGGAGGGCAGGTACCCCCTAACGGGGGGAGTCGAACGCTCTGTCTACTGTGCTGCGATCTTCGACGGTGCCCCTGGAGGGACTCGACGCCCCAGCCGTGCCGCCGCCACAGTGCGCAGTAACGGGAGCCGCGGCATCCCGGAGCGCACTGCGGCGGACTGCGGGCCGGGGACCCCCGTGCTTCGAGGTGCCACCCACGAGTACGAAATTGAAGAAGGCCGCTGGCGGAGGTCTCGACAAGCTCGACCAGCGGTTCCAGCGGCCTTCTTCAATTTCGTGCCCCTGGAGGGACTCGAACCCCCAACCGTTTCCTTAGGACGGAACTGCTCTTCCATTGAGCTACAGAGGCTGGCGGTCCGAGTTTAGTGGACCACGCGAGATCAGGGGGGCGGGTAGAGGAACGCGCCGCCGGCCGCGACGATCGAGGCGGGAGTCAGCGTGCGCTGGCCGTACATGCCGTGGATGTAGTTGTACTCCTCGATCGTGATCGTGCCGTCGGCGTTGAGCGACTTCACGTACGCGACGTGGTTGCCGCCGGTGTAGGCGACTGCACCCTTGATCGGGGTGTCGCTGACCGGCCAGCCGTGCTGCTCCCAGTTGTATTCCCACTGGCCGCCATTACCGCCGAAGGGCGTGAGGTTCGACCACACCCACTTGAACGGGGCGGAATACGAACCGGCGTCACGGTTCAGGCGCCAGGCCACGAAGTCGACACATTCGCGGTAGTAGTAGTTGAGGGGGGAGAGACTGCCGCCCTGGCCTTCCATGAGCTCGTAGGGCCAGGGGTAGTCGTCGCCCAAGCCGCGGGCGCCGGATGCGTTGTAGGCCGCGTCCTGCTCGGCGCGCAGGGCATCCTTCGACATCTGGTCGAGTTCGGCCTGGGTGGTGGCATGGTACGCATCGCGGCTCACGGCCAGGGGGGCGGCATCCGCACTGACCAGGATCGACTGCACGTCGGCCTCCGTCGTGTTGGAGGGCTTGACGACCGGCGGGGCGAGGGCGTATGCGGGAAGGCCGACCACGGCGAACATGCCACCGACGGCGGCCATGGTCAGGAGCACGCTGAGCGGATTCTTGCGCGGCGGCTTGGGGGCGGATGCGTTCATGACCGCGAGCTCTGCCCGCTTCAGTTTGCGTGCGGCGGGCCCGACCGAGCCGAGTTCGCGGGTGGCCTGGGCGACAGCTTTCCTGTCGCTCGACGGCCTGGACAGTTTTTGGCGGTCCCGTGCCGAACGCGCCATAGCCTTCTGGCGACGCTTGGGAACGTTCGAAGGAACGATCTCCTGGGGCTCCGCGTCGTCTGGGGTGGAGCGGTTCCCCTCCGCTTCGCGAGCCGCGCGACGGGAGCCGTGCTGGGCTGCCGGCGCGGCATCCCGGGCACTTGGATTGGAGGGAGCGAGGGTCGGGCCCTGCGGCTCGAGGCCTGAGAAAACCGAGGAAGCAGGACCGGAATCAGGGACACCGAAGCCGAACAGGTCATCCATATCCTTGGATGGCTCTACATCAACCACAATTTGTTCCCCTCCGGGTTCCCGGGACCTCATCGAGGCTACGCGATATACCAAACCATGTCTAATTGTCACGGGAAGGTAACGCGCGTTTCCGAGGGTTAGGCCGCAGGTGCCAGGTACTCTTCCCAGTCCGGGAGGGCTCGCTCGACGCCCCGCACCAGCCAGGTCGTGCCGTGGGGCGGTCGCGGGGTCATCCGCAGTTGCCAGTTCATCTCCGACGGGGTGCGGTCACCCTTGATGTTGTTGCAGCGCAGGCAGCAGGCGATCAGGTTCTCCCAGCTGTCCTTGCCTCCACGCGAACGCGGCAGCACATGGTCGATCGTGTTCGCCGAGCCGCCGCAGTAGCCGCAGCGGTGGTTGTCCCTGCGCAGCACGCCCCGGCGCGACACCGGCACATGCCGGCCGCTCGGGATGCGCACATAGTTGCGCAGGATGATCACCGATGGCCGATCCCACGCGCCGGCAGATCCCCAGACGGGATGCTCCACATCAGCGGCGATGATCGTCGCCTTCTGGTTCATGACGAGCACGAGCGCTCGCTTGAAGGACACGACGGCCAACGGCTCGTATCCCGCGTTCAACACAAGTGTGCGCACAATGCTTGTCCTCTCGAAAGAGCCTGCACGGCTTGCAGGCGTTCGACTCCCCGGATTCCCGCGGTCAGGAGGTGCAGGCAAACAAAAAAGGCACCGTCGAAGACGATGCCTATTTCTGCTCGAGGGCGCGACTGCTCACGCGCTCAAGACTGCTGTGCCGTATGTAGAAGTAGGCGCGCGCATCCACGGTTTGGATGCTTCGACTACTGCACATACCAGCTCTCCGGTCCACGAGGAACACCAAGAGCTACAGGTTACCTTAGGTTTGACGCGTCAACTTTCCAAGACTCGCCAGTGATGGGGCGGCGGGCAGGGATCAGATGCCCACGCGCACGATGTAGTAGTCGTCTTCGTAGATGGGACGCACCTCGACGACGCGACCGTAATCCGGTGCGTCGATGAACATGCCGCCACCGAGGTAGATACCGCTGTGACCGGGCAGGATGACGATGTCGCCCGGCAGGGCGGCGTCCCGTGAGATGGCAACTCCGGCGGCAGCGCTGCCCGAGACGGAGTGCGGAAGCGAGACACCGAACTGGGCGTACACGAACATCACGAACCCTGAGCAGTCGAAGCCGGACGGGTCAGAGCCGCCGTAGACGTATGGAACGCCCTGGTACTGCTGGGCGACGGCCGCGACCTGCCCGAGGTCGAAGTTCGGGTACGGGGGGTTCGCCAGGTAGTCCGACACCGTGGGACCGCTATATGCGGAATAGGCGGCGGCAAGCGTTGCGCGCTCCATCTCCGCGGCGGAGGTGGTGGTGAACGAGTCCCGCGCGATGGTTACCGGCGCGGCCTCTGGCGCCGCGGCTACCGACTGCGCGTTCACCTTCTTCGTCGTCTGGAGTGTCTGGGCGGCGACCGCCGCCTTCGTGGTGGAGGCGGGCGAGAACGCGTATGCCGGCAAGGCGACTGTCGCGAAGAGCCCTGGCACGATGACCGCGGTCACCGCGAGGCTGAGAATGCTGGACCTGTTGGTCTTGAGGGAGCGTGGTGGGTGCTCGGGTCGGGAAATGTTTTGTCCTACTTTTGCCAAGAGATCTGACCTCCTGCGCCTCGGCAGCCCTAGGTTGCTGCCCCATCCGTTTCGTATATTCGCACGTACCGCAGATGAGACGGGTTAACGAGACGCTCATCCGAGGGTCCTTGACCGGCATTTCTGGTCTACGAGGACTTAGCGAGTGTACGTGAGGACGCGGGCGATGTCATCCTCAGGAAGGACGCTGGCAGATTCCCGGGAGATTCTCAGGCTGTGACGAAGATGTGAACGGCGACCTCATTGGGCAACTCGAGGCCCTCGCCGAAACCCTCCACCTGCACGAAAACATATGACCCGGCCGCGGAAATCGTGGCGGTCGCGCCGGGCATCACGCCTGCCGCCTGCAACTGCTGCAGCAGCTCGGGCTCGAACTGCACGGGCTCCCCGAGCCGGCGGATGACGCCGCTCACCGCTCCCGGCGTGCCGGCCACAAGGTCCACGATGTTGACCACGCCGTCCATGAACGCGGGTGCAGGGGCATCCCCCAGCTCGGCCAGTCCCGGGATCGGGTTGCCGTACGGCGACTCCGTCGGATGGTCGAGCATCTCGAGCACGCGGCGCTCCACCTGCTCGCTCATCACGTGCTCCCAGCGGCATGCCTCGTCGTGCACGTATGCCCAGTCGAGGCCGATGACGTCGGCGAGAAGGCGCTCGGCGAGTCGGTGCTTGCGCAGCACGTGCACGGCCCGGCCGCGGCCTTCGTCGGTGAGCGCAAGGTGGCGGTCCCCTTCGACGACGACGAGGCCGTCGCGCTCCATGCGGCCGATCGTTTGCGACACCGTGGGGCCGGAGTGCCCGAGCCGCTCGGAGATGCGGGCGCGCAACGGAACGATGTGCTCCTCCTCGAGGTCGAGGATTGTGCGCAGGTACATCTCGGTGGTGTCGACGAGGTCCGTCATGAAGCCAAGCCTAATGTCGGGCGACCATAGGATTGAGCGCGTGCCAGCGCTCACGATCCCCCAGTCCCTGCTGCCCGTCGACGGCCGTTTCGGCTGCGGCCCTTCCAAGATCCGGCCGGAGCAGATCGAGTATCTGGCCACCGCGGGAGCGGCCCTCTTGGGCACATCCCACCGGCAGGCGCCCGTCAAAGACCTCGTCGGGCGGGTGCGCTCCGGTCTCGGCGAGCTCTTCTCCATACCCGACGGATACGAGGTCGTGCTCGGCAACGGAGGTTCGACGGCCTTCTGGGATGCCGCCGCCTTCTCCCTCATCTCCAGGCGCAGCGAGAATCTCACGTTCGGTGAGTTCGGCGCCAAGTTCGCGCAGGCGGCGTCTGCGCCGTTCCTCGACGCGCCGCACGTGATCGACGCACCGGCGGGCAGCCGCTCGGAGATCGAGATCGTCGACGGCATCGACGTGTACGCCTACCCGCAGAACGAGACCTCGACGGGCGTCATGGCGCCCGTGCGCCGGGTCGCGGCCGACGGCGCGCTCACGGTTGTCGACGCGACTTCGGCGGCAGGAGGCATCGACTTCGATGCCTCGCAGGCGGACGTCTACTACTTCGCTCCGCAGAAGAACTTCGCTTCGGATGGCGGCCTGTGGTTCGGGCTTTTCTCCCCGGCCGCGATTTCTCGCGTGGAGTCGATCGCGGCTTCGGGACGCTACATCCCCGAGTTCCTGTCGGTAAAGAACGCGATCGACAATTCGCGCCTCAACCAGACGCTCAACACTCCGGCCATCTCGACGCTGCTGCTGCTCGAGAACCAGATCGACTGGATAAACGGCAACGGAGGGCTGGCCTGGGCATCCGCACGCACGCTCGAGTCGTCATCCGCGCTCTATGACTGGGCGTCGTCGGTGTCATACGCGAGCCCGTTCGTGACCGACCCGTCGCACCGCTCGCAGGTCGTCGTGACCATCGACTTCGAAAAGGAAGTGGATGCCGCGGCTGTCGCTACAGCGCTGCGAGCCAACGGCATCGTCGACACCGAGCCCTACCGCAAGCTCGGGCGCAACCAGCTGCGCGTGGCGACGTTCGTGGCGATCGACCCGGATGACGTGCGCGCCCTCATCGCGTCGATCGAGTACGTGGTCGAGCACCTGTAGCCCGGGCCTCGGGGCCTTCGCTGGGTCGGCGCACCGCCTCCGGTCGGGCCTCGCCACCATCGAGCCGGGTGCCGCAGCCCCATCGTGGGAATCAGCACATTTGTGAGGACCCCTGACTAATGTGCTGACGCGCGGGAACGAATTGGAGACGTCCGCCGCACCCGCGAGGGCGCAGCCGCGCCGCGGTTCGCTAGCCTGTAGTCGTGCGACTGTGGCTGAAGGACTCCGAGCGGCGGCCCGACCCGACCCCGGTGAAAACGGACGACCGCAAGGCCATCCTCATCGGCATCGCCCTGTGGGTGGCCGGCCTCGCCATCGTCATCGCGTTCATCGCGCCACTGACATCTGCTGGTCACGCCTGGTGGCTGTGGACCTGCGTCGCCGGCCTCGCGCTCGGCCTCGTGGCACTGCTGTACACGAACTGGCGACACGAGTAGCGACTAGATCAGTAGGTCTTCTCCGACTCGTCATCCGGGTCGTCGATGTCGACACCGTCGAGGTCTCCCCCGTGCAGCACATCGTTGCCAAGCACGTCGTCTTCGTCGAGTTCGTCATCCTCGTCGTCCGACTCGTCATCGGCGATGTCGTCGTCATCGTCGGGGTCGTCATCGTCCGCTTCGTCGTCAGCATCGCCGGCGAGTTCCTGAGCGGCCTTGTAGTCGGCGAGCCGGTCTGACCACGGCACCCAATCCGGCGCGAGTAATGCGCCTTCGCCGGGCATGAGTTCTGTCTCGAGCACGGTCGGCTCCTCGCCCTCGACGTGCGCGATGGAGACCGTCCACCTCCAGCCGGGGTAGCCGGGCTGGGCCGAATCGAACAGCACGGACACCGCGTCGTTGCCCTCGTCGACCTGTCCCGCGTATGCACCTATCGTGTCGGCGCCGGTGATCTCGAGGAGGGCGTCGCGAGCCAGGGCCTCATACGGCGAAGGCGAGGGCACCGCTGAGTCAGGCATCCAGTTCGTCCGCGACCTTGCGCAGCATCGCGGCGATCTTCGAGCTGTGGGCCTTGTCTGGGTAGCGTCCGCGCTTGAGGTTCGCGCCGATCCCGTCCATGAGCTTGACGAGGTCCTCGATGATAACGGCCATGTCGTCAGCGGGCTTGCGGTTGAGTTTGGCCAGCGACGGTGGCGCCTCGAGCACACGAACGGAGAGCGCCTGCGCCCCCTTCTTGCCATCGGCGATGCCGAATTCGAGCTTGGTTCCCGCCTTCACGCCGGTAGTTCCGGCCGGAAGCGCGGACGCGTGAAGGAAGACTTCCTGGCCGTCATCTGAGCTGATGAAGCCGAAGCCTTTCTCGTCGTCGTAGAACTTGACCTTGCCGGTTGGCATCGCGGGTACTCCTTATGGGTGGTCTAACAAGACTAGAGGACGCGGCGGCCGGGCAAGCCAGACCGCCGTATCCTTAGTCCGTGGCAAAAGAGACCCCGGCGAGCAACACACCGATATCCGCGAACCGCGGCGAGCGCATCCTTGCTTTCATGATCGCGTCGGCAATCGGGCTGTCGATTCTCTGCTTCATCATCGTGATCATCGCCACGGCGGCCGGGATAAAGGACTTCGGCACCCCGCCATGGCCGACGGTCATCATCCTGCCCGCGATCGGACTGCCGATCGGCCTCGTGCTCATGATCGTCCTGATAGTGGTCAGCGGCCTGCGTCGGGGTCGTGAAGCAAGGGATGCCCGCAACTAGCGACTCGGCCCTCGCGCTGGCCGGACAGCTGCGTTCGCTCAGCGACACGCAGCTGGCTGAGCTGCTCGGTGCCCGCGAGCTGCGGGAATCGGGAATCGGCGACTTCTTCGATCTCGCTGAGGCGCTACTGGATCCCGCTTCGGTGCAGCACGCGCTGGGGCGCCTCGACCGACCGGCGCTGACCGCGCTCGCTGCGCTCAGCGAGCTGGGCCCGGCCGCCACGCAGGATGTCGCGGCGCGACTGACGGCGCTGGGCGCGCCCGATCCCGCCCTCGACGCACACCTCGCCGAGGCCGCGCGACTCGCTCTCGTCACCGAGCAGTCCGGGCTGTACGTGGTGCCGGCATCGGTCACCCAGCAACTGGCCACCTGGCCGGAGCTCGGGCTGCCCTCACTCGACGAGCTCGCCACCGCCGCAGCCCCCGCGGCGCTGGCAGCTGTCAGCCAGGTCGACGCGAAGTTCACCGATCACCTCGCCGCGGAGCACGCATTCGCGACGACCACCCAGATCTCGGAGCTGATCTCCGAACTGCAGCACGAATCCGCACGCGAACTCGCCCGCGGCGGAGTGGCCCTGCCAGACAGCAAGCGCCTCGCGACGGCCATGGGCGTCGACCTCGACCGGGTACCCGGCCTGTTCGAGATCGCCGCACGGGCCGGCCTCGCCGCACTCGACTCGGGGCGCTGGATGCCGACAGGCTCGAGCTCTGACTGGATCGTGGGATCGTCGGGCGAACGCTGGTCGCTGCTGGCCGGGGCATGGCTCGAGCGCCTGCCCGCGGACATCCGCGGCATTCTCGCCTCGCGCGCGCATGCCACCTGGGGCGACGGGCTCGATGACTTCGTCAACTGGCTTTTCCCGGCCGGCGGCGAATGGATGCGCGAGCGGGTGCGCGTCTATACCCGGGATGCCGAACTGTTGGGAATCACCTCGGCCCAGGTTCCCAGCACCCCCGGCATCGCCCTGTTGATGGACGGCGCGGCAGCGGCGGCCCCCGCAATGGCCACCCTCTTCCCGGCTGAGGTCGAGCAGGTGTACCTGCAACACGACCTGTCGGTGGTTTCACCGGGTCCCCTCGCACCCCGGATCGACGCCCGGCTGCGCACCATGGCCGACGTGGAGGCACGCGCGCTCGCGTCAAGCTACCGGGTGTCCACCGCGTCCATCTACCGTGCGATGGCCGGAGGGGAGACGGCGGGCTCGATCAGGGAGTTTCTCGCGGGGATCTCGCTCACGGGCATCCCACAACCTCTCGAGTACCTGCTCGGCGAGGCCGCCGACCGCTACGGCCTCGTGCGCGTGGGGGCGCTCGAAGACGGTTCGGCGCGCAGCTACGTGCGCTCAACCGATGGCACGCTGCTTCGCACGATGCTCGTCGACCACAGCCTCGCGGCGCTCGGGCTTGCACGCTCCGGCGATCGCCTGGTCACCCGTTTCGACATCGAACTCGTCTTCTGGACGCTGAGCGAAGCACGCTACCCGGTCGCCGCCGAGAACGCTGCTGGCGAGGTCGTGGTGCTCGCGCGCCGGCGAGCGAGCAGGCAGAGCGCGCAGGTTGCGGGCGACTCCGCGATCGGTCTCGTCGAAAAGCTGAGGCTCGCCAGTTCGTCCGATCCCGAGGTCACCGGAAAAGCGTGGTTGTCGCGCCAGCTCGATGTCGCGATCAAAAGCAAAGTCGCCCTCACCGTAACCGTCAGGATGCCGGACGGCACCGACGTCGACTACCAGCTGGAACCGGCGAGCGTCGCCGGCGGACGGCTTCGCGCCCGCGATCGCAAAGCCGACATCGAGCGCACGCTGCCGCTGGCGAACATCGTCTCCGTCGGACCAGCCAGCTAAGCCAGAAGACCTCGGTCGCAGGCTCCTCGGCCGCCCTCATCTAGGCTGTAAGGATGCCCACGAACGGCCCCCTCATCGTGCAGAGCGACCGCACGGTGCTGCTCGAAGTCGCCCACCCTGACGCCGAGGATGCCCGCCACGACCTCGCCGTCTTCGCCGAGCTCGAACGGGCTCCCGAGCACATCCACACCTACCGCATCACGCGGCTCGGGCTGTGGAACGCCCGCGCCGCCGGACACGACGCCGGTGACATGCTCGCGACGCTGACGAAATACTCGAAGTTCGCGATCCCGCAGTCTGTGGTCGTCGACATCACCGAGACCGTCGGCCGCTATGGCCGCCTCGTGATCGAGCGCGCGGATGACGGTGCCCTCACGCTCACCGCGACCGACCCGGCCGTGCTCGCCGAGATCTCGAGGGCCCGTAAGGTCGCAGCGCTGCTCTTCGAGAAGCGAGGGCCCAACAGCTACGTGGTGCAGGCATGGGCTCGCGGACAGCTCAAGCAGGAGTTGCTCAAGCTCGGCTGGCCGGCCGAGGATCTCGCCGGCTACACCCCCGGCACCCCGCACGAGATCGCGCTCAACCACGACGGCTGGGCGCTGCGCCCGT
>JAODLY010000031.1 GCA_025464445.1 Rhodoglobus sp. | reverse complement strand
TCGCTCGCGTCGTACGCGAAGGCGACTGCGCTGCCGACAGCGGCAAGCCTCTTCACCGCCACCTCGAGCGCATCGAGTGTCACAGTCACCGCCGGTACGAGCTCAGCTCCCGGCCAGCTCGACCTGAGCATCACCTCGGTCGCCAAGACCCAGGTCTCGGTCACCGCCGCGATGTCGTCGTGGCCCGACAGCCCCGCCACCTTCACGATCGTCAAGGCCGACGGCACCAAGGTCGAACTCACCGCCGCGTCGTCGGCGATGTCAGATATCGCGGATGCCATCAACGCCTCCTCCACGGGAGTGAAGGCCTCCCGTGTCGCAGCGGGCACGAACGGCACCGACCCGCTCTACCGCCTCCAGCTCAGCTCCGCCGCCACGGGGGCCGACGGCGCGTTCCAGGTGTTCCGCGGCACCGCCGCCGATGTGACTGCCGGCACCGCCACCAACGTGCTCACCGCGACGGGTGCCGCAACAGTGCAGTCCGCGAGCAACGCCTCGGTCACACTGTGGGCCGGCACGAGCGCCGAGCAGGTAATCAGTTCTGCGTCTAACACGTTCAGCGACATCCTCCCGGGGGTGAACGTCACGGTCTCCAAGGTCGAGGCCTCTCCCGTCACCGTGACGGTCGCCAAGGACACGGCGGCCATCGGCAAGCTCGCCGAGAACCTCGTGGGCAACCTCACCTCGGTATTCAACTTCATCGCGAGCAAGTCGACAGTCACGCCGGGCACCGACTCCGCGGGCAAGCCGACCACGTCGGCAGGTGTATTCACGGGCAACTCCGCGGTGCGCGAGCTCACCTCCAAGATCATGACCGCGGCCACGGCGCCCGTGGGCGGCAAGTCGCCATCGTCGATCGGCATCTCGATCACGAAGGACGGCGGCATCACCTACGACTCCGCGAAGTTCGCTGCAGCGCTCGCAGCAGACCCAGCGGGCACGCAGGCGATGCTCCAGACGATCTCCGACCGCGTGGCGACCGCCGCGGACTCGGCGTCGAACCAGTACACCGGCTCGCTCACCCAGGTGATCACGGGCCAGCAGTCGTCGCTCAAGTCGCTCGGCGACCAGATCGACAGCTGGGACGTGCGCCTCGCCTCCCAGCGCACGGGACTCGAGCGCACCTACTCGGCGCTCGAGGTCTCGCTCAGCAACCTTCAGGCCCAATCGAGCTGGCTTACCTCACAGCTCGCAGCACTCAGTTCGGGGAGCAGCTCATGACCATGACCCAGGACCCGCGCCTCGCGCGGGCGCAGTACAACCAGGACGCGATTCTCTCCGCCTCCCCGAACCGGCTGCTCACTATGCTGTTCGACAGGCTCATGCTCGACCTGCAGCGCGCAGAGGCTGCTCAGTCGGAGCAGGACTGGAACCGGGCATCCGGCTACCTCATCCACGCACAGGACATCGTCGCCGAGCTCGCGGGCACGCTCGACGTCGAGCGCTGGGATGGCGGGCAGAACCTGCTCGCGATCTACCTGTTCTCGTCGACGAAGCTCGTGAGCGCCAACGTCGAGCACTCGATCGAGCGCACGCGCGAGGTCATCACGATCATGGAGCCGCTGCGCCAGACGTGGCACGAGGCCGCGGCGATAGTCGCAGATCACGCTGTCGCCCAGCACATCAGCTCCGGTACGGGCGAGCTCGGCTTTGCCTGATCGCGAGGCGATCAACGCCTCCTGGCGCCTCATCCTCGGCGAGCTCGATGCAGATCTAGCCCGCCTGAAATCGGGGGAGGTGCTCGAGGATGGCGGCCGCATAGCATCAGCTGACTGGTCACCCCCCACGATCGTCGGGCCCCTCCCCGACGAGTACGCCCACGCCGTGCGCGAGCTCATCGAGCAGCAGCGCATCGCGATCGAGGCCCTCGACGAGACCCGCCGCAGGACCGGCGAGCACCTCGCCGCGGTGAAGGGGGCGGAGCCCGCGCGCGGGCACCAGGCCGCCTATCTCGACGTCGAAGGTTAAACCTCAGGCCCAAGCGATTTTGCCAGAACTCCTAACGCGGGTGACGAAACCGCCGATAGGTACAACAGAGCACGGATAGCTCAACCAGCCAGGCCACGGATAGGCCGTCTTTTCCTATAACCATGGGATGGATGCCGTGTTCGATTCGGTCACCTTCAACGCACTCTCCAGTGCTCTTGACGGTCTTGCCGCGCGCCAGCGCGCGATCGCGAACAACGTCGCCAACGTGAACACGCCCGGCTACCAGGCGCAGCGCGTCTCGTTCGAGGATGCCCTCGCGAAGTCGGTCGCAGAGGGCAACGGCCACGTCGCCCCCACCACCAAGGTCTCGCTCGACCCCACGCGCCTCGACGGCAACAACGTCAACCTCGACACCGAGACGCTCTCGAACATCGACACCGTGCTGCGGTTCCAGTTCGCGGCGAACGCGACGAGCTCGCAGTTCTCCCTCGTTCGCTCGGCTCTGGGAGGCAACTGATGAGCACCGATGCCATCGCCATCGCCGGTACGGCACTCACCGTGCACCGCAAGTGGCTCGACGCCATCTCCGACAACATCGCCAACGTCAACACCGTGCACGCCACAAGTGAGGCCGCATTCCAGGCGAGGTACGTCATCGCCCATGAGGGACAGGGCACGTCTGGCGTCTACCTGACGGGCGGTGCGTTCAGCCCCGCCGAGGGTCGCCTCGTGTACGAGCCGACACATCCGCTCGCCGACGCCGAGGGTTACGTGCGATATCCGGACATCGATCTCGCATCCCAGATGGGCCAGTTGATAATGGCCCAGCGCGGCTACGAGGCGAACGCGGCAGTCGTGGATCGCGCGAAGTCGACATATGAGGCGGCCCTGCAGATCGGCAGGAGCTGATGGTGCTGCCCGTCTCGGCCGTGCAGGCTGTGCTTCCCACCACCGGCGCCTCCGGCACGGCATCGATTGCCCCGAGCACTGACGGCACCGGTTTCGGCTCGGCACTTGCGGGCGCGATCGACAACCTGCAGGGGCTGCAGTCGACGGCAAACCAGCTCGCCGTGTCTGCGGTCACGGGTGACCTCACCGACATCCACAAGGCGACGATCGCCGCGACCCGCGCCCAGGTCACCCTCGAAGTCGTCGCGGCCGTGCGGAACAAGGGCGTTGAGGCGTTCAACGAAATCATGAGGATGCAGGCCTGATGCCCAGTTCCATATCCGCTGCCTTCGGCCGGCTTACCCACGCCCTGCGCGAGTTCACCGTCGGGCAGCGCACGATCGCGATCATCGGCGTTGCCGTGCTGGTCGTGGGGGCGATCGGGCTCGGCGCCTGGTTCACCCGGCCGCAGTACTCCCCGTTGTTCTCGGGCCTGAGCGGCAGCGATGCGAGTGCGATCGTCGACCAGCTCAACACCGATGGGGTGTCGTACCAGCTCACCGACGGCGGCGCGACGATCCTCGTGCCGGACGGGAGCGTGAACGCAGAACGCCTCAAGGCGGCGGCCAGCGGCCTCCCCTCGCTGGGTGCTGGCGGCGGGTACACCCTGCTGGACTCGATGGGCGTAACGGCCTCCGATTTCCAGCAGACGGTCACCTACAAGCGCGCGATCGAGGGCGAACTCGCGAAGACAATCGAGTCGATCGACGGGGTGCGCACCGCATCCGTGCAACTCGCCCTCCCGCAGGACTCGGTGTTCGTCTCGCAAAAAGCGAACCCGACAGCCTCGGTGTTCATCGAGACGCAGGGGGGCAAAACCCTCACCACCGACCAGGTGCAGGCGATCACCCATCTCACCGCGGCCGCCATCACCAATCTCACTCCGGACAACGTATCGGTGGTTTCCGCCGACGGCACCGTGCTGTCTGCAGTCGGCTCGGGCACCACGGGCGGTGCCGACCAGAAGGCATCCACCTACGAAGACAAGGTGCGCGCCGCCGTGCAGAAGATGCTCGACCAGGTCGTCGGCGTGGGCAATGCCACCGTCGTGGTTGCCGCCGACATGAGCCTGCAATCCGCACAACGGGTCGAGGAGACATTCAGCACGCCCACCGATGCTCCAGTGCTGAACGAGCAGTCCTCCAACCAGACGTTCACCGGCACGGGTGGCGCCGCCACCGGCGTGCTCGGCGCGGACAGCATCGCGGTTCCCACCGGCACCAGCGGTGATGGCAGCTACAGTTCGGACTCGTCGACCAAGAGCAACGCCATCAACAAGGTGACCCAGACCACGGACATCCCCGCTGGCGAGATCCGCAGGCAAACAGTGTCCGTCGCGGTCAACTCGGACGTCGTCACCGGGATGGACTCGGCGACGCTTTCCGGCATGGTGGCGGCAGCGGCCGGCATCGACGCCACCCGAGGCGACGTAGTGAGCGTCGAATTGGTGTCATTCACCAAGGCCGATGTCTCCCAGGCCACCGCCGCCCTCGACGAGGCGCGCGCGCAGGAGCAGCAGGGCAACATCACGCAGATGGTCACGGCGGCGGTGCCGTTCGTGGGCGTGGCGCTCATCCTCGTGATCCTGCTCAGCGGGATCCGCCTGTCCCGCAAGCGCAGGCAGGGCACCAATGACGCGAAAGATATCGGTGAGATGGTGCAGGCGAGGGATGCCGTCGAGCAGGCCGACCCACGCGTGCTCCCGGCCGGTCTCGGCGACACTGTCGCCTTCCCGGCGCCAGCCGCCCCCGCGCCGCACGTGCCAGCGGGCTTCGGCGAGGCGGAGTACACCGCAAACCAGGTCGAGGTGGGCATCGACAGGATGCGCATGGACATCGACAGGCTCGCCGCGGCGAGTCCGGAGCGCACCGCGGAATACCTCCGCAGCCTCATGGATGACCGGAGTCTCGCGTGAGCACGATGACGGGCATGGAAAAAGCAGCCCTCGTCATCATGCAGATGTCGCAGGAGCAGGCAGCAGAAGTCATGCGCCAGTTCTCGGAGGCCGAGGCCGAGGAGATCGCCGCAGGCATCATGCGCATGCGCAAGGTCGATGCAACCCAGGCGGATGCCGCGATCACCGAGTTCCACGCGAAGACCCAGAGCAGGCACACCGACGCACGCGGCGGGCGGGATGCGGCGGTGCACCTGCTCGAGGCATCGTTCGGCGAGGAGCGCGCTGCGGGACTTATCGATCGGGCAGCCTCGACAGTGGGCGGTCGCTCATTCGAGTTCCTGGACGCCGTCGAGCCCATCCTGCTATCCCGCGTACTCGACGGGGAGATGCCGGAGACCGTGGCGCTCGTACTCGCGCACTTGCGGCCGGAGGCGGCATCCGTCGTACTCACCCGCTTCGACACTGCCACCCGCGTCGACATCGCCCAGGCGCTCGCGACGATGGGTGCGGCCACCCAGCCGATAATCGAGGTCGTCGCCGAGACGCTCAAGGCGCGGGTGCGTTCGGCATCCGCGCCATCGACGACTACCGAGGTCGTCGGCGGTGTGCAGCCGCTCGTGGATATCATGCAGCGCTCAGACATCGCGACCGAGCACGAGCTGCTCGAGGAACTCGACCGGCGCGACCCTGCGCTTGCCGAAGACGTGCGCTCGCGCATGCTCAGCTTCGACGACATCGTGAAACTCGAGGCAAGGGACGTGCAGCAAGTAATCCGCGGCATCGACGCCGCTGCGCTCGCGATCGCCCTCAAAGGCGCGAGCGAGACGATCGTGGCCCTCGTGCGGGAGAACATGTCAGAGCGCAACCGCGAACTCGTCGACGACGAGATCTCGCTGCTCGGCAAGGTGCGAAAGCAGCAGGTCATGGATGCCAGGGCGGAGATCGTCAGGGCGATGCGCGACCTAGAGGCACAGGGGTCGCTCATCCTGGCAACCGCAGAAGGCGAGGACGACGACCTTGTCGATTGACGCGGCCTTCTCGCCGTACACGTTCCCGGCGCTGCCGGGAGAGCCCGCGGACGAGCAGGCGAGCATCCGCGGTCATGCCGCCGGCTACGCGGCGGGGCGCAGGCAGGTCGAGCAGGAACTCGAGACACTGCGCGAGAGCATCGAACTTGATGGCACACGTCGCGCCAGGCAGGGCAGCGAAGAGGTACAGCTCGCGCTCGACGCGCTTGCCCGCTCCGCCGCCGAGTACAGGCAGCGTGAGCTGCCCGTACTGCGCGCGGTGGAGTCTGCCATCGCGAATGCGGCGATCGAACTCGCCGAAGCGATCATCGGCCGCGAGCTGTCGACATCGGAGGCTTCGGCGCGGGCCGCGCTCGAACGCGCCGTGCACGAGGCGGGGTCTACCGGTAGCGCGATCCGCCTCAATCCGGAAGACATCGCGATCATCTCGGCCGGCGCACGGCTCGAGCCCGGCATCGACCTCGTTCCGGACGCGTCCATCGAGCGCGGGGATGCGGTGATCGATGTCGCGAACGGGTCGATAGACGCGAGGATCTCGACCTCGCTCGCACGCGTGCGGGCAGCCCTCAAGGACGGCGCCCCGTGAGCACCTCGACGATCTTCCGGCCCGCCCAACTCGACGCGATGCTCGAGGCGGCCAGGCCGGAGCGCGTCGGCAGCGTAACGTCGGTCGCCGGCCTGCGGATCGACATCCGCGGGCTCGACGCGAGCATCGGCGATATCGTGATGATCGGCGGCGACGCGCCGACGCGCGCCGAGGTCGTCGCGGTGGCCACCGGCATCATCACCGCGATGCCGCTCGAGGCCATCGACGGCCTTTCGGCGGGAACACCGGTGCGCACGCAACGCAGCAGGATGCTCGTGCCCTATGGCCGCGGCCTGCTCGGTCGCGTCCTCGACGGCATGGGCCGGCCGATCGATGGCAGGGGTCCGCTGCTCACGGAGGGGTACCTGCCGGTCGACAACGATGTGCCGTCCGCCCTCGATCGAGCCAGGATCGACACCGCCCTCTCACTCGGGGTGCGCTCCCTCGACACGCTCGCGACCGTCGGTCGAGGCCAGCGCATGGGTCTGTTCGCCGGCTCGGGCGTCGGCAAGTCGTCCCTCATGTCGATGATCGCGCGCGGGTCTGACGCCGAGGTGTCGGTCATCGCGCTCGTCGGCGAGCGGGGCAGGGAGGTGCGTGAGTTTCTCGAGGACGACCTGGGCGACGAAGGGCTCGCCCGGTCGATAGTCGTCGTCTCGACGGCGGATGCCCCGGCTCTGCTTCGCGTGCGCGCGGCGTTCACGGCGACCCGCATCGCCGAGTCGTTCCGCGACACGGGCTCACACGTCATGCTCATGATGGACTCGCTCACGCGTGTCGCATTCGCCCAGCGCGAGATCGGCCTCTCGGTTGGGGAGCCCCCGGCAACCCGCGGCTACCCACCTTCGGTGTTCGGCCTGCTCGGGCGCCTCCTGGAGCGTGCCGGTACCGCGGAACAGGGGTCCATTACCGGGCTATACACGGTGCTCGTCGAAGGCGACGACCACAACGAGCCGATCGCGGATGCCGCCCGCTCTATTCTCGACGGCCATGTCGTGCTCGACCGCAAGCTCGCCCTCGCCGGGCACTTCCCCGCGATCGACGTGCTCGCCTCGGTATCCCGCGTCGCCTCGCGCGTCTCATCCCGGGAGCATCGCGCGCTCGCGGGTGTGCTGCGCCGGGTGCTCGCCGCCAGGGCAAATGCGCAGGACCTGTTGGACGTCGGCGCCTACCAGCCGGGATCGAACCAGCTCGTCGACGCCGCCGTCGACAACCAGGTGGAGATCAACCGGTTCCTGCAGCAGGATCTCGCCGATCTCACCCCGCAGGCCGAAGCCTGGGAGCGGCTGTCCCGCCTCGTCGGGGCGCTGGGAGTGCCGGCATGAGCCGCGGCTTCAGCCTCGCCGGCCTGCTGCGGCTGCGCAAACTCGAGGAGGACGAGCGCGCAATCGCCCTCAATTCGGCGCGTGACCGGGAGTCGATCGGTGTGGCCCGCACACGGCGCATCCGCAATTCGCTCGCGGATTCACAGGTCGACCCACTCTCCTATGTCTCGCTCGTCTCGGTCGCAGCGACAAGGGCGACGACCGCGACGATGCTCGCCGAGCTCGGCGAAGCCGATCGTGCGGCCGCCGCCGAGGTCGAGGCCGCGCGTCTCGCCCATGCCGACGCGCACCGGCGCACAAAGGGTCTCGAGAAGCTCGAGACCAGGTTCGAGGAGGCGCGCATGGCGGAGGAGCTGCGGGCCGAGCAGCTCGTGCTCGACGATCTCTCCGCGCGTGCCTGGCACCTCGCCAACCCGGAGGCGCGGGCATGATCACCGACGCCGTGGGCACTGTGCAGCAGATCCGCTCGACGTTCGAGCAACTCGTCACGCCGGGTGCCGCGGGCACTACCTCTTCCGCCGAGTTGTTCGCGCGTCTCGTCGCGTCGATGAATCCGGCATCCCCGGGTCAGGGGGGCGAAGACACGACAGGGGCGGCAATCGTCGCCGCCGCGGCGAAGTACGAGGGCGTGCCGTACGAGCTCGGCGGCACCGATTCGAGCGGCATCGACTGCTCTGGGCTCGTGCAGTCTGCGCTTGCTGACGCCGGCATCACCGTCGGCCGCCTCGTGCACGACCAGGCGCAGGCCGGTACCCCTGTCGGCTCCCTCGCCCAGGCGAAGCCGGGTGACCTCATCGTGCTCGACGGCGGGGAGCACATCGCCATCTACGCGGGCGACGGCAAGGTCATCCACGCTCCCGACGTCGGGCGCAACGTCACGCTCGCTCCCGTCTGGTTCACCGACGCCGACATCGTGACCATCAGGCGCGTGGCACCCGATGCCGCGACGACGGCAACCCCGGGTTCGGCGGCATCGTCCGTGCAGGCCCTCATCGACGCCCAAACGGCGTCGGCAAATTCGCTGCAGGCGCTCATCGCCGCGCAGTCCGCGATGCTCGCAGGGAGCGTGTAATGAATGCCGTTCTGACCGCCCCAACGGTGACCCCGGTCGCCGACACACGCAAGGCGACCGCCCCCGCCGATCCCGCGGACGCCGCCGCCTTCTCCAGCGAGCTCGACTCCGCCCAGGCCGAGCTCGAGTCGGCCACCCAGTCGGTTCAGGATGCCGCGGCTCCCCCCACAACGGACGTGGCTGCGGCAATCCCGGCTCCCGCCGCCCTCCCCACGGTCCCGCAGCCGGCAGCGGCAGTGCCGGCCCCCGCCCCTCCCGTCGCGGAGGCAACCACGCCGGCTCCGGCGGCAGCCATCGTCCCGGCCTCGGCCCCGGTAGCCCCGCCGGCGGCCGTCGCGACAACCCCGCCACCGGCCCCGGTGCTGCCGCAGGACGCGGCGCCCGCTGTCGCTGCGGCGGTCCAGGCAGCCGCCGCCGTGCCCGAAGCGGCGCCAGGGGCGGCCGCGTCGGACGACGAGGACGACAGCCCGACGGGCGTGGCCGATGTCCCGGTTGCGCCGCAGCCGGACGTGACAAGCCCCATGCTCTCCCTCGTTGTACAGCAGGCGCTCCCGCCCGCACCCGATACTCCGCCCGCCTCGGCGGCCCCCCTGGCGGGCGGCATTCTTCCTGTTGCGACACCCGTCGCCAGGCCCGTCGCCGGCCTTGCTGCCAGTCCTGCTGCCGGTGCTGTCGCCGCTGCTACGGCTACCGTCGGCTCGGTTTCTCCCGCCGCCGCGACGTCGGCATCCGTAGCCCCAACCGACGAGGCGCCGGTGCAGCAGCCCCAGGCGCCCGTAGCGCAACCGACGACGTTGACACCTGTCGCCGCTGCTCCCCTCTCTGCGCCGGCACCCGTCGCCAGCGTCCCCCCCGCCTCGCCTGTCGAAGTCGTGCCGCTCGCCACGCAGCTGGCGCGCCCGCTGCTCGGCCTCAGGTCTGCCGGCGACGGCAACCACGTCATGACTATCAACGTCACACCAGACAACCTCGGTCCCGTCGTCGTGCGCGCACACGTGAGCGGCGACTCGGTGCGCATCGAGCTCGTGGCCCCCACCGACCAGGCGCGCGAGGCGATCAAGGCGATCATGCCCGAGCTCAGGCGTGACCTGTTCCAGGCCGGGGGCCAAACGAGCCTCGACCTCTCGTCGTCCGGCGGCCGGGGCGGGGACGGCACCTTCAGGGAGTCGGATTCCGCGCCCCGCCAGCCCGAACAGTTCCGCCAGCCTGCCGGACAGGCCACCACACAGCGCCAGCGCGCCACCGACTCGCTGCTCGACGTTCTCGCCTGAGCCACGACACCACGAAAAGAGGACACGCCAAATGACATCGATCGACGCGATAGTCGGGGCAAGCAGCACCACGCCGCCTGTCACGGGCAGCACGACGACGAATGGCACGCAGAAACTCGATGGCGAGATGTTCCTGCAGCTTCTCGTCGCTCAGCTGCGCGCCCAGGATCCGAGCTCCCCCATGAGCACAAACGACATGATGGCCCAGACCACCCAGCTGGCCAGCATGGAGCAACTGACCTCGTTGACCTCGGTGAACCAGGAGAACTTCTCGCTGCAGATGCGGATGGCGGCCTCCGGCCTCATCGGCAAGCAGGTCAGTTACACCGGCGCGGACGGGGTTGCCCACACCGGCGCGGCCACCTCCGTGTCGTTCGCGGACTCCATCCCCATGGTGACCGTCGGTGACCAAAGCATCCGCCTCGACGCCATCTCCGGTGTCGCATCAGTCTCCCCAGTTTCCTAAAGAAAGGCACATCACATGCTCCGCGCTCTCTATTCGGCAATCTCGGGACTGAGATCCCACCAGACGATGCTCGACGTGACAGGCAACAACATCGCCAACGTCAACACCACGGGGTTCAAGGCGTCGGCGACCCAGTTCCAGGACACGCTCTCGCAGCTCACCCAGGGCGCGAGCGGACCCCAGGCCGAGACCGGCGGCAGCAACCCCGCCCAGATCGGCCTCGGTGTGCGGGTCGCAGCCATCTCAACGAACTTCGCGCAGGGCTCCTCGCAGGCGACGGGACGTTCGACCGACATGATGATTTCCGGCAACGGGTTCTTCATGGTGCAGTCGGCCGGCGAGAACCTCTACACCCGCGCTGGATCGTTCTCCTTCGACGCATCGGGGCAACTCGTCACCCCTGACGGTTCGGTGGTGCAGGGCTGGACCGCGATCGCCGGCGTCATCAACCCGACTCCTGGCGGGATCGGCAACATCGTGCTGCCGGAGAACGCCGTCGCCCCTGCGGTGCAGACGACCATCGCCAAGCTCTCCGGCAACCTGCCGGCCGGCGCGGCGACCGGCGATATCGTCACACGCGACATCGACGTCTACGGCGCGGTCGGCGATCTCCGCACCGTCTCGATGAAATTCACGCGCACCGCCGCCGGATGGGACGTGGCGGCCGCGGACGGCACCACGACAGTCAACGGCGCCATCACGTTCACGAGCGGTGTTATCAACGCCACGGGTTCGACGATGACTGTCAACGGCGTCACTGTGGACTTCACCACCATCACCGGATACGCGGGACTCAACACCGTCAAGCTGGACAGCCAGAACGGCCGGGAACCGGGAACACTGCAGTCATTCTCCCTCTCGAAGGACGGAACGCTCGTCGGATCGTTCAGCAACGGTGCTACCGACCCGATCGCCCGGATCGCGCTCGCGACCTTCGTCAACCCCGGTGGCCTGGAGAAGGCGGGCGGATCCACCTACCGCACCTCCATCAACTCGGGGTCGGCCAGCGTCGGCACAGCAGGCACTGCCGGCATCGGATCGCTCGCCGCGGGCGCACTCGAGATGTCCAACGTCGACCTCTCGCAGGAGTTCACCAACCTGATCGTCGCCCAGCGCGGGTTCCAGGCGAATGCCCGCATCATCACCACATCAGACGAGGTGCTGCAGGAGCTGACCAACCTGAAACGCTAATCGGGGTACAGAGAAAAGCCCCGAATGGGGTACGCCAGATGGCTAACACGAATGATCCCTCAACCGACAGTTGAGACTAACGCCGCGTGTTCGCGGCCGGACGGGGGATTCACCATGATCGTGGTCACGCGACTCAACAACACGCGCTTTGCGGTCAA
This sequence comes from Rhodoglobus sp., assembly GCA_025464445.1. Taxonomy (GTDB): domain Bacteria; phylum Actinomycetota; class Actinomycetes; order Actinomycetales; family Microbacteriaceae; genus Rhodoglobus. Next base: position 42,016 of record JAODLY010000031.1, on the reverse strand, counting down.
CCCTGACCTCATCGAGCGCATCCAGTCGAGCCCTGACACGACACTGACGCTCGTCAGCGGCACAAGCTACATCGTGACCGAGAGCATGGACCAGGTCATCGAGATGATCGCTGGCTACCGGGCCGCCGTCATAGCCAGGGCTCGCGCCATGCCCGTGTTCGAGGGCCCGGCCTCGCCGCTGCGCGGTGTCGTGCCGCTCACCTCAGAGCGCAAGAAGCCCGTCGGGGCCTCCAGCGGGGTGCGCTGATGGATCCCGCGACAATAATCGGCATGCTCATCGCCTTCGGGGCGCTGTTCGGCATGATGACAATAGAAGGGGCGAGCCTCACGGCGCTGCTGCTTCCCGGCCCGATGGTGCTCGTGTTCGGAGCTACGATCGCCGTCGGCATAGCGAGCGCGACGATCCCGGATGCCATCCTCGCCGTCAAGTCGATCCCGCGCGCGTTCAAAGGGGTCAGGGTCAAACCCCAGGAGACCATCGACCAGGTCGTCGCACTCGCGGAGGTCGCCAGGCGTCAGGGGCTCCTCGCACTCGAGCAGGAGGCGGAGAAGCTCGATGACCCGTTCCTGAAGTCGGCGCTCCAGGGCGTGGCCGACGGGCTCGATGCCGAGGATCTCGCGATCATGCTCGAGGACAAGGTCGCCACCCACGAGCGAACGCTGCGATCCTCCGCCAAGTTCTTCACCACCATGGGTGGTTACGCGCCCACCATCGGCATCATCGGCACCGTCGTCTCCCTCACCCATGTGCTCGAGAACCTCTCCAGTCCGGGCGAGCTCGGCCATTCGATCGCCGCTGCGTTCGTCGCGACGCTGTGGGGTGTGCTCTCCGCCAACTTCCTTTGGCTGCCGATCGGCACCAGGCTCACCAGGCTCGCCGAACTCGACCTGCAGCGCATGACCCTGCTCGTGGAAGGGGTGCTCGCCCTCCAGGCCGGCAGCCAGCCGCGGGTGCTGGGTGAGCGCCTGCGTGCCCTCGTTCCCGAGCATGCCCTTCCGAAGGCAGCATCCCTTCCGAAGGCTGCATGAGCGGGCGGAGGGGCCGCAGCCAGCGAGGCGGCGCCCATCACGAGCAGGGCCACGCCGACGATCGGTGGCTCGTTTCGTACGCCGACATGATCACAGTGCTGATGTGCCTGTTCCTTGTGCTCTTCGCGATGTCGAGCATCGACGCCGACAAGTACGCACAGCTCAGGGATTCCCTCGCCACCGGCTTCGGCACGACCCCGAGCACGAATGTCGACTCCGCTGTCGGCGTGATAGTCGAGCCGCAATACGTCAACAAGGAGGGCATCGGCTTCACCTCCGATGTCACGGACCAGTCGAGCCTCGAGCTCGCAAAAGACGAGGTGGCAACGTTCAAGGCGGTCGCGGCCCAGATCACCGCAGGGCTCGATGCGCAGGGCCTCGGCGACCAGGTCGCCTTCACTATCGATGAGCGCGGGCTCACCATAAAACTGTCGGGCGGCCAGACCTTCTTCGACCTCAATCGGGCCGAGCTGCTTCCTGCAGCGCTCGCGACGATCGAGACCATCGGCCCCGTGCTCGCCGCACAACCGAACGACATCAGTGTTGAAGGCCACGCCGACACGACTCCGGCTGGTGCACCGTACGCGACAAACTGGGAGCTGGCGGGCGCCAGGAGCACCGCCGTGTTGCGGTACCTCGTCGAGACCGACGGCATCAACCCGGCGAGGATCTCCTCGGTGAGTTTCGGTTCGGCACGACCCTCCGCAGGGGATGCGGCGCTGAACCGCCGCGTCGACATCGTGTTGCAGACGAATCTCCCGCCTGCCGCGGCCGCCCTCATCCCCACGGTCGTGAACGCCCCCTCGGGATAGCCCAATATCTGGGGTCGCGCTGCTAACGCGGGCACAACATCGTCCGATAGTTCGGCGTATGACGGTTCAGATGGTGTCTGCGGTTGACGCGCGCGCCCGCGAACCCCACGAGCCGCTCGATCTCGAGCCATACGACTTCGCCCGCCCCATGAATCTCCCGCGCGAGCAGGCCAGGTCCCTGTTCGCCGGGCTCGAATCGTTCGCGCGCCAGTGGAACACCGAGCTAGCGTCACGGCTTCGCACCGGATGCCGCGTGACCGTCATCGACGTGACGATGACTACCTATGACGACTACGCGTCGTCCCTGCCGACGACCACGGCGATGGTGCTGTGCTCGATCGACGGGATGCAGGCGCGCGCCGTGTTCCAACTGCCGCTCGGGCCGGCATTGGCGTGGACAGCCAGGATGCTCGGCGGTGCCGGCGCGCGCGACATCCCCGAACGTCAGTTCTCGCCGGTCGAGCAGGCGGTCATCGCCCGCCTGGTCGATGACGCGCTGGAGATTCTGCGCTACTCGTTCGCAGACCTCTTTCCGCAGTCGACCCGTGTCGAGTCGATCCACTATGTCTCGCAGACGGCGCAGGCCGCGGCCACCCACGACGCGATGATCGTCGCGAGCTTCGAGCTCACTGTCGGCGAAGAGGCGTCGCGCCTGACATTTGCCATTCCGGCAGTCGCCCTCACGCACAGGGCGGATGGCGTCTCAACGGGCAATGACCACACATCGCCCGCCGACCTCATGAGGGCGCAGCTCGATGGCGTTCCGGTGCGTGTGGCGCTGCAGTTCCAGCCCACGAGTGTGCGGCCGGATGTCGTACTCGCGCTCGCGGAAGGCGACGTCATCCGCATCGCGCACTCAAAGAACCGCCCGCTCGACTTCACCGTGGAAGGCCAGGTGATGGCGCGCGCCGCAGTGGGCGCGAGCGGGTCGCAGCTTGCCTGCGTCATCGTCGACACCCACGAATCACTATGAGAATCACGACAATGACAGGCACGACTATGACAGGCACAGAGGCATCATGACGAGCACCACAGCGACGGCGTCAGCGAGCACGACTACCGACTACGCGGCGCAGGTGGCCGCCGCCGAGGCACTCGCTGACAGCTTGCCAGGTGCCGAGCGGCCCACAGTCGTGCACCATCCATCCCCCGAGGTGCTCTCCGGCCCGTTCACCGTCGCACTCGCCGCCGAATTCGTCGGGGCGCGTGCGGCCGATGTGGCCCTCGTACTCAGCGACCGTTCGGTGCTCGCCGAAGCTGCCGGCGTCGACGAGGCTCTTGCAGAGCCGGGGGAGATGGTGCGGCCCGCCCTCGAGGCGGCGACAGCCACGCTCGGGGTCGGCGTGCTCGGCGAGGTGCGGGAATCGGATGCCTCAGCGCTCGTCGTGGCGACCGGCACCGCCGTCTTCGAGCTCACCACCCAGGCAGGCTCGATCGGCTGGTTCGCCATCCGGCTGCACGCGGGCGCCATGCAGAGACCGGTAATCGCCACCCCGAGCAACATGTCCCGCATCAGCAACGTCGAGATGGCGCTCACCGTGGAGATCGGCCGCACCCGCATGGCCGTGCGCGACCTTCTCGCACTCGAGCCCGGCGCCGTCGTCGAACTTGACAGGTCAGCGGGAACGCCGGCCGACATCCTGCTCAACGGCAGGCTCATCGCCCACGGCGACATCGTCGTGATCGACCAGGACTATGCGGTTCGCATCACCAGGATCCTCGACAGCCCAGAGGCCGCCCTCTAGATGGACACCCTGTTCCTCGCCCTTCGCGTGCTGCTGTCACTCGCGGCTGTGCTCGGGGTCATCTGGTTCGCCCAGCGCCGCCTCAGCAAAGGCGTGCGCACGAAGGCGGGTAAGACGATAAACGTGGTCGGCCGGCAGGGGGTTGGAGCCAAGGCGTCGGTGGCTGTCATCGATGTCGACGGCAAGCGATTCCTTCTCGGCGTGACCGAGCATGCGGTCACGATCCTCCACACGTCCGACGCGCCGGTCGCCCCTGCCGAAGCATTCTCCCAGGCACTCGAAGCGGAGACCGGGGAGAAGGTTGTCGCCATCGCGGCCGCGAAAGGCCCCCTCGCCGGGTCGATACTCTCCGCGGACACCTGGCGTCGCGCGTTCGCCAGCCTGCGCCCGTGACGCGGCGCTCGAAGATCGTCGGCCGAGTCAGCGCGGTCGTCTTCGCGTCGATCGCAGCTGTGACGGTCCTCACGGCAGGTGCTGCACTGCCGGCGGACGACCCCCCGGTAGACCCGATCACGCCCGTCGTCGACGGCATAGTGAACGTGGGCATCAACGGCCCGGATGGCTCGCCAGCGTCATCCGTGCTCGTGCTGTTGGGTATTACGGTGCTTTCGGTCGCGCCGGCGGTGCTGCTCATGATGACGTCGTTCACCAAGATCTTCATCGTGCTCGCGATGACCCGCAACGCGATCGGGCTCACCACGATCCCGCCGACGCAGGTGCTTGCCGGCCTTGCGCTGTTCCTGTCGATATTCATCATGTGGCCGGTGATCACCGACGTGAACACCCTCGCGGTGCAGCCATACCTCGCCGGTGACATCGACTTCACCGCCGCCATGCACGCGGCACTCGGGCCACTGCGGGAGTTCATGCTCGCCCACACCCGCGAAGAAGACCTCGGACTCATGACCAGGGCGGCGAACCTCCCGAACCCGGCGTCGCCGAGCGATGTGCAGATCCAGACGCTCATCCCCGCATTCATGATCTCCGAGCTCCGGGCCGGCTTCATCATCGGCTTCGTGATCTTCGTGCCGGTCCTGGTGATCGACCTCGTCGTTTCCGCCGGGCTCATGGCGCTCGGAATGATGATGCTGCCGCCGGTGATGATCTCGCTGCCGTTCAAGATCCTGCTGTTCATCCTCGTCGACGGGTGGGGGCTCATCATCACCGCCCTCGTCGGCAGCTACGGATCGGGGTGAGGCGATGAATCCCGCTCTCGTCATCGATATCGGAGTGCGCGCGCTCGTGGTGGCCGCCAAGCTCGGCGCGCCCATGCTCGTGACCGCGCTGGTTGTCGGCTTCGCGATCTCCGTGTTCCAGTCGATAACCCAGATCCAGGAGGTCACCCTCTCGTTCGTGCCCAAGGTCGTCGCCGTGGCCGCAGCCCTCGTCATCAGCGGCCAGTGGATGATCGCCGAGATGATCACCTTCACCCAGTCGCTGTTCACCCTCATCCCACAGCTGATCGGAACGTGAGGTGTTCGGGCTCGACGCGGGATGGCTCGAGGCGGTGATGCTCGCGGGCGTCAGGGTCACGGCGTTCCTCATCATCGCCCCGCCCTTCTCCTACGCCGGATTCCCCGCCCGCATCAAGGCGATGCTCGGGGTCGCGCTGGCCATCGCGATCTCTCCCCTCGTCACGCAGGGCTACACCGCCCTCGACACCGGTCAGTTCCTCGTGGCAATCGTGATGCAGCTCATCATCGGGCTGTTCATGGGCTTTCTCGTCTTCATCACCTTCGCTGCCGTGCAGTCGGCTGGCAATCTCATCGATCTGTTCGGCGGCTTCCAGCTCGCCCAGGCTTTCGACCCGCAGGCGATGGTGAACGGCGCGCAGTTCACGCGCCTGTTCCACATGGCGGCGCTCGCGCTGCTGTTCTCGACCGACGGCTACCAGCTCGTGCTCGGCGGGCTCATGCGCACATTCACGGCGGTGCCCGTGGACGTCGTGCTCGACCGCGCGCCATCCGCCGACGCGCTCGTCGGCGGGTTCTCCCAGCTCTTCCTCGCCTCCGTGCAGATCGCGGGCCCGATGATCGTTGTGCTCTTCCTCGCGGATGTCGGCCTCGGCCTCCTGACCCGGGTCGCGCCCGCGATAAATGCCTTCGCCCTCGGCTTCCCGCTCAAGATCCTCATCACAGTGATGTTCGGCGGAGTGGTATTCCTGGCACTGCCGAGGGTCGTCGCCTCGCTCACCGAAGGTGCGGTCGGCGCGATGATGGGCACCTTCTGATGGGGGAGACGAGTGTCTGACGCCCAGGAGCGCACCGAGAAGGCGACGCCAAAGCGCATGAAGGAGGTGCGGGCCAAAGGCCAGCTCTCCACCTCGAAAGATCTCGTCGCCTGGCTCGGGGTCGGCGCCGGTGTCGTGATGATCCCGAGCACCATCTCCGCCACGAAGGATGCAGCGGCCTCAGCCGTCCTCGCTTTCCGCACGGTGATCGCCGACCCGGAGCCGGCCCGCGCCCTGGCCGCCCTGCAAACCGGACTCGGCGGCATCATCCCGGCCTTGACCCCGATGTTCATTGTCGTGGTCATCACCGTCGTCGTCGCGACAGTGGTGCAGGGCGGCGTTCATCTCAAGGCGCCGGTGCCCAAGTTCGAGCAGTTCAACCTGCTCAGCGGGGTCAAGCGGGTGTTCGGCATGCAGGCGCTGTGGGAGGGCGCAAAAGCCGTGCTGAAGACAGTGGTCGTCGGGCTCGTGCTGGTGTCCGTGATCCAGGGCATGATGCCGGTGCTCATGGTCGCTGGCGGCCTCCCCGTCTCGAACCTGGTCACCGCGACCTCGGGTGGCATCGGCTCGCTCGTCCAGTCGGCGATCGGCGCGGGGCTCGCGCTCGCTGTCGCCGACGTGTTCGTCGTCATCCGCCGCAACCGCAAAAGCACCCGAATGACAAAACGCGAAGTGTCAGACGAGAACAAGAGCGCAGAGGGCGACCCGATGATCCGCGCGCAGCGCCGATCGCGACAGCTCGCGCTGGGCCGCAGCAGGATGCTCGCAGCCGTTTCCGGTGCGGACGTCGTGCTGCTGAACCCGACCCACATCGCCGTCGCGCTCAAGTACGAGCCGGGAAAATCGGCCCCGCGGGTGATCGCCAAGGGGGCCGACGCGATAGCCCTGCGCATCCGCGAGAAAGCCACGGAAGCTGGCATCCCGATGGTGGAGGACATTCCCCTGGCCCGCGCCCTGCATGCTGCGTGCGAAGTCGGCCAGGAGATCCCGGCGGATCTCTACTCGGCGGTCGCGCGGGTGCTCGCGTTCGTCATGTCGCTCAAGACCAGGGGTGCCGCGCACGGCACCCACCGCCTCGCCCCGCAGACAGCCTGAGAAGTAGGGACCACGTCATGAAGAAGTCACTGTCCACGTTCGCGATCCCGGTCGGCGTTGTCGGGATCGTGCTGCTGTTGGTGGTACCGATCCCCGCCTGGTTGCTCGACATCCTGATCATCGTCAACATCCTGTTCGCGCTCGTCATCCTGCTCACGACGATGTTCGTGAAGCGGCCGCTTGACTTCTCCGTCTTCCCGTCGCTCCTGCTCGTGGCGACGCTGTTCCGACTGGGCCTGAATGTGGCATCCACCCGGCTCGTACTCGGCGAGGGCTACGCGGGCCAGGTGATCGGCGCTCTCGGGCAGGTCGCAGTCAACGGCTCGCTCATCATCGGCGCCGTGATCTTCCTCATCCTCGTCGTCATCCAGTTCGTCGTCGTGACGAAGGGTGCAGAGCGGGTCGCCGAGGTGGGCGCGCGCTTCACCCTCGACGCGATGCCGGGCAAGCAGATGGCCATCGACGCCGACCTCAACACCGGCGCGATCACCGAGGAGCAGGCCCGAAAGCGCCGCGCCGATGTGGCGGCAGAGGCCGACTTCTACGGTGCCATGGACGGCGCATCGAAGTTCGTCAAAGGTGATGCGATCGCCGGCATCGTCATCATCGTCATCAACATCGTCGGCGGGATCGCGATCGGGATGGTGCAGCGCGGTCTCGATATCACCCAGGCCGTGAACACCTACAGTCTGCTCACCATCGGTGACGGCCTCGTCACCCAGATCCCCGCACTGCTCATGGCGGTGTCCACCGGCATGATCGTGACCCGCTCGAACGTCGAGTCCGACATGGGCTCACTCACCTCATCCCAGCTCTCCCAGTCGCGCACAGCCCTCACGATCGCTGGTGTGGCGGCCATCGTGCTCGGGCTCGTGCCCGACATGCCGATGTTCACGTTCTTCATCATCGGCGTCACCCTCATCGTCTTCGGCCAGCGCATCGCCTCGCGCGAGAAGGCAAAGCTCGTCGCCGACGCCGCGGCAAGCGCAGTCGAGGCCGCGAAGCCGGGCGAGACGACGGAAGAGCTCATCGAGCAGATGCGCGTGCACGCGCTCGAGGTGCAGCTCGCGCCCGACCTCGTCGAACTGGCGTCGGGCTCGAGCGATGACCTGCTGGCCAGGGTGCGCGGACTGCGGCGCCGGCTCGCGCTCGAACTGGGCATCGTCGTTCCCCCTGTGCGCACCCGCGACAGCCTCGAGCTGCCGACATCTACATACGCCATCCGCGTCGCGGGGGTGGAGGCCGGCCGCGGCATGGCTCCCCCCGGCCGGGTGCTCGCCCTCGGCGAGAACCTCGAGTCGCTTCCGGGCACCGCGACCGTCGACCCGGTGTTCGGGCTTGCCGGCAAGTGGGTGCCCATCGAGATGAGGCACTCGGCCGAGCTGGCGGGGGCGACGGTGATCGACCGCGGCTCCGTGATCGTCACGCACCTGTCATCGATCATCACCGCCAACGCCGCGCGCCTGCTCACCCGCGAAGACGTGCGCCTGCTCACCGACGGCGTCAAACAGGTCAACCCCGCCGCCGTCGACGAACTCATTCCTGGGCTGCTCTCGCTCGGGGAGGTACAGCGCGTGCTGCAGGGCCTGCTCGGCGAGCAGGTTCCCATCAACGATCTGCCGCGCGTCTACGAGGCGCTCACGCTGCGGGCGAAAGTCTCACCGGAGCCGGAGGGCCTTATCGAGGCCGCACGGCTCGCCCTCGGCCCTGTCATCGTCGCCCCGCAGCTCGACGCGGGTGTGCTGCGCATCATCATGATCGACCCGACACTCGAGCAGTCGATGCTCGAGGCACTGCGGCCCTCTGAGCTGGGCACCCAGATCATCCTCGACCAGTCGCGGCTCGAGCACATCATCGCCTCGCTGCGCACGGTCGTCGACGAGGCGGCGGGCAAGGGACAGTCAGCGGTGCTGGTCTGCGCGCCCGCGCTGCGCCCGGCCATCAGGAGGCTCGTAGCGCCACAGATTGGCGGCCTTCCCGTGCTCTCCTACCAGGAGGTGACGTCGGCCCAGGTCGGCATCGAGACGATCGGGGTGGTGCGTGCCTTCGATTCGATTCCGGCTTGACTCGATGTCCCTCGACGGCGTCGAGGCGAAGGCCAGGGAGAAGTACGGCGCAACTGCACGAGTGCTTTCGGCAGAGGAGGTGCGGGTCGGCGGTATCGGCGGCTTCTTCGCCCGGCGCTTCATCGACGTGATAGTCGACATTCCGGATGCCGCGGCGCCCGCCCAGCACTGGACGGCGCTTCGCCAGCCCGACGCACGCCAGCCCAGGTCGCGCGCCACGCCCCGGCGCAGCGCTATCGACGACCTCATCGAGCGCGCGGACAACAACGACTCGCCGATCACCGCCGCAGCGGTGCCGCCGCTGTCGACAGAGTCGGATGCGTTCACCGACGTGCTCGCCGACCTCCGCAGGTATGCCGCAGCCACAGGGCCCGTGGGGCAGGGCCAGCGCAGGTCGAAACGCCCGGTCGTGCTCTTGAGGGCGCCGGGCGACCTCGTGGTCATCGCCGGGATCGGCGACGACCCGCTCATCGTTGCGACGGCGCTCGCCGCCGAAAGCCCCATCGCCCAGGTGGCGGTGGGTGGCGCGATCCTCGAGGTCGGAACCGCACGGGTCGGCGACCGGCGCACGGCATTCGCCGCGAGAGCACGGGGAGTGGAGAACGGGCGCGCCACGATCGTCGCATACGGCATCGACCCGGGGGACGCCGAGTTCGGTGCCGACATGGCCTCGCTGTCCGGCATCCGGCCAGACCAGCTCTGGCTCGCCGTCGACGCGTCGCGCAAACCCGAAGACACCCACCGCTGGGTAATGGCGCTCGCGACGGCACTTCCCGTGCAGGCGATAGCCGTCGTGCGCACAGCCTGGACGTCAACCCCTGACTCTGTGCGCTCCCTCGGCCTGCCCGAAGGCTGGTCGGATGCCGTCGGATAGGCTGGCGCAATGCTCGTCCTGACCCGCAAGCGCGGAGAACAGATCCTCATCGGGGACGACATCGTCATCACCATCCTCGACGCCAGGGGCGACAGCATCCGCGTCGGAATCGACGCCCCGAAGGGGGTCGTCATCCACCGGGTCGAGGTCATGCAGGCTGTCACCGAGGCCAATATCGAGGCATCCCGGGCTGGCGCTGAAGATGGCGCTGCGCTCGCCGGCCTGCTTGCGGGGCGCGTACACCACGCCGAAGACGAGCAGCTCCCGCCAGCCTGAATCGGCTGTCCCCTGATCGCGGGGCACTCTATTGCGGGACTGTGCCGCCACCCGCTGCCGGGTTAGCGTTCAAGCCAGGGGCAGGAGTGCGTCGTCGCGTTCGCGATGATCGCGCCAGTAACGAGGGGGAAGGAGCCACCGTGATCTCACTTGCCGAGATTCTTGTTTTGCGTGGCCTCATGCCCATCGAGAGCCTGGACTCCCTTGGCGCCACCGCGAGCGACGAGTTCCTCATCAGCGAACTCACCTCAGAGGGCCGGGTGACCGACACGCAGGTAGCTTCGGCGCGCGCGGCGCAGCTCGGCATCCCGTTCGTCGAACTCGCCGACTATCCCGTCGATCGAGCGGCTGTCGAACTCGTCCCGGTCGCCTTGTTGCGACGGCATGAAGTACTTCCCATCGCCATCGAGGGCAACAGGCTACTCGTTGCCATGGCAGACCCCGGCGACGTGATCGCACTCGACGATGTGCGCGCCAGCGTGCAACTCATGGTCCGGCCCGTGCTCGCAGAGCATGCCGACCTGCGAGCGGCCCTCGCCCGCTTCGTGCGCTCCGACGGGGAACTGAGCGATCTCACCACGGCAATCGTCGATGAGGCCGCCGCCCTCGATGTGTCAGCGTCGCAGGTGGCCGAGGCATCCGACGACGATGCCCCCGTCGTACGATTCGTCAACCTGCTCATCAGCCAGGGCATCCAGGATCATGCCTCGGACATCCACATCGAGCCCGGCGAATTCGAGCTCATGGTGCGCTACCGCATCGACGGCGTGCTTCATGTGATGCAGCGCGCGCCCAAGAACATCCAGAACGGCGTGATCTCCCGGCTGAAAATCATGTCGGACATCGACATCGCCGAGCGCCGCCGGCCGCAGGACGGCCGCATGTCGGTGCGTCATGGCGAGCGCCAGATCGATCTTCGCGTCGCGACCCTGCCTACTGTGTGGGGCGAGAAGGTCGTCATGCGAATCCTCGACAACACCAACACCGCGATGAATATCGAGGAACTCGGCCTTCTCGGTCGCAACGCGGTGGTGTTCAAGGAGTCTTACACCAAGCCCAACGGCATGATCCTGGTCACCGGCCCTACCGGGTCCGGCAAGTCGACGACGCTCTATACGACGCTGAAGGCAGTGGCGCGCCCCGAGATCAACGTCATCACAGTCGAAGACCCCGTGGAGTACAGGATGCCCGGCATCAACCAGGTGCAGGTGAACCCGAAAGCCGGCCTCACTTTCGCCAGCGCCCTGCGCTCGATCCTGCGATCCGACCCGGACGTGGTGCTGCTCGGCGAGATCCGCGACCACGAGACCGCCCAGATCGCCATCGAAGCCTCGCTCACGGGCCACCTCGTGCTCTCCACGCTTCACACGAACGACGCGCCCAGCGCCATCACCCGTCTCATCGAGATGGACATCGAGCCGTTCCTCGTGGGATCCGCGCTCGATTCGGTCATGGCCCAGCGCCTGGCCCGCCGGTTGTGTGACAGGTGCAAGGCCGGCTACGAGCCGAAACCCGAAGACCTGGTGAACCTGAGGATGGGGTACGACCCGTCGGTGGCGCCGCCGACGCTGTACAACCCTGTCGGGTGCTCAAACTGCTCGAACACCGGCTATCGCGGGCGCATCGCGTTGCACGAGATCATGCCGGTGACAGAGGAGATCGAACGTCTGAGTGTTTCGCGAGCATCGAGCCTCGAGATCACACAGGTCGCCGTGGCCCAGGGGATGTCGACGCTGCGCGTCGACGGGTGGGAGAAGGCCCGACTGGGCCTCACGTCGATCGAAGAAGTACTGCGAGTGGTGGCGTGATGGACACGCCACAAGGGGGAAACATGAACCAGCCGATTTACGCGATACCGGTGACAGGCAAAGACGGTGAGCCGCTTCCCGGCGCGCCGACGCCTGTCGACCCGCCGGCACTCCGTGCGCGCCGCGAGGGCACAGACAGTGCGCCCGCCCGCCGGCTGGATGCCCTCGCCTTCGGTCCACCCGACCCGGCCTCGGCCGTGATCGCCCCCGACAACTACGAACCCATCACGATCCTCGAGCCCGTGCGCGCGGCCGCAGAGGCTGGGGTGGACGGCGACCTGCTCGAGGCCCTCCGTGAGGTGCTGTTCCGCGGGGCATCCGACCTCCACATCAGCGCGGGCGCTCCGCCAATGCTCCGCATCGACGGCGCCCTCGGCCCCATCTCGAACGGCGAACCGTGGAGCCGCGAGACGGTGCGCTCCACGCTCATGAGCCTGCTTTCACCCCTCGAGCGCGAGCGCTTCGAAGAGAACCTCGAACTGGACTTCGCGTACACGCTCACCCAGAACGCGCGGTTCCGGGTCAACTACTACCAGGACCGCGGGGCGATGAGTGCTGCGTTCCGCATAATCCCCAACGAGGTCAAGCAGCTCGCCCAGCTCGGCATCCCCGAGACTGTCGCACAATTCGCCGGACTCCCGCGCGGGCTCGTGCTCGTGACCGGACCCACCGGCTCGGGCAAGTCGACAACCCTCGCAGCCCTCATCGACATCGTGAACTCGACGCGCACCGACCACATCATGACCGTCGAAGACCCCATCGAGTTCCTGCACAAGAACAAGAAGTCGCTCGTGCACCAGCGCGAGGTCGGCCGCGACACCCACAGCTTCAGCGCAGCGCTCAAGCACGTGCTGCGCCAGGACCCGGATGTCATCCTGATCGGGGAGCTCCGCGACCTCGAGACGATTTCGACAGCCCTCACCGCCGCCGAGACCGGGCACCTCGTCTTCGCGACCCTGCACACCCAGGATGCCGCCCAGACAATCGACCGCATCATCGACGTGTACCCGCCGCACCAGCAGGGCCAGATCCGTGCGCAACTGGCCTCGACGTTGCAGGGGATCGTCTGCCAGACGCTCGTACGCAAGGCGGGCGGCGTCGGCCGCGTCGTGGCGTCCGAGGTGCTCATCATGACGCCGGCGATCGGAAACCTCATTCGTGAGGGCAAGACGTTCCAGATCGGCTCGGCCATGCAGTCCGGCAGGAGCATGGGCATGATCACGCTCGACCAGAACCTCGCAGAGCTCGTCAACAACGGCTCCATCTCCCAACAGTCCGCGATGGACAAGGCGCAAGACGTCGAGGCACTCCAGCGGATGATCACCCGCGTCGACATCTCGGGTCGCAGGCCCGATGACTTCGGCACATTCAGCATGACGATGGAAGAGCCCGCGAAAGGCGCGAACTGATGTCCACAGCGATCAAGTCGTTCGACTACAAGTCAAGGAACGCCGCAGGCAAGATCATCAAGGGCAAGCTCGACGCGTCCACCGAGGGCGCAGCCGTCGCGAAGCTCGGAGGCATGGGCCTCACGCCCGTGACACTGAAGGAGGCGGGAGCGGGCACCGGCCTGAACAAGGACATCTCGTTCGGGTTCGAGAAGCAGATCAGCCTCAAGGACCTTGCGGTCATGACCAGGCAGCTCTCGACGATGATCTCGGCAGGGCTCACCCTGCTGCGCGCCCTGGCGATCCTCGCCGAACAGACCCAGAGCAAGAAGCTCGCGGCGGTCCTCTCAAAGGTGGTCCACGACGTCGAAGTCGGAAGCTCGCTGTCCGATGCGATGGCCAAGTACCCGCGCGACTTTCCGCCGATCATGATCAACATGGTCAGGGCGGGTGAGGTCGGTGGTTTCCTTGACAGCGCCCTCGACTCGATCGCAATGAACTTCGAGAAGGAAGCGAAGCTGCGCTCGACTATCAAGTCGGCAATGGCCTACCCGATGATGGTTCTAGGCCTCTCCGTCATCGCCGTGATCCTCATGCTGCTGTTCATCGTGCCGGTGTTCAAGACCATGTTCGAGGGGCTCGGCAGCCAGCTGCCGCTTCCCACCCAGATGCTCGTGAACATGTCCGCGGCAATGGTCTACGTGCTTCCAATCGGGGTTGTGGTCTTCATCGTCTTCTCGATCTGGTGGCGCAAGAACAAGAACACCGACGCGGTACTGCGCGTGGTCGACCCGATCAAGCTCAAGCTCCCGGTCTTCGGCGGCCTGCTCAAGAAGATCGCCGTCGCCCGTTTCACCCGCAACCTCTCTAACATGATCGGTGCCGGGGTGCCGATCCTCCAGGCCCTCGCTATCGTGGGGGAGACTTCGGGCAACTGGGTCATCGGACAGGCAGCCAAGCGGGTGGCCGACTCGGTGCGTCAGGGCAAGTCGATCGCGGGGCCGCTCGCCGAGGAACCCGTCTTCCCGGCCATGGTCGTCCAGATGATCGCCGTGGGCGAGGATTCCGGTTCGCTGGAGATCATGCTGAGCAAGGTCTCGGACTTCTACGACTCCGAGGTGCAGGCGACGACTGAGGCACTCACCTCGCTCATTGAGCCACTTCTTATCGCCTTCCTTGGCGTCGTCGTGGGTGGCATGATCATCGCGCTCTACCTGCCGATCTTCAGCATTGCATCCGTAGTCAAATAGCGCGTGTCGTTGCCGGTCATGTACCACGGACTGGGGTAACGAATCCGGCCAAAACCCCCCATCCGTGGGATTCCCGGGGGTGCGCACGGGCGCATAACTTGTGAGTTGTCGGGTCATCGCCGGTTTGGGGGGACGGCTCGAAAACTCATCTCTCAATCAGAAATGGACAAAATCATGACCCGCTTCATCACTGCGCTGAACAAGAAGCGCGCATCATTCAACAACAGTGACAAGGGCTTCACGCTCATCGAGCTTCTCGTCGTCGTGATCATCATCGGCATCCTTGCCGCGATCGCGATCCCGGTCTACATCGGTGTCCAGAACAACGCCAAGAACAGCGCAACTGTCACGGACCTGACCAACGCCAAGCTCGCCGTCGTCGCGTACTACAGCGACAAGGGCACCATGCCGGCGACGTATGACGCCGCGACTCTGGCCAACTACGGCTACACCACCAGCGGGGGTAGTGCTCCTGCGCTGGGCTCGACCACTCCGACTGTCACGTCATTCTGCCTGACGGCCACAAGCGCCAGCAACACCCTGTACTACATCACGTCGAGCGTCGCGGCTACCACCACAAAGCCGACGCCCTGCACCTGATCCACAGTGCACCAGCTGGTGGGGCGCTGCTAGTCAGCGCCCCACCAGCCACATGGCAGCAGGACTGAATCACCGGGGGAGGTGAACACCATGGCAAGGATCCGTGCGCTGATGAATCGCGCATCGTCTGACGAGGGCCTCTCTCTCGTCGAGGTGGTGGTCGCCCTTATGGTCTTCTCCCTCATCGCCCTAGGCGTTGGATACTCAACGATCACGATCGTCAAGATCACCGAGGACACCCGATCCCGCCAGGTCGCGACGAACCTCGCGACGAGCGAGATCGACAGCGCCCGCGCTGTGGCGGACCCGTTCGACATCGTCAACGGCTCCTACACTTCCGTCGTCGGCGGCACGACTTTCACAGTGAACCGGTCGACGTCGTGGGTCGCGACCTCCGGCTCCGACGTGGGTTGCGGGTCTGGCACGGGCACCCTCCAGGCCAAGCGCGTCAATGTGACCGTGACCTGGACGGGCATCCTGTCCACGACTCCTCCTGTGCGCACGGACACCCTCATCTCGCCGGACGACCGGATCAACGATCCGACGCTGGGAACCATTCGCGTCTCGGTACTCAGCGTCGCCGGCACCGGATCGTCGGGCGTGCACGTGACCATCGTGCCGACCTCGACCGGCGCGGCACTGACCGAACCGCCTGACAACACCGACACCGACGGCTGCAGCTATGCGCTCAAGGTCACCCCGGGTACCTACTCGGTCACCCTCTCGCGTTCGAACTCGATCGACTCCGCTCAAGTCGGGTCGCCTGTCAAGAGCGTTACCGTCACGGCCGGCGGGTCAGTCGCGACCCAGTTCCAGTACGACTACGCTGCCCAGTTCAACCTGATCTACGCCGGCAACGCCTCGGGCGTCAAGGTGCCGACCAACCTCGACACGACCTACATCAGCAGTTACGGCACCTATGTCGATTCCGGCACCAAGAGCCAGATCAGCCTCCATCCGTTCCCCTCCGGGTACGCGGGTGTCGCGGGCAAGTACGTGGCCCCGTCGACGAGCGCCCCTGCCGGCTGCGTCTCCGTCGATCCCGCAGCATGGCCCGCGGCGACGGTCAACGGTGTCAGCCTGGCAGCCGGAGTGAGGCAGCCACCGGTTGCCGCCGCTCCCCAGGGCCAGGTGACCATGAATATCCCGATGGGCCTCGCGACGGTCAAGTACAGCGGCGGCGCATACCTGTTCGCGATCTCCGCGACGGCTACCGCGGCGGCCGGCGACCCGGGATGCGGCGTGTCGATGACCTACGCCTATGGCAACGTTCTCGTCAACGGCACCATCACCGCCGCGTTGCCCTATGGTTCCTGGACCCTCTACTCGAGCTCCAGTTCATCTGGATCGACCAAAACGGCAATCCCTGTCTCGAGTCTCGGCCTGGTCAGTGGGACTCTTGGGTATCTTTCCGGCAATGTCATCACGGTCGACCCGAGGGCGGCCGGCTGATGATCTCGTTCACTCGAACCGTTCGCGGCCTGCGCTCCCAGGACGGCATGTCG
Organism: Rhodoglobus sp.; assembly: GCA_025464445.1. GTDB lineage: Bacteria > Actinomycetota > Actinomycetes > Actinomycetales > Microbacteriaceae > Rhodoglobus. Next base: position 25,338 of record JAODLY010000031.1, on the reverse strand, counting down.
ATAACCGAGCTCATCGTCTCGATCTTCGTCACCTCGATCGTGCTCACTATCGTCGGTGCGTTATTCGTCAACGTCGTCCGAGTCACGAGCAACGCGAACGCGACTACGACCAGATCCAGCACGGCGGCCAACGTGATGAACGAAATCAGCACGGTCATCAGGCCGGCGACCAAGAATGCGATCGCTAACAGCGACACAGCAGACCCGGCCATAGTCGCAGGCACTCCACTTTCGTTGACGATCTACTCTCTTGTGGATACCGCTCCGGATGGACCGGCACCGAGCAAGGTCAGCTTCAGCATCGACGGGTCAGGCAACGTCGCCGAATCACGGGTTCTGGGCACGCTCAGCTCCGGCTACTGGGTCTTCAGCGCCGCCGCGACGACTCGAAGTCTTCCCGGGCCCGTGCAGAGCCTCACCGGCACTAACGCGCTGTTCGTCTACCTCGACTCCGCCAACGCCGTAGTCACTCCGGGTTCCACCGGCCTGACTCTCGCGCAGCGCGCCTCGATCACCTCGATCAAGGTCACGGTGTCGATCGCAAACCAGCCGACCACCGGCAACGACCCGATCACGATCATCGACACCTTCGGGATGCCGAACCTCAAGATCACCGGGAGTGGCTGATGCGTGCCCTGGCCAACCGTCTCACCCCGAGCGGACACGACGGGGATCGCGGCGTCGCCCTGCTCATCGTCATCAGTGTCGGCATGGTCATGCTCATCCTCGTAGCGACAGGCATGACGGTCGCCATGGGCGGCCTCCGAAAGACCGACACCGACCAGGACTGGAACGGCGCACTGGATGCGGCGTTCGCCGGCGTCGAGGAGTATCAGAGCCGCCTCGCGACCGACAGTTCCTACTACACCTACGGCGACAAAACCGCCCCGTTCAGCGTGCTCACCGGCTCGACCAAGCTCACGCTGCCGACCGGTGCGACGGCCAATCCGGCCTTCGGGCTCGGCGTGAGCGGCACCTGGGCGAGCGTGCCGGGCAGCACGCCGGTGGCGAACTTCCGTTACGAGGTCGACAACTCCGATTACACGACGACCGGCGGAATCCGCATCAGGTCGACCGGACGCGTCGGCCAGGTCACCCGGTCGATCGTTGCCGACCTCAAGCAGTCCGGCTTTATCGACTATCTCTACTTCACCGACTATGAGGTGCAGGACCCCGACCAGACCGGCCTGGGGCAGTGCGCAACCCACATCTGGGAGGGAAGGTCGGGCGGTTGTGCCGCGATCCGCTTCGGCTCGACCGACGTGATCGACGGACCGGTCCATTCCAACGACACCCTGACGATCTGCCAGACGACATTCAACGGCAAGGTCACCTCCTCCAACCCCGGCTTGCCGATGGTGATCACGCCGAGTGGCTGCAGCGCTGCTACCTATGCGGTGGGCACCGGGCCGCTCTACCAGCCCGAGATCACGATGCCGGCGACGAACGCGCAGCTCAAGAAGGAGACTCGCAACGACCTCACCGGCAGTGAAGTGCCCCTTCCGGGTTGCCTCTATACGGGCCCCACCGTGATCACGTTCACCTCGGACGGCAAGATGAACGTGAAGTCGCCGTGGACCCTTGTGACCAACTACTCGGAGACGAGCGGCGTTGCCAGCTCATCGCCGGCGGCGTGCGGCACGCCTGGTACAGCCACCGGTGCCCTCGGCTCGGTGGATGGTGCGACGATCGACACCATCCCGTCGAACGTGGTCTATGTGCAGAATGTGCCCACGGTCGCCACCGATCCCAACTACCGTTCGACGACCCCCGCGAACTTCAGCTGTGTGAACTCAAACGCTGGTTGGACCTTCGGCAGTTCCTCAACCACTCTCACCCAATACCCAGCGGCGAACGAGATCACGCCGTCGGGCTCCACTTCAACGAAGCCCGCCTACGGATGCAAGAACGGCGATGTGTTCGTCAAGGGCACGTTCAAGGGTGCCATGACCATCGGTGCCGAGAATTACATCTACGTCACCGGTGACCTGACCTACTCGGATGCCTCCAAGGACATCCTGGGTCTGGTTGGCAACGGCGCGGTGTGGGTGTGGAATCCCATGAAGTCCTCTGGCGGATCCAACCCGACGATTAGTCCTCTGCTCACCGACAGCGGGCGCACCATCCAGGCCGCGATCATCTCGGTCCTACACACCTTCCAGGTGCAGAACTACGATCAGGGGAGCCTGCGCGGAACCCTGACGATCAAGGGCTCGATCGCCCAGGAGTTCCGCGGACCCGTCGGAACGGTAGGTGCGACCGGCTACGTCAAGGCCTACAAGTACGATTCCCGGTTGGCCTACCTCGCGCCGCCGAAGTTCCTCTCGCCGGTCTCGAGTTCGTACGGGGTCTCGCAGTTCGCGGACGTTCCCGCGGCGTTCCTGGCTACAGGGGCGACCGCGCCATGAGTCCTCTAGACCTCGCCGCCCTCGGTTCGGTGACCATCGCCTTGTTCGGCCTCGCGATCGGGTCATTCCTCAACGTGGTCGCGTATCGCGTTCCGCTCGGCCTGTCCGTCGTCAGCCCGCCGTCTGCCTGTCCCGGCTGTGGTGCGCCGATCGAGGCGAGGGACAACATCCCGCTGCTGTCCTGGATCCTGCTGCGCGGCAAATGCAGGCACTGCGCCGAGCCGATCTCGGCGCGCTATATCGTCGTCGAGACGATCACAGGCGTGGCGTTCGTCGGGGTCGCGCTGCTATTCCTGCCGGGGATTCTGGCTGCGGCATCCGGCCCGTCGCTCGTCTCTCGCGTACTCGTGCTGGTGGCCTTCCTCTACCTCGCCGCGGTTAGTGTCGCGCTCACCGCCATCGACATCGACGTGCGCCGGCTGCCGGACCGCATAGTGCTTCCGTCATACGGCGTCGGAGTCGTCCTGCTGGGCGCCGCAGCGATCGTCGGCGGGGATTTCACGTCGTTCCTGCGGGCGCTGGCCGGCGCTGCCATCCTTTTCGTCTTCTACTTCTTGCTCGCGCTCATCAAGCCCGGGGGCATGGGCATGGGCGACGTCAAGCTCGCCGGGGTCCTGGGGCTCTTTCTTGGCCAGCTCGGCTGGGCCGAGCTCGCCGTGGGCGCGGCGGGTGCTTTCCTTCTCGGCGGGATCTTCGGCGTCGTACTCATGATCGGCGGCCGCGCCAAACGGCGAAGCGCGATCCCGTTTGGACCGTGGATGTTCGCGGGTGCCTGGCTTGGGATTTTTGCGGGCGCACCGATCGCCAATTCTTATCTCACGCTGGTGGGGTTGACATGACCGACATGACAGGGGGGCCATCATGGCTGCAAGCATCGTAGGACTCGACATCGGGCACGGTGTGCTTCGTGCAGCCGAGGTGAGCCAGGGAGGCCGATCGAAGCCGAAGCTGCTGCGCTATCACGAGGTGACGTTCCCCGCGGACGCCACCCGCGAGGGAGAGATCCTCGAGCCTGACGTGCTCGTGCGCGCGATCAAGCAGCTGTGGACCGCCGGCAAGTTCAAGAGCAAGGATGTCGTGCTCGGCGTCGGCAACCAGCGTGTGCTCACGCGTGACCTGGCCGTGCCGAAGGTGCCCCTCGCCCGCATCAAGGAGACGCTTCCCTTCCTCGTACAGGACCTGTTGCCGATTCCGGTAGCGGATGCCGTCCTCGACTTCTATCCGATCTCCGAAGGCGTGAACGACACGGGCCCGGTCATCCACGGGCTGTTGGTGGCCGCCGCCAAGGCAGCGGTGCTCGCGAACGTGAAGGTCGTGCAGCAGGCAGGGCTCAACCCCGTCGATGTCGACCTGGTCCCTTTCGCGCTCACCAGGGCACTCATGAAGGGCAGGGCCGGCGGCGGCACCGTCGCTCTGGTGCACATCGGGGCGGTGACGAGCTGCGTGGTCGTCGCAACTGACGGAGTTCCCCAGTTCGTCCGCATCATCCCCTCTGGCGGCGATGAAGTATCGAGTGCCCTTGCCGCCCTTGGGCTTGACGTCGCCAAAGTCGAGAGCATCAAAGGGACTCTTGGGCTCCTGCGTGACGCGTACGTCTCCGAATCAGTCGCGGCCGCAGAGACAGTGATCAAGATCACCGAAGAACTGCTCACGACTGTGCGCAACACCCTGACTTTCTACACGAACACGCGCCCGACCGATCCCATCGGAAGGATCATCCTGAGCGGCGGCGGTTCGCGATTGCGCGGGTTCCCCGCGGCCCTCGAAGAGTTCACTCGCCTGCAAGTCGAGTTGGGTGATCCGACAGAGCGTTTTGCCGTCGCAAAGGGCTTTGACGAACTCCGCCTGCCCACCGCTCTGCCGGCGATGTCGGTGGCGCTCGGCCTTACCTTGAGGAGCGCATCATGAGCAGCCACGCACTCGTCGTCGATCACAAGGCGCAGAAGGAGGAGCGTCGGGAAGCCGGGTCCTCCCGCCGTTCACGCCCGGTGGTTTCGTTGGTTCCAAGGAAAGCGGCCGTGGAGGCGTTGGGTGGTGAACCGCGGGTCTCCCTGCTCCCCGCCGAGGTCAACGATTATCACCGAGCGAAAACAGTTCGGCGACGTCTGGGCCTGGGCGTTGTCATGGTGCTTCTGGTGGTAGTCGCCGGCGTCGCCGCGGCATATTTACAGTCGGTGCAGGCGCAGGTGTCGCTCGACGCTGCGCGCGCGACAAGCCAGGACCTCATCGCACAGGAGGCACAGTTCGTCGACCTCCGCAAGGTGCAGTCCGGCATGGCACTCGTTCAGGCCGGCCAGGCAGTGGGCGGCTCAACAGACATCGACTGGAAGTCCTACCTCGAGAAGCTGCAGGTCACATTGCCGGCCGGCGTGGCCATCAATGGCGTCGTGATCGACTCCTCATCACCGTTCGTGGATTTCGTGCAGTCGACAATCCCCCTCGAGGGCAGCCGCGTCGCGACGCTTTCCTTTACTGCGACGAGCCCAACGATCCCCTCGATCCCCGCGTGGCTCGATGGTCTGGCCAAGCTTCCTGGCTTTGCCGATGCTGTGCCGGGCAGCGTGACAATTCAGGCTGACGGGTCGTACCAGGTGAACATCACCATGCACATCAACGCGGATGCGTTTTCGCATAGGTATGCGGAGGAGAAGAAATGACACAGAACAACCGCATCTGGATGATCGGAACGATCACGGTCATGCTGGTTATCGTCGTGGCCGGCTGGTTCCTGGGCGCACAGCCCTTCATTGCCGCAGCGGCCGCAGCTGACCAGCAAACTGCCGACGTGACAGCGCAGAATGCCGCACAGACCGCCGAGATCGCCCAGCTCACCACTGAGATGAAGCAACTGCCGCAACTAGAGAAGGATTACAAGACTCTCCAGGCGTCCATTCCAGCCACATCGAACACGGCAGACTTCATCAAGGGGTTGGACGCGCTCGCGACTGCGGCAGGAGTGCAGATCGTCGGGTTCACCGTGGGAGATCCACTTGCGTACACGATTCCGGCCTCGGCTGCGGTCGCTGCTCCGGCAGCGTCACCAGCACCGTCCGCGACACCGACCCCGGCACCACCCGTTGTGGTGTCTACTGCCCCTGCAGTCGCAACCAACCCGCTCATCACCCCGGACAACTTTGTGGGCATCCAGGTGGTCATTGACGTTGCGGGCCCGAATGCGAACGTCCTCAACTTTCTCAATGGCCTGCAGTCGGGCACGCGGCTCTACCTTGTGACTGCGATCACAAGTACAAGAGATGTGGCCCTGGCGGTCGGCACGAATCCAGACGGGCAGGCAGTGGCGGCTGATCCAAACGCCGTAACAACCCATGTGACCGGATATATCTACGTGATCAAGAACGAGGGCTGACCGCAGAGCCTCTGCCTACGGCCGCACCCGCTTCGCTAGACTATGACTGCGTATTGGCCGACGGAGGAGATGCGATCATGACGGACGAGACTGTAACGCCGGAGCCGCGATCGGGGCGCCGCTCCAAAGACGACATCGTGGATGCCGAGGTCGTGGACGAGCCTCTGGCCGACACCGTGGAGCCTGTGGTCACCCCTGACCCCGCAGCGGCGGACGAGACGCCCGCGCAGCACCAGATCGTGTACATCCACGCCCCAGCTGCTCCCCGCAACAGGGGCAACCGCGGCATTGGCGCGCTGTTCGCTCTCGTATCCGGCATCGTTTTCGCGGCGCTGCTCGCTGTCGCCACGGCGATCATCGGCGTGGGATCGGGCGGTGGATTCACGTTCTCGTTCCTCAGCAACGCGCTTTTCTACATCCCCGTCCTCTTCTTCATCATCGGCTTCGTGTTGCTTGTGCTCGTGCTCAATCGCGCGAGCTGGTGGGCGTACATCCTGGGCAGCCTCGTGCTGGCCGTGTTCGTCTACTTCGGCACCGTCGGGGCGGGGCTGCTCGGCCAGGGCATCATCTCGCACACCCCCGCGGAGGCCGGCGCGATGTACGGGGCCGCGCTCCGCGATCCCTTCGTGATCGTCTCGGCGCTGCTCGCGCGGGAAGTGTCGATCTGGGTCGGCGCGGCGATCGCTTCGCGCGGTCGCCGGGTCAAGGTGCGCAATGTCGAGGCGCGCGCCGCGTACGAGCAGGAGCTCGCAGACAAGAGGGCTGAGCATGAGCGAGGTCCCGAAGCACCTGCCGCCGCCGTCTAACCCGGCGTTGCTGCCGATCCTCGGAACGGCAACCTATCTTGCAGCCCTCGTCGCGCTGTGGGGGGTGACGAGCCTCGTGTTCAACCGCGACGTCGTCGACTATCCGGATGCCGGCCCGCTGCTCGGCCCCGCAATGGCCGCCGCCGGGTGCGCGGTGACCTGGGCATCCCTGTGGCGGATCACCCGTGGTGGCCCGTGGAGCCTGGTAGCGGCCGCGCTCGCCGGCACCTTCGGGGCGATGGTCATCGTCGGTGCGGCCGGCTACGCACTCACCCGCGGAAGCCTGTCGTGGCTCATTCTCGCCGCCGGCAGCCTCGCGCCGAGCCCGTTCGTCGTGGGCGGGGCGGTGCTATCCGGCGCTACCGCGCTTATCCTGAGGGCAAGCAGGCGCTGAGATCCGTTAAGCCGTGGGCTCAATCATTTGACCGCCCGCTTTGGGGAGACTATCGTTTAGCGGGTGTGCGCTTTGTCGTGCGCCTTAGGCGTGCCGACATTTCACAACACAGGGTTCGTTCATCGAACGCCCCCCACGGCATACCCATCCACAAGTCGAAGCAATTCTGTTGTGCGCTGGGTTTGATGTCACCATCACCACGCTGTCACCGTGCAGCAACAACAAGGAGTAATTGAGTGCCCACCATTCAGCAGTTGGTGCGGAAGGGCCGTTCGCCGAAGGTCGTCAAGACCAAGGCTCCCGCCCTGAAGTCCAACCCGCAACAGCGCGGCGTTTGCACCCGCGTCTACACGACGACCCCGAAGAAGCCGAACTCGGCTCTGCGCAAGGTCGCTCGCGTCAAGCTTTCCAACGGTACCGCGGCCACGGCCTACATCCCGGGCGAGGGTCACAACCTGCAGGAGCACTCGATGGTGCTCGTGCGCGGCGGTCGTGTGAAAGACCTCCCCGGCGTCCGCTACAAGATCATCCGCGGCGCCCTCGACACCCAGGCGGTCAAGAACCGCAAGCAGGCTCGCAGCCGCTACGGCGCGAAGATGGACAAGAAGTAATGCCACGTAAAGGACCAGCACCGAAGCGTCCAGTTGTTGCGGACCCGGTCTACGGCGCTCCCATTGTGAGCCAGCTCGTCAACAAGATCCTGCTCGACGGCAAGAAGGGGCTCGCTGAGCGCATCGTCTACGGTGCACTCGAGGGCGTCTCTGCGAAGAACGGCCAGGACGCCGTCGTCACCCTCAAGAAGGCGCTCGACAACGTGCGCCCGACAATCGAGGTCAAGTCGCGTCGCGTCGGCGGTTCGACGTACCAGGTGCCTGTCGAGGTCAAGTCGCACCGCGCAAACACCCTCGCACTGCGCTGGCTCACCAGCTATGCCAAGGGCCGTCGCGAGAAGACGATGACCGAGCGTCTCACCAACGAGATCCTCGATGCGTCGAACGGCCTCGGTGCCGCGGTCAAGCGCCGTGAGGACACGCACAAGATGGCTGACGCCAACAAGGCATTCGCGCACTACCGCTGGTAATCGCTTCGGCTGGTTGAGTAGGCCGCCTGCGGCCGTATCGAAGCCTCTCGGTTTCGATACGCGCTGGCGCGCTACTCAACCAGCCATCAGCCAACTTTCACATTTCAATCTTTCGGAGGAACCCGTGGCACAGGACGTGCTCACCGACCTGAACAAGGTCCGCAACTTCGGCATCATGGCTCACATCGATGCCGGCAAGACAACAACAACCGAGCGCATCCTCTTCTACACGGGCATCACCCACAAGATCGGCGAGGTGCACGACGGTGCAGCGGTCATGGACTGGATGGCGCAGGAGCAGGAACGCGGCATCACCATCACTTCGGCGGCTACGACGTGTTTCTGGGACAACCACCAGCTGAACATCATCGACACCCCCGGCCACGTCGACTTCACTGTCGAGGTGGAGCGCAACCTCCGCATCCTCGATGGTGCAGTCGCAGTCTTCGACGGCAAAGAGGGCGTTGAGCCCCAGTCGGAGACCGTCTGGCGCCAGGCCGACAAGTACGACGTGCCGCGCATCTGCTTCGTCAACAAGATGGACAAGCTCGGCGCCGACTTCTATTACACGGTCGACACGATCATCAAGCGCCTCGGCGCGCGCCCGCTGGTCATCCAGCTCCCGATCGGTTTCGAGAACACCTTCGAGGGTGTCGTCGACCTTGTCGAGATGCGCGCGCTGACCTGGCGCGGCGACTCCAAGGGTGACGTCGAGCTCGGCGCGAAGTACGCGATCGAAGAGATCCCGGCCGACCTGGTCGACAAGGCCAACGAGTATCGGGCAGCGCTCATCGAGGCGATCGCCGAGGCAGACGACCACCTGCTCGAGCGTTACCTCGAGGGCGACACCGACTTCTCGGTTGCCGAGATCAAGGCAGCAATCCGCAAGCTCACGATCTCCAGCCAGATCTATCCGGTGCTCTGTGGTTCTGCATTCAAGAACCGTGGCGTGCAGCCGATGCTGGATGCCGTCGTCGACTATCTCCCCAGCCCGCTCGACGTGCCGGCTATCGAGGGCCGCGACGTGCGTGACGAAGAGAAGATCATCGAGCGCCACCCGGACTCGACAGAGCCCTTCGCTGCGCTCGCGTTCAAGATCATGACGCACCCCTTCTTCGGTCGCCTCACCTACGTGCGTGTCTACTCTGGCCACGCCGACTCCGGTGCCCAGCTTGTCAACTCGACAAAGGGCAAGAAGGAGCGCATCGGCAAGATCTTCCAGATGCACGCCAACAAGGAGAACCCCGTCGACTCGATGGCTGCCGGCCATATCTACGCGGTCATCGGCCTCAAGGACACCACGACCGGCGACACGCTGTCCGACCCGAACAACCAGGTCGTGCTCGAGTCGATGACGTTCCCGGAGCCCGTGATCGAGGTCGCGATCGAGCCGAAGACGAAGGCCGACCAGGAGAAGCTGGGTCTCGCGATCCAGAAGCTGGCCGAAGAAGACCCGACATTCCGCACGGAGCAGAACCAGGACACCGGCCAGACGATCATCAAGGGAATGGGCGAGCTTCACCTCGACATCCTTGTCGACAGGATGCGTCGTGAGTTCAACGTCGAGGCCAACGTCGGCAAGCCCCAGGTTGCGTACCGCGAGACGATCCGCAAGATCGTTGACAAGCACGACTACACCCACAAGAAGCAGACCGGTGGTTCCGGCCAGTTCGCGAAGGTGCAGATCTCGCTGGAGCCGATGGAAGTCACTCCCGAGAAGATCTACGAGTTCGAGAACAAGGTCACCGGCGGGCGCATCCCGCGCGAGTACATCAGCTCCATCGATGCGGGATTCCAGGCGTCGATGGCGGTCGGCGTGCTCGCCGGCTACCCGATGGTCGGCGTGCGCGGAATCATCCTCGATGGTGCAGCCCACGATGTGGACTCCTCGGAGATGGCGTTCAAGATCGCCGGCTCCATGGCGTTCAAGGAAGCCGCCCGCAAGGCGAACCCCGTGCTCCTCGAGCCGCTCATGGCGGTAGAGGTGCGTACTCCCGAGGAGTACATGGGCGACGTCATCGGCGACCTGAACTCCCGCCGTGGACAGATCCTGTCCATGGAGGACGCGACCGGCGTGAAGGTAATTCGCGCCAACGTACCCCTGTCCGAGATGTTCGGCTACGTGGGTGACCTGAGGTCCAAGACCTCCGGCCGCGCCGTGTATTCGATGACTTTCGACAGCTACTCTGAGGTTCCCCGCGCGGTAGCTGACGAGATCATCCAGAAGAACAAGGGCGAATAGCTTCGCTATTCGCCGAGGGAGCAACCGGCGTTCGCGCCGAAGCCCCCTCGGATTCCCAGCGAGTAACATAACAACACACCAAATCGCACAGCAGCCGGAATCCATCCGGGTGCGGTGCTACCGAGTCCTGAGGAGGACCCAGTGGCTAAGGCCAAGTTCGAGCGGAACAAGCCGCACGTAAACATCGGAACCATCGGTCACGTTGACCACGGAAAGACGACGCTGACCGCGGCGATCTCCAAGGTTCTTGCAGACAAGTACCCGTCGCCCACCAACGTGCAGCGCGACTTCGCGTCCATCGACTCGGCGCCGGAAGAGCGCCAGCGTGGTATCACGATCAACATCTCGCACGTCGAGTACGAGACGCCCAAGCGTCACTACGCTCACGTCGACGCCCCCGGCCACGCCGACTACATCAAGAACATGATCACCGGTGCAGCCCAGATGGACGGCGCGATCCTCGTGGTCGCCGCGACTGACGGCCCGATGGCCCAGACGCGCGAGCACGTGCTGCTCGCCAAGCAGGTCGGCGTGCCGTACCTGCTGGTCGCCCTCAACAAGTCGGACATGGTCGACGACGAGGAGATCCTGGAGCTCGTCGAGCTCGAGGTTCGCGAGCTGCTCTCGAGCCAGGGCTTCGACGGCGACAACGCACCTGTCGTGCGCGTCTCCGGCCTGAAGGCCCTCGAGGGTGACGAGAAGTGGACCCAGTCCATCCTCGACCTCATGGATGCCGTCGACGAGTCCGTTCCGGACCCGATCCGCGACAAGGACAAGCCGTTCCTCATGCCGATCGAGGACGTCTTCACGATCACCGGTCGTGGAACCGTCGTCACGGGCCGCGCAGAGCGTGGCACCCTGGCGATCAACTCCGACGTCGAGATCGTCGGCATCCGTCCGATCCAGAAGACGACGGTCACCGGTATCGAGATGTTCCACAAGCAGCTCGACGAGGCGTGGGCCGGCGAGAACTGTGGTCTGCTGCTGCGTGGCACGAAGCGTGAAGACGTGGAGCGCGGCCAGGTCGTCGTGAAGCCGGGTTCGGTTACGCCGCACACGGACTTCGAGGGCACCGCCTACATCCTGTCCAAGGATGAGGGTGGCCGTCACAACCCGTTCTATGCGAACTACCGTCCGCAGTTCTACTTCCGCACCACGGACGTCACCGGCGTCATCTCGCTGCCTGAAGGCACCGAGATGGTCATGCCCGGCGACACCACCGACATGACCGTCGCGCTGATCCAGCCGATCGCCATGGAGGACGGCCTGCGTTTCGCCATCCGTGAGGGTGGTCGCACGGTCGGTGCAGGAACTGTCACCAAGATCCTGAAGTAACTCACTTCGCGATTCACGAACAGGGTCGGACCTCAGGGTCCGGCCCTGTTCGGCGTTCCGGGCCACCCAGCGACGGCCCCATCGCCTCGACCGCTAATCTGGCGGGATGAGCCCCGCCCCCGCCCGCATCATCCTCGATGTAGCCCTCACGATCGTCGTGTCACTGCTCATCCTCGCCCTGTGGCAGGCATTCCTCGGCGGTTCGCTCGCTGACGGCTTCGGTGAGGGAGCCAGGCTGCTCTTCCTCTTCATGGATGTCGGACTGGCGGTCTGGGTCATCCTGCTGGTGATCTTCGCGGTGCGACGTAGTTCGCTCGGTATCGCCAGCACCCTGCTGTTCGCCGCGATCGGCGCCCTGGCGAACCTGCTGACGGTGATCGTGGTGGGCATGATCCAACAGGGCTGGGCGCCGCTGTTCATCCTGTTCGCCGTAGAGGCCGGCGTGGCGTTCCTCGTCGCCGCGGCGTTAGCCGTGAGCCTCGTGCACCGCGTGATTCTGCGCCCGAAGGTCACTCCTTAGGTCGGTTTCGGCGCCAGGATACCAGCCGGCCTCCTGCAGCGCACTGCGGGCCTCGTACCGGGCCGAGTAGGGAACGTGCACGCCCTCGATGTCCCGATAGTCCTGGTGCCCGGGGCCGGCCCAGAGAATCGAGTCGCCCTCCGCGGCGAGCCGTACCGCGGCGCGGATCGCGAGCTTCGGGTTGGGTACCTCGATCGTTTCGTGATTGGGGTCGGCCTCGAGCGCCGCCTCGATGAGAACCGCCCGGATGCTCGTGGGATCCTCGAAGCGCGGATGATGATCCGTGACGATGAGCACGTCACTTCCGAGCACCGCAGCTTCGGCCATCGCGGACCGCTTCGTCGCATCGCGGTCGCCGTCAGCGCCGAACACCATGATGACTTTGCCTTCCGTGACCTGCCGCACGGCATCGAGAGTATTCGCGAATGCGTCCGGGCTGTGACCGAAGTCCACGAATACCGCAGGCCCGCTCGGGCCCGAGATCCGCTCGCTTCTGCCGGGGATGTACACGTCGATTCCCTCTTCGAGCGCTGTCGCAATCCGTGACAATTCGTAGCCACCCTCGACAAGCATCGCGATCGCGAGTCCGGCGTTCGCTGCCATGTGGCCGCCGATGACCGGAAGGCGGGTGGAAAGGGTCTCCCCGCCCGCCGAGTTCAGCGTGAAGGCGACACCACGCGGTTCCGCCGCGGTGATCTCCACGTGCCAGTCAGCGGCTACATCCGGCCGCGAGGAGATCGTCGTCACGGGCACCCCGGCCAGGCGGTGGATCTCGGTGCCCCAGCCGCTGTCGAGGGACACGACTGCCGAACGGGCCCGACCGGGCTGGAAGAGGGTGGCTTTGGCCAGCAGGTAGTTGCGCATGTCGCCGTAGTCGTCAAGGTGATCGTGGCTGAGGTTCGTGAAGCCGGCAACGTCGAAGTCGATACCCTCAACCCGACCTTTGGTGAGGCCCTGGGCGCTCACCTCGATGGCCGCTGCTTCGACCTGCTCCTCGACCATTCGGGCCAGGAGCCCGTGCAACTCGGTCGCCTCCGGCGTCGTGAGCCCGCTCACGATCGACGTGCCCGCCACGTGGCGTTCGGCGGTCGAACTCAGCCCGGCGCGCACTCCCAGTTGCACGAGGATCGCCTCGAGGAGGTGCACTGTCGAGGTCTTGCCGTTCGTCCCCGTCACGCCGAAGAGCCGCGGGGCCCGCGATTCCGTGCCGTACAGCCATGCCGACAGCTGGCCGAGCGTGCTGCGCGGGTCATCGGCAACGAGCACAGGCAATCCGCTCGGTTGGGCCAATCGCGCACCGGCCTTGTCGGTGAGAACCGCGACGGCACCCCCTGAGCGCGCCTTCGCCGCGAACACAGCGCCATGCTGGCGGTTACCGGCCGCACCGACGAACAGGTCGCCTTGCCGGATGTCTCCGGTGCTGAGGGTCACACCGTGCACGGCCACGTCCGCATCCGTGGCTGGGCCGGTGAACCCGAACCGGCGGGCGAACTGGTCGAGGGTCTTCGGGGGAGTCCCCTGTGGGCGTAGCGCCCGCGGCATCTGATCAGTCAAGGCGAATTCCTTTCCGCGCTCAGTTCAACGCTTCGGGATACCTTCCATTGTGTTCACGGAAAGCGTCCGTTACCAGCCGTCTGACCATACGGACCGGGGCATTGCGTTCGATATGGGAACAATGTGCGTTAGCTGGGAGCACCGGCGACACGCCCGGGTTGCAGCAAATGCGCGCATGTGGCAAACTCGTCTAGTTCAACACTTCCGTGCCACGGCGCGTGAATCACTTCCAGGCAGTGCATAGTCCGGCTCCGAGAGCAAGAGATTAGGCCGCGGGAAGCAGAACCAAAAGCTCAATCGACTCCCTGCTCGTTCCGGGTGTGGTTTGCCCGGCTAGCCGAGCGCCGCCTCGCTGCGCGCGGAGTCGATGAACACAGCAAGCAATTGACAGATAAACAGTGGTGCGAAAGCAGAAGTGCTGAAGCATGCCGGCGTCCCGGGCCGAACCACGTGGCACGGGAAACGCAGCAGTCCAGAAGTACCAAAGAGAGAGAGTCAGCCATGGCGGGACAGAAGATCCGCATTCGACTTAAGTCGTACGACCACGAGGTCATCGACTCTTCGGCACGCAAGATCGTCGACACTGTCACCCGCGCGGGTGCAACGGTTGTCGGCCCCGTGCCGCTTCCGACCGAGAAGAACGTGATCGCCGTGATTCGCTCTCCCCACAAGTACAAGGACAGCCGCGAGCACTTCGAGAAGCGCACCCACAAGCGGCTCATCGACATCATCGACCCGACGCCCAAGGCCGTCGACTCGCTCATGCGTCTCGACCTGCCGGCCGACGTCAACATCGAGATCAAGCTCTAGCCCTCTAGCAGCCTCGAGAGCCGAATAGGAAACCACAATGTCTAACACCAAGACGATCAAGGGTCTGCTGGGCAAGAAGCTCGGCATGACGCAGGTCTGGGATGCGAACAACAAGCTCGTGCCCGTGACCGTTGTCGAGATCACGCCGAACGTCGTGACGCAGCTGCGCACGCAGGAGATCGACGGCTACACCGCCGTGCAGATCGCCTACGGCCAGATCGACCCGCGCAAGGTCACCAAGCCACTCACCGGCCACTTCGACAAGGCCGGCGTCACGCCGCGCCGCCACCTCACCGAACTGCGCACGGACGACACGTCCGGGTACAGCGTCGGCCAGGAGCTCACCGTCGACATGTTCGAGGCGGGCAAGAAGGTGGACGTCATGGGCACCAGCAAAGGCAAGGGATTCGCCGGTGTCATGAAGCGCCACAACTTCAAGGGTGTCTCCTCCAGCCACGGTTCGCACCGCAACCACCGCAAGCCCGGCTCGATCGGTGCATCCTCGACCCCCAGCCGTGTCTTCAAGGGCATGCGCATGGCGGGTCGTATGGGTGGCGACCGCGTCACAGTGCTGAACCTCATCGTCCACTCGGTCGACCTCGAGAAGGGCATCGTCCTGATCAAGGGCGCCGTGCCCGGTGCTCGTGGCCGTATCGTTTTCGTCCGCAACGCAGTGAAGGGGGCGTAGTTCACATGGCTACCTCCATCGACGTCACCGATGCCAAAGGCAAGAAGGTCGGCCAGGTCGACCTTCCCGCCGAGGTGTTCGACGTGCAGACCAACGTCCCGCTCATCCACCAGGTGGTCGTCGCCCAGCGCGCCGCCGCCCGCCAGGGAACGCACAACACCCTGCGTCGCGGCGAGGTGTCCGGTGCCGGCCGCAAGCCCTTCAAGCAGAAGGGAACCGGCCGCGCCCGCCAGGGATCGATCCGCGCTCCCCAGATGAAGGGCGGTGGCATCGTGCACGGTCCGCACCCGCGTGACTACTCGCAGCGCACCCCCAAGAAGATGATCGCGGCGGCACTGCGAGGTGCACTCTCCGACCGCGCCCGCGGCGAGCGTCTCCACGTGATCGACTCCCTCTCGGTCGGCAACCTGCCGTCGACGAAAGCGATCGCGGCCCTGCTCCTCGACATCGCGCCTTCGAAGAACGTGCTCATCGTTCTGCAGCGCGACGACGAGACCAGCTACAAGAGCGTGCGCAACCTCTCGACAGTGCACGTGCTGCCGTTCGACCAGCTGAACGCCTACGACGTACTGGTGAGCGACGACATCGTCTTCACCAAGGGCGCCTTCGACGAGTTCGTCACCTGGAACACGAAGCAGGAGAGCACAGCAGTCTCCTCTGACAAGAAGTCTTCTGACACGCCGAGCAAGGAAGAGGTCAGCGCATGACCACCCTCACGTACAAGGATCCGCGCGACATCATCATCGCGCCCGTCGTCTCGGAGAAGAGCTACAGCCTCATCGATGACGGCAAGTACACGTTCGTGGTTGACCCCCGTGCTAACAAGACGGAGATCAAGCTCGCGATCGAGAAGATCTTCGACGTGAAGGTCGACTCGGTCAACACCCTGAACCGCACCGGCAAGACCCGCCGCACCAAGTTCGGACTCGGCAAGCGCAAGGACACGAAGCGCGCGATCGTCACGCTCAAGTCCGGTTCCATCGACATCTTCACGGCTGTCGGCTAGGGACTAAGGAGAGATAACAATGGCTATTCGCAAGTACAAGCCCACGACCCCAGGTCGTCGCGGTTCCTCGGTGGCAGATTTCGCCGAGATCACCCGTTCGACCCCGGAGAAGTCCCTGCTGCGCCCGCTGCCGAAGACCGGAGGGCGTAACAACGCCGGCCGCATCACGACGCGCCACATCGGTGGTGGCCACAAGCGCCAGTACCGCGTGATCGATTTCAAGCGCAACGACAAAGACGGAGTCAACGCCCGCGTCGCCGAGATCGAGTACGACCCGAACCGCACGGCGCGCATTGCGCTGCTGCACTTCGTCGATGGCTCGAAGCGCTACATCATCGCCCCGAACAAGCTCAACCAGGGCGACATCGTCGAGTCGGGTCCGGCCGCGGACATCAAGCCGGGCAACAACCTGCCGCTGCGCAATATCCCTGTCGGTACGGTCATCCACATGATCGAGCTGCGTCCGGGTGGTGGCGCCAAGATGGCCCGCTCCGCGGGTGCTTCGGTTCGACTCGTGGCCAAGGACGGCCCATACGCCCAGCTGCGCCTGCCCTCCGGTGAGATCCGGAACGTGGATGTACGCTGCCGCGCCACCATCGGCGAGGTCGGCAACGCCGAGCAGTCGAACATCAACTGGGGCAAGGCCGGCCGCATGCGCTGGAAGGGCGTGCGCCCGACAGTCCGCGGTGTCGCCATGAACCCGGTCGACCACCCCCACGGTGGTGGTGAGGGCAAGACGTCAGGTGGACGTCACCCGGTTACCCCCTGGGGCCAGAAGGAAGGCCGAACGCGCAAGCGCAACCTTCCCAGTGACCAGCTCATCGTTCGCCGCCGCAATGTCGGCAAGAAGCGCAAGTAGGAGTCAAGAAGATGCCACGCAGTCTGAAGAAGGGCCCCTTCGTCGACGACCACCTGCTGCAGAAGGTCGTCAAGGCGAATGAAGCCAACAACAAGAACGTGATCAAGACCTGGTCGCGCCGCTCGATGATCATCCCGGCGATGCTGGGGCACACCATCGCGGTGCACGACGGTCGCAAGCACATCCCGGTGTTCGTCACCGAGACCATGGTTGGGCACAAGCTCGGAGAGTTCTCGCCCACCCGCACCTTCCGTGGGCACGAGAAGGACGACAAGAAGGGTCGTCGCCGCTAACGCGGTGACGGTAGGAGGAGAGAAATGGTTGAGTCGATCGCACGCGTGAAGCACATCCGCGTCACCGCCACCAAGGCCCGCCGTGTCGTTAACCTGATCCGCGGCAAGCAGGCAATGGAAGCACTCGCGATCCTGAAGTTCGCGCCCCAGGCCGCGAGCGAGCCCGTCTACAAGCTCGTCGCGTCCGCAATCGCCAACGCGCGGGTCAAGGCCGACGCCGAGAACAGCTACCTCGACGAACAGGACCTGTTCGTCACGGCCGCATTCGTGGATGAGGGAACGACCCTGAAGCGGTTCCAGCCGCGTGCACAGGGTCGCGCATTCCAGATCCTCAAGCGCACGAGCCACATCACGATCGTCCTGGCCACGCCGGCCGAGGAAGACGTACAGAAGGCCAGCGGCAAGTCAACGGCCGCAAAGGCAGGGAAGAAGTAATGGGACAGAAGGTAAACCCCTACGGTTTCCGTCTCGGAATCACCACCGACCATGTGTCGCGCTGGTTCTCAGACAGCACCAAGGCCGGGCAGCGTTACAGCGACTACGTCGCCGAGGACATCAAGATCCGCAGCCTGCTGCGCACGTCGCTTGACCGCGCCGGCGTTGCACGCATCGAGATCGAGCGCACCCGCGACCGGGTCCGCGTCGACATCCACACCGCCCGCCCCGGCATCGTCATCGGTCGTCGCGGTGCTGAGGCCGAGCGTATTCGCGCCGACCTCGAGAAGCTCTCGGGCAAGCAGATCCAGCTCAACATCCTCGAGGTGAAGAACCCGGAGGCGGAGGCACAGCTTGTCGCGCAGGGCATCGCGGAGCAGCTCTCTGCTCGTGTGGCGTTCCGCCGCGCGATGCGCAAGGGACTGCAAGGCGCCCAGCGTGTTCCGTCGGTCAAGGGTGTTCGCATCCAGGTCTCCGGCCGCCTCGGCGGCGCGGAGATGAGCCGCTCCGAGTTCTATCGCGAGGGTCGCGTTCCGCTGCACACCCTGCGCGCCAACATCGACTACGGCTTCTACGAGGCCAAGACGACGTTCGGCCGCATCGGTGTGAAGGTGTGGATCTACAAGGGCGACATCACGAACAAGGAGCTCGCCCGCGAGCAGGCAAACCAGAAGTCGACCCGCCCGGAGCGCCGTGACGACCGCCGTGACGGTGGAGACCGTCGCGACAGCCGCGCACCGCGCAGCGCCGCCCCCAAGGCAGACGCACCGGTCGCAGCAGGAGTTGAGGCGTAACCATGTTGATTCCACGCAAGGTCAAGCACCGTAAGCAGCATCACCCGGGCCGTAGCGGCCAGGCCACCGGTGGCACGGTCATCTCGTTCGGCGAGTACGGCATCCAGGCGCTCACGCCCGCGTATGTCACGAACCGCCAGATCGAGGCGGCGCGTATCGCGATGACCCGTCACATCAAGCGTGGTGGAAAGGTGTGGATCAACGTCTACCCCGACCGCCCGCTGACGAAGAAGCCGGCCGAAACCCGCATGGGTTCCGGTAAGGGTTCGCCGGAGTGGTGGATCGCGAACATCAAGCCGGGTCGCGTGCTCTTCGAGCTCGCCGGCGTCGACGAGAAGGTTGCCCGCGAGGCGCTGACCCGTGCAATTCACAAGCTGCCGCTCAAGGCACGCATCATCAAGCGCGAGGAGGGCGACGCATAATGGCGATCGGATCCAAGGAGCTCGCACCGGTCGAGCTCGACACATTTGAAGACGAGCGTCTCGTCGATGAACTGAAGAAGGCGAAGGAAGAACTCTTCAACCTTCGTTTCCAGTCCGCGACCGGCCAGCTCGAAAGTCATGGACGCATTCGCGCTGTCAAGCGCGACATCGCCCGCATCTACACGGTCATCCGTGAGCGCGAGCTTGGCCTGCGGGCGACCCCGGCCGTCGTCGAGGCACCTGCGAAGGCTGCCAAAAAGGCGGCTGCGCCCAAGGCGGCCAAGCCTGAGAAAGACACAGCGAAGGCGGATGACGTGGCTGATGCCGCGACCGACGCCGCTACAGAAACGAAGGAGGCATAGTCATGGCGAAAGTCGATTCAGCAACCCCGGCGGCCACGACTGCCGAGCTCGCCCGCGGATACCGCAAGACCCGTCGTGGTCTCGTGACCAGCGACAAGATGGACAAGACCATCGTCGTCGAGGTCGAGGACCGCGTGAAGCACCCCCTGTACGGCAAGGTCATCCGCCGCACGTCCAAGGTCAAGGTGCACGACGAGGCCAATGGTGCCGGCGTCGGTGACCTCGTCCTCATCAGCGAGACCCGTCCGCTCAGCGCATCCAAGCGCTGGCGCCTGGTCGAGATCCTCGAAAAGGCGAAGTAACTCATGCTTCAGCAGGAATCACGAGTCAAGGTCGCCGACAACACCGGCGCCAAGGAACTCCTCACGATCCGTGTGCTCGGTGGCTCAGGCCGCCGTTACGCGGGCCTCGGTGACGTCATCGTCGCCACAGTCAAAGACGCGATTCCGGGCGGCAACGTCAAGAAGGGCGATGTGGTCAAGGCCGTCATCGTTCGCGTCATCAAGCAGACCCGTCGTGCAGACGGCTCGTACATCAAGTTCGACGAGAACGCCGCGGTGATCCTGAAGGCAGACGGTGACCCTCGCGGTACCCGCATCTTCGGACCCGTCGGTCGTGAGCTTCGTGACAAGAAGTTCATGAAGATCATCTCGCTCGCACCGGAGGTGTTGTAAGCCATGGCAAACATTCGCAAGGGCGACCTGGTACAGGTCATCAGCGGACCGACCCCTGAGCGCGGTGGAGACCGCGGCAAGCAGGGTCGTGTCATCGGCGTGCAGGCCGACAAGAACCGCGTGATCGTGCAGGGGATCAACTTCGTCACCAAGCACAATCGCGTCGGCCAGACCCAGCGCGGCACGAAAACCGGTGGTATCGAGACCGTCGAGGCCCCGATCCACGTGTCGAACATCGCGCTCGTCGACCCCGACACCAAGCTGCCGGCTCGCGTCGGCTTCAAGATCGAGACAGACGACCGCGGCAAGACCACGCGCGTGCGCTTCTTCAAGAAGTCCCGTCGCGTCGAGACCAAGAAGTCGAAGGCGGCTCGCGCCGCAGAGGCTGCCGCCGCGGACAAGCAGGCCGCCGAGAAGCCGGCGAAAGCCACTCCGAAGGCCAAGAAGGATGCCGCAGTTTCTGATGACGTCGCTGCTGCAGCCGAGAAGGATGCGAACTAATGACTGACACCACTACTGCCGCGAAAAAGGGCGCAGCCAAGGCTGCGCCGGCTGGCGCATACCAGCCTCGCCTCAAGCAGAAGTATCGCAACGAGATCGCTGCCCAGCTCAAGAAGGACTTCGGCTTCACGAACGTGCACCAGGTGCCCGGCCTCGTCAAGGTCGTCGTCAACACGGGTGTTGGCGAGGCTGCCCGCGACGGCAAGATCATCGATGGGGCCGTCAAGGACCTCACCGCGATCACCGGCCAGAAGCCTCAGGTCACGAATGCCCGCAAGTCGATCGCGCAGTTCAAGCTGCGCGAAGGACAGCCCATCGGCGCCCACGTCACCCTCAGGGGCGACAGGGCCTGGGAGTTCCTCGACCGGCTGGTTTCGCTCGCCCTGCCCCGCATCCGCGACTTCCGTGGCCTGTCGGACAAGCAGTTCGACGGCAACGGAAACTACACGTTCGGCCTCACCGAGCAGTCGATGTTCCACGAGATCGACCAGGACCGCATCGACCGCGTTCGTGGGTTCGACATCACAGTCGTGACCACCGCCCGCACCGACGACGAGGGTCGCGCGCTGCTCAAGGCGCTCGGCTTCCCGTTCCGCGCAGCGGAAAACTCCTAACACCAGGCATCACCGATCGACAAGGTCGGCATTCGCGTAACGGATGCCGAAACCAGACGAGATAGGCACTACATCATGACAATGACAGATCCGGTCGCAGACCTGCTGACCAGACTGCGCAACGCCAACTCGGCGTACCACGACACGGTTTCGCTGCCCAGCAGCAAACTCAAGTCGCACCTCGCGGAGATCCTCAAGACCGAGGGTTACATCGCCGCCTGGAAGGTGGAGGACGCTCGCGTGGGCCAGACCCTCACGATCGACCTCAAGTACGGCCCGAACCGCGAGCGTTCAATCGTGGGCATCAAGCGCGTGTCGAAGCCCGGCCTTCGCGTGTATGCGAAGTCGACAGAGATCCCCAAGGTTCTCGGTGGGCTCGGCGTCGCCATCCTGTCAACTTCCTCCGGTCTGCTGACCGACAAAGAGGCTTCGTCGAAGGGCGTGGGTGGGGAAGTCCCCGCCTACGTGTGGTAACCGGCAATGTCACGTATCGGAAGACTCCCCATTGACGTCCCTGCGGGCGTCGAGGTGAAGATCGACGGCCAGGCCGTCGCTGTCAAGGGCCCGAGAGGCGAGCTGTCGCTCGTCGTCGCGAACCCGATCGAGGTCGCCCTCGAAGACGGGCAGGTGCTTGTCACCCGCCCGGACGACGAGCGTGTATCCCGCTCGCTGCACGGTCTCACCCGCACCCTCATCGCCAACCAGATCATCGGCGTCACTGACGGGTATACCAAGGGCCTCGAGGTCGTCGGAACCGGATACCGCGTAGCAGCGAAGGGTGACTCGATCGAGTTCGCCCTCGGCTATTCGCATTCGATCACCGTCGACCCGCCGAAGGGCATCAGCTTCACCGTTGAGGGCAACAACAAGGTCACCGTGAACGGGATCGACAAGCAGGCCGTCGGCGAAGTCGCGGCCAACATTCGTAAGTTGCGCAAGCCGGAGCCCTATAAGGGCAAGGGTGTGCGCTACGCGGGCGAAGTCGTCCGTCGCAAGGCCGGAAAGAGTGGTAAGTAGACATGGCTCTCGGAACCAGGGGTAAGAGCAAGTCGGCCGCAAAGGGCCGCAGGCACGCACGCCTCCGCAAGAAGGTCGTCGGCACCGAGGCGCGCCCGCGCCTTGTCGTCACCCGCTCGGCCCGGCACGTCTTCGTGCAGGTCGTGGATGACTCCAAGGGCCACACCCTCGCGTCCGCATCGACCCTCGAGGCCGACATGCGCACGTTCGACGGTGACAAGACCGCGAAGGCTCGCAAGGTCGGCGAGCTCGTTGCCGAGCGCGCCAAGAAGGCCGGCGTCGACGCCGTCGTATTCGATCGTGGCGGAAGCCGCTACGCAGGACGCGTCGCGGCTATCGCCGATGGAGCTCGCGAGGGTGGTTTGAACCTGTGAGTGACACAAGCAACACGAGCAAGGAGCAGGACGTGGCTGTTGAGCCAACCGAGGCCGTAGCGGCCGAGGCCGTGGTGGTACCGGAGGTCGTCAACGACGCCCCGGCGACCGACCTGGCCAACGAGCCCCGCGAGGCCCGCCGAGGCGGTCGTGAGCGCAACCCCAACCGTGACCGTGGTAGCAGCCGCGACGCCGAGAAGAGCCAGTTCCTCGAGCGCGTCGTGACCATCAACCGCGTCTCCAAGGTCGTCAAGGGCGGTCGTCGCTTCAGCTTCACCGCGCTCGTGGTCGTCGGAGACGGCAACGGCCTGGTCGGCGTCGGCTACGGCAAGGCTCGCGAAGTGCCCACGGCCATCTCCAAAGGCGTCGAGGAGGCGAAGAAGAACTTCTTCCGCGTCCCCCGCGTCGGAGTGACCATCCCGCACCCCGTGCAGGGCGAGGCCGCTGCCGGCGTCGTGCTGCTGCGTCCGGCATCCGCCGGTACCGGTGTTATCGCCGGCGGCCCCGTGCGCGCGGTGCTCGAGTGCGCAGGAATCCACGATGTGCTGAGCAAGTCGCTCGGCTCATCGAACACGATAAACATCGTGCACGCGACAGTCGCTGCCCTCAAGCAGCTCGAGGAGCCGCGGGCAGTCGCCGCACGCCGCGGCCTGCCCGTCGAGCACGTCGTGCCGGCTCGCCTGCTGCGTGTCGAGGCAGAAGCTAAGGCAGGTGTCTGATGGCCGCGCGCCTGAAGGTGACCCAGATCAAGTCCAAAATCAGTGAGAAGCAGAACCAGCGCGATACCCTGCGCAGCCTCGGGCTGCACCGCATCGGTGACGTGGTTGTGCGCGAGGACAACTCGCAGAACCGTGGCTACGTGCGCACGGTCGCTCACCTTGTCAAGGTCGAGGAGATTGACTAATGGCTGAAGAGAAGAAGGCGGCCGCCCCGAAGGCTGCCGCCGCTAAAGCGCCTGCGAAGGCGGCCGCTCCCAAGGCGGCCACCGAGAAGCCGGCGGCCGCCAAGGCCCCGGCAGCCAAGGCTGCCCCGAAGGCTGAGGTTGCCCCCAAGGTTGCTCCTGCTGCCGCCAAGGCACCCGCGGCCAAGGCCGCACCGGCGAAGAAGGCACCGAAGGCCGACGTCCCGTCGCGCCCGCAGGTGCTCAAGATGCATCACCTCCGCCCAGCGGCCGGTGCCAAGAAGGACAAGACCCGCGTGGGACGCGGTGAAGGTTCGAAGGGCAAGACCGCCGGTCGTGGCACCAAGGGAACGAAGGCACGCTACTCGGTGCGCCCCGGTTTCGAGGCCGGAAACATCGGTTTCGTCATGCGTTCGCCGAAGCTGCGCGGGTTCAAGAACCCGTTCCGCGTCGAGTACCAGGTCGTGAACCTCGAGAAGCTCGCCGAGCTCTACCCCAAGGGCGGAGAGGTCACCATCACCGATCTCGTCGCCAAGGGCGCAGTGCGCAAGAACGAGAAGGTCAAGGTTCTCGGGGCCGGCGACATTGCGGTTAAGCTGAACGTTGCAGTCGACAAGGTCTCCGGCTCTGCCGAGCAGAAGATCGTAGCGGCGGGCGGTTCCGTCAAGTGAGTCGTCCCGGGCGGTGAAAGCCGCCCGGTCGACCCACCGATCGACCACCCCGGTGGCCCAGCCGTGAGGCCGGGCCACCTGCTTCGTCCCACAGTGTTGAGCCAGGAGGCCTCGTGTTCAGAGCCGTAGCGCGGATTTTCCGCACCCCGGATCTTCGAAAGAAGATCCTCTTCACGCTCGCGCTCATCGCGATCTTCCGGCTGGGGTCGTTCATCCCCGCGCCGTTCGTGAACTTCGCCAACGTGCAGACCTGCCTCGCGGCCAACTCGAACACGTCCGGGCTGTACGAGCTCGTCAACCTGTTCAGCGGCGGTGCGCTGCTGCAGCTCTCCGTCTTCGCGCTCGGCATCATGCCGTACATCACGGCGTCGATCATCGTGCAGCTGCTGCGCGTGGTCATCCCACACTTCGAGACCCTCTACAAGGAGGGCCAGGCCGGCCAGGCCCGCCTCACGCAGTACACGCGTTACCTCACCATCGGTCTCGGCGTGCTGCAGTCGACCACGCTCATCACGGTCGCTCGCAGCGGTGCGCTGTTCCCGAGCTCGACCGGCACCCCCGAGTGCTCGGCGCTCATCACCAACTCCGCCTGGTACGCGATCCTGCTCATGGTCATCACGATGACCGCCGGCACCGGACTCATCATGTGGATGGGTGAGCTCATCACCGAGCGCGGCATCGGCAACGGAATGTCGATCCTCATCTTCACCTCGATCGCGGCCCGCTTCCCCGGCTCGCTCTGGGCGATCAAGGAGGCGAAGGGCTTCGAGACCTTCCTCTTCGTGATCCTCATGGGAATCGTGATCATGGCTCTCGTGGTGTTTGTCGAACAATCGCAGAGACGAATACCCGTGCAATACGCCAAACGCATGGTCGGCAGGCGAACGTACGGCGGAAACAACACCTACATACCGATCAAGGTGAATATGGCGGGCGTCGTGCCCGTGATCTTCGCCTCGTCGCTGCTGTACCTGCCTGCGCTCATCGCGCAGTTCAACCAGCCGGCAGCCGGTAAGGCGCCGGCGGACTGGGTGACCTGGATCACCAACAACCTGCGTTCGGGTGACGAGCCGCTGTACATGCTGCTCTACTTCCTGCTCATAGTCGGCTTCACCTACTTCTATGTCGCGATCACCTTCAACCCGGAGGAAGTCGCCGACAACATGAAGAAGTACGGCGGGTTCATCCCCGGCATCCGTGCCGGTCGCCC
>JAODLY010000022.1 GCA_025464445.1 Rhodoglobus sp. | reverse complement strand
GCGGGCGAGAGCGGCGAGGTCTTCTCCACGCTGAAGCATTTCCCCGGCCACGGAGTCTCGCCCGCCGACTCCCACGCGAGCATCCCGCAGACCTCGATTTCCGTCGCCGGCTGGCGCGCCGGCCATGAGTCACCGTTCGCCGCAGGCATCGAGGCCGGGGCCGAGTTCGTGATGTTCGGCCACCTGCAGTTCGACGCCGTGGACCCAGAGCCTGCGACGCTGTCGAAATTCTGGCACCAGCTGCTGCGTGGCGAACTCGGCTTCGACGGCATCGCCATCACCGACGATATGAACATGCTGGAGTACTCGGGCAGGCCCGATCTCGCCGACCAGGCCCAGAACGCCGTGCGGGCGGTCGCAGCGGGCAACGACATGCTGCTCTACGTCGGCGCTGTCGATATTCCCCAGGTAGTGGCCGCGGTGCACGCCGCAGTGCTCGGCGGCACGATCCCGCTCTCCGTCGTCGATGACGCCGCCCGCCGGCTGCTCGTGGTGCGCCGCACGCTCTCGGGTGAAACCGGTCGGTACGTGCACTGCTTCGAGCAGTGCCAGGTGATTATCGAGTGACTTGCAGCCGGGCCTTGACGGGTTTGCCGATGAACGCCCCATAGCGCTTCATCTCCCGCTCGAACGCTGCAATGGCCTTCTTGGTGAGCGTTGTGAACGGGATGACGTCGACTGTCGTCGTCTTCGGGGTGCCGGACCGCTTCCAGGTTCCGACCACCTCCCCATCGACGACGATCGTCGGCAGGAACACGCCGTTGTTGCCCGGCACGATTCGGTCGCTGAACCCGGCAGCCAGGGCGGGGGAGCGGTCCTGGTAACCGAGCAGGTACTCGTCGAAGCCGGGCAACGCGTGCACGCCGGATGCCGCGGGCTCGAGCCCCTGCCGCAGGTAGTAGGTGACCCCGCCGAAGTCGCGCTCCTCCAGCCCCACCGCGGCCGCGATGCCAGTGCGCGCATCGCCCAGGGTGATGGACGCCCACCACGCGAAATCCCTCACCGTCGCGGGCCCATGGCTGGTGAAGTAGCGCGTGGCGAATTCGGCGAGTGCTTCGTCCCCGGAGAGCACTCGGGGATTGGGCACCCATTCCTCGAGCAGGGTGAATGTCGGCTGCTTGCCGTCGACAGGGCCGAACACGATGAGGCCGTCGTGCCCGAGGTTCCACAGCAGGTGGTACGCGCGCTGCCCCGCCGTCGAGATCCCTCCGGCCTCCCACGCCTCGAGCAGGCGGTCCCTACGGATGACGCGGCCGCCGGCGAGCTCGGAGACGGCGATGTCCCCTGCCATCGCCAGCTGGGCATCCGTGATTTCGAGGTCGCCTCGCCGTTTGGCCGCCGAGTTGCCCTGGCGCGGGCCGGACACCCGGAGCATCCAGCCCAGGTCCTCAGGAGCCACGAAATGCAGCGTGCCGCGCATCGGCCAGGAGCGCACGATCTCGCCCGCGGCGAGGGCGGCCTCGATCGCGGCATCCGTGCTGCCGGCAAGCCGCAGGCCGACCGACCATTTCGCGCCGGGAAAATCCTGCGCCTGCATGGCCAGCATGTGGCGCACGACGTCGGCAGGGCGCTCGAACGTGCTGCGGGGGATGCATTGGGCAGCGAGGCGCAGGGCTGTCAGTTCACGTCTCACCGATGTGGCCATCGTCCAAGTATCGCGGCAGCCGCCGACGCCGGCGCTGCGCGAACACGAAGACCGTCGTCGCGGCGAAGACGCCACGACGACGGCCAATCCGTGGCCGGCGCACCGGGAAAAGCGCGGCCTGCGGCAATCGCGTGCTGGGGGTCTATTTCGGGTAGAAACCTGTTTCAAGCGGGTCCGCCCAAAGGGGGACAACTCGCCAGCAGTCGAGAAGTTATCAGGAGATGGCGGGGACAGTCAAGTCTGTCGCGCCCGCCGCGGCGATCGCGTCTGCGGCCCGCACGAGAGCGAGGTGGGTGAGTGCCTGGGGGGTGTTTCCCGCCTGCCGCCCGTGCTCGATGTCGTACTCCTCGCTGAGGAGGCCGACATCGTTGGCAAAGCCGACGAGGCGATCCATCAGCACGGTCGCATCCGAGAGCCGACCCGAGCGCGCATACTGCTCGACGAGCCAGAACGAGCAGGCGAGAAACGGGTTCTCGCCGGCGGGCAGGCCGTCGACTCCCGTCTCGGTGCGGTAGCGCAGCAGCAGTCCACCCTCCAGCAACTCGCGTTCGATTGCCGCGACAGTGCCGAGCATGCGCGGATCGTCCGCGGCGATGTACCCGACCTGGGCGAGCTGGAGCAACGAGGCATCCACCCCGCTGCCGCCGAAATACTGGGTATAGGTGTTGCGGTTCCTGTCGAAGCCCTTGGCCTCGATCTCGCCCCCGATTTCATCCCGGATGCTCTCCCAGCGGGCGACCGGACCGTCGAGCCCGAAATCGCGCACGGCCCGTACCGCGCAGTCGAACGCCGCCCAGAGCATGACCTTGGAATGCGTGAACTGCTTCTTCGGACCGCGGATCTCCCAGATTCCGTTGTCGGCGCGCTTCCAGTTCTCCTCGACGAAACTCATGAGCGAGCGCTGGAGCGGCCAGGAGAAGTCACTCTCGTGCTTGCCGGTCACGCGTGCGGCCTGCAGCGCGATCATCACCTCACCGAAGACATCACCCTGGAACTGCGTGTACGCGCCGTTGCCGGCCCGCACGGGCCCTGCGCCGTCGTAACCGGGAAGGCTTCCGACTGTCCACTCCTCGAGCCGTCGCTCGCCGGACAGCCCGTACATGATCTGCACGTCCGCCGGGTCGCCGGCGATCGCCCGCAGCAGCCAGTTGCGCCAGGCGTCCGCCTCCTCGATGAAGCCATGGTCGAGCAGCACGTGCAGGGTGAGGGACGCATCGCGCAACCAGACATACCGGTAGTCCCAATTGCGCTCGCCGCCGAACTGCTCAGGCAGGCTCGTTGTCGCCGCGGCGACGATACCGCCGGTGTCTTCATGGGTGAGCGCCCGCAGCACGAGCAGCGAACGCCGTACGGGGCCTGCGTAGACGGCGGAGGGCTGGCTGGCGGATGCCCAGCCTTGCCACCACTTCGTTGTCGTCCTGATGCGTGCGGCGACGGGAAGGCGCGCGGGGGCGGCGCGATGCGCCGGGTACCAGGTGAGGGTCATGTTCACCGTCTTGCCCGCCTCGACGGTGAACTCGGTGGTGTGCGAATGTTCGCTGGCAGTGAGGGCCGGCCCGCGCACCACTACCGCGTCAGGGCCGGCGATCGCCACGAGGGTCGGGCCGCCCTTCTCCGGGATCTGCCGTATCCACGGCAGGGCGTCGGAGTAGCCGAACCGGATGCGGAGGTCGACATGCATGACCACGGAGCCGGAGATTCCCCTTACCCTGCGGATCACATCCGCCCGCCTGTCGCCGTGCGGCATGAGGTCGGTGACCTCGACCTCACCTGTCGGTGTCACCCAGCGGGTCACGAGCACGAACGTGTCCGCGACGTACGCGCGACTGGAGGTGGCGCCGGGGTCGCTCGGCGCGACGAGCCAACGCCCGTTGTCTTCGGTGCCGAGCAGTGCTCCGAACGTCGACGGCGAGTCGAACCGCGGCAGGCACAGCCAGTCGATACTGCCGTCCCTGCCGACGAGCGCCGCGGTGTGGGTGTCACCGATGATCGCGTAGTCCTCGATGCGCAGCGGCACGTTACTCCCCGTGCCCGATTACCAGCCGCAGGCCCCCGTCGAACGCGGGCAGCGAGCGGAAGTCGCCATATTTCTCATCCCAGGCCCCGGAGGCCAGGTCATCGGCAAGGTGCGCCACAAAGGCATCGGTGACCGCGGGGTCCACGAAGCTCCACGCCGACATCGCCCTGCGCACGTTCGCATCCAGCAGCTGTTCGGGGCGCGCGAAGAGCGCCTGGCCGAAGCGATCGGTGCAGTCGGCGGGGAGGAGCACCGTACGTACCTCGGTGCGGCCGCCGAGTGCGGCCGTGATGTCGCCGATGGGCGGCATCCGTTTCGCCTCGACGTCGAATAGTTCGGGCACGTAGTCGATGAGCCACCAGTGGACGGGCGGCACGGGGTCGAAGGTGAGGATGACGACGGGGCCGGTCGTCACACGGCGCATCTGCGCAAGACCGCGTTCCGGATCCGGCCACTGGTGGATGGTGATGCTCGCCATGCTCGCATCGAAGCTGTCGTCGGCGAAGGGCAGGGCATCCGCTGTCGCGTCGATGGCGACCGCGAGCCCAGCAGGCCGCTGGGCGCGCATCGAGGCGGACGGCTCCACCGCGGTGACTTCGCGATCTGTCGGTTCGTACGAACCGGCGCCCGCGCCGACGTTGAGCACTGTCTTCGCGTCGCCGAACGGCTCGTGGAACTGGGCGGCGATCCTCGGGTCCGGGCGCCTGATGAGCGCGTAGCCCTCGCCGATCGAACCGTAGTCAGCATCCCCGGCCGAGCCGTCCGGGAACCTCGTCATGTTCGGCCGCCCTGCGCGCCCACGAGCCCGGCACCTGTGAGCTGCTCCGAGAGCCCGGCGCCGTCGGGGGCGTAATACCACCGCACCGTCGAGCCCGCCTCGTGAGCGGCCTTGCTGCGGCCGCCTGCGAGCACAGCCTCGCCGGGGGAGAGCTGGCGGATCGCAACTGCCGCGACGTTGGCGGGGTGCGCCGCAGCGAACTCGCCGTACAGTTCCTCGTCATGCTGGCCGTCGTCACCGATGAGCAGCCACTTCGTGTGCGGAAACTCAACCGCGAGTCGCGCGAGGCTCGTGTGCTTGTGCTCCCTGCCGCTGCGGAACCAGCGGTCGTGGGTCGGGCCCCAGTCTGTGAGCAGCAGCGGCCCGCGCGGATACAGGTTGCGTTCCATGAACCGGGTGAGGGTCGGCGCGACGTTCCACGCCCCTGTGGAGATGTAGATGACGGGAGCGCCGGGGTGGGAGCGTGTGAGGCGCTCATAGAGCACGGCCATGCCGGCGACGGGGGTGCGTGCATGCTCGTCGACCACGAACGTGTTCCAGGCCGCAAGGAAGGGGCGGGGCAATGCGGTCACCATCACCGTGTCGTCCACGTCCGAGACGATGCCGAATGCGGCATCCGGATCGACGATGAATACCGGCGCACTCACCGGCTCCGTGTCGTCGGTATGCAGCGTTATCGTCTGCCAGCCCGGCTCCAGCGCCACGTCGATGCGCACATCGACTATCCCTCCGCGGTTGGGGATGACGCTGTGCTCGGTTCCGCCAGCCCGCACGATCACCGGCAGGTCTTCCACCGGGATGCTGAAGAAGCTCCGCCAGCCCCTTACCTTCTCCGCGCGCTGTCTTTCACCGCCGTCGCCCCGGGTGAGCACGACCCGGCACAGCACCCTCGCCCAGCCGGGGGCGCCGTATCCGGCGTACGGCACGATTGTGGTGACCAGCCCGCGTTTGCGCCCGCGGCGTTCGCGCCAGCGGTGGAACGCGTCCTCGATGCGCGCCGCCCTGTGCAGGATCGCCTCGCCCGCCTCAGTACCAGCCACCAAGCCAGTCTGTCAGACCGGGCTGGGCGCACACCGCTGCGGTTACACCGGTCGCATGAGCTCGGGCGAGTTGTTCTTCACGTTGCCCACGGCGCGGTCGACCTCGTAGAACTCGACGTTGTTCGCGAGTTCGGCGCCACCGGCAGAGACCTCCTCGAGCAGCTCTTCGCTGCCCTCAGCGCCCGGATCAAGCCATTCGTCCACGAGGGATGGGTCTAGCAGCACGGGCATCCTGTCGTGGATGCCGGCCAGCTCGCCGGTGGCATCCCGCGTCAGGATCGAGGTCGACAGCAGCCACTTGTCGGGTGAATCGTCGGCGGCGGCCGGATTGCGCCACCACTCGTAGAGCCCGGCGAACACGAGCAGTTCGTCGTCGGGCAGGTGGATGAATTGCGGCGTCTTCACGCCATCGACGGTTTTCCACTCGTAGTAGCCGGTGGCGGGCACAATGGCGCGGCGCTTCTTGAGCGCATTCTTGAACTGGGCGTTCTGCCCGACGGATTCGATGCGGGCATTGAATGCCTTCACGCCCCCTGAGGCGTCTTTGGCCCATGGCGGCACGAGGCCCCACCGCGCGGCCTCGAGCCTGCGCACCGGCTCCGAGTCGGGGTCGGAACCCTTGGGGATGGTGTCGATCACGATCGGCACCCGATCGGTCGGGGCAATGTTCCAGGATGGGGCAGGCAGGTCGTCGGCTGGCAGGTCCACATCAAAGAGTGTGACGAGGTCGCTTGCGGCACCGGCCACGACGAATCTTCCGCACATGCAAGCGATTGTCGCAGCGACCGGTGTCATTCCGAAATCCACACAAACGAAGGCAGACGCGCCGGTTGGGGGTAGACAACACGCCCCCTCATCGGGGGCGCGGTAGTATTTGCGTCACTACGAGAAGGAGCGGACGTGCCCGCAGAACCACCCGTCGAGCAATCGTATGACACGAGGATCGCCCTGAGGAATGAGCCCGTGCAGGCCAGGAGCACAGCGCGCCTTGCCACCCTCCTCGATGCGGCCGCGGCAATCGTGGACGAGGTCGGCTATGAGCGACTTACGACGGCCATGGTCTCCGAGAGGGCCGGCGCTTCGATCGGCACCGTGTACCGCTATTTTCCCGACCGCATCGCGCTCCTGCAGGCGCTCGGCGCCCGCAACCTCGAGCGCGTGCTGGCTCGCGTGAGCGACGAGGTTCTCGACCCGCGGCATCCGGACTGGACTTCAGCGCTCGAGGCGGCGTTCGGGGCACTCGTCGAGGCGTTTCGTACCGAACCGGGATTCCGCGGCCTCCGAGTCGGCGACGTGATCGACCTGCGCCCCACCCCCAACGATCGCCCGTACAATTCGCTTGTCTCCGACCACATCCTCGACGGCCTCATTGCCCGCTTCGGGCTCGCCGACAGCGCGGAGCTCCGGCTCGCGTTCGAGACGGTCATCGAGGTCTCCGACGCCCTGGCCGCGCGCGCGTTCGCGCGGAACCCGAAGGGGGATGAGCCGTTCCTCGCCGCGAGCAGGGACATCGCCTACGGCATCCTCGCCCCCCACTTCGGCGAGATCACCCGCCCGGCCTGACCCGCCCGCTCGCAGTCCCCTGCACTTGCGGCTTCTGGCGCGCCCACCGCCGCTAGGCGCCCAGCCTTTGGCGGAATCCGGCGCTTGCCGCGGTTGGCATTGTAACCTCGCGTCTTTTTCGGGCAACCGGCTATGACAGTGGACGCGAATAATGTTTAGCTGGCATAACAGGCAAGTGTCGATCCGTGCCTCTGCACGAGGAATGAGCCGCAACACGATGATCGAATTCCGTTCGGTGTCAAAGCGTTTCTCGGATGGAACCGTGGCGGTCGACGACTTCAGTCTCCTGATCCCGTCAATGAAGACGACGGTGCTCGTGGGGTCGTCCGGCAGCGGCAAGACGACCCTCCTGCGCATGATCAACCGCATGGTCGAGGTGACGTCGGGCGAGATCGAAATCGACAACAAATCGATCCTCGACCGCAATCCCGTGCAGCTGCGCAGGAGCATCGGCTACGTCATGCAGAACTCTGGTCTGTTGCCCCATTTCAAGGTCATCGACAATGTCGCGACGGTCCCGGTGCTCAATGGTGTGCCCAGAAAAGCCGCGCGCGAGCAGGCGCTCGCCCTGCTCGACACCGTGGGGCTTAGCCGCGAACTGGCCGACCGCTACCCGGCGCAGCTCTCGGGCGGGCAGCAGCAGCGCGTGGGTGTGGCACGGGGACTTGCCGCGAACCCGAACATCCTGCTTATGGACGAGCCGTTCGGCGCGGTCGATCCGATAGTGCGCGCCGAGCTTCAGCAGGAACTCATCCGGCTGCAGCGCGACCTCGATAAGACTGTGGTGTTCGTCACCCACGACATAGACGAGGCGTTCCTCCTCGGCGACCAGGTCGTCATTCTCGAGAAGGGCGCCAAGATCGCCCAGGTCGGCAGCCCGACCGAGATCATCGCTGCCCCCGCGAGCCAGTTCGTGGCCGATTTCATCGGCATCGAGCACGGCAAGCGTGCCCTGTCTATCCGCAAGACCGACAGGGGCTCGATTCTCGTCGACGGCGAGGGGCGTGCCGCCGGCGTCCTCGTGGATGGGTCGGCCGCGTGAACTGGCTGGGTGACAACTGGGACACGATTGGGCGGCTCACGCTCGAGCATCTGCAGCTCGCCATCCCCCCGATCGTGTTCGGGTTCCTGTTGTCGATACCGCTGGGATTCCTCGCCTACCGGTTCAAACTGACGCGCGGGCTGCTGCTGACGATCGCTGGGCTGCTGTATACGATCCCCTCACTCGCCCTCTTCGTGATCCTGCCGCCGTTACTTGGCATCAGCTTCCTGAGCTCGCTCAACCTCAGCATCGCGCTCACCATTTACGCGGTGGCGATCATGTCCCGTTCGGTGGCGGATGCCCTCGGTTCCGTCGACCCCGCGATCCGCCAGTCCGCGACCGCCGTCGGCTACGGCAGCTGGCGACGCTTCTGGGCCGTCGAGTTTCCGCTCGCGGGGCCCGTCGTGCTGGCCGGATTGCGCGTCGCCGCCGTGAGCACGATCGCGCTCACGACTGTCGGCATCCTCATCGGCGTCGAGAGCCTCGGCTACCTGTTCACGAATGGCTCCCAGCGGCGCATCCTCATCGAAATCCTGGCCGGGGTGGTGGGCGTCGTCGTGATCGCCCTCGTCGTCGACTACCTTCTCGTGCTGCTCGGTCGGGTGCTCATGCCCTGGGCGCCGCGTCGCACCAGGGGCTCACGGGACGGGGGATCCCGCACGCGGTCGGTGCGGCTGGAAACCGAAGGGGCGGCATGAATCTCTTCATCGAAGCCTTCGCGTGGCTGTTCTCGCCCGATCGCCTGGTCGGGTCTTCGCCGCTGCCCCTGCTCATCGGGCAGCACGTGCTCTACACGCTCGTCTCAGTGCTCATCGCCGCCCTGGTTGCGATCCCGGTGGGCTACCTCATCGGCCATACCGGCAGGGGCAGGGAGGTCGCCGTCGGCATCTCAGGAGCAGCCAGGGCCATCCCGTCTTTCGGGCTGCTGCTGTTGCTCGTGCTGCTAATCGGGGTGACCCGCAAGCCGGAGGCTGCCGTCATCTCGTTCGTGTTGCTCGCGATCCCCTCGGTGCTCGCCGGCGCGTACGCCGGGCTCGAGGCGGTCGATCGCAGGGTTATCGACGCCGCGCGGGCTACAGGCATGACAGAGTGGCAGATCCTCTGGAAGGTCGAGGTGCCACTCGGCCTGCCGCTGCTCATCGGCGGGCTGCGCTCCGCGACCCTGCAGGTGCTCGCCACGGTCACGATCGCGGCGTACATCGGTCTCGGCGGGCTCGGCATCCCGATAATCCAGGGGCTGGCGCTGCGCCGATTCGACGCGATGCTCGGCGCCGCCCTCGTGATCGTTGCGCTCGCCCTCGTGCTCGACGGCGCCTTCGCACTGCTGCAGCACTTCGTGCTTCCGCGCGGGGTGCTTGCCGGTCGCGCAAAAAATGTCCGCACGACGTCATCCCGGCGTCGCGCGGTGATGGGATTCCCCATCGAAGAAGGAAAAGGATAGAAATGTTCACAGCAAGGAACAAGGGCCGGCTCGCACTCGGTGCGGTCGTGGTCGGGGCGGCATTGGCCCTTTCAGGGTGCGCGTCAGGTAATCCGTTGGACACGAGCACGAGCACGGGATCGGCTTCGAGCGGCCCGATCGTCATCGGTTCGCAGGCCTACTACTCCAACGAGATAATCGCCGAGATCTACGCCCAGGCTCTCGAGAACGCCGGTTTCACGGTGACGAGGGACTTCAACATCGGCCAGCGCGACGCCTACCTGCCGTCGCTCGAGAGCGGCGATATCGACCTCTTCCCCGAGTACACCGGAAACCTCCTGCAGTTCTACTCGCCCGACACCAAGGCGACGACGTCAGACGCCGTGTACGCGGAGTTGAAGACCGCGCTGCCGGCGGGGCTCACGGTGCTCGACCAGTCGTCGGCGACCGACCAGGACTCGTATAACGTCACGGCGGACTTCGCCAAGGCGAATAACCTGTCTTCGCTCGCGGACCTCGCGAACGTGACGACGCCGCTTACCCTCGGCGGCAACGCCGAGCTCGAGCAGCGTCCGTACGGTCCGACGGGACTCAAGTCGACATATGGCGTGACCGTCGGCTTCTCCGCCACCGGTGACACCACAGTCGACGACCTGCTCGCGGGCACTATCAACATCGCGAACGTCTACAGCGCCGACCCGCGCATCCAGACGGACAAGCTCGTGACACTTGCCGACCCGAAGGGCCTGTTCCTGGCCTCGAACGTCGTGCCGCTGGTCCGGGCCGATATCGCAGACCAGGTCGCGAGTGTCATCAACGCGATCAGCGCCAAGCTCACGCCGGAGGGCCTCGTTGCCCTCAACGTCGAGTCAACTGTCGACCAGAAGTCCTCAGCGGATATCGCCAAGGGCTGGCTCACCGACAACGGCCTGCTGAAGTAGCTCCCGTACAAAAGCAAAGGGGGTGGATGCCTGGCATCCACCCCCTCTTCGCGCGCGGGCTCAACGACGCAGGGTGCGCCCGGCGCGTTCCTCCAGCAGTTTCGCGGCAAGCAGCTCGCCGTCGACAGCGCCGAACCGCTCGAGCGCTTCGCGGTGCAACCGGCCGACGAGCGCGGACAACTCGAACGGCACTGCGGCGTCGCGGGCGAGCGAGGCGAGGATGTCGAGCTCCTCGACACAACGATCGATGCCGAAACTCGCGAGGTAGTCCCCGTCGAGCAGGCTGTCGAGGTACTCATCGATGAAGACGCTGCCGCCCGCACTCCTCGCGAGGGTCGCGCGCAAGATCGCGGGGGAGAGGCCGAGCGACTGGCCCAGCAGCAACGCTTCGGTCACGGCAACGACCTGGCCGAACCACAGCAGGTTGGCGAGCAGCTTCGCTGTGTAGCCCGCACCGACGGGCTCGCCGACATGGTCGACGGTGCCCAGCGTCTCGAGCAACGGCCTTGCCCTGCCGACTGCGGATTCGGTGCCGCCGACGAAGAAGTGGAGCTTCCCGGCGAGCGCCGCAGCTGCGCCGCCGCCCATCGGCGCACCGACGACTTCGATCCGGCGGGTGGCGGCTAGCCCGGCGATCCGCTCGACAGCACGCGGATCATTGCTCGTGAGGTCGAGCCACAGCGAACCGTCCCGCAACGCCGGCAACGCTTCGGCCATCGCCCCCTCCGCCTCCCGGACGCCGGGCAGCACGGTCACGAGCAGGTCGGCGGATGCCGCGGCCCGAGCAACGCCGTCCGCGACGGCAGCCCCCGCCGATGCCGCCCGAGCCAGGGCCACGGTATCCGGATCCCAGGCGACAACGTCATGGCCGGCGCCCACGAGCGCCCGGATGACCGGCAGCCCCATTCGGCCAGCGCCGAGCACCCCGACCGACGTCACTTTGGCGCCTAGAAGTCGCGCAGGTTGGCGCGCAGGCCGCCGCCGCCGAACTCGCTGCGCAGGATGCCACGGCGGCGCAGGATCGGAACGAGCTCGTCCAGCATCCTGTGCACCGTCACGGGGTGCAGGTCGCCCCAGAGCAGCATCCCGTCGTTGTCGGCGGACTCCCCGAGGTCTTCGATGAGGTCGGCGAGCTCTTCGGCGGTCCCGACGAACCCGCCCTGCCCGATGCGGCCGAGCTTCGCCTGCTTGCCGAGCAGCACGCGCAGGGGAGTCGTGGCGGGATCGTAGCCGCCGAGCAGCCGTTTGATGCTGCCCTGCGAGACGTGGTCCCCGAACACCGACAGGTCGAGTGGAGCGTCGAAATCGAGGGCGGTGAGATCGGTCTCGAGGTCGCTCGACTGGCGCTCGGCGATGTTTAGGATGGCCGCGGCATCCGGGTTCGCCGATGCGGCTACGAGCCGGTCGGCTTCCTCAGCGCTCGCGACGATCACCGGCTGGATCGCGAACAGGATGTTGATGTCGCGCGGGTCGCGGCCCTTCTCGACGGCCGCGGCGTGGATCTTCGCCCGATAGTCCCGCACGCTCGCCGCGTCGAGCGGGGCGAGGGCCAGTTGCACGTCGGAGTTGGCCCCGGCGAACCCGAGGCCGCGCCCGGAGCCACCAGGGGAGACGATCACCGGGTCGCCCGCCGTGAACGGGATCGCGTTGAGCGGCCCGTCGAACGAGAAGTACTCCCCGCGGTGCTGCACCGCATTGAGTTTCGAGCCGTCCGCATATCGGCCGGCGGCGGGGTCTGCGATGAGGCCGCCGTCACCCCAGCTGTGCCACAGGTCGCGGATGCCGCCGAGCCATTCCTCCGCGCGGTCGTAGGCGGCGTCGTGCGAGAGCGGATCCGCAGCACCGAAGTGCCGCGCGCTGCCGGTGTCGGTCACGACGTTGAGGCCGAGCCGGTGACCGCTCAGGTGCTGGAGCGAGGCGAACTGCCGTGCGGCCGTGTACGGGAGGTAGGCGGCGGGGTTGACTGTGGGCACGATCCCGATCTGCGACGTCGCGCCGAACAGGTACGGTGCGAGCAGCAGCGGGTCGTGCTTGGGCCCGCCGAAGGCCTGCCGAATGCGCAGGTCGATAGTCGAGGCGTTTCCGAGCGACGGGGCATCCTCGATGATCAGAAGGTCGAACCCCGCCTGCTCGAGTTCGCGCACGGCCTGCTGGTACACGGCCGGCTCGGTCCAGCGGTAGTTCCAGTCGAGGTAGGGATGGCCCCACCCCTGCGGCCCGAAGCCGCGGGCGAGGAACCATCCGAAGTGCTGCTGCTTCGTCACGGTGTGCCGGCCCGCACCCCGGCCAGTCCCCGCTCGAGATCGCGGATGAGGTCGGCAAGGTCTTCGATGCCGATCGAGACCCGAAGCGTTCCGGGCCAGATCCCCGACTGGCTGAGCTCATCATCCGTGCGCAGGTTGTGGCTCGTGGTGCCCGGGTGCAGGATGAGCGACCGCACGTCGCCGAGATGCGTCATGTGGGTGAACACCTCGACGGCATTCACGAAGGCCCGCGCCGCATCGATGCCGCCACGCAGCGTGAAGGAGAACACGGAACCCTGCCCGTCGGGCAGATAGCGCTGGGCGAGCGCGTGGAACGGGTTGGACTCGAGGCCCGAATAGTCGACTGAATGGATCTCGGGCTGCTGCTCGAGCCAGCGGGCGACGCCGAGGGCGTTCTGCGACTGGCGTTCGACGCGCAGCGAAAGCGTCTCGATGCCCTGGTTGATCAGGAACGCGTTCAACGGTGACGGCGTCGGGCCGAACCGCAGCGCCATGATTTCGCGCAAGTAGGTGATGCGGGCATTTCCGCCGGCGCGCTCGACGAATCCGGGGCCGCCGAGGCGGCTTCGCTCGACGAAGTGCGGGAACAACTCGCCCGAGCGTTCGGCATCGAAGCGGCCGCTGTCGACGATCAGGCCGCCGAGCACGGCTCCGTGGCCGGCGAGGAACTTGCTCGCCGAATGGATGACGATGTCGGCGCCGTGCTCGATCGGGCGCACCAGGTACGGCGTCGCGAGAGTGCTGTCGATGACCAACGGGATGCCGTGGGCGTGAGCGACGGCGGCGATTGCCGCGATGTCGAAGATGTCGTTCTTCGGGTTCGGGATCGACTCGGCGAACAGCGCACGGGTCGTGGGCCGGATCAGCCGCTCCCAGGCCTGCGGATCGTTCGCGTCATCCACGAAGTCCGTCTCGATGCCGAACCGGGTGAGGTTATCGAGGAACAGGCCGCGCGTGCCCTCGTAGATGCTCGAGGCTGAGACGATGTGCTGGCCGGCCTGCAGCAGGCCGAGCATGGTGATCGCGACCGCCGCCTGGCCGCTGCCGACAAGAAGTGCCTCTGTACCGCCCTCGAGCGCTGCCACGCGCCGCTCGACGGCTTCCGCAGTGGGATTGCCGACGCGCGTGTACGAGAAGCCCTCGCCGGTGCTGAACAGTTCGCTCGCGTGGTCGAAGTCGTCGAGAACGAAGCCTGCGGTCAGGTAGATCGGGGTGGCGCGTGGGTTCACCGCGGCATCCCGCCGTTCGCCGGCATGCAGCTGTTGGGTGGCGAAGCCGTCCTGTTGCGCGATCGCCTGGGGCAAAGTCATGGTGCTTCAGGATGCCACGGCTCGCGATTCGCGCCCGCGAATGCTGCGCACTGTTACGCCGTCCATGGGCGTTGTGGCCGTTCTTGCCTAGTCTGCCTGCATGACCACTTCTCCCCGGCCGCTGCGCGTGGTCGCCGTATCGGGCAGCCTCACCCACCCCTCCCGCACCACGGCGCTGGTCGAGGCGATAGTCGAAGCCTTCGGGCGCGTCGTCCCGATCGAGCCGCACATCATCACTCTCAACAGCCTCGGGCCGCACCTGGCCGGTGCGCTCACGAGGTCGAAGCTGCCGGCGGTGGCCGAGCAGGAACTTCAGCGGATCGAGTCGGCAGACCTGCTCGTCGTCGCCACCCCTGTCTACCGGGCATCGTTCACCGGGCTGTTCAAGCACCTGTTCGACTTCGTGGACCAGTACGCCCTCGTCGACACCCCCGTGCTACTCGCCGCGACGGGCGGAAGCGAGCGGCATGCGCTCATCATCGAGCACCAGCTGCGGCCGCTGTTCGGCTTCTTCCAGGCGCTCGCGCTTCCGGTCGGGGTCTACGCCCACGACTCGGATTTCACCGACTACAAGATCTCGAACGAGCAGCTCACCGATCGCATCGAGAAGGCGATAGCGCGAGCGCTGCCGCTCGTGCGGTCGAGCCTCGTGGAGCGTGAGTCGATCGAACGTGCGCTCGCCGGCGATGAGCAGGGTGAGGAACCGGCGACTACCGAATAGGGCGTCGCAGAGCGTCGAGGCGCTTGCGCCAGGCCGCGAGCCTGCCTGGCTGTTCAGCGAGCTGCGGCCCGTCGACCCAGCGCGTGACGATCCGGATGCCGTGTAACGCGTTGAGAGCCCAGAGCTCGGTGCCGTCCAATTCGGGCGGTGTCACCGCCTCCTCGTG
The DNA here is from genome assembly GCA_025464445.1 of Rhodoglobus sp. Taxonomy (GTDB): domain Bacteria; phylum Actinomycetota; class Actinomycetes; order Actinomycetales; family Microbacteriaceae; genus Rhodoglobus. Next base: position 3,483 of record JAODLY010000022.1, on the reverse strand, counting down.
CGTGTCGACGCCGAGCGCCCGCGCAAGGGTGAGCACGCTGCGGGCTGTGACGCTGTCGATCTTGTCGCACTCCGGCGGCGGGCCGCACAGGATCTCGCCGCGCCACCAGAGCAGCGCAGAGGTCGCCCCCTCCACGACATAACCGTCGGGGGAGAGCAGTACTGCCTCTCCGGCACCCGCCGCCTGCACCGAGGTGCGGATGCCCAGCATCGCCTCGAGGTCGGGACCCTTCACGCGCGGCATGGTTCGCAGGTCGTCGCCGGTCCAGGTCGCGAGCACCACCGAGCGGCTGCGCTCGGGGGCGCTGCGCAGCCGGAACAGCAGCCTGCCGTTGGAGTGGGATTCGACGCGGGGAAACCAGTCGTCCTCGCTCGGGATCGCGGCGACCGCGGCATCCCAGAACGCCTCGACATCCCTGTCGGCCGCCGCGGCGAACCGTATGCGGTGAGCCTCGAGCGCAAGGGCTGTACCGTCGGTCACCAGCCACGAGTCGGCGGCCTCGATCGCCGTGCCGGTCATGTCGCAATAGTCCAGCAGTTCGAGGCCATCGCCCGTCCAGCGGTAGATGCTCGCGACACTCATAGGCTTAGGCTATGCGCCCCCGCGTCCAGACGGCTCCGCTCGGCCGGTGGGTTGACCCGGCCGACGCCTATGCGGCGATCTGTGGCGATTCGGATGCCGCATTCTGGCTCGACAGCGGACCGAACGCGGCCACCGGCCACAGCTACCTCGGCCTCGCCTCGGCCGTCACCACGGATTTCGGCGGCCCGGTGCTCGACTGGCTGCGCGCCCAGCGTCATGACACAGACGTGTCGGATGCCGCACCCGGCTTCACCCTCGGCCAGGTCGGCTGGCTCGGCTACGAGTTGCGCGGCGAGACGATGGACGTCCCCATCGAGCGCGCCAGCCGCTACCCCCTCGCCGCTTTCCTCACCGTGGACCGCGCCCTCGCCTTCGACCACGCCCACCACGAGGTCACCCTCATGGCCCTCGATGACGTCGAGGCCTACCGCGACGAGGTGCTGGCCGCTCTCGAACGTCCGCCGGTCGAGCCCGTCGAGACCTCACCGCCCAAGACCACCGCCCACTGGGCGTACACCGACGACGAATACCTCGCCATGATCGAGGCCTGCCAGGCGGCGATCGTCGAGGGCGACGCCTACCAGCTGTGCCTGACCACCGAGGTGTCGGTGCCGTCGACAAGCGTGGATGCCGCGCCCGACCCGGTCGCGACCTACCTGGCGCTGCGGGCATCCAGCCCCACCCATCACGGGGCGCTGCTGCGCGCCGGCAGCGTGAGCCTGCTGAGCGCATCGCCCGAGCAGTTTCTCTCGGTCGCACCCGACGGCATCGTCACCACGAGCCCGATCAAGGGCACCCGGCCGCGCGGCGCGACGGAGGCGGGGGACTGGGTGCTGCGCGAAGAGCTCGTCACGAGCGACAAGGAACGCGCCGAAAACCTCATGATCGTGGACCTCATGCGCAACGACATCGCCCGCATCTCGAAAGTGGGCACGGTGAGCGTCACGAGCCTCATGGGCGTGGAGAGCTACGCGCAGGTGCACCAGCTGGTCAGCACGGTGCGCGGCGAGCTCGCCGAAGGCCTCACTGGCATCGACGCGATAGCCGCATGCTTTCCGGCTGGGTCGATGACGGGAGCGCCAAAACTGTCCGCGACCGCCATACTCGACAGCCTCGAACATCGGGCGCGGGGCATCTACGCCGGGGCGTTCGGCTACATCGGGCTCGACGGTGCGGTCGACCTCGCGATGGTCATCCGCTCGATAGTCATCGACAAGGATGGCGCGACAGTGGGCACTGGCGGCGGCATCACGGCCCTCTCCGTTCCTATCGAGGAGCTCGCCGAGGCGAAGCTCAAGGCCGAGGCGCTGCTGAAGGTGCTTGGGGCGAAGTGACTCGGTTCAACCCTGCGGGTTCGCGCCGAGCCAGGACGCGGCGAGCCGCTTCGGCGCCCGGCAGAGCCAGGCGTCCGTGAGCACCTCGCCCAGCTGGTCGAGGCCTATCCGCTCGATGAGGATGAGCACCGCCGGGTACCCGGCGAAGTGCGGAATCGTGAAGAACACGTCGGGGTTGCTACCGATCAGGCCATTCTTGTCCATGAGTTCGGCCACCCGTACACCGAGGATCGGGCCTTCGGGCACGTTGTCTCCCAGCTCCTCGATATCGCGCTTGCGGAGGGGCCGTTCCCAGGCGAAGTGCTTGTGTCGTACTTCCCATTTGCGCCCGTTCGTGTCGACAAGCTCGACGGTCTCCGGTAGGGCGAGCGCAATTCGGCTCACGTCATCCCAGGTCGCCATGGCTTTGCCTCCTCGGCCTGTCTAGCCCGCACCTCCGACAGCCGTCTAGCCATGCAGCGAGAATGCTGCGAATGCTGCTAAAATAGCAGCATGACGGTATCCATCACCATTCGGGATGTTCCGAACGAGACCCGCGATGAGCTTGCGGCTCGCGCAGCGCGGGCCGGGCAATCTCTTCAGGAATACCTCTCCCGCACGCTGCGGGAGATTGCCGAAAAACCAGACATCAACACCGCGCTTTCGGAGATTCGTGCTCGGGCGCGTAACTTCCCTCCCGTGACGACGCAAGAAATCCTGGACGCGATCGCGGCGGATCGCCGGTGAGGCTCGACGCGGTCATCGATGCATCGGTGATTGTGAAGCTTGCCCTGGATGCGGGGGAGGTTGGGGAGGCGATCTCCCGCCGTTTGCACTCCACCGCTTTGCATGCCCCTGACCATCTGCCGATTGAAGTGTTGAGCGCGCTACGTCGGCTCAGGCTTGCCGGGCAAATCGGAGAAACGGAGTCCCGGCTCGCCCTGCAAGGGCTGTGGAGCCTGCCCATCCAGCGATGGCCACTCGAGCCCCTTGCCGACCGTACCTGGCAGCTGGGCCACAACCTCAGCTCGTACGATGCCGCATACGTCGCGCTTGCCGAACGTCTTGATGCGCCCCTCCTGACGGCGAACGTACGGCTCGCGCGAGCATCCGGCCCCACCTGCGCCATCGAAGTCTTCGGCTGAGCGGACCCGGTAGCCTTGACCCCGTGACCGACACCGCACGCGACCACGACGACCGCGACGAGACCAACGGCTACGACATTCGCGCGATTGAAGCCAAGTGGGCGGCGATCTGGGAGAAGCTCAAGCCATTCGCGACCGACGACCCGAACGACAAGCGGCCGCGCAAGTACATCCTCGACATGTTCCCGTACCCCTCGGGCGACCTGCACATGGGCCACGGCGAGGCGTACGCCCTCGCCGACGTCGTAGCGCGCTACTGGCGCATGCAGGGCTTCAACGTGCTGCACCCGGTCGGCTGGGACTCGTTCGGCCTGCCCGCCGAGAACGCGGCGATCCAGCGCAACGAGCACCCCGCCGACTGGACGTACAAGAACATCGAGACCCAGGCCGCGTCGTTCCGCCGGTTCGGCATCAGCTTCGACTGGAGCCGACGGCTGCACACC
>JAODLY010000025.1 GCA_025464445.1 Rhodoglobus sp. | reverse complement strand
CCGATGCACAACAAGCACAGCGGGCTTAGACAACCTGTCAAGTGTAGTCATATCTCTCGAGGAGCACCAAGGCCATGACCGTCAGGGTCGCTATCGCCGGGGTCGGCAACTGCGCGAATTCACTCATTCAGGGCGTGACCTTCTACGCGGATGCCGCGGCCGACACCATGATCCCCGGGCTCATGCACAACAGGCTCGGGCCGCACGCCGTCGGCGATCTCGAATTCGTGGCGGCGTTCGACGTGGACGCCCTCAAGGTGGGTGTGGACCTCGCCGACGCCATGTGGGCGAGCCAGAACTCGACATACCGGTTCGCCGACGTCGCCCGCACCGGAGTAATCGTGCAGCGCGGTCCAACCCTCGACGGTCTTGGCGAGTATTACCGCGAACTCGTCACCGAGTCGACTGCCCCCGTCGTCGACGTCGCCCAGGCGCTGCGCGACGCCGACGTCGACGTTCTCATCTGCTACGTGCCTGTCGGCTCAGAACTCGCCGCGAAGCACTACGCGCAAGCGGCCATCGACGCCGGCGTCGCATTCGTCAACGCACTGCCCGTGTTCATCGCCAGTGACCCGGAATGGGCGGCAAGGTTCACTGCGGCAGGCATTCCGATAGTCGGTGATGACGTGAAGAGCCAGTTCGGTGCGACCATCACCCACAGGGTGCTCGCTCGCCTGTTCGAGGAGCGCGGGCTGGTGCTCGACCGCACGTACCAGCTCAACGTCGGCGGCAACATGGACTTCAAGAACATGCTCGAGCGGTCGCGGCTGGAGTCGAAGAAGATCTCGAAGACCCAGTCGGTCACGAGCAACATCGATGCCGCTATCGAACCGCGCAACGTGCACATCGGGCCGAGCGACCACATCCCGTGGCTCGACGATCGCAAGCTCGCGTTCGTGCGGCTCGAGGGCCACGGTTTCGGCAATGCCCCGACGAGCCTCGAGTACAAGCTCGAGGTGTGGGATTCCCCAAACTCCGCAGGCGTCGTGATCGATGCCGTCAGGGCGGCGAAAGTCGCCCTGGACGCGGGGATCGGCGGGCCCCTGGAGGCGGCATCCGCCTACCTGATGAAGTCGCCGCCCGCGCAGCATCCCGACCCGGTCGCCCGGCAAATGCTCGACGACTGGATCAGTTCTCACGCCTGATCAGCGCGCCGCCCACCAACTCCTGAGCCGTTTCTCCGCCTCTTCCGGCCCCAACGGGCCCTCGTCGAGACGCAGTTCGAGCAGGAAGCGGTACGCCTCGCCGACCTCGCGCCCGGGCTTCAACCCCAGGATCGCCATGATCTGCTCGCCGTCGAGATCGGGCCGTACTGCGGCGATTCCCTCCGCCTCCGCGATCTGGGCGATGCGCTCCTCGAGATCGTCGTAGGCGAAGGAGAGCCTGTCGGCCTTCTTGCGGTTGCGGGTTGTGACGTCGGCCCGGGTGAGGATGTGCAACCGCTCGAGCAGCTCTCCCGCGTCGCGCACGTAGCGGCGCACCGCCGAGTCTGTCCATGCGCCATCTGTGTAACCGAAGAAACGCAGGTGCAACTCGATGAGCCGGCTCACGGCAGCGACCGTGTCGTTGTCGAAGCGCAGCGCTTTGAGCCGCCGCCCAGCGAGCTTGCCCCCGACGACGTCGTGATGGTGGAAAGTCACGACCCCGCCCGCTTCGATCTTGCGGGTGGCCGGTTTGCCTATGTCGTGCAGGAGCGCGGCGAGGCGCAGCACGAGGTCGGGTTCGTGGCCCCGCGACTTCTCCAGCTCGATAGCCTGCTCGAGCACGGTGAGGCTGTGCTCGTACACGTCCTTGTGGTGCGCGTGTTCGTCGATCTCAAGCTTCAGGGCCGGCACCTCCGGCAGCACGAGTTGCGCGATCCCGGTCTCCACGAGCAGCCGGATGCCCGGCACGGGGTCATCGGTGCGCAGCAGCTTCGACAGCTCGTCGCTGATGCGCTCCACGCTCACGATCTCCAGCCGCTGGGCAAGATCGCGCATAGCCTGCACCGTCGGCTCGGCCACCGTGAAACCCAGTTGCGATGTGAACCTGGCGGCCCGCAGCATCCTCAGCGGATCGTCGCCGAACGACACCTCCGGCGGCCCCGGCGTGGTGATCGTCCGTGCAAGCAGGTCGTCGAGGCCACCCCACGGGTCGACGAGCGCGCGTTCGGGTAGCCGCAGGGCCATCGAATTGATGGTGAAGTCGCGCCTGGCGAGGTCCTCCTCGAGCGAGCTGCCGAAGGCCACGACCGGCTTGCGGCTCGTGCTGTCGTATGAGTCCGCGCGATAGGTGGTGATCTCGACCTGCCTGCCGGCGATTCGTGCGGCAATCGTGCCGAACTCGCGCCCCACATCCCACCGCGCTTCCGAGATGGGTGCGACGATGGCCGAGATCTCGTCGGGTGTCGCGCTCGTCGCGAAGTCGAGGTCACTGACCTCCCGGTCGAGGAACGCATCACGAACCGGCCCGCCGACAAGGGCCAGCTCCCTGCCGGCCGCTGCGAACGCCGCCGAGAGTCGGGCGACGGGAGGAGAGTCGGCGAGCTCGCCGAGCCTCACGATTGCCGTGGCGACGCTCATGCGAACAGCTTGCCACAAGGCGATCCTGCGGCATCGCCCGCGCGGGCCTCACAGGCACGGGTGAATAGACTCGTGACCATGCTGGCCGAGGGAGAATCCGGGCGTCGGCCCACGCCATGGAGACCGGTGCTCGCCGCCCTCGCTCTCCTCGCTGGGCTGGCCGGGGTCGTCACGGGCGCGCTGCCGGCGACAGCCGTGGATGCCGCGGCTCCCGTCAGGCTCGCGATCGCTGTGCCTCTCGTTGTGCCGGCGGGCACAACGGGGCTCGTGAGCGCCGACGAACTCGCGCAGTACACCGCACCCCTCGGGCTGCTCACACGACAGCTGGATGCCGTGATCGGCCAGCAGGTCGCGATCGGCGTCGACCCGATGATCATCGTCTCGATCCGCGTGCTCGGTAGCGCGGCGCCCGCCTCCGCGACGGCGTGGCTCGAGCGCCTGGCCGCCGCGCCAAACCAGACGTTCGCGCTCGCCTATGAAGACGCCGACGTGACCCTCGCGACGCAAGCGGGAGCGTTGACAGTGCCCCAGCCGCAGGCATTCGACTTCGCCATCGACCCCGCCAATTTCGCGGCTGCCACAGACACGACGGCCACCCCTTCGGCAAGCCCCACAGCGGACCCGGCCAACCCCGTGCTGCCCGCCCTTCCGACAACGCGCACGCTGCTCGACTGGCCGTATACCCTCAGCGGCATCGCCTGGCCGAGGGATGACTCGGCGATCGCCACCGACCTGCAGGCGCTCTCGGCAAGCGGGTACACCTCCACGATCCTGTCCTCCACGAACGTGAAGCGGGATGCCGCGGGTAGCAGCTCCGTCGTCGTGGATGGCAACAAGGTGCTCGTTTCCGACGGCCCGGTCTCCGCGGCGTTGCGCTCGGCGGCGGGGGGGACCACCGATGGCGATTGGCTCGCGGCGATGTCCACCCTCACCGATGCGATCGCCACAGCGCGCAGCGCACGCTCCGCTGACGAGACCGAAGTGCTTGCCACAATCGACAGGTCGATCCTTTTCGCTGGGGGTCGCCTCGCCGAGACCCTCAGCCAGCTTGCGGTGGACGGCTCAGTCAGCATGGTCCCGCTGTCGAGCATCGTCGCCGACGCGGGCACCCCTGCAACCGTCGTCGACGCACCGCAAGCCGCCGACCGGGTGGCACTGGCATCCCCGATGTTCGCCGCCGAGCGGGCTGAACAGCAGTTCGCCTCCGTCGCGGAGGACCCCCTCGCCATTACCGCCCCTCGTCGGCTCGTGCTGCTGAGCGTGCTCGCGAACCAGTGGCAGTCGAACCTGGCTGCATGGCCTTCCGCTGCGGGAGACTTCCTGTCCACGTCGGCCGGCCTCGTCTCGTCGGTGGAGATCGTCGCGAGCAGCAGGATAAACCTGCTCGCCGACCGGGCGACTCTTCCCATTGCGGTGAGCAACGGCCTGGATCAGGCGGTGACCGTATACATCTCGGTTCGAGCAGACTCCGGCCTGCTCGCAGTGGAGAGCAGTCGCGTAAAGCTCGTCATCGAGCCGAACTCGCAGGGCAAAGGCCAGATTCCTGTGCAGGCGATCTCCAACGGCACCGTCGCGCTCACCATGTCCCTCACGAGTGCTTCGGGGGTGCCGATCGGGTCGCCGACCCGCACGGAGATCAATGTGCAGGCGGGCTGGGAGACCCCGGTCGTGATCGTCATCGCGGTGCTCGTCGTCGCGATGTTCGCGTTCGGCATCGTCAGGACCGTCCTGCGAAGACGAAAGCCCCGCAATGGCTGACATTTCGGGGGACGACCCGGTAGCGGCATCCCTGTCGGCCTCACGGAACTCCTCGGCCACGGGCATCGGCAGGGCGAGCGCGCTGCTCGCGTCGGGCACGATCGTGTCCCGCATCCTCGGGTTCATCAGCGCCTTCGTGCTCGCCCAGACGATCGGCACCTTCGGCTCGAGCGCAGACACCTTCAACCTGGCTAACCAGCTGCCGAACAACATCTACGCGATAATCGCGGGCGGCCTTCTGAGCGCGGTGCTCGTGCCCCAGATCGTGCGGGCGGCCTTGCACGACGACGGCGGCCAGCGCTTCATCAACCGGCTCGTGACCCTCGGCGTTGTGGTCTTCCTGGCCGCAGCCGTCGTGGCGACGCTCTGCGCGCCGCTGCTCGTGAACCTCTACGCGCAGTCGGGCGACGGCGGATTCAGCAGCCGCGAGATCGCCCTGGCCACCGCATTCGCCTACTGGTGCCTGCCCCAGGTGCTGTTCTACGCGATCTACAGCCTGCTTGGCGAGGTGCTCAACGCCCGTGGCCTGTTCGGGCCGTTCACCTGGGCGCCCGTGCTCAACAACGTCATCGCCATTGCCGGGCTTGTCGCGTTCCTTGTGCTTTTCGGCCCCGCCGACCGGTTGGATGCGGCAACCTGGTCGCCCGCGATGGTCGCCCTGATCGGCGGCAGCGCCACCCTGGGGATCGCCGCGCAGGCCATGGTGCTCGTGTTCTTCTGGAAGCGCGCGGGGCTGCGCTATCGTCCCGAATTCCGCTGGCGCGGCGTCGGCCTCGGCCGCACGGGCAGGGCCGCCGCCTGGACATTCGGGATGATCCTGGTCACCCAGGTCGCCGGCCTGATCGAGAGCAATGTGGCCACCCTCGCCTCCGGCGACGCCTCTGTCGCCGTGCTCAGATACGCGTGGCTGATCTTCATGCTCCCGCACTCGATAGTGACGGTATCCATCGCAACCGCATACTTCACGCGGATGAGCGGGCACGCCCGCGACGGCAACCTCACCGCGGTGCGGGCCGATGTCGCGGCCTCGCTGCGCAGCATCCTGTTCATCATGGTCTTCGCCGCCATCGGCCTCATGGTGCTGGCGCTGCCGTTCGCCACGCTCTTCAGCAAGAGCTACCCGCAGGTGCTCGGGCTCGGTGCGGTGCTACTCGCGTTCCTCGTGGGCCTCGTGCCGTTCACCATCCTCTTCGTGCTGCAGCGCGTGTTCTACTCGCTCGAAGACACCCGTACGCCATTCTTCATCCAGCTCGTGCAGGCCGTGCTGTTCGTCGCGCTCGCGCTCGTGGCGGCGACGTTGCCCACCGACCTCATCGCAATCGGCCTCGCCTCTGCGCTCACCATCGCGGGCACCGCCCAGACGATCCTTGCCGCGATCGTGCTCCGCCGACGGATCGGCGGACTGGATGCCGGCCCCGTCGCGCGCCAGGCCCTGTGGTTCCTGCTGGCCGCGCTCGCCGCCGCGGCCGCGGGCCTCGGCATCCTCTACGCCCTCGGCGGGCTCGGAGCCGGCGCGTTCCCGGTCTCCGGATTCCTCGGCGGCGTCGTGTCTATGGCCGTCGCCGGCTTCGGCATGGCCATGGTCTACGTCGCGGTGCTCGCCCTCACCCGCAATCCGGAGCTGCGCTCCTTCGCCGGCCCGATCGTCGGCCGCTTCCGCCGCCCGAACTAGGCATTTTCGGCCCCGCCAAGCCTTCCGTGGCCCGGAATAAGGGGTCAATAGGATGTGTTGTACCGGTCAGTGACAACCTGAGGGAGACGTTCACAAGTGCGCCAGATCATCATCATCGGCTCCGGCCCCGCCGGATATACGGCCGCCATCTACGCCGCGCGCGCCAACCTCTCTCCCCTGCTCATCGCGAGCTCGGTCGAGGCGGGTGGCGAACTCATGAAGACGACAGATGTCGAGAACTACCCGGGCTTCGCTGACGGCATCCAGGGCCCGGAGCTGATGATCGCCATGCAGGCGCAGGCCGAACGCTTCGGCACCGAGATCATCCTCGATGACGTGACAAAACTCGAACTGGATGGCGACGTCAAGCGCGTCACCCTTGGCAACGGCGATGTACACGAGGCGCTCGCCGTCGTCTTCGCGACCGGATCCGCCTACCGGCATCTCGGCCTCGAAGACGAGACGCGCCTGAGCGGCCACGGTGTGTCCTGGTGCGCCACCTGTGACGGCTTCTTCTTCCGCCAGAAGACGATCGCCGTTGTCGGCGGCGGCGACTCGGCAATGGAAGAGGCGACGTTCCTCACCCGCTTCGCCGACAAGGTCTACGTCATCCACCGCAAGGACACGCTTCGTGCATCCAAGGCGATGCAGGACCGCGCCCTCACCGACCCGAAGATCGAGTTCCTCTTCAACAAGCAGGTCGAGCACATCTACGGCGACGAACTCGTCACCGGCATCGGCATCGTCGACACAGTGGATGGCACGGAGACGACACTCGACCTGAGCGGGCTGTTCGTGGCGATCGGCGCAGACCCCCGCACGCACCTCGTGCATGGGCAGCTCGATTTCAATGCCGACGGCACGATCGCCGTTGACGGTCGCTCATCCCGCACCAACATCCCCGGCGTCTTCGCCGCGGGCGACGTGATCGATCCGACATACCGGCAGGCCGTCACGGCCGCGGGTTCCGGAACTGTCGCGGCACTGGATGCCGAGCACTATCTCGCGTCCATCCCCAGGAAGCTCCTGGCCAGGGCCACCCAGCCCGAGCCGGCCACGGTATCCGCCTAGAACAAAAGGAAGAAAACACAATGTCAGCAGCACACGAAGTAACCGACGCGACCTTCGCGGACGAGGTGCTCAACTCGAGCGACACCATCATGGTGGACTTCTGGGCGGAATGGTGCGGCCCGTGTCGCGCCGTCTCCCCGATCCTCGACGCCATCGCATCGGAGAACCCCGACAAGATCAAGATCGTCAAGCTCAACGTCGACGACAACCCGCAGATGGCGATGAAGTACCAGATCACTTCCATCCCCGCGATGAAGGTCTTCCGCGGTGGCGAGGTCGTCAAGACAGTCATCGGCGCGAAGCCGAAGCCGGCCCTCGAGGCCGACCTCGCCGAGTTCCTGGCCTGAGTCGCCTCCTGCGGCGCCTCAGCGGCGTTCGTAGCCAATTCGGCAGAACTGGCCCCGCCCCCATCGTGGGGCGGGGCTTTTTTGTGCCCAGACCATATCCTTGAGACTTCGCGACTGAAAAGGGCAGCGCATGACGAATCAAGGCAACAACCTCGACAAGTGGTACAGCCACTACGCCGACCGCACCGCCGGCCTGGCCGCCTCAGAGGTCCGCGCCCTCTTCGCCGTGGCATCCCGCCCGGAGGTCGTGTCCCTCGCCGGCGGCATGCCGTTCGTCTCGGCGCTACCAAAAGAGCTGGTCACAGGCGCAATGGAGCGCGTGATGCGCGACAGTGGGCCGGCCGCGCTGCAATACGGTTCCGGCCAGGGACTGCCCGCGCTGCGGGAGCACATCCTCGAGGTCATGGCTCTCGAGGGCATCCGTGCGAGCGTCGACGACATCGTCGTCACCACCGGTTCGCAGCACGCGCTCGAACTCGTGACCAAGCTCTTCATCAACCCCGGCGACGTCGTGCTGGCCGAAGCGCCGAGCTACCTCACGGCCATCACCGTGTTCAAGTCGTTCCAGGCCGAGGTCAGCCACGTCGCCATGGACGAGTTCGGGCTCATCCCGCAGGCGCTGCGCGAGGCGATCACGCGCGTGAAGGCCGCAGGCAAGACGATCAAGTTCTTGTACACGGTTCCGACATTCAGCAATCCGGCCGGCGTCACCCTCACCTGGGAACGGCGCCTCGAGATCCTCGAGATCGCTCGCTCCAACGGCATCCTCGTGCTCGAAGACAATCCGTACGGCCTGCTCTATTTCGACGGGCCGCCGCCGCACGCGATGCGTTCGGTCGAAGAAGACGGCGTCATCTATCTCGGCACGTTCTCGAAGACGCTCGCCCCGGGCTTCCGGGTCGGCTGGGCTCTCGCACCCCACGCCATCCGAGAAAAACTCATCCTCGCGAATGAGGCGGCCGTGCTCTCGCCCAGTTCGTTCACCCAATACGTCATTCACGAATACCTCGCCGGCGCCGACTGGAAGGGCCAGATCGAGACCTTCCGCGGGGTGTACCGCGAGCGCAGGGATGCCATGCTCGCGGCGCTCGAGGACTATCTGCCCGACCTCAGCTGGACCCATCCGGCGGGTGGCTTCTATGTCTGGGTGACCCTGCCAGAGAACCTGGACTCGAAATCGATGCTGCCGCGGGCGGTCAAGGAACTCGTGGCCTACACCCCCGGCACCGCCTTCTACGCGGATGGTGGCGGCAGGAACAAGCTGCGGCTCGCGTTCTGCTACCCGACCCCGGAGTTCATCAGGGAGGGCATCCGCAGGCTGTCAACAGTCATCAACGGCGAACTCGAATTGCTCACGACGTTCTCACAGACCGGACCCCTGAAAACCGTGAAGCCCTCGGCGTCGATGATCAACCCGCCGGCAAACCTCGGCTGATGACTGCCGCATCCGCTCCTCGCGTTCTCGTGCTTGCCGGCGGCATCTCCCACGAGCGGGACGTGTCGCTGCGCTCGGGGCGCCGGGTCGCCGACAGTCTCGCCGAGCACGGCATCCCTGTCGAACTCAGGGACCCGGATGCCACGCTGCTCGGCTACCTGCGCGACACTCGCCCCGACGTGGTCTGGCCGGCCCTGCACGGCGCGAGCGGGGAAGACGGAGCGCTGCGCGGGCTCCTCGACTTCATCGGGATCCCGTACGTCGGCTCCCGCGCTGACGCGTCACGGCTCGCCTGGGACAAACCGACCGCCAAGACGATCGTCAGCCGCGTTGGGGTGCGCACGCCCACCTCGATCACACTGCCGCGTGACGCGTTCCGCGAGCTCGGCGCCAACGGCATCCTCGAGGAGATCTCCGACGAGTTCTCCGGTCCGCTTGTCGTCAAACCGGCCCAGGGTGGTTCCGCCCAGGGCGTGACGATGGTCGATGATCGCTCGCTGCTCCCCCGGGCCATGGTTGACGCGTACACCTATTGGGATGTCGCACTCATCGAGCAGCGGATCACCGGCACCGAGATAGCGATCGGCATCATCGACAGCGGGGATGGACCGGTCGCCCTCCCGGCGGTGGAGATCGAGCCGCTCTCCGGGGTCTACAGTTTCGAGGCCAGGTATAACGCCGGGGAGACCCGGTTCTACGTTCCCGCCCGCATCTCCGACGAGGTTGCCTCCCGGGCCACGGAGGCCGCCCTGAGCGCTCACCAGGCGCTCGGGCTGCGCCACCTCTCCCGCGTCGACCTCATCGTCGATGGGGCGGGAACACCGTGGTTTCTCGAGGCCAACGTGCTGCCCGGCCTCACCGAGACGTCGATACTCCCGCAGGCCCTCGAGGCTGCTGGGCACGACCTCGGGTGGGTCTATTCCGCCCTGGCCGAGGCCGCGATCGGCGAGGCGCGCGCTTAGCCATACCGCCCCGGCGACCCGCCGCGTAACCACCTTCGGCGTCCCACCCACCGCTTGGAGGCATCCCACCCTCTGGTTGGGGGCGTCCCACCCCTGGGTTGAAAGGGGCTCGAAAAGCCACTTCTTGTGACCTGGTGAGAGCCACAGCGCAACAACTGGACTTTCGAGGGCACCGCGCGCCGTTTGCGCGGAAGTGTGGCCCCCGGCGTGCATTCGGCAGGCGCGACCGGTTGGGGTGCGGAGCGCACCAGAGCGCGAGGCGCCAGCACCGCCCTCGGCTCCGCCGCGAGCGACGGTGCTCCTCCGGCGTGACGCTGCCGCGCCGGCCTACTTCGAGAAGCCCGGCTGCCCCAGTTCGCCGAGAATACGGTTCAGGTCCCCTACGGTAGCGAAGTCGATCACGATCTGGCCCTTGCTCGCCCCCAGCGTCACCTTCACGCGGGTGTTGAGCCGATCCCCAAGTCGCGTCGCAACTTCGTCGAGCTGGCCCTGGCGCCCACCCGCGGCGGGCTTCGCCCGTGGTGTCTTCACCGAGAGTTGTCCGGCGGCCGCCTCGGCTGCCCGCACGGAGAGATCCTCGTTCACGATCTTGTCGGCAAGCTTTTCCATGGCGGACGCGTCACCCGCGGCGAGGATCGCCCGGGCATGTCCGGCACTGAGCACGCCCGCCGCCACTCTCTTCTGCACGCTCGCGGGTAGCTTGAGCAGGCGGAGGGTGTTCGTGATCTGCGGGCGCGAGCGGCCGATGCGCGCCGCCAGCTGGTCCTGGGTGATCCCGAAGTCGGCAAGGAGCTGTTGATAGGCGGATGCCTCCTCAAGCGCGTTGAGGTCGGCCCGGTGCAGGTTCTCGAGCAGGGCATCCCGCAGCATGTCCTCGTCAGCGGTGTTCTTGATGACGGCGGGGATCGTGGTCAGTCCGAGCTGCTTCGTCGCACGCAGGCGCCGCTCGCCCATGATCAACTCGAAGTGCGGGGACTGTTTCGCACCGGCGATGGGCCGCACCACTATTGGCTGGAGTACGCCGATCTCGCGGATCGAAGCCACGAGCTCCTGCAGCTCGTCGTGACCGAACTCTGTGCGCGGCTGTTGCGCGTTCGGCGCGATGTCATCCGGGGAGAGATTCGCGAGCCTTGCACCGGGCACGGCCAGCAGGGCTTGCCGATCGCCGGTCGCGGGGAAGAAGACGTCAACGGGGCGCTGTGTGGAGTCTTCCGCCTCGCCGCCGGGAATGAGAGCACCGATGCCACGGCCGAGGCCTGTACGTTTCGGGGCGGCCACTATCTCGGCGCTCCACGGTGCGCGATCTCGGCAGCGGCCTCGAGGTACGACAGCGACCCCGGCGAACCGCCGTCGAAACTGATCACGCTCTGTCCATAACTCGGTGCCTCCGAGATGCGCACCGACCTGGGGATCACCGTCTGCAATACCTGCTCGGGAAAGTGGTCGCGCACGTCCTGCACGACCTGGTTTGCCAGGTTCGTACGCGAGTCGTACATCGTGAGCAGGATCGTCGAGACCGCCAGCCGCGGGTTCAGGTGGCGTTCGATCAGCTGGATGTTGCTGAGCAGCTGGCTCAGCCCCTCAAGCGCGTAGTACTCGCATTGGATCGGGATGAGCACCTCCCGTGCGGCAACGAACGCGTTGATCGTCAGCAGGCCTAGCGATGGCGGGCAATCGATGAAGACGTAGTGGAAAAGGTCGGGAGACTGGTCGAGAAACAATTCGAGGGCGGTGCGCAACCGCTGCTCCCGCGCCACGAGTGACACCAGCTCGATCTCGGCACCAGCGAGGTGAATCGTCGCGGGCAGGCAGTAGAGCGCTTCGAATTCCGGGCTCTTCTGAACGGCCCCCGACATCGGCTCATCGTTGATGATCACGTCGTACACGCTCACCGTCTCGGCGCGATGCTCCACCCCGAGCGCTGTGGACGCGTTGCCCTGCGGGTCAAGATCGATCACCAGCACACGCGCTCCCGAGCGGGCGAGTGCCGCAGCGAGATTCACCGTCGTCGTGGTCTTGCCGACGCCACCCTTCTGGTTGGCGACGGTGAAGACCCTGGTCGCCCTGGGCAGGGGCAGGCGATCGGCGGCCAGCGCCTGGCGACGACGGGTGATCTCGGCTAGCTCTCTCGCGAGCGGCGTCGAGTCGTCATACCCCGTGCTCGATTCGGCGATGTCGCCTTCGGGATGTTTCACGTGAAACCTTCTGGTGGCTCGGGCAGACTGGCCCGCGGAGGTCGATCGGATGGTCAGTCCACTGTAGCCCGAAAGACCTTGGTCACCTCCGGGGTTATCCCCTCGCCCAGGGTCAGTATCTCCACGCCAGACAATCTCGCCTTGCGAATTACCTTCGCGGCCGCCTCGATCTCGTCGCCGACCCGTGAACCCTTCATGAATATCATCTCGCCGCCATGGCGAACAAGGTGCGCCGTGGCGGGGATGAGCCTGGACAGCGCGGTCACAGCCCGAGCCGTCACCTGGTCGAGCTGGATGTCGAGACGTGTGTCTTCCGCCCGGTCACGCACAACCGTCACATTGTCCAGACCGAGCTCGGCGCACTCGTGCACGAGCCAATCGACGCGCCGTTCCATGGGCTCGATGAGCACCAGGTGCACGTCTGGGCGGGCAATCGCGAGCACGATTCCGGGGAGGCCGGCGCCACTGCCGACGTCGCCCACGCGGCCCGGCTTCAGCAGGGGAGCGACGAGTGCGCAGTTGAGGATGTGGCGCGACCACAATCGGGGGAGCTCCAACGGGCCGATAAGCCCGAGCTCCTCTCCCCGTCGGCCAAGGTCAGCGGCATATGCCCGAGCGAGCGGCATCCGCCCCATTTCGAACAAGGAGGTCGCGTACGACGGTTCGCTCTCGATGTCACTCATGTTTCACGTGAAACATCTCGAGCCATGTTTCACGTGAAACATCAGTCTGGCTACGCGTGGGTGATGACTGTATGACGGTCGCGGCCTTCACCCTCGGACGCCGACGAGAAGCCGCGATCGGCCACAATGTCATGCACGAGCTTGCGCTCGTATGAAGACATCGGGGGCAGCGCCGCGGACTCCGCGCCCGCCTCGATGCGTTCGACCGCCTTGTCGACGAGAACGGCCAGCTCGGCCACCCTCGCTTCGCGCGACCCCCCGATGTCGAGGATGAGCCGTGAGAACGATCCTGTCTTCGTCTGCACGGCGATGCGGGTCAGTTCCTGCAGCGCATTGACGGTGTCTGGACGAGAGAGCAGGCGCAGGTTCGTGTCTTCGCTCGACGTCACGGAAAGGTAGGCCCGACCGCCGCGTGCGTCGATCTCGATGTCCCCGTCCAGGTCGGTGATGTCGAGCAGCTCCTCGATGTAGTCCGCGGCGATCTCACCCTCTTCTTCGAGCTGGCCGGGGGTTGGCACATCGGTGCTCTCGGTGGCTTCGGTGTCACCGGTCGCGGTCTCGGCGACTTCGGTGCTGGTTGCGTCACTCATCGCTTGTTGTTCCCACTCTTCTTCTTGGCGCGGTTCTTGCCCACCGGCTGTTGGCGCTGCGGTTTGATCGGCTCTTCGATGGTCAGCGTTCCACCTTCCGGCGCGAGCTCCTCGATCGGCCGGCTCTGCTGGCGCTTGGCCAGGCGTGCCTCACGGGCGAGAGCGGCCTCGCTGCCCGGCGTTGGCATGTTGCGGATCACGAGGAACTGCTGGCCCATCGTCCAGAAGTTCGACACAAGCCAGTAGAACATCACGCCGAGGGGGAAGGTGAACCCGGAGAAGGCGAAGACGAGCGGCAGCAGGTACAGCAGGATGCGCTGCTGGCGGAACATCGGGCTTGCCTTCATCTCGGCCGACTGGTTCTTCGACATGATCTGCAGCTGGGTGATGAACTGGGATCCGGTCATGAGGATCACCATCACGACCGCGATGATGATCACCGGAATATTGCCGTTCGCTGTGCTGATCGCGAGGTGCAGCGGAGCAATGCCGAACAGCGACGACGTGCCGAACGACTCGGAAAGATGAGCGTCGAGCAGGCCTACTCCCGCGTTGCGGGACCCGTCCGCGTTGACATGCTGGGCGTTGCTGAGCACGGAGAAGAGGCTGAAGAAGATCGGCATCTGCAACAACAGTGGCAGGCAGGAACTGAGCGGGTTGGTCCCCGTCTTCTTGTAGAGCGCCATCGTCTCACGCGAGAGGGCTTCCCGTGAGAACTGGTCCTTCTTGCCCTTGTACTTGTCCTGGATCTTCTTGAGCTGCGGCGCGACCTCGAGCATGCGCCGCTGGCTCCTGATCTGCCTGACGAAGATCGGGATGAGGGCCGCGCGGATGACGAGCACGAGCCCGACGATGGAAAGCACCCAGGTCAGCCCCGCGTTCGGGTCCAGCCCGATGCTCGCCCAGAGAGTATGGAACGCAACGAGGATGGCCTCGACGACCCACTTGATGGGCCACAGTATTGTGCCGAGAATGTCCATGGTCTTTGGGTCAGCCCTTTCCGTGGCTATTGGCGAGGTGCCCGTTCGGCACCACAAATCCGAAACGCGTCACCGCGTACTTGTCGTGCCTGTCTTCCGGAATGTCGTCAATGCCGCCCTCTGCCCAAGGGTGACACCGCGCGATGCGACGCGTTCCCAACCAGACACCGCGAACCACGCCGTGATGCTGGATCGCCTGCATCGCGTAGTGCGAACATGACGGGTAGTAGCGGCAGACGTCTCCGTATAGGGGAGAGATCACCGCCCGGTAGACCTTGAGGATCGCCACGCACGCATTGCGTGGCGCAAGCACGATCCATGATGCTGCGCCGTTCATGCCCGTGCCGTTCCCATTGCCACACCATCGATGATCTCGGTGTGAAGGGTAGTCCAGTCGGCATGCGCGGAAGCTGGTAACGCCCGCACGATGACGTCGGTGTGCTCCGCCATCGTGCCGAGAGCGTCAAGGCTCGCCGCACGAAGACGACGCCTGACCCGGTTGCGGGTCACGGCGTTGCCGATGCCCTTGGTCACGATGAAACCGAAGCGTGAAGGACCGCGCCCTTCGCGCTTAGCCAGGTACAGCACCGTGTTGGCAGCACCGATACGCCGGCCATGACGCACGGCGGCGCGGAAGTCCCCCGGCTGGGTTACCCGGTTCGCCCTGGGGAGCACCTGCAGGCCGTCGGTATCGAACTTAGGCGGACAGCTCGGTGCGGCCCTTGCGGCGGCGGGCACCGAGGATGGCGCGGCCGGCGCGGGTGCGCATGCGCAGCCTGAAGCCGTGCACCTTGGCGCGACGACGGTTGTTCGGCTGGAAAGTTCTCTTGCTCATAGTGATAGCTCCAAAGCCCAGCTTTGAGGCCGGAAGAAGTGGGTTGGCCCGAAGGCCGGAAGTCAACTGATTAAAAATACGGCGTTAATCGGGTCCGGTCAAACTTTAGGCGCCTTATCCGGCATTATCCACATCCTGGCAACTGGGGTTGGTAACGACATGCTGTGGACAACTAAGGTGAAAGCCAGCCGTTTCCCGGGGGTGGGGCGGCCAGGGATCCAAGCAATAGGCCTGATAACCCGTGGATAACCCTGTGAATAAGCAGCAAAGAGGATGTGGTGCGCATGGCGGAGTCGCCCGATACGATCCGGGAAATCTGGCAGGCAGTGTTGTCCCGCCTGATCTCTGACGATCGCATTACTCCGCAGCTTCTGGGATTCATCAGCCTTGTGGAGCCGAAGGGTGTGATGGCGGGCACCCTGTATCTCGAAGTGCCCAACGAACTCACCCGCGGCATGCTCGAGCAACGCATCCGCCTTCCGCTCCTGAATGCCATCGCCGGCCTGAGCGATGACCAGGAGGTCAGCAACTTCGCGATAGTCGTCAACCCCGATATCCAGCAGGACGCCCTTGAGCAGTCTGTGGAGCAGGGGGAACAGCCTTACATCGAGCCGATCGTGTCGCCCCTGGTCGACCAGACCTCTTCTCGCCGCTCCGACTCCAGGCTCAACCCGAAGTACAGCTTCGACAACTTCGTTATCGGCGGTTCGAACCGATTCGCCCACGCGGCCGCGGTTGCCGTCGCGGAAGCGCCCGCGAAGGCGTACAACCCGCTGTTCATCTACGGTGAGTCCGGACTCGGCAAGACTCATCTCCTGCACGCCATCGGCCACTACGCCGAAAGCCTCTACCCGGGCATCAGGGTGCGCTACGTCAGCTCCGAGGAATTCACCAACGACTTCATCAACTCGATTGCCAACAATCGCGCTTCGGTGTTCCAATCGCGGTACCGCGAAATCGACATCCTGCTCATCGACGACATCCAGTTCCTGCAGGGCAAGGATTCGACACAGGAAGCCTTCTTCCACACCTTCAACACGCTCCATGACCACAACAAGCAGGTGGTGATCACGAGCGACCTGCCACCGAAGCACCTCACCGGCTTCGAAGACAGGATGCGGTCTCGCTTCGAATGGGGACTCATCACCGATGTGCAGGCGCCAGACCTCGAGACTCGTATCGCGATTCTCCGCAAGAAAGCCCAGAGCGAGAAGCTGCAGGTCGGCAACGAAATCCTCGAATACATGGCATCGAAGGTCTCGTCGAATATCCGGGAGCTCGAGGGCACGCTCATCCGGGTGACAGCCTTCGCGAGCCTCAATCGCACCGCCGTCGATCTCGCCCTTGTGCAGACAGTGCTCAAGGATCTCATCACCCTCGATGAGGACAACGTCATAGCACCGGTCGACATCATCAATCACACCGCTGAATACTTCAAGCTCACCGTCGATGACCTTTACGGCTCGTCACGCTCACAG
Source organism: Rhodoglobus sp. (assembly GCA_025464445.1). Taxonomy (GTDB): domain Bacteria; phylum Actinomycetota; class Actinomycetes; order Actinomycetales; family Microbacteriaceae; genus Rhodoglobus. Next base: position 30,371 of record JAODLY010000025.1, on the reverse strand, counting down.
GCCGTCGCGACCGCCCGCCAGATCGCCATGTACCTGTGCAGGGAGATGACCAACCTCTCCCTGCCGAAGATCGGCCAGCTGTTCGGCAATAGGGACCACACGACGGTGATGTACGCCAACAAGAAGATCACCGAGCTCATGAAGGAACGCCGATCCATTTACAACCAGGTGACCGAGCTCACGAGCCGCATCAAACAGAACCACCGGTACAGCAAAGCCTGAACCTGAGACCGAGAGTTTTCACACTGTGTGAATAACCTGTGGATAACTCCTCGGACGCGCCGGACAACCTGTTGATGCAAAAACTGATCCTGTGGAAATACGAACGGGCGTCACCTCCGTGCCCATCCCGCCAGGCTCGCCAGGCACAGGTCCATCAACATCTCACACGGTTGTAGTTCCCAGTCGGGCACTCGACCACGTCCGGTTACTCACAGAGTGAACAACGGTTATGACTATTGGTCTTTAAAAGATAGAGATGGCTAGAGAGACAACCTATGGTCCGCGCCGCAGTCGGCTGTGCCAGTATTAACCGGCCAGACGACCGATGCGTGTGAGGGGTGAATCCGTGAAGTTCCAGGTCAATCGAGACGTGTTCAGCGAAGCGGTCTCGTTCGCGGTGAAATTGCTTCCGCAGCGCACGACGTTGCCGATTCTCAGTGGTGTGCTCATCGAGGCGACGACGGAGGGCCTCATCCTGTCGTCATTCGACTACGAGGTTTCGGCCCGCACCGAGATCAGCGCGCAGGTGGAGGAGCCCGGCAAGGTCCTCGTGTCCGGCCGGTTGCTTGCGGACATTGCGAGCCGGCTTCCGAATGCACCGGTGAAGTTCTCGACCGACGAAGGCCGAATCACGGTCGCGTGTGGATCGGGACACTTCACGCTTCTGAGCATGCCGGTGGAGGAGTATCCAACCCTCCCGCAGGTGTCGGAGCAGTCGGGTGTGCTGCAGGCGGAGGATTTCGCGAACGCCATCGCCCAGGTCGCGGTCGCGGCATCCCGGGATGATGTCACTCCCGTGATCACTGGCGTGCAGCTCGAGGTCTCAGCGAACACACTCTCCCTCGTCGCCACCGATCGCTATCGTGTGGCGGTCAGGGAAATCGCCTGGGATGCCGCCGACTCCGGCATCGAGTCGGCTACCGCCCTCGTGCCGGCCCGCACCCTCACCGAGATCGGCAAGACTTTCGGACACAGCGGCACCGTCTCTGTGGCCATCACCAGCTCCGACGACCGCGAGCTCATCGCCTTCAAGGCCGACAAGAAGACGGTGACGTCGCTGCTCATCAAGGGAAACTTCCCTCCCGTGAAGCGGCTGTTCCCCGAGACCGTGGACAACTACGCGGTCATCAACACGGCAGAGCTGATCGAAGCCGTGCGCCGTGTGTCTCTCGTGCTCGAGCGGGAGGCCGCCCTCCGCTTCACATTCTCGGTCGAGGGCGTCACCCTCGAGGCGATCGGGTCGGAGCAGGCCCAGGCATCCGAATCGATCGACGCATTCCTTACCGGCAGCGACACTGTGGTGTCACTCAAACCACAGTTCCTCCTCGACGGGCTGAGTTCCGTGCATTCCGAGTTCGTGCGCATCTCGTTCACCAAGACCGACAACCCCAACAAGCCGGGTCCTGTGCTGATCACAAGCCAATCGTCGAAAGACCAGCCGGGCGCCGACAACTACAGGTACCTGCTGCAGCCGAACCTGCTCCTGCGCTGACACTTCACCACTGCTTCTCCAGAAGGACACTTCGATGCACATCGGGATCATCGGCCTCGGCAAGATGGGCAACAACATGCGGGCCCGCCTTCGTAAGAACGGCATCGAGGTCACCGGTTTCGACCCGAACGCAGAGGTAACGGATGTCGCGAGCCTTGCCGACCTCGCGGCCGCGCTGCCCGCGCCACGCATCGTCTGGGTGATGGTGCCATCCGGCAAGATTACGGATGACGTCATCCATGATGTGGCAAAGGTGCTCAGCCCAGGCGACCTCGTCATCGACGGGGGAAACTCCCGATTCACCGACGACGCGATCCATGCCGAGTTTCTTGCGACGAAGAAGCTGAAGTTCATCGACGTCGGGGTATCCGGGGGAATCTGGGGGCTCGACAACGGCTACGGCCTGATGGCCGGCGGGGACGCCGACGATGTGGCCACGGCCATGCCGGTCTTCGACGCGTTGCGCCCAGAGGGCCCGCGGGACGAAGGCTTCGTCCATGCCGGTCCCGCTGGCGCAGGACATTATGTGAAAATGGTTCACAACGGGATCGAGTATGCACTCATGCAGGCCTGGGCCGAAGGCTACGAACTGCTCGACAGCCGCAAAGACCTCGTGCACGACGTCACGGGTGCGTTCAAGGCATGGCAGCGGGGGACCGTCGTTCGTTCCTGGCTGCTGGAGCTTCTCGTCAAAGCACTAGAGGAAGATCCGGAATTCAAGGACATCGCCGGGTACGTTGAGGATTCTGGCGAGGGACGGTGGACTGTGCACGAGGCCCTGGATCGCGCAGTGCCGGTGCCGACGATCAGCGCGGCGATCTTCGCCCGGTTCGTGTCCCGCCAGAAAGATTCCCCATCGATGAAGGCCGTTGCCGCACTCCGCAACCAGTTTGGTGGCCACGCAGTCCGCAAGAGCTGATCGCGTGGACTAAGTGATCGTCAGGCAGTTGAGTCTCACCGACTTCAGGAATTACGAGAACCTGGATGTAAACCTCCATCCCGGTGCCAACCTGTTCGTCGGCAGCAACGGGCAGGGCAAGACCAACCTCGTCGAAGCGCTGGGCTACCTCAGCACGCTCGGCTCGCATCGGGTGTCGGTCGACCACGCCATGATCCGCCAGGGGCAGGATGCCGCGATAGTGCGCGCTCGCCTAGTGCACGGGGAGCGCGAGGTACTCGCCGAGGTGCAGATCAACAGGTCAATTGCCAACCGTGCCCAGGTCAACAGGTCTGCGATCAAGACCCGCGAACTACCCAGGTACTTCTCGAGCGTGCTCTTCGCTCCGGAGGACCTTGCTCTCGTGCGGGCGGAACCGTCGGGCCGGCGACGGTTCCTGGATGAACTGCTCGTGCTGCGCACACCGCGGATGAGCGGCGTGATGGCCGACTACGATCGCGTGCTGCGGCAGCGGAACACCCTCCTGAAGTCCGCGCGCACTGCGGGAGTCAAGGGCGACCAGCTCAGCACACTCGCGATCTGGGATGAGCGCCTCGTCGCCCTCGGCTCGGAGATCATCCAGGCCAGGAGCGCTCTCGTCGCCGAGCTGACGCCAGAGGTCAGCCGGGCGTACACCGCGATCGCGGGTGCGGATCACGCTGCACGACTCACCAGTTACCTGAGCATCCTCGCCGCGACACCCGACGAGGACGCCGCGGACCTGTCGGCCGTGCGATCGGGGGTCGTGACCGTCGACGCAGCGGCAGACGCGTTCCGCGCGGCTCTCGTACGATTGCGCCGAGCCGAACTCGACAGGGGCCTCACTCTCGCCGGCCCGCACCGGGATGACCTCGTTCTGGAGTTGAACGGCCTTCCTGCGCGCGGCTACGCAAGCCACGGCGAGTCCTGGTCGTTCGCGCTCGCACTCAAACTTGCCTCTGCTGCGGTGCTGCGGCGGGAGTCGTCCTCGGGAGACCCGGTGCTGATACTCGATGACGTGTTCGCGGAGCTTGACGAATCGCGTCGTGGGCGACTGGCCGACGCGGTCGGTGACTTCGAACAGGTGCTCATCACGGCAGCCGTGCTCGATGACGTGCCGGCGAGCCTCGCGACCCACATCGTGCGGATCAGCGCTGGAAGGATCGTCGAAGATGCCGACTGATCCTGCCGAGGAGGAGCCACGCGAGGAGCATCTCGCGGTGTACCTCCGGTTTCGCCGGTTGTTCGGCGATCCGAACACCCGGTCGACGGCCGCGCGCAAACGCGCGACGAAAAAGGAGGGCGCGAGCGTGCCGTTCGCAGACGGTCGTGACCCGCACGGCCTCGGCGAGGTGATCGAGGGACTCGCCTCGAAGATGGGCTGGACTTCGCCCCTCGCGCGCTCCGAACTGCTCGCGTCATGGGCAGACCTGGTGGGCGCCGAAACCGCCGAACACTCCACCCCCGCCGGCATCGAGGAGGGTGTGCTGACCGTGCACTGCGATTCGACGGCGTGGGCGACACAGCTGCGCCTGATGCGTTCCCAGATCACCACGACCATCGCGGCGCGGTATCCATCGGCGGGCATCGAGTCGGTGCGGTTCGAAGGGCCGAACGCCCCGTCCTGGAAACGCGGCCCCAGATCAATTCCAGGCCGCGGCCCGCGCGATACTTACGGCTAACTAGGCAAATCTGGTCACCTGCGAGAGGAAAAGTCCCCAGATCGCGGAATTCACCCTTTCCGAGGGTGCAGTTTGGTAGAATTGGCTGTGCCGTCGAGAGCCCCTTCCAGCGGGAGGCGAATGCCCCGAATGGCCAGCACACAAATTGGCAGGAGCCCCAACTAAACATGACGTCGACGCCCCCAGAACTGCCGGACCACACCTCCATCTCCAACGGACACGTCGCAGCCGACAGTTATGGCGCAGACCAGATCCAGATCCTCGAAGGACTGGAGGCGGTGCGCAAGCGGCCCGGCATGTATATCGGCTCTACCGGCCCTCGCGGACTCCATCACCTCGTCTATGAGGCAGTCGACAACTCCGTGGACGAGGCGCTCGCGGGCTACTGCGACACGATCTCGGTGACCTTGCGCAAGGACGGCGGCGTCCGGGTCGCGGACAATGGTCGCGGCATCCCCGTCGATCTCAACAAGCAGGAGAACAAGTCGACAGTCGAGGTCGTCATGACGATCCTGCACGCAGGCGGCAAGTTCGGCGGCGGCGGATACACGGTGTCCGGCGGGCTCCATGGCGTCGGCATCTCGGTAGTGAACGCACTGTCGAAGGAGGTCGACACCGAGGTGCGGCGGCAGGGCTACGTCTGGCGGATGAGCTTTGAGAACGGCGTGCCGACCGGACCACTCACCCGCGGCGAGACCTCCGACGAAACCGGAACGATCCAGACCTTCTGGCCGAGCCCAGAGACGTTCGAGACAGTCGAGTTCGACTACGAGACCCTGCGCGCCCGATTCCAGCAGATGGCCTTCCTCAACAAGGGGCTGCGCATCACGCTCACCGATGAGCGCCCCGACGACGAGGTCTCCGACAGTTACATGTACGAGCACGGGCTCGTCGACTACGTCGAATACCTCAACAAGACGAAGAAGAACGAGCTCATCCACCCCGAGGTGATCGCCTTCGAATCCGAGGATGCCGACCGCAAGATCTCGCTCGAGGTCGCGATGCAGTGGACTAACGGCTACACCGAGAGCGTGCACACCTACGCGAACACGATCAACACGCACGAGGGCGGCACCCACGAAGAGGGGTTCCGCGCCGCGTTGACGACGCTTGTGAACAAGTACGCGCGCGAGAAGAACATTATCAAGGAGAAGGACGAGAACCTCTCCGGCGACGACGTGCGCGAGGGCCTGACCGCCGTCATCTCGGTAAAGCTCGCCGAACCGCAGTTCGAGGGCCAGACCAAGACCAAGCTCGGCAACACCGAGGCGAAGGCATTCGTGCAGCGAGTGGCTGGCCAGCAGCTCGGCGACTGGTTCGATCGCAACCCCACCCAGGCGCGGGACGTGATCCGCAAAGCCATCCAGGCATCCCAGGCGCGAATCGCGGCCCGCAAGGCTCGCGAGCAGACCCGCCGCAAGGGTCTCCTCGAATCTAGCGGGATGCCCGGAAAGCTCCGCGACTGCTCGAGCAAAGATCCGGCACTCTCGGAGATCTTCATGGTGGAGGGCGACTCCGCAGGCGGTTCCGCGGTGCAGGGGCGCAACCCGGAGTTCCAGGCGATCCTTCCGCTGCGCGGCAAGATCCTCAATGTGGAGAAGGCCCGGCTCGACCGGGCACTCGGCAACAACGAGGTGCAGTCGATGATCACGGCCTTCGGCGCGGGCGTGGGCGAGGATTTCGACCCAGAGAAGGCCAGGTACCACAAGATCGTGCTCATGGCCGATGCCGACGTGGACGGCCAGCACATCACCACCCTGCTGCTCACGCTGCTGTTCCGCTACATGCGCCCGCTCATCGACCTCGGTTACGTCTACCTCGCACAGCCGCCGCTCTACCGGCTCAAGTGGAGCAACGCGCAGCACGAGTACGTGTACAGCGATCGCGAGCGCGACGCCCTCGTCGAGGCCGGCCTGGCCAGCGGCAAGCGGATGCCCAAAGACAACGGCATCCAGCGCTACAAGGGTCTCGGCGAGATGGACTACAAGGAGCTATGGGAGACGACGATGGATCCCGCGACCAGGACGCTCTTGCAGGTGACCCTGGACGACGCCGCCGCCGCAGACGAGATCTTCTCCACACTCATGGGCGAAGACGTCGAGTCCCGCCGCAACTTCATCCAGCGAAACGCCAAGGACGTGCGCTTCCTCGACATCTGACCGCGCGAAGGCGGTCAAGGTCGAGTAGCGCGCTAGCGCGTATCGAGACACTCACAGACGAAAACCGAGAGATCGAGAAGATATGGCAGACGTAACCGAGCCGGACGACACCCCTGTCGAGCCCACTTTCGAGAACGCGGTGGTCGATACCCGCCACGACAAGATCTCGCAGGTCGACCTGCAGCTGGAGATGCAGCGCTCCTACCTCGACTACGCGATGAGCGTCATCGTCGGGCGCGCGCTGCCCGAGATACGGGACGGGCTCAAGCCGGTGCATCGCCGCGTCATCTATGCGATGTACGACGGTGGTTACCGTCCCGATAAGGGATTCTCGAAGTGCACCCGCGTCATCGGCGACGTCCTGGGGCAGTTCCATCCGCACGGCGACTCATCCGTGTACGACGCGCTCGTACGCCTCGTGCAGCCCTGGAGCCTGCGTTACCCACTGGCGCTCGGCCAGGGCAACTTCGGATCGCCTGGCAATGATGGCGCGGCAGCCCATCGATACACCGAGACCAAGATGGCGCCGCTCGCCATGGAGATGGTCAGGGATATCGAGGAAGACACCGTCGACTTCCAGGACAACTATGACGGCCGCACCCAGGAGCCGACAGTGCTCCCGAGCCGCTTCCCGAACCTGCTGGTCAATGGCTCGGTCGGCATCGCCGTCGGCATGGCCACGAACATCCCGCCGCACAACCTGCGCGAGGTCGGCGAGGCAGCCCTGTGGCACCTGGCCAACCCGGAGGCATCGCAGGAGGAGCTCATCGAGGCGCTCGTGCAGCGCATCAAGGGCCCCGACTTCCCCACCGGCGCGCAGATCCTGGGCCTGAAAGGCATCCAGGATGCCTATCGCACCGGCCGCGGATCGATCACCATGCGCGCCGTCGTCAACGTCGAGGAGCTGCAGGGACGCACCTGCCTCGTGGTCACGGAGCTGCCGTACCAGGTGAACCCGGACAATCTCGCGCTCAAGATCGCTGACCTCGTCAAGGAGGGCAAGCTCGCGGGCATCGCGGATATCCGGGATGAGACGTCCGGCCGGACCGGACAGCGGCTCGTGATCGTGCTCAAGCGCGATGCCGTGCCGAAGGTCGTGCTCAACAACCTGTACAAGCACACCCAGCTGCAGGAGAACTTCGGCGCGAACATGCTCGCAATCGTCGACGGCATTCCGCGCACCCTCTCGATCGACGGCTTCATCACGGCCTGGGCGACGCACCAGATCGAGGTCATAGTCCGCCGTACCCAGTTCCGGCTGCGCAAGGCCGAGGAGCGCGCACACATTCTGCGCGGCTACGTGAAGGCGCTCGATGCGCTCGACGAGGTGATCGCCCTCATCCGCAGGTCCCCGACGGTGGATGACGCCCGCGAAGGGCTCATGAAGCTGCTGGCGATCGACGAGCTGCAGGCCCGCGCGATCCTCGACATGCAGCTGCGTCGCCTTGCGGCTCTCGAGCGCCAGAAGATCATCGACGAACTTGCCGAGATCGAGACCGAGATCGCCGAGTACAAGGTGATCCTCGCGAGCCCGCAGCGACAGCGCGACATCGTGAGCGAGGAGCTCACCGAGCTCATCGCCAAGTACGGTGACGACCGCCGCACCGAGATCATGTTCGGCTTCGACGGCGACATGAGTGTCGAAGACCTCATCCCCGAAGAGGAGATGGTGGTCACGGTCACGCGGGGTGGCTACATCAAGCGCACCCGCAGCGACAACTACCGCAGCCAGCACCGCGGCGGCAGGGGCGTCAAGGGCGCCCAGTTGCGGGCGGATGACGTCGTCAACCACTTCTTCGTCACGACAACCCACCACTGGCTGCTGTTCTTCACGAACACCGGCCGCGTCTATCGCGCCAAGACCTACGAACTGCAGGAGGCCGGGCGCGATGCGAAGGGGCAACACGTCGCGAACCTGCTCGCCATGCAACCGGGTGAGGAGATCGCGCAGATCCTCGACATCAGGGACTACGCGGCGGCCAAGTACCTGGTGCTCGCCACCCTGGGGGGCCTTGTCAAGAAGACGGCGCTCACCGAGTACGACACCAATCGCACGGGCGGCATCATCGCGCTCAACCTGCGTGAAGGCGACGAGCTCGTCTCGGCGATGCTCGTCGAGGAGGACGCCGACGTGCTTCTGGTTTCCCGCAAGGGCATGTCGATCCGCTTCACGGCCTCGGATGCCGCGATGCGCCCCATGGGCCGGTCGACCTCGGGAGTCATCGGCATGCATTTCCGCGAAGAGGACAGGCTGCTGAGTGCGAGCGTGGTCAGCGACAGCGGGTATGTCTTCGTGGTGACCGAGGGCGGTTACGCGAAGCGCACGTCTGTCGACCAGTATCGCGTGCAGGGCAGGGGCGGGCTCGGCATCAAGGTGGCCAAACTGGCGGAGGCCCGCGGTGACCTCGCGGGTGCTCTCATCGTCGATGATGAGGACGAGGTGCTTGTGGTTCTTGCCAGCGGCAAGGTGGTACGCTCGTCTGTCGCTGAGGTGCCCGCCAAGGGCCGTGACACCATGGGTGTGGTGTTCGCCCGATTCGCCGATGAGGACAAGATCATCGCGATCGCCAGGAACAGTGAACGTAATTTAGAAAATCAGGAGCTCGACGAGTCTGCTCACCAGACGGACACGGTAGAGACCGCTGGAGAGGACGAATCAGCAGATGAGTAGTGTCGCGGAGAAACTCCAGCGCAAGTCGCAGCGCCAGGTCGCCGTCAAGCAGGTAAGACTCAAGCTCGTGTACGTCGACTTCTGGTCGGCGGTGAAGCTGTCTTTCCTCGTGGCGGTCTCGCTCGGCATCGTGCTCGTGGTCGCGACGATCCTGGTTTGGATAGTGCTCAACTCGACGGGGATCTTCAGCAGCCTCGACAAGATACTGAGGGACATTCTGGGCGACCCGTCGTTCAGCATCTCGAAGAACTTCTCGCTGCCGCAGGTTGCGCTGTTCGCGTTCGTCCTCGCCATCCTGAACGTCGTGGTGGGCACAGCCCTCGGTGCCATCGGCAGCATGCTGTACAACTTCAGCGTGCGTTTGACCGGTGGACTGCTCGTCGGTTTCACGAACAACTAGACGATTACGGGTTTGCCGGTGGGTGCGATACTCTCGTATCTGCCTCAGGGGGTATAGCTCAGGCGGTTAGAGCGCTTCGCTGATAACGAAGAGGTCCCAGGTTCAAGTCCTGGTACCCCCACTGGAACTCCCACAAGGGGTTCCTTTAATGTTTTCCCGTGCCGCGCGGGGCCTTAGCTCAATTGGTAGAGCGCCTGCTTTGCAAGCAGGAGGTCAGGGGTTCGATTCCCCTAGGCTCCACGAACGATAAGAACGCCGCCAGCTACTGGCGGCGTTCTTTGTATTGCTGGCGTTCTTATCGTTCGTGGAGCCTAGTCGGTCTCTTACCCCCGGGGTCCCCGTCCGCCGGTTCCGGCGCATCGCCTCTCGAGGTGCCTCGTCATTGCCAAGGGCCGCGATGTGACGGCCGTGCGGATGGGGCGTCGATTCCCCTGGGCGTCGATTCCCCCAGGCCCCACGCTCAGCGCCGCGCCCCCCGAAAGGGCGGGACGCGCGCGCCCACACTGGCGTGCATTAATTGGTCAGTGCCCACATCCAAGACCGCCATGCCAGCACGGCGCACGCTTCAGTTGTTGTCGGCGGCCATCGCGGTGGCGCTGCTCGCCACCGGATGCAGTGTGCCGGCCGTGCAGGAAGCCCCATCGCCCGAGCCCTCACCGGTTGGTGCGACGGGAGCATTCACCCCCCTCACGGCAAGCGTCATCACGCCGCCTTCTCCGGTGCCGGGCAGTGACGGGAAGGTGCACCTCGCTTTCGAGCTGCTCGTGACCAACACCTCCCCGAGAGCGGCTACCCTCACTCGGGTCTTGATTACCGATGCGGCCAACAGCAGCGGAGTCGTCTCGGACCTGGCGGGCGCGTCCCTCCTTGACCGCACGATCCTGGCCGGTGATCTCGCCGTCGGCCGCACCACCACGATTCCCGCATACGCCACAGCCCTGGTCGTCGTCGACGGTGTGAGCAAGCCGGGTGAGTCGCTTGGTGCCCTACAAGCCCACCTCACGGCCGAGTTCGCGCCGCCCGAGCCGGACCAGCCCCCGTACGTTTCGATCTTCCCCGACACGATCACAGAGGACCTGCCCAGCTTCCCGGTGAGTACCCAGCCGGTACCGAGCATCGGTCCGCCCCTCGCTGGCGGTGCGTGGCTCACCCTGAACGCGTGCTGCACGGTTACCGCGCACCGCGCGACAGTGTTGGGCAGGGATGGCACGCTCGTGGCACCCGAGCGGTATGCGATCGACTTCAGCCGGGTCGGCGACAATGGGGACCTGTTCATCGGGGACGCGCACACCATCGCGACCGACACGAGCTATAACGCAGAGTTGCTTGCCGTCGCCGACGGGACTGTCGTTGCGGTGAGCGACGACCTGCCTGACCAGCCGATCGGGGTCAACCCTGCGGGATATTCGCTGCAGGAGCTGGCGGGTAACCAGATCGTGCTGCGGCTCGACTCAGGGATCTACGCGCTGTACGCGCACAACGTTCCCGGCAGCCCCAGGGTGAAGGTGGGCGACCGCGTGAGGAAGGGCCAGGTGCTCGCCCTCCTGGGCAACAGCGGCAATAGCACCGCTCCACACCTGCACTTCCACCTGATGGCCACGCCCGAACCACTCAATTCGGACGGAATTCCGTTCACCTGGGATGAGTACCTGCTGCTCGGACAGACCGACTCCGCGGGAGTGTTCGGTTCCCTGTCAAAGCCCGAACGACAGCAGAATGTCTACGCTCTCGCCTCTTCCGCCATCCAGTTTCCGGGCGTCAATACGGGCAACTTCGGTGCCGCCCCGGATAGCGGAAGTCCGGAACAGCTACCACAGGACGGTGGCGACGGTGGCCCCGGCAACTAACAGCTGGTGTTCCAGCGGTTACGACTCGTCGTCGGGCGCCCCAGCAGCGGGTTCATCGTTGATCCATAGGTCGTCATCCGAGCGCAGGGTCTGCCACGCGGCGTAAGCAACCCCTGCCGCGGCCACAACCGCGATGCCGATCAGGATGTAGCGGCCCGGTCCGGAGGACTTCGGCTTAGCGAGGCCGATACGCGTTCCCGCCTGGGCACCGAGCTTCGTGGCACGGCCGATCGCATCCCGTACCTGCTGGTTCTTGGCGACCTCGATGGCGGCGAGGGCGGTGCCCAGTGCGGACGACATGGCCGGCAGCACGTTGTGCACGAGATTGTCGCGGCCGGTGTTCGCCGCGGAGCGGGCGCCGCCGACGCCGGAGCGGACGGCCGGACGCACCGTGTCCTGGTAGGTCTCCCTCAGCCGCGGCGAGACCTCCTCGCGAGCGAAATGCGCGGCCTGCCGGCTGGCGTCCCTGACAACCTTGGAAGCGTGATCCAGAAGTTCCTTCTGGTCTTCCCAGAGAGCTTCGGCCTGCCCCTTGAGCCTGTTCAGTTCTTTCCTGCGCTTGCGCGATAGAGCCATGGGAACCTCCGATGGGGAATGAGTCGTCACATCCATACTGTCACGCCGCCCCGGTGACGGGAACGGGCGGGAAAGGGCGCTTTGGCCGAGGTTCGTCCGGGGTTATGCCCGAAAGCGCTATGCAAGAATTGACACCATGTCACTCCATACCGCCGTTGCCACAGTGAAGACCAACCTGGGCACGATCAAGCTCAACCTGTACGGCAACCACGCGCCGAAGACCGTCGCCAATTTCACCGGCCTCGCTTCGGGAACCATCGAATGGACGCACCCGGCCACGGGCAAGGTGTCGAAGGACAAGCTCTACGACGGCGTCGTCTTCCATCGGATCATCAAGGATTTCATGCTGCAGGGTGGAGACCCGCTCGGCCAGGGCGTGGGCGGGCCGGGCTTCCAATTCGATGACGAAATCCATCCAGAGCTCACGTTCTCCGAGCCGTATGTGCTCGCGATGGCGAACGCCGGCACCCAGGGTGGCCACGGCACCAACGGCTCGCAGTTCTTCATCACGACAGTGCCAACCCCGTGGCTCCAGGGCAAGCACACCATCTTCGGCGTCGTGGCCGATGACGAGTCCAAGAAGGTCGTCGACGCGATCGAGGCCGTCGACACGGATTCGCGCGACAAGCCGCTCACCGACGTCGTGATCGAAAGCGTCACGATCGACGAAGCCTGATAGTCGGTGACGAGCGCGCCGGCTAATCCGGCCAACTATTGCTACCGGCATCCCGATCGGCAGAGTTTCGTGCTCTGCCAACGCTGCGGGCGCACTGTCTGCCCGCAATGCCAGACCCAGGCCGCCGTCGGGGTGCATTGCCCCGAATGTGTGAAGGAGGGCAGGGCGAGCGGCCCCCGGCGACCTTCAGTGCTCGCGAGCACGACTCGAGCGACGAAGGACCAGCCGGTAATAACGTGGTCCATCATCGGCCTGTGCGTACTCATTTACGTGCTGCAGCTGCTTCCGAACAGCCCAGTCACGTCTGCGCTGCTCTATTACCCGCCGTACACGTACACCGAGCCCTGGCGCATGGTCACCGCACTTTTCGTGCACTCGCCCACGTCGTTCCTGCACATCCTCTTCAACATGTATTCGCTCTTCGTTATCGGTCCCATGATGGAGCGCATTGTGGGGCGGGTTCGGTTTCTCGCGCTGTACCTGCTGAGCGGATTCGGCGGCTCGGTGGCCGTGCTGCTGCTCGCCCCCGGCACAGCCGTGGTCGGGGCATCCGGCGCGATCTTCGGGCTGCTCGCAGCACTGTTCCTGATCCAACGCAAGCTCGGTGGCAACAGTGTGCAGCTGCTGATCGTGATCGGGCTGAACCTCGTGATCGGCTTCTTGCCCGGGGTGAACGTCGCCTGGCAGGCCCATGTGGGCGGCCTGGTCGTTGGCGGCGTTGTCGCGCTTGTCTACCTGCGCACCCGCCGCATCGACCAGAGAACCGTGCAGATCCTCGCGGTTACCGGGGTATTCGTCGCACTCGTGGTGCTGACACTCGTGCGGCTTTACGCCTTCTGAAAGGAAGTGGCGGCCGGTTATCCACAGGCTCCTCCACAGTGGGTATAACTACACGTATGTAGTTTTTGTGCGAGCGGGGATCAGCGCCAGCGCGTCGTCATCAGGAATCCTACAAACATGATTCCGAAGCCGATAAGGATGTTCCAACTGCCGAGTTGGGGGATAGGCAGCTGGTTCTGGCTCACGTAGAACACGATGATCCAGACCAGGCCGAGCAGCATGAAACCGAACATCACGGGCTTGAACCAGACGGGGTTCGGCGCCTGCTCGCCCGAAGCGATCTGCGGGCGGTCGGTCTTTGTGCGTGCTGTCGTCCGGGCCATGCTGGAGATTCTAGCGTGATCGACATAGCGACCGCCGGGAGCCGGTGCTCTCGCAGCATCGCCATGCCGTCGACGGCCTAGAATCGAGCACATGGCTGTCGAGGATGCACGTGTCGAGCGCCGGAGCACGAGGAAGCGCTCCCGGGTCAGCCTGATCGGTGTCGTGGGGGAGCTGTTTATCACCGCGGGGGTGCTCGTGCTGCTCTTCCTCGGCTGGCAACTCTGGCTCAATGACCTCCTGGTCGGCACGCAGCAGAACAAGCAGGCTAGCGCGCTCAGCCAGACCTGGGGCAAGAGCGAGGCTGTCGCTCCCCCGGTTGCGACGCGACCGGACCCGGGTGAGCCGGTGGTAGGCGCGGCGCCGGACAACGCCGTTCAGTTCGCGAACCTCATCGTGCCGCGCTTCGGTGCCGATTACGAGCGTCCGATCGCCGAAGGAATCGGCACGGAGGACGTGCTCCAGGTCGGCGTCGGGCACTACCCGGGCACGCAGATGCCCGGCGCGGTCGGCAATGTCGCGCTTGCGGCACATCGCACCACCTGGGGGGCGCCCTTCTCGAACATCGCTGACCTGCAGGTTGGCGACAGCATCTACATCGAGACCGAGGCTGGCTGGTACCGGTACGTTTTCCGCTCGCTCGAGTATGTGCAGCCCACCGGCGTCGGCGTGCTGGACGCGGTTCCGCAGCTTCCCTCCGCAACCCCCACTGATCGGTTGCTCACGATGACGAGTTGCAATCCCAAGTTCTCGGCGGCAGAGCGTTTCGTGGCCTACAGCGTCTTCGACACCTGGTATCCACGTGCCGGTGGTCCGCCCGCCGAGATCGCAGCCCTCGTCATTGCATCGGCGGCCGGCTGATGTACGGGGCGCTCTGGCGCGTGCTTCCCGGTCCCGTGTGGCTGAAGCTGGTCATCCTGCTCGTGCTCGTGGCCGCCGTGCTTCTCGCCTGCGTTACCTGGGTCTTTCCGTGGGCACAGGAATATGTGTTCCCGCAGGATGTGACTGTCACACAATGACCCACGTACTGGTCATCGACAACTACGACAGCTTCGTCTACACGCTCAATGGCTACCTGTTGCAGCTCGGTGCCGAAACGACAGTCATGCGCAATGATGCCTTCTCTTCGGATGCCGCGGCCGAGATCATCCGTGACTACGATGCCGTGCTGCTCTCGCCGGGCCCGGGCACGCCCGCGGCCGCTGGAGTCAGCATTCCCATCGTGCTGGCGGCGATCGAGTCCGGTCAACCCCTGCTCGGCGTCTGCCTTGGGCACCAGGCGATCGCCGAGGCGCTCGGCGCCACCGTCACCCACGCGGACGAACTCATGCACGGCAAGACCTCGCTCATCACCCACGATGACAGCCAGTTCTACAACGGTGTACCGCAGCCGTTCACCGCGACGAGGTACCACTCACTCGCCGTCGTCGATTCGACGGTGCCGGATTCCCTCACCGTCACCTCGCGTACCGCCGGCGGGGTGATCATGGGCCTCGCGCACGAGAGCTTGCCGATCTACGGCGTGCAGTTTCATCCCGAGTCCGTGCTGACCGAGGGCGGCTACCGGATGATCGGCAACTGGCTAGCGGTCGCCGGCCTGCCAGAGGCGGCAGAAGCCGCACGCGGGCTGACTCCGCTCGTCAAGCTCTCGTAGAACTCAGGGCTTGCCGCAGTAACGCAGCGTGATCGGGGACTTCTGCGGATTGTCGCCCACAATCGACTGGGCTGCGACGACGCCGCCAGAGCACGAGTCGTCCACCTGCACGGTTATGTTGAGCTGCAGAGCGGTGAGCGTCGCGCTCGCGCCTGCGATCGGCTGGCCCGTGACATCCGGCACCTGCACGAGCCCGTTGGAAACAATCAGGTTGACCGTGTCGCCCTCGCGAATGGTTGTTCCATCGGTGCGGCGCGTCGACCCACCTTTCGGATCGGAGTCGATGACCACGCCGGCCTTGATATCCGGCGAATAGGTGGTCGTGGTGCTTCCGTAGGTGAGCTTCTTGTCTGTAATCGCCTTGACCGCATCGGCCTCGAGCATGTTGCTCACATTCGGCACGGTAGCGGGAGTCTCGCCCAAAGACACATAAACATTGACCTGCAGGCCGGGGGTAACTGTCGTTCCCGCCTCGGGGTCGGTGCGGATGATCACACCCTCCGCGACGGTGTTGCTCGCCTCGGTGAACTTCTGCGGCACGAGGTTCTTGTCCGTGAGGCTCTTCGAGCCGTCCTCGTAAGTCTGGCCGGCAACGCTCGGCACGACGACAGAAACGTGGCCGGTGAGTTGTGCAGGCGCGAGATTGAACGTCCAGAAGATCACAGCGGCAATGATCACGACCATGCTTGCGATGCCAGCCCAGATCCACGCCACAGGGGGCCGATTCTGGGTGCGGGCGACCCGCTCGTCCGTGTCGACAGTGAGTTGTCGCAATGTTGCTTCGGAGCCGGCGACGGAACTCGGGTTCACCCCGAAAAGCGTGGCGTTGAAATCATTTGTCGCCAGCTGCTTGCGTAGCGGAACGGATCCCGATGCCGCAGCTTCGACGTCTTCACGGAACTCGGCAGCGCTCTGGTAGCGCTCGAAGCGGTCTTTCGCGAGGGAGCGCAGCACAACGGCATCCAGCGCCGGCGAAACGGCAGGGTTGAGCGAGCTCGGCGCCAGGGCATCCGAGTTGACATGCTGGTATGCGACGGCAACCGGATTGTCACCGCGGAACGGCGCACGACCGGTGAGGAGCTCGAAGAGCACGACACCGGTGGAGTAGAGGTCGGTACGGGCATCCACAGTCTCGCCGCGGGCCTGTTCCGGGGAAAAGTATTGCGCGGTGCCGAGGATGCTGCTGGTTTCGGCGATGGTGGCAGACGAATCCGAGATGGCACGCGCGATGCCGAAGTCCATGACTTTCACCTGGCCGGTGGAAGCGATCATGATGTTGCCCGGCTTGATGTCGCGGTGCACGACACCCGCCCTGTGCGAGTACTCGAGAGCCGTCAGTACCTGCTCGATGATGCGGCAGGACTCGGCGGGGTCGACCGGCCCCTGGGCGATGATGTCCTTGAGCAGGCGGCCGTCGACGTACTCCATGACGATGAAGGGGATGAGCGTCTCGGCGCCACTCGACTCCCGCACGGATTCCTCGCCGGCATCGAAAATGCGCACGATCGTTGGATGCGCCATCTTGGCCGCGTCCTGCGCCTCCCGACGGAAGCGGGTGCGGAATGCCGGGTCATTTGCCAGTGACGGTTTGAGCAGCTTGATCGCGACCCGTCGGCCGAGCCGGGTATCCATGCCGACGTGCACGTCTGCCATGCCACCGCGGCCCACGAGCTCACCCACCTGGTAGCGGCCGGCCAGCAGGCGCACGCTCTGTGCAACGCCTTCAGTCACAAACGTCTCTTCCCGGTCGAGAACCCGACAATATCGTTGTCAGTGTAGCCGCTGGTCCTGACCGCGCCTTCTAGTTGCCCGTGATGACAGTGTTGCCGGAGGCGGGTGATTCGAGGTCGGTGCACAGCGCCGTGTAGCTGACGGTGGTGTCGCCCGGGGTCGTGGAGAGCTTGATGCCCAGGCTCGATTGGCCCGGGTCGACCGGGCCGGTTCCCCCATCCGCCCTCGACGACCCGTGGTCGGCGGAACTGATGGAAAAACTGAAGCCGCTGAGCGTGTGCCCTGCAGGGCATCCGGTGTATTGGGGCCAGCTGACGGTAACCGTCGAGCCCGCGAGGTACGGACCGGCCGGATAGGTGACGGGTTCGGGCTGGGTCGCGACGGGAGGCGCCGGGATCTCCTTGTAGAAGGTGACGGCAATGAGTTCGTTCTTCTTGACGTTGCCCTTCGGGTTGACCTTGTAGGCCAGCCCTACCTGGTCCGCGCTCGGGGCGACGACGCCGACGACGGGATCCATGCGCAGGCCGAGGCCAGCGAGGAAGTCGCCGGCCTGGGCCTGGGTGAGCCCGATGATGTCCGCCTCATTGAGTTGCACCCTGTCACTCGTGGGTGAGGGCGCCGGTGAGCTGGGGGTCGATAGGGTCGCAGTCGGGCTCGTGGGGTTGGTTACCGGGGCGGGATTGGCCAGCAGCGCGATTATCGTGCCGATGAGCACTACCGCTAACAGGGAGACCAGAGCCACGAGCGGCCAGGTCCAGGGATTACGGCGTTTGGTCTCGGTGGGCTGGGTCGGCGTATTGACGCCGCCGTTCGCCGGGAGCACGCGGGTGAGTTGTTGGGTGCCCTGTCCGTAGTTCGGGCCGACCATGGCTGCGAGCGACCCGCTGCCGATGATGCCGGGCACAGCCACGGCCGCTGCCGCGACATCCCCGCGCCTGAGTGCCTGTGCGGCGCGCGCGAGATGGGCGGCAGATGCCGGGCGGTCTGCCGGGTTCTTGGCGATGCAGGCATACACGAGGTTGCGCACCGGCTCTGAGACCGTGACGGGTAGCTCCGGGGGCGTTTCGTTGATCTGCGCCATGGCGATCGCGACCTGGGACTCGCCCGTGAACGGTCGGCGCCCGGCGAGTGCCTCGTATGCGACGATGCCGAGCGAGTAGATATCCGTCGAGGGCGATGCCGGATGCCCGCTTGCCTGCTCCGGGGACAGGTACTGGACAGTGCCCATGACCTGTCCGGTCGCGGTCAGGGGAACCTGGTCCGCGATGCGCGCGATGCCGAAGTCCGTGATCTTCACGCGGCCATCGGGCGTTATCAGCAGGTTGCCTGGCTTGATGTCGCGATGCACAAGACCAGCGGCGTGTGCGGCCTGCAGCGCAAGAGCGGTTTGGGCGACGATATCGAGCACCCGATCGGTGGAGAGCACACGCTCTCGTTCCAGGATTGCGCTCAGCGCTTCGCCGGGCACGAGTTCCATCACCAGGAAGGCGCTGCCGTCTTCCTCGCCGTAATCGAAAACGTTCGCGATGCCCTCATGGTTGACCAGTGCCGCGTGGCGTGCCTCCGCGCGAAAGCGCTCGAGGAAGCCGGGGTCGCCCAGGTATTCGTCCTTGAGGATCTTGATTGCGACTGTGCGCCCGATCACAAGGTCGGTCGCCTGCCAGACCTCGCCCATGCCACCGATCGCTACGCGACTGGTGAGCTGGTACCTGCCCCCGAAGGTGAGGCCGCTGGTGGGTCTCATCTGAATAGCACCGCCTCTAGTACTTTCTTTGCAATCGGAGCAGCAAGCGCGTTCCCCGTGCCGTCCTGGCCGATACCCCCGCCGTTCTGGACCACGACGGCGACGGCGACCTGAGGGTCATTCGCCGGGGCAAATCCGGTGAACCAGAGGGAGTATGGTGCACCCTCGCCGTTCTCTGCTGTTCCGGTCTTACCCGCGACGTCGACTCCGTCTATTCTGGCATTACTGCCCGCACCGTTGCTCACGTTGTTGATCATCATCTGGGTCATCGTGGCAGCCGTCTGCTGCGATATCGCCTGGCTGAACACGGTCGGCTGCAGTTTCTGGATTACTGTCAGGTCGGGGGCGATGATGCTGTCGACGAGGGTCGGCTGCATGAGGGCGCCGCCGTTCGCGATGCCCATGGACACCATCGCCATCTGCAGCGGCGAGGCGCGCACGCTGGACTGTCCGAAGGCCGACAGCATGGTTTGCGGGTCATCCAGCCCGCGCGGATAGACGCTCTCGGTCGCCGCCATGGGAACGGAGACGCTCTTGTTGAACCCGAACTTCTCGGCCTGCTGCACTATCGCGCGATTGCCGACGGCGAGCCCGATCTGGGCGAAAGGGATGTTGCATGACAGCCGCAGCGCGTCGGCGATCGAGACTGTAGCGGTTCCGCCGCAGGAGTCGTGCCCCGAGTTGGTGATGACGGCGTTGCTCTGAGGGAGCTGCAACTCCGGGGGATTCGGAAACTGGCTATCCGGCGTGAATTTGCCACTCTCGAGAGCCGCAGCCGTGACGACAAGTTTGAAGGTGGAGCCGGGAGGGTCGAGGTCGCCCGCGATCGTGCGATTGAACAACGGTCCGGATGGGTCTGCGAGCAGTGCGTCGTAGGTGCTGATCACCGCATGGCTGTCGTGCACGGCGAGGGTGTTGGGGTCGTACGTGGGCTTCGAGACCATCGCGAGGATCGCGCCGGTCTTGGGGTTGATCGCAATGACCGCGCCGCTGAGATCACCCAGGGCATCCCATGCTGCCTGCTGCACCACCGGGTCGATGGTGAGCGCAACCGACGCCCCCTTCGGGTTCTGCCCGGTGAGTATTGCGTTGACCTGGTCGAAGAACTGCTGGTTCGATGTGCCGCTGAGGTAGCTGTTTAGTGCGCCCTCGATGCCCGTGTTGCCCTGGTTGAGAGTGAAGTAACCCGTGACGGGAGCGTAAAGCGGGCCGGACGGGTAGGTCCGCTGGAACTTGTATTCGTCAGTCGTGGGAACCGATTGCGCCACGGGAACACCACCGATGAGAATCGCGCCTCGTTCGGCCGAGTAGCTTGCGTACAGCGTGCGGGCGTTGCGTCCGTCGGACTGCAGCGAATCGACAGCGACTACCTGGATGATCGTGCTCGAGAGGAACAGCGCGAGGAACATCACGAGCACGACGGTGCTGACCCGTTTGAGTTCTTTGTTCACCGGCCGACCACCAGTCTCGCCTGCGGGTCGGGCAGCGGGTCGACGACGAGCTGCGGCTGGTTGCGCACGGTGTCCGAGAGCCGCAGGAGCAGTGCCGCGATTATCCAGTTGGCCGCGAGCGACGAGCCGCCGGCCGCGAGGAAAGGCGTGGTGAGCCCGGTGAGCGGGATAACCCGTGTCACGCCACCGATGACGACGAAGACCTGGAGGGCGATGGTGAACGACAGGCCGACACCAAGTAGTCGCCCGAAGTCATCCTGCCCCGCAAAGCCGATGCGGAAGCCGCGCGAGACGAAGAGAAGGTAGAGGCCGAGGATCGCGAAGATGCCGACGAGGCCGAGTTCCTCGCCGAGGGCGGCGACGATGTAGTCGCTGCTGGCCAGTGGCGTGATGTCGGGCCGCCCGCGGCCGAGCCCCGTGCCGAGGATGCCGCCATTCGCGAACCCGAAAAGCCCCTGCACCAGCTGGTAGCTGCCGCCCTGCGCATCGTAGATCTTCGGGTCGAACGGGTTCAACCACGCGGTGAAGCGCCCGTTGACGTAACTCAGCAGCTGGCTCGCGATGACCGCTCCCGCGAAGAACATCGTGAGACCGAGCACGATCCAACTGGCACGCCCGGTCGCGACGTAGAGCATGACCAGGAAAAGCCCGAAGTAGAGCAGGGCGGTGCCGAGGTCGCGCTGGAACACCAACACGAGCATCGACGCAGCGAAGACCACGAGGATCGGCCCGAGGTCCCTCGCCCGCGGGAAGCGCATGCCGAGCACGCGACGGCCGACCATTGACAGCGAGTCGCGTGCGCTCACGAGATAGCCGGCGAAGAAGATCGCGAGGGCGACCTTGGCGAGTTCGCCCGGCTGGAACGAGAATGGCCCGATCGACACCCAAAGCCGGGCGCCGTTGACGGTATCGCCGATGATCGGCAGCATCGGCAACAGCAGCAGCACGATTCCGACGAACATAGCGACGTAGCGATAGCGCTGCAGCACGCGGTGGTTGCGCACGACGATCAGCACGGCGATGGCGATGGCGACCGCGATCGCTGTCCATACGATCTGGCGAATGCCTGCGCTGTTCCACCCGTATGCGGCGTTGGCGAGGTCGATTCGGTAGATCATCGCGACGCCGAGCCCGTTGAGCACCGTGATGATCGGCAGGATCAATGGATCGGCATCCGGGGCGACTACCCGTAGCGCGAAGTGCATACCGAGGATGAGTAGCCCGAGCAGGGAATCCAGGGTCAGCGGGGCCGGCTCGAGGTGGCCGAGCGCCCCGAGCTGCACGAGCATGATCGCCCCGACGTCGATGCAGATCGCGACGATCACGAGCACGAGTTCGAGGTTGCGCAGCCTCGCTGGCACCCGCAACCTCAGCCGGATCGTCGACGTGAACGTGGACAGGGGCCCGGCCTCGATCGGCGGCCCCAGCGTTCGGCTGCTGCTGGTCATCCGGTGAGCCGGTCGACTATTCGGTGGGCATCCGCGAGGGTGTTAGCGCTGATCGTCGTCTCGACGCTCTGCCTGTTGAATGCGGTGAGCCGGTCGACGCCGATAGTGGTCGCCTCCACCACATGGGAGAGCTTGATCGGGCCGATGTCTTGCTGCACGCCCTGGAAGATGGCCACCTGGCCGTTGTCGACACCGACGTAGTACCGGGTCTGGGTGAATTGGTAGCCGAGGACCGCGGCGGCCACGATAGCGGCGAGCACCACGGCGACGAAGACCAGCCACGAAATGCGGCGGCGTCGCGCCCTGCGCCGATCCTCGAGGATGAGGGTATTGAGGTATTCGTCGGACTCCGGCTCGAAATGGCTGTCGTCGGTCTGTGTCGCTTTAAGGGGATGCAGCAGCAGGCTCGGCAGGCGAAGCGGGCGCCGCGTGCTGTCAGCTTCGAACACGAGGGGGGAGGCCGCCGACCCCACTGTGACCGGGGGGATATGCGATGAATCCCCCGTGTCGTCGACGTCGACGAGCACCACAGTGACATTGTCCGGCGCGCCCTGGTCGAGGCTCTCCTTGACCAGGCGGTTCGCGGCATCCTCGGTGTCGGGGACGGTGCCGAGCACCGAGGCCATCTTCTCGTCGGAGACATAGCTGCTCAGGCCGTCGGAGCAGATCAGCCAGCGATCGCCCGGCTTGGTCTCGAGCACTGTCGTGTCGATCTCGGGCGAGGCGTCGACATCGCCGAGCACGCGCATGAGCACTGAGCGCCTCGGGTGGACGGCGGCCTCTTCTGCCGTGATGCGGCCGCTGTCGACGAGGCGCTGCACGAACGTATGGTCGGCGGAGATCTGTTTGAGTTCGCCGTCGCGGAACAGGTAGATGCGCGAATCGCCTATGTGGGCGATGGCTACCTGGTTTTCGACACGCAGGATTCCGCTGACCGTCGTTCCCATGCCGGTGAGTTCACCGTGCTCGAAGACGGTCTCCGCGAGCAGCGAGTTTGCCGCGAGGAGCGCAGCGTGAAGGGCGAACTCGGCGTCGTTCGGGGATGTGTACTGGCGATCCGTCTCCGCGATGCGCTTGACGGCGATTGCCGACGCGACGTCGCCGCCGGCGTGGCCGCCCATGCCATCGGCAACGACGAAGAGGTACCTGCCGGCATACCCGGAGTCCTGGTTATTCGAGCGGATCTTGCCGACGTGCGAGACGGCCGCGCTCTTGCCCGAAGTGGCCATTCACCTACCGCCGAAGTTCGAAACTTGTCGTACCGATCTTGACCGGTGTGTTCAGTGGCACATGCGTCGGCACTATGACCCTGACCCCATCGAGGAACGTGCCGTTTGTCGAGTCTAGGTCCTGGATTACCCAGCCATCGTTCCAGAGCAGCAGGCGTGCATGGTGGGTCGACGTGTAGTCGTCACGGATCACGAGGCCCGATTCGTTCGACCGCCCGATGGTCAGCTGCTCGGTAGGAAGATCGATCTCAAGACCCTCCTTGGCGCCGGCGACGATGACGAGCCGCTTCGCGTCAAGTGAGCCCGTGGGCTCAGGGGCGGGTGCGGCCTTCGGGGTGGGCCTCGCGGCGACGGGGGCGGCCGCGGCACCCGAGTACGCGGGGGCGGTTGGCTGCGGCATCCTGCGCGCCTTCGGACCGAACAGGTCGCTGCGCAGCGCGTAGACGATCGCGAACACGAACGCCCAAAGGATGGCCAGGAATGCGATCCGAAGGAGAAGGAGAGTCAGTTCGCTCACGAGGATGCACCACCGGGCTGTCGAGGCTCGGTGCGCAGGTCGGGATACTGGTCGACGTCGGCGGACTGGGCGAGCACGCGGAACACGATACGCGTTCTGCCGATGTCGATCACCGAGTCGGGAGGCAAGGGTGCCTTGGAGACCGGCCTGCCGTCGAGCAGCGAGCCGTTCGTGGAGCCGAGGTCGTTGACCTGGGCACGGGTACCATCCCAGAGAATCTCGACATGTTTGCGCGAGATGCCGGTGTCATCGACGGTGACGTCTGCGTCACTTCCGCGGCCGATGACTGTTCGGGAATGGGTGATCGGGTACCGCTTGCCGGCGATGTCGAGCACGGGGTTCCAGGCGACGGTGCCCTTGACGTTCACCGATGCGATCTCGATCATGCCCTGGCTGAGCGAAGGATCCTCCTGCAGGACGATCGAAATGCCGCCGGCGAAGGAGTAATGCTGCGCGGCGGCGTGCTGCTGCACGAGCTGGGTGAGCTCATCGGTGAGGGTGGGGCCGAGGCCTGTCATCCGCTCGAAGTCCGCATGGCTGAGCCGCACAGTGAACTTGTTGGGCACGAGGATGCGGTCGCGCGCGACCACAGCAGCCTTCGTATCCAGCTCCCGACGCAGGGCGCTCGTGATCTCGACAGGCTGCAGGCCGCTCTTGAAGGTCTTGGCGAAGGCGCCGTTGACCGCCCTCTCAAGACCTCTCTCGAAGTTGTCCAGCAGGCCCAATGCTCTCCTCGTCATTACCTTCGTGTGTAACGACGATGTTAGCCGCTGGCCTTGAAAGTGGCTTGTTTGCCAGACATCGATCCACAGCTACTGTGCTAATCTCGCTCAGTCGGAAGCTGGCTTTTTGCCTGGCTGTCGGCGGCGCGCGCGAGTGGCGAAATTGGCAGACGCGCACGGTTCAGGTCCGTGTGCCCGTGAGGGCATGGGGGTTCAAGTCCCCCCTCGCGCACAAAGAAGTAAGCAAGAAGGACGCCCAAGTAGGGCGTCCTTCTTCTGCTTAACGAAGTCCTTCTTGCTTACTTGTTTCGTGCACGCGGGTGCCGCGCGAACTACCCGGGGCCCCCGCTGGGCAGTCCGGACCATTGCGACTTCGATGCCGATTCTTCGCCGCGTGACCCGCAATGGGCAGGCGGCCCAGTAGGGGCGTCAAGTCCCCCCTCGCGCCCCGCAGACCGGGTGAGGTGCGCCAAACGCATGTTTCGGTGGGCGATAGGGATGTGATCGGCGCACCTCGGCGCAGTCCACCTCCTCACCTCGGCCACATCAGTACTCTGGCCGCATGACGTTCGAACTCCCCCTCGGCTGCCGCATGCGCCACCCTCGCGAGAACGACCACCCCGCGGTCATCGCCGCGATCGGCGACTGGTGGGACACCCCCAATCGCGCCACCGTCGGCATGATGCTGCCGAGGCTGTTCTTCCAGTTCTTCACGAAGACCAGTTGGGTCATCGAGTCTGAGGCCGGCGAGATCGTGGCCTTCCTCATCGGCTTCCAGTCCGCGGATGATCCGACTGTGGCGTACATCCACTTCGTCGGCGTCGACCACCACCTGCGCAACCAGGGCGTTGGCCGCGGGCTGTATGAGCACTTCTTCGATGACATGAAGGCGAAGGGATGCACAGAGGTGCGGGCGATCACCGGCCCGTTCAATGCGCGCTCGCGGGCCTTCCACGGGGCAATGGGTTTCGAGGCACACGGCGACACCGACGTGGACGGAGTGCTCGCGTACCTGGACTACGACGGTCCGGGAGAGAACCGCGTGCTATTTACCCGCGCGATCTGAGGCGACATACTGGCCGCATGAAGTCCCTGCGCGCATTCGCCGCCGTGATCGCCGTCGCCGCCGTCATGGGCCTCGCCGGGTGCGCGCCCGGCCCGGTGGTCGAACCCGTCGTCGTGAACACCGGTGACATCCAGGACTCCACGGTGACGGTACCGATAAACAGCACGCTCGTGCTCGATACCGGTTCGCTCGACGTCGACAGCTACACGGCCGACATCGCCGACCCTTCGATAGCGGCATTCGTGCAGGGCAGGGTCGATGGCAGCGCGAGCTTCAATCCCGGTCTCGCGCCGCTGAAGGTCGGGCAGACCAGCGTGACCCTCACGAACAAGGATGGCGGCATCCAACAAGTCGTCTTCGTGCTCAAAATCATACCTGCGGCCGGCGGGGCCGACATCGGCGGCAGCGGGCGCTAAAACGCTCACCTGATGGTGCGTTTGCGCGTGCTACCGTCAGCAAATGACCCGAATAGCGGCGGTCGCACCGGTGCTGCCCGCGTTCGCCTATACCCAGGCAGAGATCACGAGCGAGCTGGCGCCGCTCATCTCATCGGGCCCGGCGAGACGAGCCGTGCTCGAGCGGATGCACGCGGCGAGCGGTATCGGAACGCGCCACACGGCGTTGCCGCTCGAGCGCTACCGGGACCTGGGGACCTTCCGCCAATCGAATGACATCTTCATCGAGGTCGCCACCGATCTCGCGGAGCGCGCCCTGCGTGAAGCGCTCGACACGGCAGGGCTGGAACCGCCAGATGTCGACTTCGTGATGTTCACCTCGGTGACCGGAGTGTCAGCGCCATCCGTTGACGCGCTGCTGGTTTCCCGGCTCGGGCTGCGCCCGGATGTGAAACGCATCCCGTCGTTCGGCCTCGGTTGCGTTGCGGGGGCGGCGGGTCTGGCTCGAGTCAACGACTACCTGGTGGGGCATCCGACAGAGGTGGGCGTGCTGCTGAGCGTCGAGCTGTGTTCGCTCACGCTCCAGCGCGATGACGAGACGATGGCGAACTTCGTCGCGACCGGGCTGTTCGGCGACGGCGCCGCCGCAGTGGTGCTCGTCGGTGACGCGCGCGACGAGCCGGGCATCCGCATCACAGACTCGCGCAGTTCGTTCTTCCCGGACACCCGGGACGTGATCGGCTGGAACATCGGCGGCTCCGGATTCGAGATCGTGCTCACCGCGGGCGTGGCAGAGGTGATAGAACGGCACTTCCCCGTGGAGGTCGCCGCGTTCCTCGCCGACAACGGGCTCGGGATAGCGGATGTCGCGTCGTGGGTGGCCCACCCGGGCGGCCCCAGAGTGCTCGAGGCCTTCGAGCACTCGCTCGGCCTGCCGCACGAAGCCCTCGAGAAGTCCTGGGCCTCACTGGACCGGGTCGGCAACCTCTCCTCCGCTGCCGTGCTGCACGTGCTCGCTGACACGATCGCGGCGGGAGGCCGCGCCGCCGGCGACGCCGGCATGCTGTTCGCCCTCGGCCCAGGGGTGAGTGCGGAGTTCGTGCTGCTGGAGTGGCAGTGAGCCTGAGCGTCCTGCTCTACGTGGCGTTGATTCTCGCGACCGGTGGCGAGCGACTGTTCGAGCTGTCGGTGTCCAAACGCAATGCCGCCGCGGCCTTCACGAGCGGCGGCCGCGAGTACGGCCGACGGCACTTCCCGTGGATGGTCGGCCTGCACACCGGCCTGCTGCTGGCGTGCATCGCCGAGGTCGTGCTGCTTGGCCGCCCGTTCATCCCCGCCCTCGGCTGGCCGATGCTTGTGATCGCCCTGCTTTGCCAGGCCGGCAGGTACTGGATCATCCATTCCCTCGGCGCCCAGTGGAACACCCGGGTGATCGTCGTGCCGGGGGCGAAGCGCGTCGTCGATCGCGGTCCGTACCGGTTGAGGTGGCTGCCGCATCCCAACTACGTGCTCGTGGCCGTCGAGGGCATCGCGTTACCGCTCGTGCACACCGCGTGGATCACGGCCATCGCGTTCACGGTGCTCAACGCCGTGCTGCTCGTCGGCTTCCGCATCCCGACAGAAGATCGAGCGCTCCGCGAGCTCGTATGACGAACGACGTCGACGTCGTAGTGGTCGGTGGTGGACCTGTCGGCCTCGCCGCCGCGATCGAAGCGCGGCTGGCCGGCCTGACAGTCGTGGTCGTCGAACCGCGCGTCGGGGCGATCGACAAGGCGTGCGGCGAGGGTCTCATGCCCGGCGCGCTACCGCTGCTGGCTCGCCTGGGAATAGATCCGCCCGGGATGCCGCTGCGCGGGGTCCGCTACACCAACGGCCACCGGCACGCCGATCACCTGTTCCGCACGGGCATAGGGCGGGGGGTTCGTCGCACGGCGCTGCATGAGGCGCTCGCGTCGCGCGCACGGGAGCTGGGTGCAGAGCGGGCCGTGGGCCGCGTTGAGCACTTCGACCACGACGCGACGGGTGTCACTGTCAACGGCATCAGGGCGGGCTGGCTGTTCGGGGCGGACGGGCTGCATTCGACAGTGCGCCGTCTCGCGCGCCTGGAACGCACGGTTTCCGGCCGTAGGCGGTTCGGGCTGCGCAGGCACTTCGAGGTGGAGCCGTGGAGCGATCTCATCGAGGTGCACTGGGCGAGGCGCGCGGAGGTGTACGTCACGCCGGTCTCGCCCAGGCTGGTGGGCCTCGCCGTGCTCGGCGCGCGCGGCAGCCGCTTCGAGGAGACCATCGCGGCAATTCCCGCGCTCGCAGCTCGGCTCGACGGCGCCAGGCCGGCGAGCACCGTGCTTGGTGCCGGGCCGTTCCGGCAGCAGGCGATTCGGCCATCGCGCGGCCGCGTGCTGCTTGTCGGGGACGCGTCCGGGTATGTCGACGCAATCACCGGGGAGGGCCTGCGGCTCGGATTCGACGAGGCCAGCATCGCGGTCGAGACTGTGCTCTCGGGCGACCCGGCCGGCTACGACAACGCGTGGACGCGCTCGACTCGGGACTTCCGTGTGTTGACCAACGGGCTCGTGCGCGCGGCGATGAGTCCGCTGCGGGTCGGAATCGTGCCTTTGGCCGCGGCCCTGCCGGGCGTCTACGGTTCGGTCGTGGAGCGGCTGGCGCGCTAGTCGTTGGATGCCGCGAGCAGCCGGGTCAGACCGTCGCGGATCCGCTCGAGCTCGCTCACGTCCATCCCCAGTCGTTCAACGATCTGCGCGGGGACCTTCTCGGCCTCGGCCCTGAGCGCCTGCCCCCGCGGGGTTAGCGCGACGTCGAGCGCCCTGTCATCCCGCGCGTTCCGCGCCCGGGTGAGCAGCCCGGCCGTTTCGAGCCGCTTCAGCAGGGGGGACAGGGTTGCCGGCTCGAGGTAGAGCGCCTCCCCGATGTCGCGCACGGTGCGTGGGCTGCGTTCCCACAGGGCGAGCATCACGAGATATTGCGGATGCGTGAGCCCCATGGGGTCGAGCACCGGCCGGTAGAGGCCGATGACGCTGCGGGACGCGGCCGCAAGGGCGAAGCAGACCTGGCGGTCGAGGGCGAGGGGGTCGATTGTTGTTTCCGGCATTTAGTTAGTATACTAACTATTTGTGTCCACAGTAATTCGTCCACGCTGGTGGGAGCGGCTCAACAAAGCCTTCTTCCCCTACCTGGGTCCGGCCCAGCTCGGCCCATACAACGAGCCGCCGCTGCCGCCGACCTCCGAGAAGGCCTGTCCGCTGTGCGGGCAGCGGATGGCGCTGCACACATTCGACCGCAGCCAGGACCACACGGCCACCCGGATGCACTGTCCGGCTCCGGTCGCCGCCTAGGAACGCGGGAAGAGCAGCGCCTCGAGCCCCGCGGCGTCTTTCGCGACGCCGATCGTGCCGACCTCCTCGGCCGGGGAACCATAACCCCAGCGCACGAAGATCGTCGGCACGTTGTGCACTGCCGCCCCGTGCACGTCGTGCGAGCGGTCCCCCACCATCACGGGGTGCGAGATATCGGCGCCGATCGCGGCCAGGCGCACAAGGGCCTCGGCGACGACATCCGCCTTTGCGCTGCGCACCTCGTCTTCCGAGGCACCGGTGATGACGTCGAAGTACTCGAGCAACTCGTAGTGCTCGAGGATCAGCTTCGCCGGAGCCTCCGGCTTCGACGTCGCGAGCGAGAGCGGCACGCCACTCTCGTGGATCGTGCGCAACAGTTGCGCTACGCCGGGATAGACGGTCGCGTCGAATACACCGTGCTTCAGGTACTGCTCGCGGTAGATGTCCAGGGCGCGGTGGGCCTGTTCTGTCGAGAAGTGGGCGAGATCGCGGAAGGAGTCGAGGATCGGCGGACCCACATAGGCAACGAGCTCGGCTGGGGTCGGGACGGGCAGCCCCAGTCGCTCGAAGGTGTAGGCGAGGGTGGCCGTGATGCCAGGGGCCGAGTCCACGATGGTGCCGTCCAGATCGAACAGGATGCAGCTGAACGCGG
This sequence comes from Rhodoglobus sp., assembly GCA_025464445.1. Classification (GTDB taxonomy): domain Bacteria; phylum Actinomycetota; class Actinomycetes; order Actinomycetales; family Microbacteriaceae; genus Rhodoglobus. Next base: position 607 of record JAODLY010000025.1, on the reverse strand, counting down.
ATCTCATTGTGCGATAAGCCTATGGGCGCTCAGAACAGTCGGGTGTGCGAGTCGTCGAGGCCACGCATCGCGTCGTAGTCGAGCAACAGGCAGCGGATGCCGCGGTCGAGTGCGAGCGTCCGCGCTTGCGGCTTGATCTCCTGGGCGGCGAACACGCCGCTGACGGGCGCCAGGAGCGGATCCCGGTTCATGAGTTCGAGGTAGCGGGTGAGCTGTTCGACGCCGTCGATGTCGCCGCGCCGCTTGATCTCGATGGCGACACTCGCGCCCGCGGCATCCGTTGCGAGGATGTCCACCGGCCCGATCGCCGTCATGTACTCGCGGCGCACCAGCCGATGCCCCTCGCCCAGGAGCTCGATCTGCTCGGCCAGGAGTTTCTGCAGGTGGGCCTCGACGCCATCCTTCTGCAGTCCCGGGTCCACGCCGAGCTCGTGGGAGGTGTCGTGCAGGATCTCGTGGATCGAGATGATGAGCAGGTCTGCCGTCTTCGCCTGGGCGACCTTCCAGATCTGGATGACACCGGCATCCACCTGCTCTTGCTCGGGCTCGATGACCGCGAACGTGCAGGGCGGTCTCATCCAGTTGAGCGGCTTATAGCTCAGCGAAT
>JAODLY010000023.1 GCA_025464445.1 Rhodoglobus sp. | reverse complement strand
CGCCGCAGCGAGTAGGAGAACGGCGAGGCCCATCGAGCGCACGAGGCGCACGAAGACTCCCGGCATGGGGGTGTTACTTGACCTGGACCTTGAACGTACAATTCCCGCTCGCACCCGCAGCGAGCGCCCCGATGGTGTCGGTGAACCGCGACGAGCCAACCGCACCCGGGCCGGGGTTGTAACCACCCAGCGTGCCGCCGTTGGAGTCGACCGGCGCGGCGAACAGGCCGTTGCTGTTGGCCGCCCAGTTGTTCGTGTATGCGACTTGCGCGCCGCCCGATGCGGCACCGTCCTCGGTGATCACGAACGACGACGCGTTGACCGTGATGTCGTTCGTTCCGCCGCTGGGCATCACGTTCAGGTACGTGATCGTGTACTGCACGCAGTCGCCCGGGTTGACCGAGGCCGAGCTGGCGGTGAACACCGTCGCGGTCGCGCACGGCTGGGCGAGCGCCACCGACCACGTCTTCGTCAGCCTGACGAAGCCGCCCACGAACATCTCGTCGATCGTGACGTTGGTCTTCGTGTTGTCGTTGGTCGACGTGGCCGTGATCGCGTCGCCGTAGCCCGTGTACGCCTGGAAGGTCGTCGCACCGGCTGGCGGCGTGTAGATGGTCTTGTAGGTCTGCGTCGCGCCCGACGGCACGCAGACCGACGTGATCACCGTGTTGACGACGACCGCGCCGCAGCTCCCGCTCGCGCCCTGACCGGTGCTCTGGAACGTCACCGTCCAGCCCGCCGGCAGCGCCGTCAGACCGGCCGCCGTTGCCGCGGTGAGGTTGTAGGTGTCGTCCTTGTTGCCCGTGTTCTGCAGCGAGTTGGTGATCGTCACCGCGGCCGCACCGGCCGCGACCGCGACGGTGTTGCCGGTCACCGCGGAGACGCTCGCGCCGCCGTTGGTGTAGCTGACCGCCGTGTAGTCGTCGTTGTTGTTCGTCGGTCCGACCGCTTGCGGGAAGCCGTTGGGCCCGTTGAACAGCACCGTGTTGAGCGGCGACGCCGCCGAGGTGACGGAGCCCGCACCCGCCAGCGCCCCGTTGGCGTTGGCGATGATCGGCGCGGTCTGCGCCGTGGTCGCCGCCGCGTTGTTCGTCACCGTCTGCACGCCGATGCCGGGGCCTTCGATGAAGCCCGACTGGTCGCCGTACGTGGAGTTCGCCACATTCGTGATCGCGTTGGCGTTCGCCGCGCCCGACGCCGTCGAGCCGTTCATCACGAACGTCAGCGTCAGCGACGCGTTGCCCGCGGACACGCTGTTCTGCGTGGTCGCGTTGTTGTTCGGCTGGAACGTCGTGAGCCCGGCGCCCGTGATGGACGTCGCCGGCAGGAACACGCCGATGTACACGGCGCCGGCCTGCGTGGTGGTCCAGGTGGTGCCGTCGACGGAGTAGATGATCGTGCCGGTCGCGCCGCTGATCGTCGGCACGGCGGCCGTCAGCGTGAGCTGTGTCGCATTGTACGACGGCAGCTTGTCGGTGAATGCGACGCCGCACGCGGTGCTGTTCGTGCAGCCGCTGTACGCCGCGGCGTTACCGCCCGGCAGCGCGTTCTTGAAGACCGGCGCGAGGTTGCGCGCGCCGCCGTTCGCGAACCGCACGGTGTACGTCACCGTCGGGACCGCGACCGTGCCGCCGACCGCGGCGAGCTTCTGCACGTCGACGCGCGCGTCGACCGTGACGGTGTCGTTGTACTGGCCGACGACCGACGCCGAGGTCGCCGTCACCGTGCCGACCGGTCCGGGCGGATTGCCCGGCAGCGTGACGGTGGGCGTGAGCTTGGTCGTGATCGTGCCGCTCGAGCCGACGTTGGCCGAGAAGGTCACGCCGATCGTGATCGTGCCGTTGACCGCCGTCATGAACGCGCTGCCGGCGTTACCGGTAGACAGGTAGGTGTTGACCGCCGCGATCGTCGCAAAGGTTTGGTTCCCCGCACCGGCGTTGACGACGTACTGCGAGAACGTGCCCTGCCCGGCGGTGACGCCGTCATCGGTATTCTGCACGCCGGTGAGCTGGAAGTAGCCCGCGCTGTTGGAGGTGTTCGTCAGCGTGTACGTGTCGGTGATCGTAGCGCCGGGGCTGACGGTGTTCGAGCCGGGCGTCCCCGAAGGCGGGGAGATCGTCATCGACGGCGCGTTCTGCACGGTCGTCTGGACGGTGTTCGACTGCGAGTTGTACGTCGTGCCGCCGGGATCTTGATAGGTCGCCGTCGCGGTGTTGCTGATCTGCGTGCCGGCGGGCGTCGCGGCGGCGGACGCGGGCATGGTGTTCGCGATGCCGAAGCCGACGATCACCGGAGCGGCGACCGCCAAGCACGTGCGCAGCAGCGAAGAGAACGAACGGGTGCGCATCATTTGACGCGGACCTCGTACGTGTAGGCGACGCTCGCGCGCGGCGCGACGGCGCCGGTGGTGACGAAGCGCACCGCCGTGTAGAGCGACGGATCGGCTTTCTTCACCACCGGTTTCCCGTCGGGGCCTTTGACCGTCACCGTGGGCGAGGCCGACCACGTCTTGCCGCCGTCGAGCGAGAACTCGGCGTGAGCGCGCGCGGCCTTGGCCGAGCCGTCCACGTAGGCGGTGCCCGCCGGGATCCTCCCGACCGGGATGAGGCGCACCGCGGGCGTGGTGCCCGCGTTCGAGGCGACGATGTCGTACTCGATCTCGTCGCCGGCCTTGGGCTGGATGTGCTCGACGGGCGTCATCGTGGTGCGGCCGTCCGCCGCCTTGGTCACGAGCGACCCGGTGAGCTTGAGCGTGACGTTCGGTTTTGCCGACGCCAGCCCCGGGAGGGCCAGCGCGAGAACGACGAGCGACGACGCCGCGATGCTACGCATTCAAGTGTCAACTCCTGGTAACGTGCGGAACGCCGCTACGAACATGACGCGAAGCGGCCGATGCAAAAGGTATCGGAAGCCGGCGTCCTACTAGGGAGCGCAACCTTGGCTGCAACACAAAGAAAACGGCGCCGTTACGCGCCGTTTACATTTGGGGGCTTGGTTGCCGCACCGGGGTGCGGGGGTTAAGCGTCCTTTACGGTTGCGCGGGCAGCAGGGCCAGCTCGGCCTGAGCCGCCCGCACCACGATCGGCTCTTCCGAGGCGATCGCGTGGCGGTACTGCTCGCGGGCCAGGGCGATCTTGCCCTGGAGGTTGTACGTCACGGCGAGCATGTAGTGCAGCCGGCCGTCGTCCTGGGAGACGCTGAGGCCCTTGATGTAGGCGGCCTCCGCCAGCGGGAACAGGCGGTGCTCGTTGTAGTCGTAGCCGAGGTCGATGTAGGCCTCGGGCTTCATCGGATCGGAGCGGATCGCGCGGTTGTAGTACGAGATCGCGGTCTTCCAGTCGCCCTGCGCGTCGTGGATGAAGCCGATGTCGACCAGCGCTTCGGGGGCTTCGGGGCGGATCGCCAGGGCGCGGTCGAGGTGTGGGCGGGCGGTGGCGTGGTCGTTCTTCTCGAGGTAGGCCTCGCCGAGGTTCACGACGGCCGGATAGTAGTTGTTGTCGACGGCCAGGCATGCGTTGAGGTGGGTGATCGCCGGATCGATGCGGCCCAGATCGACCAGCGCGTTGGCCACGTCGACGCGCGCCGCGCACGACGACGGCCGGATCGCGACGACGTGGCTGAACGCGTCGTATGCGGTCTGGTAGTGGTGCAGCGCCCGCTGCGCGTTCCCGAGCTCGGACCACTTCGCCACGTCGAAGGGGTGCTGGTCGGTGTCGTACTGCAGCGACGCCATGTACTGCGCGAGCGTGCCCGCGCGCTTGTGGATCATCACCAGCCCGACGTAGCCGCCGCGGCTGGGCAGGCTCAGCTGGAACTCGCGCATCGCGTCGTTGATCCGGTCCTGCGCGGCGTAGAGCGAGCCCAGCCGGCTGTGCGCCTCGCGGTCGTCGGGCGTGATGGCGACGATCGCCTTCCAGACCTTCTCCGCCCGCGCGAAGTCCGGGACGCGGAAGTAGAGGTCGCCCAGCAGCCGGCCCGCCGCCCCGTCCTGCGGGTGGTCCGCGACGTACGGGGCGAGGCCCGCGATCGCGCCCTTGGTGTCGCCGGCCGCGACCTTGGCGCGGGCCGCGTCGAGCACGGCGGGGTCGGTCTGGTTCATGGCCCCCGGCATGACCACGGTCGTCTCCCCGGCGAGCGCGGTCCCGGCCGGGACGGCGATCAGGGCGGCGACGATGACGGCGGCGGCGAGGCGCAACAGACGCATGGCTAGATGCTCCCGGGGCGGATGACTCCTAAAGTATACATTCGGACGCGGCCCGTGGCCTAGGCCAATTCTGCCAGGGGACTGCCGTCCACTTGTCCCGTGCGACGTTTCTCGCGGAGTGCCGCGAGCCGGGGCCGCCGAAACGAGGTCTGCTATGGCCACCACGCAGACGAACGGCTCGGTCGGACGCCCTCGCGTCGAGACCGACTCCATGGGGAAGATCGACGTCCCCGCGGACAAATATTACGGCGCCCAATCGGCGCGGTCGCTGATCCACTTCGACATCGGTGACGATTCGACGCCGCGCGACGTGATGCCGCGCGAGATCATCCGCGCGATGGCGCAGCTCAAGAAGGCCGCCGCGCTGGTCAACCGCGATCTTGGCAAGCTCGACGAGGAAAAGACGAAGCTCATCACCGAGGCGGCCGACGAGGTGATCGCCGGCAAGCTGTACGAGCACTTTCCGCTGCGCGTGTGGCAGACGGGCTCCGGCACGCAGACGAACATGAACGTCAACGAGGTGATCTCGAACCGCGCGATCGAGCTCGCGGGCGGCGAGATGGGCTCGAAGAAACCCGTGCACCCGAACGACCACGTCAACATGTCGCAGTCGTCGAACGACGTGTTCCCGACATCGGTGCACGTCGCCGTCGTTGGCGATCTGATCCACAATCTCATCCCATCGCTCGATCACCTCGCTGTCGCGCTCGAGGCGAAAGCGAAGCTGTGGGCCACGGCGGTCAAGTCGGGGCGCACCCACCTCATGGATGCCACGCCCGTCACCCTCGGGCAGGAGTTCGGCGGGTACGCACGCCAAATCCGCCTCGCGATCGAGCGGGTGCAGTCGGCTCTCCCCCGCATCGCCGAAGTGCCCCTCGGGGGCACCGCCGTCGGCACCGGCATCAACACCCCTGTCGGATTCCCGCAGCAGGTAATCGCGCTGCTCGCCGAAAGTAGCGGGCTGCCGATCACCGAGGCTGTCGACCACTTCGAGGCGCAGGGCGCGCGGGATGGCCTTGTGGAGGCATCCGGAGCGCTGCGGGTGCTGGCCGTCTCGCTCATCAAGATCTGCAACGACCTGCGCTGGATGGGCTCTGGCCCCAACACCGGCCTCGGTGAACTGCACATCCCGGACCTGCAGCCCGGATCGTCGATTATGCCGGGCAAGGTGAACCCCGTGGTCCCGGAGGCGACCCTCATGGTGTGCTGGCGGGTCATCGGCAATGATGCCACCGTCGCCTGGGCGGGCGCGTCCGGCAACTTCGAGTTGAACGTCGCCATCCCGGTGATGGGCACCGCGCTACTCGAGTCGATTCGCCTGCTCTCGAACGCCGCGACCCTGCTCGCGGACAAGACAATCGACGGCCTGCAGGCGAACCTCGAACGCACCCGCGCGCAGGCCGAGTCTTCGCCGGCGATCGTGACCCCGCTCAACAAGATCATCGGCTATGAAGCCGCGGCGAAGATCGCCAAGCATTCGGTGAGTCACGGCCAGACCGTGCGCGAAGCCACAATCGCTCTCGGCTTCGTCGAGCGCGGCGAGATCACCCTGGAACAACTCGACAAGGCGCTCGACGTGCTGTCGATGACCCACCCGGGCTAGCGGCGCGCACCCCGCAACTACCCGAGCGCGCGCCCGAGCCCGCAGAGCGCGACTGCCGCCCAGAAGCCACCAAGCATGAACGGGCCGAACGGGATGCTGCGTGCCCGCAGCATGAGCGCGATGACACCGCCAACCCCGCCCGCCGTGAACGCGAGCACCGGTGACAGCACGGCGGCGGACGGCCCCAGCAATCCGGCGGCCAGCCCGAGCACGCCGCCGAGCTTCACGTCGCCCATGCCCATGCCGCCCGCGAGCCCGAGCGCGAACAGGAACGTGAAGTAGCCGGCCCCAGACAGAAGTGCGACGACCGGTGGTTCGCCGTACGCGAGCCATACTCCCGCGGCACTCCCTGCGGCTACGACAAGCCCGGGCAGCACAATGCGATTGGGAAGTCGGCGCTCGAGCACGTCGCTGCTGCACAGGGCGGGGGTCGCCGCCGCGACGAACAGCGCGGGGATGCAGCGCGGATCGGCTCCGACGGTCGCGACGACCACGACGGCGAGCAGCACGGCGAGCGGCGCGGCGAGCAACGGCTCCACGAGCAGCGCGGCCCAGCGGGCGGGAGTGGGTGTGGGCGCCGCCGTCATGGCTGGAGGCTAGCGACGAGGCCGCCAGCGGCGCGGCATCCCTCCACAGGGGCTGCTAGTTGCCGGAGTCGACAATCGCCACGCCCGGCACCTGTGTGCCATCGAGTGCCTGCACTTTGCGGTCGCCAACGGGTGCCGCGAGCGCGATCGGGATGAGCAGCGAGGCCGTGAGGGGAGCGCCGGACGGGCAGCCCGTGGCGTGGTCGACGGGCGCGCTGCTCGCGGGATCGGGCCGGCCATAGTAGATGCCGATCTGCACAGTGGTGTCGGTCTCGATGACGACAGCCTGGCGCGGGAAGCAGAGGATGGGGCCGCGTACATGCACGACGAGGTTGGCAGTATCGAGCGCCGTGAACCCAACGGCGGGGACTACCCCGATGTACCCAGGGATCTCCTCGTTTCCCAGGTATGAGTACTGCCGCAGCCTCGTCAGGTACGACGGTGCACCGCTGTTGCCGAATGCCTGGTAGCCGAGGATGGGCATCTCGGGAAGCCCGGCGGGAGGTGCGACAAGGGGCACCACCACCCTGTTCACGACCTGCGGATCAGGCGAGCCCCACATCACCTCGACGGCGGATGACGGCGGGGCGGCCTGGGGCAGATTCCCCAGGAATGAGGACGAGGCTACGACTAGCACCCCGGCAAGCCCCAGCGTGCCGACACCCGCAACGAGGCGCCGCACAGCGTATGAGCCCGCACCGGGCTCATTGCTGTGCGGATCGGACACGCTCCAGCTGGTCAGCGATCGCCAGCTGCTCCGGGGCGCCAACAGCCCCCAGAGCAGCAGCACGCCCAGCGTGGCCGCGACTATCCAAAACACCCAGGTCACATTTTGACAATACGGGATAAAAACTCAAGCCAACTCGTTGGACTCCAGCATCTCGGTAACGAGTGCGGCAATAGCCGATCGTTCGGACCGGGTGAGGGTGATGTGGCCGAAGAGCGCGTGTCCCTTGAGCGTCTCGATCACCGAAGCCACCCCGTCATGACGGCCAACCCTCAGGTTGTCGCGCTGCGCGACGTCGTGGGTGAGCACCACCCGCGAATTCTGGCCGATGCGTGACAGCACTGTGAGCAGCACGTTGCGTTCGAGCGACTGCGCCTCGTCCACGATGACGAACGCGTCGTGCAGTGAACGGCCGCGGATGTGGGTCAGCGGCAACACCTCCAGCAGGCCGCGCTCGAGCACCTCGTCGAGCACATTCTGTGAAACCACCGACCCGAGCGTGTCGAACACCGCCTGGGCCCACGGATTCATCTTCTCCGCGGCATCCCCCGGCAGAAAGCCGAGTTCCTGCCCGCCGACAGCGTAGAGCGGGCGGAAGACCATGATCTTCTTGTGCTGCTGCTTCTCGAGCACGGCCTCGAGTCCGGCGCACAGAGCCAGGGCAGACTTGCCGGTGCCCGCACGGCCACCGAGCGACACGATCCCGATTTCAGGGTCGAGCAGCAGGTCGATCGCGAGCCGTTGCTCCGCGCTCCTGCCATGCAGGCCGAAAATGTCCCTGTCCCCGCGCACGAGACGCATCTCGCCCCTGCCCGAAACGCGCCCGAGGGCCGAACCGCGGTCGGAGTGGATGACCAGGCCGGTGTTCACCGGAAGGTCCTCCACGAGGCGCGAATGCAGCTGTTCGTTGTCATACAACTGGGCCATCTGCTCCGAGCCGAGGTCGATGTCTGCCTGGCCCGTCCACCCGGAATCGACGGCGAGCTCTGCGCGGTATTCATCAGCCGCAAGACCTATGGATGCCGCCTTCACACGCAACGGGAGGTCCTTCGAGACCACGGTGACCGAGAGGCCGTCGTTGGCCAGGTTCATGGCGACGGCGAGGATTCTCGAATCGTTGTCGCCGAGCTGCAGACCCGACGGCAGCACCGACATGTTCGAGTGGTTGAGCTCGACGCGCAGGCTTCCGCCGTCGCCGACCGCGATGGGAAAGTCGAGGCGCTCGTGCTGCACGCGCAACTCGTCGAGGTTGCGTAGCGCCTGGCGCGCGAAGTAACCGATCTCTGGATCGTTGCGCTTGGCCTCGAGCTCGGTGATCACCACTACCGGGAGCACGACGTGATGCTCGGCGAACCGGAAGATGGCCTTCGGGTCAGAGAGAAGCACCGACGTGTCGAGGACGAATGTGCGTTCCAACTGCCTGGAGCCCGCACCCCCGACCTGCGACTGCTTCAGCTTCGACGTCGGGTTTGCTAGCTCGGCCACGTGCACTCCATCCCCGGGACAAGACCCGGATCCAGTCTGCGAAGACGGCCGATGTGTTATGAGGCACATGTCGCGAAACGAACAACGCTTGGCCGTCTCGACCGGGCGCCGTGCCCGGTAACTCGACGCTAAGCGCTCGATGATTCAGACGTGTAACCGACACGCCCGTTTGCATGTCCGGCAGGTTAAGAGTTCATTTGAGGGCGGGATCCGGCGCGGGAAATCCCCCACCCCCGTATTTGCCGTCGATCACGGCGATCGTGTTGCGCATGATCTCGTGCCTGAGCAGGTTTCCCTGCACGTCGTTCCACGAATACAGCTTGAGATCGTACGTACCTATGCTGTTGCCCACCCAGACGCCGGTTGCGACGTTGGTCGTCGAGGTAATCACCCAGGTCTGGTTCGCGTCGTCCGTCGTTCCGGTCTTGCCGATCAGAGGCACCCCGTCATCGGGATTCGAGCCGGTGGCCGTTCCGCGGGTAACCACCGCCTGGAGGGCATATGCGACAGTCGCAGCGATCTGCGGCGCGACCGCCTGGCTGCACTCGCGGGCCTGCCCCGGCAGGTCTTCGCCGTTGGGGCCGACCACCCGGTCGAGCACGATCGGTTTGCAGTAGACCCCGCCGGCCGCGATCGCCGCGTACGCCCCCACGAGACTCAGCGGCGTGATCTGGTTGGTGCCGAGGATCGACGATGGGTTCGTCCACAGGGGCGAACCGTCCGCGCGCTCGACACCGAGCCGCTCCGCGGCCCTGCGGATGGCGCAGAGGTCCAGCTTCATTCCCATGGAGATGAATGCCCCATTGATGGATCCGGTCGTGGCGGAGAGTACCGAGATCGAGCCGCCGCCCCCACCGGAGTCGTTCTTGAACGGATATGGGCCAGCCCAGGGACCGTAGCTGTCCGGGCAGGTGTCCAGGAATTTCGACTGCTCGACCGTGCGGGCGCTTGAGTCCACAAACTCGCTGAGTTTGTGGCCGGCCTCGAGCCAGGCGACGAGGGTGAAGAGTTTGTAGGTCGAACCGGATTGGAGGCCGCTCGAGCCGCCGTGCTCGTAGTCGGTGTTGTAGTTGACAGCTGACGCCCCGACGCCGCCGCCATCCAGCGTGTCGTTGAATACCTTGTTCTCGGTCATGGTGAGGATCCGGCCCGTGCCCGGCTGCACAGACACCGTAGAACTGCCCAACGCGAATGCCGTCTCCTCGTTAGGAGCCCACGCCCAGGTCTGATTCTGGGCATTCGGCTGCACATCCATGTCCAGGGTCGTGTACAGCTTGTAGCCGCCCTGCTTCCAGTTCTTGATACGTTCATTCGTCGTGGCACCGAGCGCCTCGAACGCGCTGACGTTCTTCACCACATAGTCGCAGAACCACTTCGCGTAGTCGTTGGCGGCGTAGCACCCGTTGGCGGCAGGTGAAGGCTTGAGCGTCGTGTCATCCACCGGCGTCTGCAGCGCCTGCTCGTACTCGTCCCTCGTGAGATGGCCCGCCTCGTACATGCTCGCGAGGATGACATCGCGCCGTGCCTGGTTGCGCTTGTAGTTGTCCGGGTTATCGAGGCCGCGCTCACCCGGGTACTGCACGATGGCAACAAGACTCGCGGCCTGGGCGGGGGTGAGCTGGGCGGCAGTGGTGCTGTAGTAACGCTGCGCCGCGGTCTCGATGCCGTAGGTGTTGTCGCCGAAGAAGGAGATATTCAGGTAGGCGGCGAGTATCTCGTCTTTCGTGTACTTCTTCTCCAGCCCGATCGCGAGCTTCATCTCTTTGAGTTTGCGGTCGAGGGATGTCGCGGTCGCAGCGTTGTATGCATCCTTGCGTTGCTGCTCTGTCGGTTGCTCGAGGGCCCGCTGCACGAAGATGTTCTTGACAACCTGCATGGACAGGGTGGATGCGCCGCTCTCCACCCCGCTCGACATCATGTTGCCGATTGTCGCGCGCACGACGGACCCGACATCGATTCCGCCGTGCTCGTAGAAACGCCTGTCCTCCCCGTCGATCGCCGCCTCCCGCGCGTAGAGCGAGATGTCGTCGAGGCCGACCTCCACCCTGTTCTGGTCGTATATGGTCGCGATCGGAATGTACCCGTTGACGTTGCCGGGCGCCGAAGACTGCGCGTAGAGCGTATTGCGCTCGGCAAGGCGGCCCATCCGGATGTATTCGGGCAGGGCGTCGAAGATGCCGATAGTGCTCGACGCCGTGACCCCGGTGATCGCGATCAGCGGGGCGACGGCGACTGCCGTGATCAGGCCGGCGATCACGCTGAAAACAAGGAGCCCGCCGAGCCCACCGAGCACGCGGCGGGCCCGGGCTCCAGGGGATTCGGGGGACGATCGCGCTGTCGGGGGCCGGAGATCGTACCCGTGCGGTATTGCAGACCGTGGGTACACACCTTCTAGGCTAAATAACCAACCTCGACTTTGCACCGCCCCTACGGCGATATATCAACCGTGAACATTTGTCGAACGCTCACGTGACGATGGCGCTCGCGAACGACATGAGGCTCGACCGCAGCATCGCGAATGTCTCCTCCGAGCTCGTCACGTGCGGGCTCAGCCGCACCGAACCCTCGCGGGTCGTAGCCGTCAGCCCGTGGTTGTGAAGGGATGCCACGAGCACCGTGAGCTGGTCGTCAGCAGGGGTGATCACCACTATCCCCGCCCGCTCAGACTCATCCCGCGACGACGACACAGCCACACCGAACTCGTCGGCAAGGTCGATGATTCTCGAGGTCTTCTCCGCGAGCAACGCCGCGACTGCAGGAACGCCCACCTCCGCCAACTCTTCGAGTGCCGCTGCCAGGCGACCCTGCGCGATCGGATCGGGGTGGGTGATCTCGAACGCGGCGACGCCGGCAGTCGGCGGGGGAACCTCGTCGAGCGGGGTGGGGCCGGCATCCGTTGCGGAGAAGCCGGACATGACCGGGCGCAGTGTCTCGAGAGCACGGTCGCTCATCGCCAGGAAGCCCGTGCCCCAGCCTGCCCGCACCCACTTCTGGCCTCCGGCAACAATGACATCGGCCACCTCCCAAGGCGCGTCGACGATGCCGAAGCCCTGGATCGCATCCACGATGAGCAGCCGGTCGCCGATGACCTGGCGGATGCCGTCGAGGTCGACGAGAAATCCCGTCCGGAAGTCGACGAGGCTCACCGCGACAGCAGTCGTGGATGGCTTGAGTTGCTTTTTCAGGTTGCCGGGGGTGACTCCGCCGTGGTCGGTCTCTAGCCAGAGTGGCTTGAGCGAGCCGAGGGCATCACCGGCCCTCGTCGTCGCGAATGTCAGGCTCGGGAATTCGGCGGGCGAGAGCGCAACCTGCCCTTTAAGACCGAACATCGCGTGCATGAGGCCCTGGCTCGTGTTGGGCTGGAACCCTATCCGCTCGACAGGAAAACGGATGATGCCGGCGACGGCTTCACGTACCCGCAGGTCCTGCTCATCCAGGGTCGCGAGTGTGCCGAACCGTGCCCTGCCTACGAGGCTCGACAGGGCGTTCTCCTCATCGCGCACGGCGCGGCCCACCGGGCCCGCCTTGGCGAAGTCCAGGTAGCCCGGCTCTTCGCTGAAGCGCTCAACGAACTCATCGATTGTGATGCTCACTGGCCGAACCTCCGTTGTCTCCTCGAGAAATCACGCAGGGCGCGCAACAGGTCTACTTCGCGCAGGTCAGGCCCGAGGGCCTCCACGAAGTAGAACTCGCTGTGGGCGCTCTGCCAGAGCATGAAGTCGCTCAGCCGCTGCTCCCCCGACGTGCGGATGACGAGGTCGGGGTCCGGCTGGCCGCCCGTATAGAGGTGCTCGCCGATGAGCTCAGGGGTGAGGATCTCCGCGAGCGCGTCGAGCGTGCCGCCCCCGCTCTCGTGTGAACGCACGATGCTGCGCATGGCGTCGGCGATCTCGCGCCTGCCGCCGTAGCCGATCGCGAGGTTCACGTGCAGCCCGGTGTTGTTCGCCGTGCGCTTCTGGGCCTCGGCGAGCTGCCGCTTCAACCGGTCAGGCAGGCCATCGGTCGAACCGACGTGCTGCACGCGCCAATCGCGAAAGTGGGAGAGGTCTTCGGCGAGGTCCCCGATGATCTCGAACAACCCGTCGAGTTCTTCGCGCGGTCGACCCGACAGGTTATCCGTCGAGAGCAGATACAGGGTCGCGACAGAGATTCCCAGGTCGTCACACCAGACGAGAAACTCGCGGTACTTGGCAGCACCGGCACGGTGCCCGTGCGCGGCCGTCTCGAGCTCACGCAGCTTTGCCCAGCGGCGGTTGCCGTCGATGATCATCGCGATGTGGCGGGGAAGCTGCTGGGTGGCGAGAAAGCGCCGCAGCCGGTTTTGGTAGAGCCCATAGAGAAAGCCGCGACCGAGTGGTACCTGGCGCTCCTTCACAGACCTACGCTAGCCCAAAGCGCGTGCCCGGCCCCCGCCCACGCCCCTGCCGTACACTGGCGCCATGAGCGAGATCGCCCCCGGCGCCCCCCACGATGTGGAGGGCGAAGCGGGACTGAACCTTCCGCTGCTCGAGGATGAGCTCGACAATGGCACGGCAGACACCAAGCCCACGTGGCGGGGCTGGATTCACGCCGGCACGTTCCCCGTGGCCGTCGTGCTCGGCATCATCCTCGTCGTCGCCGCCGACGGGGTTGCCGCGAAAATCAGCTGTGCGATCTTCTTCGCCTGCTCCCTGCTGCTCTTCGGAACGAGCGCCCTGTACCACCGCATCAACTGGCGTCCGCGGGTCAAGGCGATCTTCAAGCGCATCGATCACGCAAACATCTTCCTGCTGATCGCCGGCTCGTACACCCCGATCACCGTGTTGAGCCTGCCGCACGACAAAGCGGTGCTTCTGCTCTCGCTGGTCTGGGGTGGGGCCGGGGCCGGCATCCTGTTCCGCGTGTTCTGGGTGGGGGCGCCGCGCTGGCTATACGTGCCGCTCTACGTTCTGCTCGGCTACGCCTCCCTCGCGTTCATCGTGGACTTCTTCCAGGCCAACGCGATAATGATGACCCTGATCCTCATCGGCGGCCTGCTTTACACGGCGGGTGCTGTCTTCTACGGGCTCAAGCGCCCCAACCCGGTGCCTGGTGTGTTCGGCTTCCACGAGATCTTCCACACACTCACGCTGCTCGCGTTCCTGTGCCACTGGACAGGGATTTTCATCGTGGCGACGAACCCGCCGGTGCTGGGTTAGCGCTCGTCGTCGTCCGGTTTACCGCCGGTGCTTTCACTCTCCGCCAGCAGCCGCTCAGCCTCGAGCTGCTCGCGGACCTCCGAGCGGTAGCGCACCCGCCGCATCCTGCGGCTCATGTCGATGAGGAGGAACACGGTGGCGAGCGCGATGAGAAACGTCACCGCGAAGCCGACGACGCCGGGAGTGATGAGGTTCTCGTCGCCGGTGTACGCGGAGGATGGGCTGGGGCTCGGGTCGGCGAGCCAGACGATCACTCTTGTCAGCACGCTGTTCATGATGTGTCCTTACTCGGCGTCTGCGGGAATGCCCGCGAACATGTCGGTCTCTGGCAGCGTCGTCTCGACTGATGACTCCGCGAGCTGGAAATCCTCGTACGGCCAGGCCTCGCGCTGCACGTCGTTCGGCCAGAAGAAGAAGCGGTCGTCGGGCGCGACCTGGCTCGCGTGGGCACGCAGCGCGGCATCGCGCACCTCGAGAAAGTCGCCGACCGGCACCTGGGTCGTGACGAGGGATGGCTGGTCCACGAACCAGCCGGCGAGCTCGGTGATATCCGCGGCCCGGGGATGATCGCGGGCCACGAGGGCGTCGCGCACTGTCGTGGCCCGATGCGAGTTGAAGATGCGGTCGTAGTACACCTTCGGCACGTGCCACGGCTCGCCCAGCCCCGGGTATGCCGCGGCATCCCCGGCTGCACGCCAGGCGAACATCGACAGCTCGTGCGTGCGGATGTGGTCTGGATGCGGGTAGCCGCCGCTCTCGTCGTAGGTGACGAGCACCTGCGGGCGGTACTGCCTAATGATCTTCACGAGGGGTGCCGCAGAGAACTCCAGCGGGATGAGCGCGAAGCAGTTGGCCTCGAGCGGTTCACCGTTCTCCGGCAGCCCAGAATCCTCGTAGCCGAGCCAGCGGTGCTGGATGTCGAGCGTCGCCTGTGCGCGCGCCATTTCGATGCGGCGCAAGCCCGCCATGTCACGCTCGGCCATTGCGCGAGGCTCGAGCGCATCGTTGAGCACATCGCCGCGCTCGCCGCCCGTGCAGCTGACAACCATGACCGCCGCGCCCGTGCTGCGATAGTAGGAGTAGGTCGCTGCACCCTTGCTCGACTCGTCGTCGGGGTGGGCGTGGACCGCGAGCATCCGCCTCGCGCTGTTGGGCATGCGGACCGAACTCCTAGGGATTGCTTATAGCCTTGGAACTCCAGACTATCGGAGTGCATGTGACAAGCCCGGTCGACCTCGACGCCCGATACGGGCGCACGCGATCGGCGCGGCTGCGCACGCGCTGGGTGGTCGTGGCATCCGCGATCGCATTCGCCATCGTCTTCACCCTCTGGCTGGTCTGGGGCGGGCTACTCGGCTCGCCCGCACAGTTCGAAGCCAATGACACCGGGCACACGATAGTCAGCGACAGCGAGGTGAGCATCTCGTGGGAGTTCAGCGTCTCCCCCGGCACCCCCGCCAAATGCGCGCTCCAGGCGCTCAACTCCACCTTCGGCATCGTGGGCTGGAAGATCGTGGACGTACCCGCATCCCCGGAGCGCACCCGCAAGCTCACCGACA
Source organism: Rhodoglobus sp. (assembly GCA_025464445.1). GTDB lineage: Bacteria > Actinomycetota > Actinomycetes > Actinomycetales > Microbacteriaceae > Rhodoglobus. The sequence goes on along the minus strand of JAODLY010000023.1, from coordinate 39,132 downwards.
CGCTGCGCACGACCGAGCTCGCGGTCAGCGGGTTGATCTACCGTTGCTGGCTCACCTAGGCTTGTCTGATTCCACGAAACCGGCCGGGTTGCGATCAGCACCGCGCGGCCGGTTTCATTCTGTTAGGAGAGCATTGTGGCCAACGACAACTCGGTCACGTGGCTGACCCAGGAGGCGTTCGACCGTCGCAGTGCGGAGCTCGAACAGCTCTCCGGTGAGGGCCGCGTCGAGATCGCGAAGAAGATCGAATCCGCCCGCGAGGAAGGCGACCTCAAGGAGAACGGTGGCTACCACGCCGCCAAGGAGGAGCAGGGCAAGATCGAGGCGCGCATCCGTGTGCTCACCGAGCTGCTGCGCCATGCTGTTGTCGGCGAGGCTCCCGAGAGCACGGGAGTTGTCGAGCCGGGCACGGTCATTACCGCCACCATCCAGGGCGACGAGTCGGTATTTCTCATCGGCAGCCGCGAGATCGTCGGCGAGAGCGACCTCGACGTCTACAGCGAGGGCAGCCCGCTGGGCACCGCGATCATCGGCATGAAGGTCGGCGGCGAGACGAGCTACACGGCTCCGAACGGCAAGTCGATCGCGGTGAAGATCATCAAGGTCGAGACGTACGTTCCGTAGCATCCACCGCAGCGCGGTTAGAAGTCGACGCGCGGCTCGTAGCCCTCATCGCGCAGGTGGGCGAGCACGGTCTCGGCGTGCTCGGGGCCGCGGGTCTCGATGTGCAACTCGAGTTCGACCTGGCTGATCTGCAGGCCGCTGCCGTGCCGCGTGTGTAGCACCTCGACGACATTCGCGTTGCTCTCTGCCACGATTGTCGACACACGCGCGAGCTGCCCGGGGCGATCGTGCAGCGGGATGCGCAGCTTGAGTATGCGTTCGGATGCCGCGAGACCGTGGCTGATCACGCGCTCCATCATGAGCGGGTCGATGTTGCCACCGCTGAGTATCACGACGGTCGTGCCGGTTGCCTTCACCTGCCCGGACAGGATCGCGGCAACGCCCACGGCGCCAGCGGGCTCGACGACGAGCTTGGCCCGCTCCAGCAGCACGAGCAGGGCCTGGGCCATGTCGTCCTCGGTGACGGTGATGACCTCATCCACGACCTGGCGCACGATCTCGAAATTCAGGTCGCCCGGCCGCGAGACGGCGATGCCGTCCGCGATTGTCGGCAGGATGGTGATGTTCGTGGGGGCGCCCTTTTCGAGCGAGATCGGATACGCGGACGCGTTGAGCGCCTGCACCCCGATGATCCTGACGACTCGACCGTCGAGCGCGGCCCGCTGCCTGATCGCACTGGCCACCCCCGAGATGAGCCCGCCACCGCCGACCGGCACGATCACCGTGTCGACATCAGGGCGTTGGTCGAGAATCTCCAGGCCGAGGGTACCCTGCCCGGCCACCACATCCGCGTGGTCGAAGGGATGGATGAACACGGCTCCCGTCGTGCGGGCGAACTCGGCGGCCGCCCGCAGTGGCTCGTCGACCGTGTGGCCGCGCAGCACGACATCCGCGCCGTAGTCTTTCGTGGCCTGGAGCTTGGGCAGCGGCACGCCGACGGGCATGAAGATGGTCGCCTTGATCCCGAGCGAGCGGGCCGCGAGGGCCACGCCCTGGGCGTGGTTGCCAGCGGATGCCGCGACCACTCCCCTTGCCTTCTCCTCGTCGGTGAGGCGAGCAAGCCGGTTCGAGGCGCCGCGGATCTTGTACGAGCCTGTGCGCTGCAGGTTCTCGCACTTGAGGAAAACCGGTGAGCCGAGCGCTCCGGAGAGGTATCGCGAGCTCTCCATCGGCGTGAGGCTCACCGCGCCGGCGATGCGGTCACGGGCCTCCTGGAACTCGGCGAGTGTCGGGCCGGCCAGCGTCGTCTCAGGCATGCGGAAGAACGTCCTTCGCCTCGGGGCGCGGATTTGTGCGCCATTGACCGCTTGAAATGTACTTCACCATCACGTTGGTCACGGCAATTATCGGCACGGCGAAAAGCGCGCCGGGTATCCCCGCGATGAATGACCCAGCGGCCACCGAGAAGACGACTGCGAGTGGATGCACTTTCACCGCGGTCCCCATGATGAACGGCTGCAGCACGTGGCCCTCGATCTGCTGCACGGCGATCACGACCCCGACCATGATGAGGGCAGGAACCGGCCCCAGGTAGACGAGCGCCACGAATACGGCGACGATTCCGGTGAGCACGGCCCCGACCACCGGGATGAACGACCCGAGGAAGACAGCGATCGCGATCGGGATCACGAGCGGGAAGCCGCCGAACACGAGCCCGAGGATCCAGGCGCCGAGGCCGATGCCGACGGCGTCCACGAAGGCCACGAAGATCTGCACCCGTACGAATGTCGTGAGGGTGACCCAGCCTGCGTGGCCGGACCCGTCGAGCGCGGCACGCGAGGCGCGCGGGAAGATGCGCACTATCCAGGCCCAGATGCCCTTGCCGTCGATGAGGATGAAGAGGGTAGCGAAGAGCGTGAGCAGCAGCCCGGCGAGCACATGGCCGGCCGTTGTCCCTACCGAAAGCGCCCCGGAGAGAAGCGCCTGCCCGTCTTTCTGGATGGCCGCGAGCGCCTGGTCGATATACGACTGGATCTGCGCGTCATCCAGCTGCAGCGGGGAGGTCGCGAGGAAGGCCTTGAACTGGTCATACGCCTTGACCGAACGCACCTGCAGGTCGGGGTATCCGCTGCGGATTTGCCAGACGATCACGAAGATGAGCCCGCCGACTATCGCGATGGTGCCGAGCATGGCCAGGGCGACTGCCAGCCACTTCGGCCAGCGATGCCGCATCAGCCACTGCACGAGCGGCACGAGCAGCGCGGCCACGAGAATCGCGATCATGAAGGGCACGACGATGTCGCGCAGTTGGCCGACGACGAAGATGACAACCGCGATGACGGCGACAACGAGCAGGATGCGCCAGGAGTACGCGCCGGCAACGCGCAGCGCGGGCGGCACCGCCTCGTCGGCATTCACCTCGCCAGTATTCACCCCTCCAGGCCTGGCGACAGGTTTCTTCTCTCCAGCGACTGCCACGCGATTAGTCTAGGTCGCCTTCCCGGGCGTATGCCGGTCGGAGCATGCAAGGCCCAAAAGGGTCAGCGTCGTTGAGGTGCTCGCCCTGCCGGAGCTCGCCGGCTGACCGACGCGCGCGGCGACAGGCGCGAGGCCCCGGGACATTGCGCCGGTGTGGGTGGTCGGCGGTAGTGTCTGCAACCTATGGTCGATTCGATCTCAGCAGCGCAGGCACGGCGCATAACGTTGGCGGCCCAGGGCTTCGGCAAACCCGGGGCCGGCAAGCCGCACGCGCCGGCCGGCACCCGGCAGCTGAACCTGCTCATGCAGCGGCTTGGGGTGCTGCAACTCGACTCCGTCAACGTCTTCGAGCGCAGCCACTACCTGCCGGTGCTCGCCCGGCTCGGCGCGTACGACAAGGCCGACCTCGACCGACTCACATTCACGAAGAAGGCGCCGTACGTCGAATTCTGGGCGCACCAGGCCGCGCTCATCCCCGTCGAATCCTGGCCGCTCTGGCGCTGGTTCATGCTCAACGAGCGCGAAGGCACCGGGCGCACGAAGCTGTGGGCGACGTCCAACAAACGGATGACCGACTTCCTGCTCGCCGAACTCGCGGAGAAGGGTCCGCTGCCTGCCAGCAGGATCGAGCACGAGTCGAACAAGCGCAGCGGACCGTGGTGGGGCTGGTCCGAGGTCAAGACCGGCCTGGAGGTGCTGTTCTTCCGCGGGGAGGTCGCCGTGGCCGGGCGCACCCGGTTCGAGCGCATCTACGACCTACCCGAGCGCAGGCTGCCCGCCCATGTGCTCGAGCAGGAGATCCCGAAGCAGGACGCGATTCGTGAACTGGTTCGCCTGGGCGCGCAGGCGCTCGGCGTCGGCACGATCCGCGACATCGCCGACTACTGGCGCCTCCCCCAGGCCGAGACGAGGGCCGCAGCAGCCGAGCTGACCGAATCGGGCGACCTCGTGCCCGTGACCGTTGCCGGCTGGGGTAAGCCGGCACTGCTGCATCGTGACGCCCGCATCCCGCGCCGCATCGAGACGGCCGCACTGCTCTCGCCGTTCGACCCCATCGTGTGGGAGCGCGAGCGGGCACTGCGCATGTTCGGCTTCCACTACCGCATCGAGATCTACACGCCGGCGCCCAAGCGCGTGTTCGGCTACTACACGCTGCCGGTGCTCATCGATGAGGCGCTCGTGGGCCGCATCGACCTCAAGAGCGACAGGCAGAACGGCGTGCTACGGGTGCAGTCCGCCTGGCGGGAAGGCTCCTCGGCCGACGGCCTCGAGCCGCGCATCGCGCAATTGGTGCGGGATGCCGCGGCCTGGCAGAACCTGGCTGGCATCGAGGTCGTCGCTCGCGGCGACCTCGCCGACGCCCTCGCTGCCGAACTCGGGGTGCCGCTACTGCCCTGGAGCCCGGCCCTCGCCGCCGCGGACGCAACGGAGCAGGAGGGTGACCCGCAGGCCTAGCTAGCCGCCGACGGTCATGACCGAGGTCGCGGCCGCGCCGGCGGTGTTCGCCATACAGGTGGTGTACACCGACACACTGCTCTGCGAGGCCCACGCGTCGTACGCCGACGACTCCCAGCCCAGGTTGCCCGACGACGCCGCGTCGTAGATCGATTTGGCCGCGAGTATCGCGGCTACCCCCTGCCCGGCGACCGGCGCCGCGGCCGCCGCCTGGGTCTTCAACGTTTGGAATGTGCTGGCGGCGGTCGCCGCATCCTTCGGTTTCGTTGCGCTCGCCGAGAGGGCGGCGACGATTGCACCGCCGATGAAGTTCTGCGCCGCGTAGAACGCGGTGTCCTGCCCGCCGGCCGACCAGGCGGTGAGGCAGTCCATCGGCGCGAACAGCAGGGCGATCATGCTGTTCATGGCGCTCGAGGCGTTCTTCATACCGTCGATGACGGCGCCATGGACGCCGAAGTACTCGAGGCCCTGCGCGACGTAGCCGATGCCGGATGCGACAAGTGCGGCGTTGGAGATGATCGCCTTGAAGTAGGCCGACACCGCAGCTGTCGCCACCCCGAGCAGCTTCTTGGACCCGACAGCCAGCGAGTCGCCGACCATCGTGCCGTAGGTGCTGATGTACTCCCCCGCCGACTTCGACGAGTAGTAGGGCACTACCGACTTGTCGCTCGTCATCGTCACCGAGGCCCAGTGCGAGTCGGCGTCGACAGTGTCGACACCGCTTGCCCAGTTGCGGAAGAGTGTGTTGCCCTTGTCCGGAGCGTGGAGGACGACAGCGGTGCCACCGAGGTACATCCGGCGGGAGGCGTCAACCCCGGGGCAGTTGGGCGCGGTGATGACCTCGAGCTTGTCCGCATCCGACGGCAGCGAGAGCGTGTAGCAGATCGCCGTGAAGTTCGCGGCGACGTGGTAATGGTAGTTGTCGCCCTGCGCGGTATGGCCGGGGCCGACAAGGTTCAGCGGAGCATCAGAGGTCTGCCCTGTGCCCTTCACATCCCTCGACCAACCGGTGAACTTGTAGGCGACCGGGTCGGCGGTCACAACCGGGACGAGCTGCGTGCCGACGACCCAGGCGTAACCACCGTAGCCCGAGCGCGGATCGGAGCCGGTCGAGCAGTCTGCTGGTTGTGTGATCACGAAATCGGCGAGCCGCGACTGGGTCTCCCGCGAGATGTTCGTCGAACTCGCGCTGCTCACGAAGGTGCCATCCGGGCTGGAGACGTTCGCGCCGACGGTCACGAACTCGCAGGCGTAGGCGACGACTGTCGAGTTGCCGTAGAACAGCTCATTGAGTTGGGTGGTGCGCTGCCACAGCCTGCTCAGGCCGCCCTCGGTGCCTGCCGGCGACCCGGGAACGTTTGTCGCCCAGGCGAACACTGTCTCGGCGCCATCGGCCGCGGCTGTCGCTGGAGAGGCATCGATGAGTATCCCGTTGCCACCAACACCCTGGTCGTAGAACTTCGAGCCGTACTCAGCAGCGCAGGCGTTCGGGCCGAGGATGAATGTCGTATCCAGGGTCAGCGCACCGGCGGGCACCCCGGTGATAGCGAACGGACGGCAGTTGGCATTCGTGCCGTACGACGCGGTCGCGACCGCGTTGGCGTTCAGCGCGAAGACAATCGTCGTGTTGCTCGTCTTTCCGGTCGGCACCGTGAATCCGCTCCAGCCGAGGAACTTCAGGGTCTTGCCCGTCGGCGCCGTCGTCAGGCTCACCTGCGTACCGGCCTTGTACCAGCGGGTGGCCCCGAATCCGGCACCCAGCGGGCAGTCGCCCGGCGTGTTCATCGTGACCGTGCCCGGGGCTCCGTTCGACGCGTCGCCGATGACCTGCGTCGACAGGGTGGTGCAGCCCGCGTAGGACGCGGTTATCGTGAATGGACGTTCACCGAGCAGGAACGCGATCTTGTGGGAGTCCCGCCGCACGCCGGATGCATCGGTGGCGGTCGTGGTCGCCCCGACGGTGAAAGCACCGGTGTCACCGCCCCAGCCGGTGAAGTAGACGGGCCGGTCAGGAACCCAGGCCTTGTCCTGGATCGCCTGCATGTACCCGTTGAGGCTGCCATAGCGGGTGCTGACGACCGTCAGGCTCGTCCCGACCGCGTCGACGAGCGTCGCCGTTCCCGGCGTGTTGTAGAGCCAGCCGCTCTTCTTGGTTTGGGGATCCGTGCAGTTGGGCGACCCGAGCGACAGGGTGATTGTGCCATCACTCGGCTGCACGACGCTCGGTGCGGAGTCGTAGCAGATCGGCCCGAAGGCGGCCGTGATGGTCCTGGTGTCCGGGCCGATCGTGTAGGTCGCCGACGTCGCGAACGCATCGCCGGAGGCCAGCCCCTGCCAGCCGTAGAACTTCGCACGGTCCGGGATGAATCCGGTCTGGTACGACACTCGCACCTGTGCGCCGTTGGGAATGAGTTGCGTGATCGAGTTGCCCGACACCGTGGGGACGCTGCCGCACGTGTTCGGGGCGTCCCAGAAAAGCGTGTTGATGGCATCCAACCGGTTGGGGATCCCGGTGGTCTGGAAGCGCACAGACACGCACTGGGGCCGCGTGTTTGCCCGGAATCCGAACGGGATCACCTGGGTCCCCGCGAACCCGAGCGCCGGGTGAATCAGCATCGAGGCAGCGCCGTTCGAATACGTGCTGACGGCGTCGGCGGGGTACAACGAGCGGAATGGCGTTCCGGGAATCTGGCCACCGGAGAAGCCTGTGACGATATTGCCGTCCACGGGCATCGCGTTGACGACGACGAGGTCGGTCGTGTAGTAGCCGGTGCCGTCTCCACAGGTCGGGGCCGGACCGAACGTCACCGTAGCCGTACCATCCGGGTTCGACGACGGTTGCTCGAAGGGGATGCAGGCGATGATCGTGCCGGTCAGGGTGGTGGTCTCGGCGTTCCACAACTGGCCGCCGCTATAGGTCAGGGTCAGGCGATTTCCGTTGGTGACGTTGCTGTAGGCCGGGACGGCGACGTTGCAGGATCCGACAAGGGAGACGGAGGCGCACACCGTTGCGGTCCCGAGCTTGACCGTCACGGTGCCTTCCGCGGGGCCGGCAACCGACCATTCGACAGGAATCGTGGTGAGCCCTGCCCAGTTGTCGCCGTTCGGAGTGGTCAGGGTGAGTGCGGGCGTGCCCTTGCCGACCATGGTGATAACCGTGGGGGAAGTGCCGGGCGCATAGATCGAGTTGCCGGCGTAGGTGGCGGTGAACGCGTGCGACCCGAGTTGACCGAACTGCACCTGGCAGGTTCCGTGGCTGGTCTGGTTGTCGCCTTCGACGAGGATGGTGGTACACGATGTGCCGTCACCGTCACTGATCGTCACCGAGCCATTCGGGGCGTGCTGCGGACCGAGGCTGGCGTCCAGGAACTGGAACTGGGCCGAGTCGAACTGCACGCCCACCGTGTACCCGGTCGAGACGCCGACCTTGCCCGATGGGGAACCCTGGAGCGTGAGGGTGACGGGTGCGTGCACCCAGGAGTGGGTGAGCGTCCCCGTGCTGGCCGCCATCGTGCCGTTGGCTGATTGGTACGCCGCGACGATCTCGCCCGACCAGTCGGCATCCGGGATGACGGTGATGCTAGCGTCGCCGTTCGCGTCGAGTTGCCCGAACCCGAGCAACGCGGAGTCACGGCTGAAGGCCACATTGCCAGACGGAGTGCCGGCGCTGGCGGAGACGTGTGCCGTGTAGTGCACGGGCGAGCCCACGATTCCCGGGTAGAGGGTGAAGACCCGGCTCGTGGTGCTTACCGTGGTGTGGGTCGCCGTCTTGCCCACCGTGATGGTGAACGGGTCGGAGGACGCCGCATCCAGCCCGATGCCGCCGGAATAGCGCACGATGAACTCATTGGATGCGCCGAACGCGAGCCAGCCCGGATCGATTGTCAGGTCGGCCTTGCCGTCGACGAGCGGAACCTCGGCGCTGGCCAGGAGGTTACCGAAGCCGGAGAGTTGTACCCGCACCGTGCCATCCGGCACGATGGCGCCGGCCACAGTAGCGTGGACGACCACCGGCAGCCCGAATTCCGGGGCCGTCGGCGCATCCGCCGTCACGACTGCCCCGCCCGCGACGACATCGCTGGACGTGATCGCCGTGTTCGAAGGGCTCACCGCGAAGTAGCGGAAATCGGAGTCCTTCACGTAGGTCGCGCGCACGGACCAGGTACCCGTGATGTTCACGGGTATCGGGAAGGCGCCGAGCGCCTGGGCGAGCGTGACCTGTCCGTTGACCAGGGCGACCGGACCGACCTGCTGCGTGCCAGCGCCGCTCTTGCTGATGAAGAATGTGATCCCGCCGCCGGGGACGATGCCGAGGTTCTCACCGACGATGTCGACGTGGGCCGTGGCGGCGAGCGGCTGGCCGATCACCGCCGTCATGTCGACCGAGACCTCGGTCGGCATCGGGGTGACGGTCACCCAACTGCGTTCCTCGTTCGCGTCGGTCTTGAGTCGGTCTGCGGCGAATCCGAGGGCTGGCACGAATTCCGCGGTCAGCCAGAATTCGCTCGGACCGGGAATCGTCGCCCCGAAGTCGGCGGTGATGTGCACTGTGCGCACCCCGGGTGTGGCTGTGTCGTTCGCGGGCGTGAGGGTGGCCCGGCCCACCTCGTGGCCCAGCCAGGTGACGACGACATCGCCTTCCGGCTGGCTATCGGTGGATGTGTTGGCGACCGAGAGCACAAGGTCGAGCGAGTTCCCGTAGACGACTGTCGTCGAGCTGATCGAGTCGAGTCCGATGTCCGTGGCCGCATTGTTCACGGCGAGGGTGGATGAGCCGGTCGCAGCCTCGAAGCTGCCATCCCCGGCGAACGTCGCCGTGATCGCGTAAGCACCGGGGACCAGGGTGCCGATGGTCGGGACCAGGATCGTCGCGCTACCGTCGACCAGGGTGACGGTGCCGAGTGGTACCGGAACGCCGATCGCGGGCACGGCGGTCATGATGAGCTGGGTGCCGTCGGCCGGCTTGACGAGCGCGGGGCCCACGGTGACCGTGTAGGTCGTCGACTGCCCGTAAACGAGCCCGCCCGCCCCGGTCACCGTCACGGTCGGCGTCGCCTTCGAGACGACGTAGCCCGCGATTGACACGGAAGAGGACGCGAGGTCCGCCGCACCCTGGTAACCAGCACCGAGGGTCGTGATTCCGACACCGAGCGCACTCGCGAGCACGGTGAGGGATGCCACGGCACAACCGTCCGGGTTCGGCGCGTCGCACGGGGAGAGCGCCGCCGTGCCGAGGGAACGAGCACCGGTGGAGAATCCGACAGTGCCTGTCGGAATGGACGCGACGCCAGTGGCATCCACAGTTGCTGTGAGGGTGACCAGATCGCCGAACACCGACGGCGTGGGCGAAGCGACGAGAACCGTCGTAGTCGGAGCGAGGCCGAGTGTGAGGGGCGCGCTCGGCGAGTCGGAGTTGGTGAAGTTGCCGTGGCCGTCGAACTCGGCAACCAGCTCATGGTCTCCTGCACCCAGCGCGCCGGCGGGGACCACCACCTCGAAGGTCATCGTGCCGTCGTTGTCCTGCGCGTACGGATCGAAGTCGATCGGGCCGAAGCTCTGCGAGCCGTCGACGACGAGCGTCACCGAGCCCTGTGGATCCCGGCCGCTCGGCGCGACAGCCTTCACCGTCACGACGACGGAAACCGGCTCACCGAACTGCGGCGCCGCGGGCGAGATCGAGCCTATCTGTGTGGTCGTGCCTGCTGCCGTCGTTTCATAGCCGACAGTGTTCGAGATTCCGCGCCCGTAGACGCTGTCGCCGGCGTAGCTCGCCGACAGTGCGAATGCGGTGCCGACGGAGAGGTCGCTGAGATCGAGAGTGGCCGTGCCCGACGCATCCAGTGTCGCAGGATGCCCGAAGACCGTGACGATTCCGGTGGGTGTCAGGCCGCTTCCAGACACGGTGACCGTGAAGGTCCCGGCTCCCGTGTCGCCGTAGATACCGCTGCTTCCGACCCCGGAGATCGTGACGACCGGCGTGTGCAGCACGACGAGTGACCGCGCGATGGGCGATACTCCGACCTGCGTGCCGTCGTCGCTGCTGAAGATCGCGTACAGGTCATGCGTACCCAGGCCGAATGCGGATCCCGGGATCACGAATGTCGCTTTGCCGTCGACAGTCGGCTCCGGCGCTGCGACGATGGTGGTGCCGGCCGGGTCGAGGGCGATCTCGATCGTACCGGCCGAGGCATCCGCCACCGTCGCCGTGACGTGGATGGACTCGGTGTCGGTGATGTTCCAGTGGTCGCCGAGGCACTCCGGTGCCGCCGCCGGGTTTGTTTCCGCCGGGTTCGCGCACAGCAGGTCGACCGCGACCTGCACCGGCTGGACGGTGTAGTTGATGACGCTCGACCCGCTCGGCTGGAAGGGGCCGGAGGGTGTGTATGCCGCCGAGTAGGCGTAGGTGCTGCCGAGGACGAGCCCGGAGACCACCACCTCGGCGACCGCTGCGCCGGCCGCGTTCGAGAGGGCGATCGGGCCGTGGTCGACACCGTCGAAGGTGAAGGTCACTGTGCCCTGTGGGAGCGCGTCGGTGTCGCCGGTCACTGTCGCCCTGAGGGTCACGGACCCGACGATTGTCGTGTTCGGCACCGCCTCGAGGGCGATCGACGTCGATCCGCTGAACTCCACCGCACCCAGATCGCAGCCACTGGGGGCGCGAACCACGCCGAGCGCATCGAACGGGGGGCAGTTCACGCCGACGCCGAGCGCAGGGTTCCCACTCGGGTTGAGCGGGAAGACCGGGACTTTTCCTGCGGAATCCAGCGGGAGGAGCACGTTGGGGCTGTAGTGCACCCCGCTCGTGCCCGGGCACGTATTGTCGCCTTCCTTCGCGAAGTTGGCACCACCGGTGAAGGTGCCGTCGCACATGAATCCGCCGCCGGCCCAATCGGTCGTGAAGAGCGAGTTGCTGATCGTGGACGGCCCGGCTGCCCGCAGCGAGCCGCCCTTCGAGTTGACGAAGGTGCTGTTCACCACGTCCATGTCGGCGTCCGCATAGACGTCGCTGCCGTTGTTGATCGGCGTGCTGTACTGGTCGCCGATCACGCTGTTGGAGAATGTCGAGTTCACGATCGAGATGTGGCCCGTCGCACGAATCGCCCCACCCAACGTGGACGAGCCGAAACCGGTCACCCGGCTGTCGAGGAAGGTGCTGTCGAGCACGGTGAGCACCCTGGCGAACACGGCGCCGCCCCCGAACGCGGCGGCGTTGCCATCGAAGACGACGGACTGGAGCTGCGTTTGCGGCACTCCCGCCTGCAGCGCCCCGGCGAACCCGTCGAAGGAGTGACCGTGGCGGAATGTCAGCCCGGACACCGCGAGGTTCCAGAGCTCGCTCGTCACCGACAGGATGCGATACGAGTCGCCACCATCGAGCACGACACCGCTGCCGTCGATCGCGAGGGTGCCTGCGATTCCCGCGCCCGCCGTTGGCGTGAAGTCCAGTGGACCCGCCAGGGTGATGGTCATGCCCGTCGCGAAGCCGATGGTCGCTGAGTGCGCTCCGTCGGCCGCGTCCTGCGCCGCGAGACCGAGCGCCGCACGGATAGTGCAGTCAGGCCCGACAGCGCGGCAACTCGCCTGCTGCGCCGCGAGCGCGACCGGGTCGAGGGAGTCGTCAGGTGAACTGACGACGAGGCTCACGTCGTTTCCGGCGTTGGCCGGATCCGCGGATGCCGAGCTCACGCCGATCGGAATCACCACGGTCGTCGTGGCGACGAGAGCGGCAATGCTGAGCACGGCGATTCGGGTCATCAGCGGGGATACGACGTGTGCCGCCCGCCGGGACACGGCTGCGTTCGACTGGGCGAGTACGCGACCGCCGGGGCCGCAGGCGCGGCGGTACAGGGCCACGGCCGCGACGATGGGCAGTGGCAACGCGGCCAGTTGCACGAGGGCACCGAGCAAGGCTCCGCCGACGTCGCCCCAGAGCACACTGCCGAGCAGGGCGAAACTGGTGGATAGTCCGAGAGTCGCAACGAAGGCGATGGCGGACACCGTGAGAATCGATGTCCGGACGCCGGTTGCAGCCTTTTCCGCCGACCGGTACGCCCGGAGGGGGCCGGCAGGTTCGAGAACTGACGCGGGAAGCATGAGCAACGCGGGTGCGATGACCCTTGCGGCCCAGGCGAACGGGATCGCGGCGAAGCCCCAGGTGCGCCAGGTGGGCCACTTCGGGAGGGCGGCGCCGGACCTGCCTCGACGCACGAGCGCGATCACCCCGGTTACCGCGAGACCGAGCACACCGACGAGCGAGATGAACGGGGTTGCCAGGAGCACCGCCACGACGAGCAGGAAGGCGAGTACGAGCGTGCCCAGCACCGGCAGGAACCTGGCGAAGCCACGCCCTAGCGACGACCAGAGCCGTGGGCGACGACCCGCGAGGGCGGCATCCGTCACGTGTGCGGTCGCAGCAGTTCCCGCAATCAGGAACGGAATGGACACGAGGGCGATCGCCGCTGCAACCACAGCGCCGATGATCGCCGCGCGCGCATCGAACTGGGCGGGATCCGCCGTCAGGAACGCGGTGAGCCCGGCGCCGTTGCCCTGGAGCAGAAGCGCGAATGCGCCGATGATCGCGGACAGGCCCAGGAGCACGAGAACCTGGAGCAGCACGAAGCGCCACCACTGCCCCCGGTAGGCACGCAGCAGGTCAACCAAGCTGTGGCCCAACACGTGACCAGTCTGACCCAGCGCCGCAAGGCGTAGCACCATAAAGGCCCCCCAGTCCGAGGGGTCAGACCGGCGGCGGATCCTCTCCCACGTCACCGTCGATCCGGGTCAAATACAGCCGGACCCCGCTATTTCAAAACTTGCGGCCGCTCGCCTCGAGGCGGGCCACGCGGTCAGCGATCGGCGGGTGAGTGCTGAACAGGCGGCTCATGAGGCCCGGCTTTGTCGGGTCGGCGATCCACATGTGCGCCATTGTCGAATTCTGCCTGATCATCGGGCGGGCGTACTGGCCGAGCTTCTGCAGTGCCTCGGCGAGGCCTTCGGGGTCGCGCGTGGTCAGTGCCCCCGTGGCATCCGCGAGGTATTCGCGCTGGCGGGAGATCGCGGCCTGCACGACAGCCGCGACCAGCGGAGCGATGATCATCGCGACGAGGCCGATCACGAGGATCACCGGGTTGCCGCCGCCGCTGTTGTTGTTGTTGTTGCCGCGCCCGCCGAAGAACGAGAAGCGCAGGAAGATGTCGGAGATGAACCCGACGGCGACGACGAGGCCGAAGACGATCATCGAGACGCGGATGTCGTAGTTGCGCACGTGCCCGAGCTCGTGGGCCATGACCCCCTCGAGTTCCCGGTCGTCGAGCAGGTCGAGGATGCCGGTGGTCGCGGCGACGACAGCGTGCTGCGGGTCCCGCCCGGTCGCGAACGCGTTCGGCGCCGGGTCGTTGACGATGTAGACCTTCGGCATCGGGGTCCCCGTCGTGATCGCGAGGTTTTCGACTATGCGGTACAGCCGCGGATTGTCGGCCTTCTCGATCTGCCTGGCGCCCGCGAGGGAGAGCGCCTGGCTGGATGCCGCGAAGTACTGGATCACCGCGTACCCGGTCGCGATGACGACGGTGATGATCACTATCGACGGATCCTGGTAGATGTAGGTGGCGAGCAGCCCGAGTCCGCCGATGATCACCAGGAACAGCAGGATGATGAATACTGTGTTCCGCTTGTTCGCGGCAATGGCGCTGTACATGGTTGTCGTTTCCCGCTAATCCGAGGAGCCCGGCGACGAAGCCGGAGCCCTCAAGAACTGAAGAGGATCAGAACTGTACGCGAGGCGGCTCTGCGATTGCTGCGGAGTCGGTGACTTCGAAGAATTCGCGCTCCTTGAAGCCGAGGCTGCGCACGAACAAGGTGTTCGGAAACACTTTGATCTTCGTGTTGAGTTCGCGCACGCCACCGTTGTAGAAGCGGCGGCTGGCCTGGATCTTGTCTTCGGTGTCGACGAGCTCGCCCTGCAGCTGCAGGTAGTTCTGGTTCGCCTGCAGCTGGGGGTACGCCTCTGCGACAGCGAATATCGACTTGAGGGCCGCCTGCATGTGGTTCTCGGCGACAGCGGCATCCGCTGGCCCCTGCACGTTGAGGGTCTCGGCGCGAGCCTTCGTGACATCCTCGAAGACGCTCTTCTCGTGTGCGGCGTAGCCCTTTACCGACTCGATGAGGTTCGGGATGAGGTCGGCGCGTCGCTTGAGCTGCACCGTGATGTCGCTCCAGGCCTCGTCAACGCGCACATTGAGTGTCACGAGGGAGTTGTAGGTCGCCCACAGGTAGCCACCGATGATCACGATGAGCAGGACGATAACGCCGATGACGATGAGGATTTCCATAGGGAGAACTATATAGGCGGGTGGGGTCCGTGGCCCCTGCCAAGTTCGCGCTCACGGCGAACACGCGGCGGGCGGGATGCGCAGCGGGCACCCCGCCCCCGGTATCGTTCAGCGGCCTTCCAACGCTCCGAAGAATGCGCGGATGTCGTCGGTCACGACGTCGGGCAGTTCGAGGCTTGCATAGTGACCGCCGTTCTCGAACTCGCTCCAGCGCACGATGTTGCTGTTATCGCGGTCGGCGAAGGTGCGGATCGACTTGAAGTCATCTGCGAAGACCGCGACCCCGGTCGGTGCAGCGTTGATCGCCGGCTCCGTGCCCGCGTGCGCTTCCTCCCAGTGGTAGCGTCCGGCCGCGGCCTGGGAGTTCGTGAACCAGTACAGCGACGCCTCCGTGACGACCTGCTCCCGGGTCACGAGCGATGTGCCGTTGCCGAATGAGTTGAACAGCTCGCTCCAGGCGAGTTGGCCCACCGGCGAGTCGGCGAGGCCGACAGCAACTGTCTGCGGGCGCGAGGCATTGATCGCGTTGTAACCGCCAACGGATTGGAACCACTGCATGTGCTCAAGAGCCGCGTAGTCCTTCGGCTCGAGCTTCTCGAACTCGGCGGGGTCGCCCGACGGGAAGGAGAACAACTGCAGCACGTGCAGCCCGAGGAATCCCGAAGGGTTCAGCAGGCCAAGTTCGCGCGAGATCATGGCCCCGCCGTCGCTGCCGTGCGACCCGTAGCTCTCGTAGCCCAGTCGGCGCATGAGCGTGTCGAAGGCACGAGCCACGCGGGCCATCGTCCAGCCGCGCGTGGCCAGGGGAGAACCGAAACCGAAACCGGGGATCGTCGGGACGACCACAGAGAACGCGTCCTCAGCCCTGCCGCCGTGCGCGACGGGGTCGGTGAGTGGACCGATCATGTCGAGGAAGTCGATGAACGATCCCGGGTAGCTGTGGATGAGCAGCAGCGGGGTCGCGTCCGTCTCCGCGGAAGGTACATGAATGAAGTGCAGCGTCTGCCCGTCGATGTCGGTCAGGTAGTGCGGGAAGGCGTTCATTCGCGCCTCCTGTGCGCGCCAGTCGAACTCGTCGCGCCAGTAGTCGATGGTCTCGCGCAGGTAGCCGTTGGGCGTGCCGAGCTCCCAGGTGTCGCCGGGGGCCGGCAGCGGAAGACGCGCGCGCGCGAGGCGCTCCCGCAGGTCATCGAGATCGGCCTGGTCGATCGCGACTGTGAACGGGCGGACTGCTGCTGAGCCGGAGCTCTTTGTCGTTGTCATGACTTCACAGTACGAGCGATATAGGAACGTTTGATTCCTAATGCATGAGATGATTGCGACATGCTCGAAACGTCAGCGCGACTGCTCAAAGTGCTGTCGTTGATGCAGTCCCGGCCGGAGTGGCCGGGGTCCGAACTGGCGGAACGCCTGGACGTGAGCACGCGCACGATCCGCAACGACGTGGACCGGCTGCGGGAGCTGGGCTACCCCGTGGATGCCGCCAGGGGCTCCGCTGGCTACTACCGGCTCGGGGCGGGGGCAACGCTTCCGCCGCTGCTGCTCGACGACGAGGAGGCGGTCGCGGTCGCGATCGGGCTTCGAGCGGGGGCGGGCGTCAGCGGCATCCGGGAGTCCAGCGCTCGAGCGCTGGCCAAGCTCGAACAGGTGTTGCCACACCGATTGCGGCGCCAGGTGAACGCGATAAGCAATGCCATGAGCCGCGCTCCGGAGAACACCGGCACGAACGTCGAAGACCCCGAGGTCGCACCCGCCGTGCTCACGGCCGTCGCCGCGGCGATCCACGATTCCGAGTGGTTGCGCTTCGACTACCGCGGCGAGACCCGGCTCGTCGAGGCCTATCGGCTGGTCAGCTGGCTGCAGCGCTGGTACCTGGTCGGCCGGGATCCCGTGGCGGGCGAATGGCAGACGTTCCGTGTGGACTGGCTCGAGCTGCGCATGCCCACCCGGCGAGCGTTCCAACCTGTGCCGCTGCCGGGCGGCGACTATACCGACTTCGTGCTGAGGGACGTGGCATCCACCGGCTGGGTGGTGCACGCACGCATCACCGTGTTCGCGCCGGCCGCCGAGGTACTCTCCCGCATCAACGCGGCTGTCGGCATCGTCGAATCGGTCGATGACGAGACCTGTGTGCTCGTGACCGGCGGTGACAGCCTGGAGATCATCGCCGTCTACATCGGGATGCTCGGGCTCGACTTCGCCGTCACCGAGCCGCCGGGGCTCGTCGAGCACCTCGCGGTGCTCGGGCAACGGTACGCCAGGGCTGTCCGGCGCCCCTAGCGGGAGCGCAGCAGCTGCTGCAGCCAGCGGTAAGAGCGTTTCGGGGTGCGCTCCTGGGTGTCGAAGTCGACACGCACGAGGCCGAAGCGCTCGCGGAATCCCGCAGCCCACTCCCAATTGTCCATGAGGCTCCAGACGAAATAGCCGCGCAGGTCGAGCCCTGGCGCACCCTCGAAGGCGACGGCGAGGTGATCGGCGAGGTAGCTCGTGCGCTTCTCGTCGTCGATCGACCCGTCCGGCGCCGTGACATCTGCGAAGCTCGCGCCGCCCTCGGTGATGTACACCGGGGGCAGGTGATCCTTGTACCGGTGGGCGTAGTCGCGCAGCGACACGGCGAGGTACTCGGGTGCGATCGGCCAGCCGAAGCCCGTCGTCGGGTACTCCGGCCAGCCCGCGATGTGGAACGGCAGTTGCGAAATCCCCTGGGACGACGCGCCGTCGGGGGTCATGTCGTTCGTGGGCGGGCCCGACCCGATGCGGGTGGGCATGTAGTAGTTGAGGCCGTAGAAGTCGAGCGGCTGGTGGATCGTCTTCAGGTCGGCATCGTCAACGTCGATGAGTTGCTTGAACAGCTTGCGGGCCAGGAACGGGAACTTCGGGTAGCGCCCGAGCAGCACGGGGTCGGCGAAAATGCGGTTGTGGATGATGTCGAAGACCTCGGCATAGGCGCGCGTCTTGATGTTGTCTTTCGCCGGCTCCACGGGCGAGTGGACGTTCGTGATGCCGATGCCGCCCTTGACGTTTGTCGAGCGCAGCGCCTGCACGGCGAGGCCGTGGCCCAGCAGCTGGTGGTGCACCGAGAGGAGCGAGTCGAACATGAGCGTCGCGCCGGGGGCGTGCACCCCGAGGGCGTAGCCGTTGAGCGTGACGGTGGCCGGCTCGTTGAGGGTTATCCACTTGTCGATGCGGTCGCCGAACGCCTCGCCGGCGAGCAGCGCATAGTCGGCGAAGCGGGATGCCGTGTCGCGCGTCATCCAACCACCCTTGTGTTGCAGCGGCTCGGGAGTGTCCCAGTGGAAGAGCGTCGCCACGGGTGCGATGCCCGCTGCCAGCAGCGCATCGATGAGCCTGTCGTAGAAGTCGATGCCCGCCTTGTTCGCGCCACCGGTACCGCCCGGCTGCACGCGTGGCCAGGACAGCGAGAACCGGTAGGCGTCGACGCCGAGTTCTTTCATGAGCACCACGTCTTCGGCGAAGCGGTGGTAGTGATCGGCGGCGACCGAAGCGTCCGAACCGTCGGCGATGCGCCCGGGCTGGGCCATGAACGTGTCCCAGGTCGACGGGGTGCGGCCGCCCTCGCGGATCGCCCCCTCCACCTGGAAGGCCGCGGTCGCTACCCCCATCGTGAAGCCGGCGGGCGCGCGCGCCGCGAGAGCCTGGGGTTCGTGCAGCCAGTCGCTCATTCGCCCAGTCCTCATTCGCCCAGTACTCGTTTCAGGTAGTCGTTCGCGAACAGCCGGTCGGGGTCGAGCCGGTCGCGCACCGCGAGAAATTCGTCGAACCGCGGGTACGCGGGCCGCAGGTCCGCTGCCGTGCGTGAGTTCATTTTGCCCCAGTGCGGCCGGCCGTTGTACGCCCGGAAGATCGCCTCGACCTCGCGGAAATACTCGGTCGGGTCGTCCTTGAAGAACCTATGCACTGCGATGTAGCCGGTGGCCCTGCCGGTCGCCGTCGAGAGCATGAGGTCGTCGGCTGCCGCCGCACGCACTTCGATCGGAAAGGAGATGCGCCAGTCTTTGTCGACGATGAGCCTGCGCACATCCGCAACGGCGTCGGGGATGCGCTCGACAGGGATCGCGTACTCCATCTCCCTGAATCGCACAGACCGCTCGGTCGCGAACACCACCGGCGAGTGGTCGGTGAACTCGCGGTCGCCGGTCAGCTTGACCGCCAGGCGGTTTATCGGGGCGACAAGGCCAGGGATCGCGTGCCCCAGGTTCGAGGTGACCGAGAACAGGCCGTTGGTCATCACGCGGTCCTCGAACCAGGCGGTGACCTTACCGAGCGGATGCCGCGGCGCATCGCCAGGCAGCCGGGTCTTGGTCTGCGTGAGCGCCGTGTCGCTGTGCGGCCACACGTAGAACTCGAAGTGGTCGATAGTCGCGATGCGTTCGTCCCACTCGGCGAGCACCGTGGCCGTGGGTTCCGGGCGTTCGATGGAGTGCAGTAGGAAGGCAGGGACGCACTCGACGGTGACGTCCACGAGCACGCCCAGGGCGCCGAGACCGAGTTTCACGGCGGGCAGCAGGTCGGCATTCTCGGTGGCGCTGACGCGCAACACGTCACCCGTCGCGGTCACGAGGGTCGCCGCGCGGATGCGGGTCGCCAGCCCGCCGAAGGTCGCGCCCGTGCCATGGGTGCCTGTCGAGGTGGCACCCGCCATCGTCTGGGTATCGATGTCGCCCATGTTCTGCAAGGCGAGACCGTAGGGAGCAAGCAGGGCCGGCAGCTGGTAGAGGTGCGTGCCGGCACCGAGCGTCACAAGCATGCCCTCGACGGCGAGCACACCATCCACGGCGGAGACGTCGAGCAGCACGCCATCGGTCACCGCAAGGCCGGTGAAACTGTGGCCCGCGCCGATCGGTCGCACAGTGAGCCCGCGATCAGCTGCGAAGCGCACCGTCTCGACGACGTCATCCACCGATGAGGCGTGGGCGAGAAACCGCGGGCTCGACGACTGCGAGCGCCCCCAGTTTCTCCACAACCCGCCGGGGCGCAGCATGCCGGACGCCAGCGGTTCGCGCAGTCCCGTCACAGGAAGGCCTTTCCCTCACCTCGGTAGGTCTTCATCGTCTGCACGACAACACCATCATCGACCATCGCGAACTCGTCGAGGTGCTCACTGAGCTCCCCCGCCTTGGTGTGGCGCAGCCAGACCCTGTCCCCCACCCGCAGTGCCGCGGCACCCGGGCCCCGCAACGGAGACTGCACTTCGCCCGCGCCCTCGCGCGCGACATACCTGAGGCCCTGCGGCCAGGCGAGCTGCGGCATCCTGTCGGATGCCGGCGGTCCGGATGCTATCCAGCCACCACCGAGCAGCGTCGCCATGGTGGGCGTGGGCTTGCGCACCACGGAGAGCGCGAATGCCGCCGCCGGCGCGGGCTGGAAGTGGCTGTACCCGTCGAACAGGTGCGGGCCGAACAGCCCGCTGCCCGCCGCGATCTCGGTGACTGACGGATCGGATGCCGTGCGCTCGAGCGACCCGGTGCCGCCACCATTCACGAACTCGAGGTCGGCAAGCTCGCGCAGCGCGGCGACGACTGCACCGCGCCGCTCCTGCAGTTCGAGGGTGGAATTCTTCTGCACGTAGTCCACCGTCGCGGCGAGCACGGGTTTGCCTCGCGGGCGGTTGATCACGCCGGCGATCTGCGCCTCGTATGCCATCATCCCGACGAGAGTGAAACCTGGGCGGGCGACTATCGCCCGGGCGAGCGCCTTGGCCTGCTCCACTGTTCGAACGGGCGAGCGGTAGACGCCGAGGTAGCCGAGCGCCTTGGAGCGCCAGGATGCGTCGAGCTCGAGGGCCACCCTTATCGGCTCGCGCGAGCCCGCGGGCAGCACGGCGTCGACCAGGTCCAGTTGGGCGAGAGAGTCAACCATGAGGGTGACGCGTTTCGCCAGTTTCGCCGACTTACCCAGCTTCCCGATCGAGACGCGGTCTGCCGTCGGGTAGCCCACGACGACGTCGTCGACGGTCTCCGCGAGCCACAGCCCCTCGGCGAGGGTGTAGGAGAGCACGCCCGCGAAACCGGGCAGCGCGAGCACCGCATCGATGACGCCACGCACGCGCACCGACTTCGAGGCGACCCGGATCTTCGTGCCGTTGGCGCGGCGCAGCATGTCGTGGGCGTTGTAGGACAGTGCGGGCACGGAGATGACGCCGAACGGGGTCTCGAGCGTCTCGGTCGCGGCGGACAGTGATGTCCAGTACCGCTTCGGGTCGAGCCAGGACTGCGTGGGAGATGCAGTCAGTTTCATTAGCGGACACTCCTGATCGGTAGTACTGCGAGGGTCGGCGGTGCTGCCTGCGACGCCGTCCGGGCTGCCGAGGGCACCGCTGTCGAAACTGCTGTCGGCACCGCAAGGGCGGCGAGAGCGGCGGCGGCGACGTCCAGCACGCGGGCTGCCGCCGCGGCATCCCGGTCTGCAAGGTAAGCGAGCGTGACACCGTCCGTGATCGTCACGACGATTCGGGCGACATCGAGTACCGGGAGCGTCCACTCGACGCCGGCCGCCGCTGCACCCTCGACGAGCAACTCGGATGCAGCGGCATGGTAGGCCCCGTATTGTTCCTTCGCGAGCGTTTCGAGCCCGGGGGTACGCATGGCGTATTGCAGCAGTTCCTGCATCACCTGTTCGTGGCCGGGGTCGGCGACGACGTAGTCGAGGAAAGCCTGCATCCCGCCGCGCAACGATGAATGGATGTCGTCGCCAGGTCGCAGGGCCGCGAACGCCGCCGTCGCCTCGCCTTCGACGACGTGCGCGATGAGCTCGCGCATCATCTCGTCGTGCGACCGGAATGCGTAGTGGAAGCTCGCAAGCGACATCCCGGCCTCGGCGACGATCGCCCGCGTGGTCGCGGCGGAGACCCCCCTCGCGGCGATGACCCTCAGTGCGGCCTGCACCAGGAGGGCGCGGCGCAGGTCGGCGGGAATCCTGCTCATAGTGGGTCAACTGTCCCAGACAGGCGACCCGTTGGCAAGCACGACACTCGCTACGACAGCCGGCGACTACCCCGGGGTTCGTCGAGCAAGACCCCCAGGGGCATCATCGCCGCACCGAGCGCAACCGTGTCGCCGCCGAACCGGCAGGCGAAGAGTTCGAACTGGCTGCCCGGCCGCGTCAACGCCTGTGAGCGGGTCGCCGCCTCGATGCGGGCGGCCAGGCTCTCCATGAGCCGGAGGCCGACCCAGCCGCCGATCACCACACGTTCGGGATTTGTGAGGTTCACCAGGCCGCCCAGCGCCGATCCGAGAGTGGCGACGAGTTCGTCCACGACACCGGTGGCGATCGCATCGCCAGCCTTGTCGGCTTCGAGAAGCTCGCCGACGGCCCGCCATCCGGACCCTTCGAAGCGCCCCCCGGCTTCACGCCAGGCGGTGAGGATGGCATCCGCCCCCAGGTACGCCTCCACGCACCCGTGACCGCCGCAACGGCACAACAGGCCGTCCCGCACGATCTTCACGTGGCCCCATTCGCCCGCGCTGCTCACCAAACCGTGCGCCAGTTCTCCGCCTGTGACGATGGCGAGGCCGACGCCGCGTCCGAGAAGCACGACGAGCGCCTCCTGCACGCCCCGGGCGGCGCCGTCCCAGAGTTCCGCCATCGCCTGGGTCTTGGCTCCGTTCTCGGCGAAGACAGCGATGTCATGGGAGACGAGGTCGGTCACCGGGATGGGCTGCCAGCCGAGGCTCTGCGCGTAGAGCACCTGGCGGCCGTCGGCATCAGACTCCACGATGCCGGGCAGGCCCAGGCCGATACCCACCATTCGATCCCAGGCGGCCGGGTTGCGCTCGCGCAGGGCGTCAAGCGCCTCATCCAGGTCGGTCGCGATCACCTCGATGGGCTCGCCCTCGCGGCCGCCCCTGAACTCCGTGTCGACGCGCGTCATCGACAGGTCGAATAGCTCCACCGCGACCCCGCGTTCACCGACGTCGGCGCCCAGAAAGTAGGCGCCGGCCGGATTGGGCGCGAGCAGGGTGACCGGTCGCCCGCCGCTCGAAGCCACGGAGCCCGCCTCGATGACCAGCCCCTCGGAAATCAGCTCCGAGACGAGGTTCGTGACCGATGCCACAGACAGGCCCGACTCCCGCGCCAACTCGGCGCGCGAGGTCTGCCCGGCGAGGATGATGCTGCGCAGCGCCTGCGTGCGGTTGCGCTGGCGCACATCGCTCACGGTGGCGGGCGCGCCCCCGCTCGGGATTCGCGTCGGTGCTGGGCGAAGGCTCATCGTGCTGAACCTACCAAGTCCGGTGCTCGCCGGTGGGGATGATGCTGGAGATGTTCGTGCCCGCTTCCGCGACCACCCGGATGCCGCGCGCCGACGGTTCCACCCTGACCGGGGCATCCGCCCCCGAGCCGTCGAGCACACGCCCACCGGAGACGCCGGACACCTCGAACTCGAGCCAATCCCCCGGCTCCAGTCGCACGAGCAGTTCTTCCGCCGGCCGGTAGGCCCTGCCATCGGACTGCTCGAACGGGTTCGGCGGGTTATCCCCGTCCCGTGCCCACAGCATCGTCACCGCGTCATCCGACCTGATCCCCTCGATCGGCCGACCGGAAGCGCTCGAGTACGACTCACCCGGTCCCCGATAACCGAACCCCCAGGCCGGAATGACCGCGGGGTGCTCCGCCAGCGCGGCCGCGACCACTTGCGGCCGCCAAACGCAGTTCTCGATCTTCATCGCCTCGAGCAGGCCGGCGAATGCGTCCGCCGCGAGCTCGGAGGTGATGGCGCCGGGATCGTCGACGCTCGCGACGATCCGATCCCAGCCGGGCGGCGGCACGATCGAGGCGGGAGAGGTTCGGGTGTCGATCTTCTTCCACGGCCAGAAGTTCCAGCCGATGTCGTGGGCCTCGTAGAGCCGGAATGCGGCGTAGATCCACTCGAGGGTATTCTCGCCGCCCTCCCCCATATAGATCGGCAGGCCCAGCCTGTCCCGCGCCTCGAGAAACTTCTCGATGCTCTCCCGATCCGGAGACGACCAGTACTTGTGGAATTGAAGAAGGGAGTTCTCATCCCAGACCTCGGTGAAGATGTCCCAGTTCGTCGCCCAATGGGCTCCCTCATACACGATGAGGTGATCGGGATCCACTGCACGGATCTCACGCGTCAACTCGACGTAGAGGGCCGCCAGCTCGCCCGCATAGGTGTACTGCCACTCATTGGGCAGCGGTTCGTTGAGCAGGTCGTAGCCGAGCACGACGGTTTCGGCCGCGTAGCGCGTGGCCAGGTCTCGCCATAACCGCAGCGTCAGGGCGCGGTAGCGCGGCTCCATGAACAATTCGGGCAGATTCCGCGGAGAATCGTCGATGTTGGTGCCGGTCTGCCCGCCCGGAGCGCCGTGGAGGTCGAGCAGCACCCAGAGCCGATGCGTCCTGCACCACCGGATGAGCCTGTCGATCATGGCGTAGCCCGCCTCGATCGGCTCGCCCTCCTCATCCTGGATCACCCGCGAGTTGATCGGCAGCCGCACATGATCGAAGCCGGATGCCGCGATCAGCTCGATATCCGCTTCGGTGATGAAATTCGTGCGGAAGCCGTGCCAGAACCGCTCGGCCCCGGCCGCGCCCAACAGCCGCTCGGTGAGGCTCTCGATCTCGCGTGGGGACTCCGCCCCCGGCCCGAGCCGCCACATGTAGCCCTCTGGCAGCATCCAGTTGCCCAGGCCGACGCCGCGCAGCAGAAGCTCGCGGCCGGAGCCGTCGACGAGCCGGGCGTCGCGCGCATGCACGAAGCCGTCAAAGGATGCCGGCCGCGGTGCGAAGCCGAAAGTGGTGTCGACGAGGGGGAGATCGGTCACGCTGTGTGCTCTCATTTCAGACCGGACAGGGCGAAACCCTGGATGACATAACGCTGGAAAACTATGAAGACGATGAGGATCGGCACGACCATCACCGAAGCTGCGGCCATCTGCAGCCCGGGGTTCACGGCGAGCTGCTGGTTGAGCAGCGCGAGCCCCACCGACAGGGTGTAAAGCTTCTGGTCGCTGGCGATGATGAGGGGCCAGAGAAAGCTGTTCCAGCCGGAGATGAACGTGAGCACGACCTGCACAGCGAGGATCGGCCCGGACATCGGAAGCACGATCTGCCAAAACGTGCGGAACTCACCGGCCCCGTCGAGCCGCGCCGCCTCGAGCATCTCGGTCGGGATCGTGGACATGAATTGGCGGAACAGGAAGATGCTGAAACCGCTCACGAGGGTGGGCAGCGCGATGCCGACGAGGGTGTTTGTCAGCTTCATCCCGTTGAGAATCAGGTAGGTGGGAATCATCGTGACCTGGATCGGGATCATCATCGTGGCCAGCACGAGGAAGAACATCCAGCGTCGACCGCGAAAATCAAACTTGGCGAACGCATAGCCGGCCATCGCCATGAGCAGCAGCCCGACGAATCCGATGAGCACGACCACAACCGTGTTCGCCAGGTAGCGGCCGAAATCAAGCTCGGTGAACAGCCGGACGTACCACTCGAATGTCGGCTGCCCCGGAAGGATCGTCGGCGGGAAGTC
Source organism: Rhodoglobus sp. (assembly GCA_025464445.1). GTDB lineage: Bacteria > Actinomycetota > Actinomycetes > Actinomycetales > Microbacteriaceae > Rhodoglobus. The sequence continues at coordinate 13,794 of JAODLY010000023.1, read as the reverse complement.
CGTCGACTCGCGTTGCGGCTTGAACGAGGTGGAGATCATCCAGATGAAGGGGAACGCCGTGATGATGGCGCCCACACCGAGCGCCACTCCGATCGAGATCGTGAGCGCCCGCCGGCGCTGCGCCGCCGAACTGTCGCTCGAGTTGCTTCTAGTACTCATCGTCGGCCCGCCTCAGGCGTAGTTGCACGAGCGTGATGATCGCGATGATCGCGAACAGCACTATCGACCCGGCGCTCGCGTAGCCGAACTGGTTGAGCCGGAAGCCTTCCTTATAGAGGAAGATCGACGCCGACGTCGTCGCGCCGAGCGGCCCGCCGTCGGTGAGCACGAAGGGTTCGTCGAAGAACTGCAGCCAGGAGATGGTCGTCGTGACCGAAACGAAGAAGATGGCGAACCGCAGCAGTGGGATCACTATCGAGAATGTCTTCTTCCACTCCCCGGCTCCATCCAGCGATGCCGCCTCCAGGTATTCCTTCGGAACTCCCTGCAGGGCGGCAAGGAAGATGATGATGTTGAGCCCGGTGCCGCGCCAAACGGCGACGAGCGCCACCGAGAACTTCGCGAGGACGGGGTCGGAGAGCCACTGCACCTGCTCGATGCCGACCAGTGAGAGCAGGTAGTTCAACAACCCGAACTGGGTGTTGTAGAGGTAGCCCCAGACCAGGGAGATCGCGACGATCGCCGTGATGGCGGGGATGAAGTAGAAGGCACGCAGCGACCGGAAGAACACGCCCTGGCTGCGATTGAGAAGCAGCGCGACGCCCAGGGAGAGCACCACGATGGCCGGTACGCCGAACACGGCGAACAGCCCGGTGTTGCCGAGGGCCTGCCAGAAGGCCGGATCGGCGAAGAGCTTCGTGTAGTTGTCGATGCCGATGAACTTGACGTTGTTCCAGTTGGCGAACGCGGAGATGTTCATGTTCGTCGTGCTGATCACCGCCGCGACGAGGATCGGGAAGATTCCGAAGGCCACGAGCAGCAGCATCGCGGGTGAAACGAACAGGTAAGGGGTGAGGCGATTGCGCACCGTGCGTCCTTCCTGTGGCCGTCGAGGGATGAGCGGGGCCGCCGACTTGTCGGTCGGCGACCCCGGGCGTGCTAGTTGATTGTGAGGGTCTTCGTCGCCTGGAAGAACCCGTCAAGGGCAGTCTTCCTGTCGGCTCCCGTGAGCACTATCGAGTTGAGCGCGTCGAGCAGGGCGGTTCCCACTGCGCCGTCCCAGTTCGAGACCAACGGGAGCACCTTCGCCGTGGCGAGCTGGTCGGTGTAGACCTTCACGTTCGGGTCGCTGTTGAGCGTCGAGTCCACGAGCGCGGCGCTTGTGGTGGGCAGTTGGCCGGTCAGCCCGTACCAGGCGAGCTGCTGCGCTGGCTGGTCGACGTATTCGAGCAACTTCAGCGACTGCTTGGGCTGGTCGGTGTTGAACCAGACGCCGAGGTTGGATCCCGCGAACAGCGAGACCGAACCGCCGTCACCTGACGGCAGCGGGCTCGCCTGCCATTTGCCATCGAGTTCCGGCGCGGCATCCGTCACACCCTTGCCGAGGTACGGTCCGCTAACGAGCATCGGCGCGACACCGGAGATGAAACCCGCCTGCTGGTCGAAATCGCTGTTCGTCGGCACGCTGCCATCGGCGTAGAGGCTGGTGTAGGTGTCGACTGCCGACTGGAAGGCCGCGTTATCGAAGTTGACATTGCCCTTCGAGTCGATGACGTCGCCGCCGTTGCTCCAGGTCATCTCGATCGGAAGCGGTGCATCCCACTGCGGGATGTAGTAGCCGTACTGGCCGTCCCCGCGCGCGGCGAGGATCTTCGCGTCGGCGCGCACTTCTTCCCACGTGGCCGGCGGCGAGTCGATGCCGTTGGCGGCGAGGATGTCGGTGCGCGTGAAGAGCACGCGAGTATCGCTTGTCCACGGCACGCTGACGATCTTTCCGCCAACGGCAGTGGCCGTGCCGGCGACGCCGGCCGGGAAGTTGGCCGTGGCCAGGCCCGGATAGTCGGCGAGCAGGCCATCGAGGGGCAGGAGTGCTCCCGCGTCGGCGAAGGTCCGCAGCTTCGAGAGCCCGATCTCGAGGATGTCAGGGCCGCTGCCCGACGCGACTGCGGTCGTCAGCTTTTCGTCGATGGAATCCCAGGGGATCGCCACGACATCCACTTGGATGCCGCTGCCGGCGACGAGCTTCTCGAAGTTCGCGCCGGAGTCGCCCATCACCCACACGGTGAGCGGGCCGCTCGCCTCAGTTGCGGCGGGGGTCGAGCAGGCCGACATGCCCAGTGTCATGGCCGCTGCCGCGACGACCGCGAGGGCCGCCTGTGTCGTTCTCTTCATTGAGTCTTTCCTTCTCTCGTTGTTCCTATGCAATGCAGTGGTGCAGTGGGACGAGGCATCCAGCCTCGCACCATCGGGGTCAGGCAATTGCGGCTGCCGCAACGGCCTGATGCTCTGAGATGAGCCGCCGATACCAGTGGGCGCTCAATTTGGGGATCCGCTCCTGGGTGCGGTAATCGACGTAGACGAGGCCGAAGCGTTTGCTGTAGCCCTCCGCCCACTCGAAGTTGTCGAGGAACGACCAGGCGTAGTACCCACGCAGGTCGACGCCGAGGGCGATCGCGTCGGCCGCGGCCGAAAGGTAGCCACGCAGGTACTCCACGCGTTCGCTGTCCACGACTTCGCCGTTCGGGTCGACGTAGTCGTCGTAGCTCGCGCCGTTCTCGGTGATGTAGATCGGCAGGCTCGTGAACTCCGCCGCCACCCGCGACAGCACCGCCGTGAGCGAGGCCGGGATGACCGACCAGCCGAAGGACGTGGTGGCGGGCTCAGCGGGGCGCTCTCCGACGTGGAACGGGCCCGCCGCCTCGTCGTGCCAGGCGACAACGCGCTGGTAGTGGTTGACCCCGGCGAAGTCGGTGGGGACGGCGATGGTCTCCGCGTCACCCTCCTGCACGACCGCGGCCAGGCCGAAGGGCTCGAGGGTGTTCCAGACATCCGCCGAATAGCCGCCAAGGTAAACCGGGTCGAGGAATACCCGGTTGCTCACGGCGTCCAGGCGCACGACGGCGGCGGCATCCTTCGCGGAGTCGGAGAGCTGCACGATGTCGGTGACGATGTTGGTGATGCCGACGAGCGCGCTCGGGCTCGTCGCGCGGATGGCGGCCACGGCCAGCCCGTGGGCAAGGTTGAGGTGATGCGCGGCGGCGACAGCTGCACGGTAGTCCCGGCGACCGGGGGCGTGGGCGCCGCTGCCGTAGCCGAGGAAGGCGCTGCACCACGGTTCGTTGAGGGTCACCCAGTCCGTCGCGAGGTCGCCGAGTTGCTCGACCACCAGTCGGGTGAACTCGGCGAAACGGTATGCGGTATCCCTGGCCGGCCAGCCTCCCGCATCCTCGAGCGGCTGTGGGAGGTCCCAGTGGTACAGCGTGACCAGCGGGCGGATGTCCCGCTCGCGCAGTCCCGACAGGAGCGACCGGTAGAACGCGACAGCCTCCGGGTTGAGCGCGCCCGTTCCCGAGGGCTGCAACCGCGACCAGGACAGTGAGAGCCGGTAGTCCCGCACACCGAGACCCGACATCAAGTCGAAATCGGATTGCCAACGGTGATAGTGATCGCAGGCTATGTCGCCGTTGTCCCCGTTGACGCTCAGGCCCGGCGTGTGGGAGAACGTGTCCCAGATGCTCGGCCCGCGACCGCCTTCGAGTGCAGCGCCCTCTATTTGGTATGCGGCAGTCGCCAGCCCCCACCGGAAGTCGGCGGGGAAGGCGCTGAGGCCGGTCACACCGTGCGTGTCCGCAAGGCGGTTGATGATGCTGGAGTCGGTCGGCATTGATCGATTTCTCTCGGGGTACTTACTTATTTCAAGATTTAGTATAAGTCTCGTTGTAAGCCTGTCAATAGCGCCGGGGCCATGAATTTGGCGGCCACAGACCCGACGCCGAATTCCCCTCTTGCGTCCGCTAGTACTGTGTGTGATACAGTACCTGTCATGGCACTGAACAGCGATGGCATCGACGGCACGGACTTGGACGGCACGGACTTGTCGGGCAAGAACCCCGGCGCGTCCGAGCCCTTCGCCGCCGACCTGCTGCGCGGGCACACCGACACGATCGTGCTCGGCGTGCTGCGCAGCACCGATCGCTACGGCTTCGAGATCTACAAGACGATCCGGGATGCCACGGGCGGCAGTTACGAGATCAAGGAAGCCACCCTCTACGCCACATTCCGCCGCCTCGTGAAAGACGGCCTCGTCGAGGCCTACTGGGGCGACGAGACGCAGGGCGGCAGGCGCAAGTACTACCGCATCACCGACTCCGGGCGCGCCGTCTACAAGCAGAACGTGCGCGACTGGACAGCGACCCAGGACATCATCAACACCCTCCTCAACCTGAAAGGCAGCACCCGATGAGCGACAGCATCCACCGGCTTCTCGACGACGCATTCGACGGTGTCACCATGACCCCTGAGGTGCGGGACCTGAAAGAGGAGATCCGCGGCAACCTCTCCGCCCGCGTCGCGGAACTGCAGGCGAACGGCGCGGATGCCGCGGCTGCAGCCACCGCCGCGATCGGCGAGCTCGGCGACATCCACGCGCTCATCGGCTCGCTCGACGCGGAAGACCCCGCCCGCAGCACCACCGCGAAGGCAGTCGAGGCTGCCGCCCGCAACCGGGTCAAGCCGAAGCCGGCCTTCGTCGTGCGCACAGTGCTGCTCTCGCTGCTCATCGCCGCAGGGGCCACCGTCGCCGCCCTCGGTGCAGTGCGGCTTCTGGCGCTGCCTCTCGCGATCGCCGGCGCCGTCGTGTTCGCCCTCGCCGTCGGGTTGGTCATCACCGACAGCCTGCGCCAGGAGACGAGCCGGCACTACCCGTCCCCCGTGGCACGAGCCATCGCCTGGGGAGTCGCCGGTGCGGCATTCGCGCTCGGCCTCGCACTCGCGACGCTCGTCTTCGTCGGCCTCGATGTCTGGCTGCTCGTCACGGGGGTCACGCTCGGGCTCGGCGGACTCGTCGGCTTCATCTGGCTCGGCGTGACCCAGACAAACCGCACAAAACCGTGGGCACTCGACCAGCAACGCAGCTACGAGGCAGAAGACCGCTTCTCGCAGGACCCGGCCGCCGCCGCCCGGTTCGGCATGTTCACCGTCGTGATCTGGACGCTCGCGATCACCGCATTCATAGTGCTGAGCATCACCATCGGCTTCGTGTGGTCGTGGCTCGCGATCGTCGGCGGGTTCGTCGTGTTCTTCCTCGTGCTCGCGAAGATGCTCTTCCCGGCGAACACCCCCACCAAATAGCGCCCACCAAGTAACGCCCACCACATAAGTGGTGGCCCGGCTGCGCTAACAGCCGGGCCACCGTAACCGAGGAGTCTCCCGCAAAGGGAGTGGCAACCAGGGTCACGACAGTGTATTCGTCGTGCCATCGGGAGACTCCGCCCCAACATGAAATGGAGTCTCATGGCAGTCACGACGGCGCTCAGCGCCGAGTCACTCAGCAAGACCTATCCCGGTGAGCGCGGCAAGCCCCGCATCACCGCCCTCGACGACGTGAGCTTCGAGGTGGAGCCCGGCACGATCTTCGGCCTGCTCGGCCCGAACGGTGCGGGCAAGTCGACGACAGTCAAGATCCTCTCCACGCTGTCGCGGGCCGACTCCGGCACCGCGACGGTCGCGGGATTCGACGTGGCGCGGCATCCCGAGAAGGTGCGCAAGGCTATCGGTTTCGTCGCCCAGAAGCCCGTCTCGGATCCCATGGACACCGGACGGGAGAACCTCGTGCTCGCCGGCCAACTGCAGGGGATGACGACACGAGCCGCGAAGGCCCGTGCTGCCGAGCTGCTCGAGCGCTTCTCCCTCACCGACGCCGCCGGGCGGCAGGTGAAGACCTACTCCGGCGGCATGGCCCGCAAGCTCGACGTCGCGATCGGGCTCATGCACCACCCGCAGGTGCTGTTTCTGGACGAGCCGACCACAGGCCTCGACCCTGAAGCGCGCGCAGACATGTGGGCCGAGCTCGAGTCGATGGCCAGGGACGAGCGGATGACCGTGCTGCTGACCACCCACTACCTCGAGGAGGCCGACAGGCTCGCCAGTCGCCTCGCGATCGTCGACCACGGCCGCATCGTCGTCGAGGGCACCCCGGAGCAACTCAAGGACGGACTGCACGGCGACGCCGTGTTCGTCGAACTGCGTGCAGACACCGACCCCGCCCGGGCCCTCGCCGCCGTGTCCGGCGTGCTCCGCGAGGCGCTACTCGACGGTCGGACGATCCGCGGCCGCGCTGACGTCGGCTCGGTGGCCCTGCCCCTCGTGCTCGCCGCGCTCGACGAGTCACGGTTGGCCGTGGCATCCGCCACTGTCGCCCGGCCCAGCCTGGACGACGTCTACCTGCGTCACACCGGCCACGCCCTCTCTGCAAGCAAGGAGAACACAGCATGACCGCCATCACCCACACCGCGATCCTCACCGCGCGCCAGCTGCGCGCATTCATCCGCGTGCCGTTCTACCTCGTGATGAACCTCATCCAGCCGATAATCTGGCTGCTGCTGTTCGGGCAGCTGTTCAAGTCTGTCGTCGACATCCCGGGCTTCGGCGGCGGGGACGACTACCTCGTCTTCCTGACGCCGGGCATCGTCATGATGATGGCGCTCTTCGGCAGCGCGTGGGCCGGCACGTCGTACATCCAGGACATGGATCGCGGCGTCATGGACAGGTTCCTCACCTCGCCGACAAGCCGCGGCGGGCTCATCGTCGCGACGATGCTCTACCAGGCGGTGCTCGCCGTCATCCAGACCCTCGTCGTGCTCGGCGTGGCCTGGCTCGCCGGGGCACGCTTCGGTGGCGGGATCGTCGGACTGCTCGTGCTGCTTCTCGCGACGGTGCTGCTGACGTTCGTGTTCTCCGCGTTCTCCAACGCGATAGCGCTGCTCGCCCGCCAGCAGACAGCTCTCATCGCGATCTCGCAGCTGATCTCGTTCCCGCTCATGTTCCTCAGTTCGGCGATCATGGACACGTCGTTGTCGCCCGCCTGGGTCGGCGATGTCGCGCGCTTCAACCCCTTCGAGTGGGCGGTCGTCGCCGGTCGTGAAGCGCTGCAGGATGCCCCGGACTGGGCAACGATCTGGGCGAACCTCGGCCTGCTCGCCGGGCTCGTCGTGGTCATGACCTGGCTCGCGACGCGCGCGTTCCGGGCGTACCAGCGCTCGGTCTGAGACCGCCTCACCGGCGCGGTGCCCGGCGGCCACGTCGCCGGGCAGATGCCTCGGCTACGCTGGCGGGCGTGCCGCTCACCGTCGTCATCGCCCCCGATTCGTTCAAAGGGTCGCTGTCGGCTCTCGAAGTCGCCGAGGCGATCGCGTCCGGCTGGCGGGACGAGCGCCCCGACGACGCACTGACCCTCGTGCCCCAGGCCGACGGCGGCGAAGGAACACTGGATGCCGTCCAGGCAGCCGTGCCGGGTGCGGTGCGGCACGATGTCGGCCCCGTCACGGGACCGGATGGCCGCCCGACGCCCGGCGAATGGCTCGAGCTCCCCGGCGGCGTGGCGGTGGTCGAACTGGCCCAGGCAAGTGGCCTGCCACTCATGCGCACCCTGGACGCGCTGCATGCGACGACGCGCGGCCTCGGCGAGGTCATCCTGGCCGCACTGGATGCCGGTGCCACCTCGCTCGTGATCGGGCTCGGCGGGTCGGCATCCACCGATGGCGCCGCCGGGGCGCTGGCGGTGCTCGGGCTCGCGATGACCGACGAGCAGGGCGAACTCATCCCGGACGGCGGACGCGGGCTCGCCGACATCGTGGGCGTGGACCGCACAAACTTCAGGCCTGCGCCGGCCGGTGGCGTTGTGCTGCTCACCGATGTGAGCTCGCCCCTGACCGGACCGGCCGGAGCCGCGGCGGTGTTCGGGCCGCAGAAGGGTGCGAGCCCCGAGCAGGTCGCCGAGCTCGACGCGGCGCTCTCCCACTTCGCCGACCTGCTCGGCGGCGACCGCACTGCACCGGGAACGGGCGCGGCCGGCGGCGCGGCGTTCGGCTTCGCAAGCGCCTGGGGCGCGCGGATCGAGCCGGGCGCCGACTATCTCGCCCGGCTCAGCGGCCTGACGGCGATCATCGCCCACGCCGACGTGCTCGTCACGGGCGAAGGGCGTTTCGACGACCAGTCCCTCGGCGGCAAGATCGTCGGCCACCTGCTCGCCGAGGCGTCCGACGCGGGCGTGCGGGCCGGTGTCATCGCCGGGCAGGTGACGGCGCGCACCGGCGTGTGGACGGCATCCCTCACCGACCTCGCCGGCTCGGTGGATGCCGCGATGACCGACACCGCCGCCTGGCTGCGCGCTGCTGGCGCTCGCGCCGCCCGCGAGCTGGCGTAGCGGCAGGGCCACCCACCCCTTTCCGGTGTCGGCACAGGCTCCTATTCTCGAAACCATGGACATCGTTCTCATCCCCGGCTTCTGGCTCGACGGCGCGTCCTGGGCCGAAGTCGCCGCGCCCCTCGAAGCGGCCGGCCACACGGTGCACGCCCTCACCCTGCCCGGCCTCGAGTCGCGCGACGCCGACCGCACGAACATCGGGCTGCGAGACCATGTGGATGCCGTGGTCCCCACGATCGATTCCCTGCAGTCGCCTGTGGTGCTCGTCGGCCACAGCGGAGGCGGAGCCATCGCCCACGCCGCGGCGGATGCCCGCCCGGACCGCGTCACACGGGTGATCTACGTCGACAGCGGCCCGCTCGGCGAGGGTGGAGTGATCAACGACGAGCTGCCCGTCGTGAACGGGGAGGTTCCGCTGCCCGACTGGTCGGACTTCGATGACGAAGACCTCGTCGACCTGGACGATACGCTGCGCGAGCATTTCCGCGCGATCGCGATTCCCGAACCGGTGCGGGTCACGAGCGACAAGCAGGTGCTCGGCGATCCCCGGCGCTACGACGTGCCCGTCACGGTTATCTGCTGCGAGTTCCCGGCCGATACGCTGCAGGGCTGGCTGGACAAGGAAAGCCCCTACATCGCCGAGCTCGCCAAAATCAAAGATTACGAGCTCATCGACCTGCCCACCGGCCACTGGCCGCAACTGACTCGCCCGGCCGATCTCGCGGAGACGATCCTCACCGCCGTCGACCGGTAGAGCGCCCAGCCACCCCGAGTGCCCCCGGCAGGGACTCGACGCCCCTACTGAGCCGCATCCACATCGCGGTCACGCGAGAGTGCCTGCATCACGAATTGCGATGCGGCTGACTGCTCAGCGGGGGCCCGATGGTTCGAGGGGCCACACCGCGGCACGAATCGCCGGGCAACGGCGCTTCGCGGCCGCCACCCATCGATTCGTGCCCCGGCAGGGACTCGAACCCTGACTGGGACGATTTTAAGTCGTCTGCCTCTGCCGATTGGGCTACCGGGGCGAGCGGCCTGGCGAGCGACTACCTCGCAGCACCGGCGGGGACGGGCACCGGCGCTTCTGCCGCCGGCGGCTTCGGGCGCGATGCGAACTCTTCGAAAGCGGCACGCGGGTCGTCCCGCGCTTCGAGCGCCACGACATCCCGGCGCAGCAGGAAATTGAGGATCCAGTTGCCGAAGACGCGGATCTTGCGCTCCCAGGTCGGGATGGCGAGGCCGTGGTAGCCGCGGTGCATGAACCACGCGATGAGGCCCTTGACGGCGACCCGCCCCGACTGGAACACGCCGTGGTACAGGCCGATGCCGGCGACCGCACCCTGGTTCTTGTGGAAGTAGTTCACCGGCGACTCGCCACGCAACTCGGCGACGATGTTCTTCGCAAGCAGCTTGCCCTGGCGCACCGCGTGCTGGGCGTTCGGCACGCAGAAGCCGCCGACCCCACCACCGGTAAGGTCCGGCACGGCGCTGACGTCGCCGGCACCCCAGGCATCCTCGACGACGCCCTTGTCGCCGACGACCCGGAGGTCGGCCTGCACCCGCAGGCGCCCGCGCTCCTCGACCGGCAGGTCGGTGCTGCGCAGCACCGGGTTGGCCATGACGCCGGCCGTCCACACGATGGTGTCCGACTCGAAAGTCTGCCCTGTCGAGAGCTCGATCTTGCCGCCGACGGCGGAAGTGAGTTGCGTCTCGAGGTGGATCTCCGCGCCGCGCTGGGCGAGGTTCTTGATCACCCAGAGGCTCGTCTTGAGCGACACCTCCGGCATGATGCGGCCCATCGCCTCGATGAGGTGGAAGTGGGTGTCGTCGAAAGTCAGCGTCGGATACAGAGGCAGCAGGGATGACGCGAGGCTGCGCATCTCGCCGAAGATCTCGATACCGGCGAACCCGCCGCCGATCACGACGAAGGTCAGCAGGCGGTCGCGCTCGGGACCGGCAGGCAGGTTGGACGCCTTGTCGAAGTTCGTGAGCAGCCGGTCGCGCACCGCGATGGCTTCCTCGATGTTCTTCATGCCGATGGCCTCATCCGCGACCCCGGGGATCGGGAAGGTGCGCGACACCGAACCGGCGGTGACCACCACGATGTCGTACTCCAGCTCCCACGGCTCACCGACCGCAGGCGTGATCGTGGCGGTCTTCTCGGCGTGGTTCACATTCGTGACCTTCGCGGTGACGACGCGGGTGCGACGCAAGTGCCTGCGGTGCGAGACGACTGCATGGCGCGGCTCGATCGATCCAGCGGCCACCTCCGGCAGGAACGGCTGGTAGGTCATGTACGGCAGCGGGTCGACCATGATGACCTCTGCTTCACCCCTGGCCAACCATTTCTCGAGCTTGAGTGCTGTGTAGAAACCGGCGTAGCCGCCGCCGACGATGAGGATTCTGGGCATCTCAAGCTTTCGTGAGGTGGAAGATGCCACCCAATCTACTCTGTCTTGCGCAGCGACCTGAAATGGCCGACGACCCGCACGACGAGCCACGCGAGCAGCACGGCGAACAGCAGGAGCACCCCGAGCGGGATGCCGACGTTGCGCAGCAGGTTGACTGTCGGCAGCAGCGTGCCGAGCGGGTTCACGGGCGCGGCGACCACAGGGGCCGGGCTCGGGCTTGCGGTGACCGTCGGCACGGGAACCGGTGTGGACTGCGCCCTGCGGTAGATCCTTATCCAGTCGGCGAGGTCACCCATCGGGTTGGCGGTGACCTTCTGCACGTCTGCGGTGACCGCGGCCTGGGCGTCGATGAGTCCGAAACCGTAGATCGGGTCGGTGCCGGCGGCCCCGGCATCCCGTGCGGTTGCGACGATGCGCTCGATCACATTGCTGGCGTCGAGCTCAGGATGCGCTGCCATGACGAGCGCGACGATGCCGGCGACGATCGGGGTCGCGCCGCTCGTACCGCTCCAGACCACGTGGCCGCCACCGGGCACAGCGCCGACGAGCTGCTCGCTCGGCGCGGAAACCCCGATCGTGATGCCCTGGGATGACGCGTCGAAACTCGCGTTGCCGCTCGCGTCGACCCCGGCGACGGTGAGCACGCCCGGCATGGTGGCCGGAGCCCCGACCTCGCTCGTGCCGCTGCCGCGATTGCCCGCCGCCGCCACGATCACGACATTGTGCTGCATCGCGTAAAGGAATGCCGTGTCCCAGCTCTCCGGCCACTCGAGGGTGTTGCGGGTGAGCGACATGTTGATGATGTTCGCGCCGTTGTCCACCGCGTAGGTGACGGCCGCGGCGATCTGGTCGTCCGAGTTGACTGTGCCTTCGCCGAACCCGATCGACAGCGGCATGATCGTCGCGAGCGGCGCCGAACCGATGACCCCGTTGGAGCCACCCGTGCCGCGGCCGGCAGCGAGCGAGGCGACCATCGTGCCGTGGTCGCTGCCGTCCGCCCCGACCGGTGCCTGGCCGTCCGGCGAGCCCAGCCCAGAGAAGTCCGCACCTGGCCCGACAGCGCCCACGAGCTCGGGTACCGTGCCGTCCACGCCGGTATCGATAACGGCGATGGTGATGCCCGCGCCCCTCGTCGTGTCCCACGCCGCGCGGATGCCGTAAGCGTCGAGCCAGTACTCCTTGTCGCGCACCGGGTCGGCGGTCGCCGCACCCCCGCTGAACAGTGTGGATGCCACGACCCCGAGCACCACGCCGGCGGCGACCAAGCGCTTCACGAGCCGCCCCCGCTCGCGCCCGCCGCACTCCCGGTTGCCATCACATCCTCGTAGTCGACGCACTCGCACACCGCGGGGCTCCACGTCGCGCGGGCGAGCGCGAGGTCACCGATCGGGTTCACGCCGGGGCCCGCGGCGAGGGCGTGTCCGACGAGCGCGTGCAGGCACTTCACCCGGTCGGGCATGCCGCCCGCCGAGATGCCCGCGATCTCCTCGACCACGGCGATGCTCTCGCGGTCGGCGATGTACGACTCGTGGGCTGCGCGGTACGCGTCCGCGACATCCCCCTCGAGCAGCGCGGCGAGGCCGGGCATCTGCCCTTCGGCCTCGAGCGTCGACACCGCAGCGGTCGCCGCCGGATGGGTCAGGTAGTAGAACGTCGGGAACGGCGTGCCGTCCTCCAGCCGCGGCCGGGTCGAGACCACTGTCGGAGCGCCGCACGCGCACCGGGCGGCGATGCCAACGACATCCCGGGCCGGGCGGCCGAGCTGGCGCGAGACTATGCGCACGTCCTCGACGCTGGGGGGGTCGAAGGGCGGGCGGGTCACGTGAACACCGCGGTCCACTGCGCGCAACTCGCCACCCGGCTCACTGCGTGCCCCCGATGACCGGCGCCTCGAGCTGGCTCGGCGGCGCATCGGTGAGCCCAGCCGTGTAGATCGAGGCCAGCAGCGAATGCACCCAGTCGACCTTCGTCGTCTGGATTGTCGAACTTATCGGCTGCCCGTCGGCGGTTGTGGCCTGGCTCCCGTCGCCGATCACCAGGTACGAGATGTCCCCCGGGAACACGTAGTAGAGCCGCTCGCGCGCCTGCGACTCGATGTATGCGGGGTCGCTCCAGCGCGCGACATCCTTCGTCAATTTGTCGACGGCCTGCTGCGACTGCGCGACGCCCTGCTTCAGTTCGGCGATCTGCTGCTGCTGCTCGATAAGGATGCGCAGGTTCGGTGCGAGCACGATGACCGCAAGCACCAGCAGGGCGAGCATGAGCACCGTGAAGCCGGACAACCGGATTGTGCGCAGCCAGTGCTCGGGCGCGCTCTCCTCGGGGAGAGCTACCGCTCGCTGGGTTCCGCGGCGAGGGTTCGCCGGCTGCCTGGCCATGGGTTCGATGGTAAGGCAGCCGTCCGCAAACTACCCCCGGAACCGCGGGAACGCCGACGCACCGGCATAGACCGCGGCGTCGCCGAGCTCCTCCTCGATGCGCAGCAGCTGGTTGTACTTGGCGACCCGGTCGGATCGCGCGGGGGCCCCGGTCTTGATCTGCCCGGCGTTGACCGCGACCGCGAGGTCGGCGATCGTGGTGTCCTCGGTCTCACCCGAACGGTGCGACATTACGGTCGTGTAGCCGCTGCGCTGGGCAAGGCCCACCGCATCCAGCGTCTCGGTCAGGGTTCCGATCTGGTTGACCTTGACGAGGATCGAGTTCGCCGCGCCGGCCGCGATGCCCCGAGCCAGACGGATCGGGTTGGTCACGAAGAGGTCGTCGCCGACGATCTGCAGCTTGGATCCGAGTTCTGAGGTGATGTGCGCCCAGCCCTCCCAGTCGTCCTCGTCCAGCGGGTCCTCGATTGTGACCAGTGGGTAGTTGGCGGCGAGCTCCGTGTAGTACGCGCTCATTTCCTGCGCCGTCTTCGGCTTGCTCTCGAACGTGTAGACGCCGTCCTTGAAGAACTCGCTGGCCGCGACATCCATGCCGAGAGCAATGTCGGTGCCGGGCTTGAAGCCGGCCTTCTCGATCGCCTCG
>JAODLY010000047.1 GCA_025464445.1 Rhodoglobus sp. | reverse complement strand
TGGACGCGTCTGTATGCGATGCCCGCGGCGAAAGCCGCACGACCGCAGGGACGCGGTACTGGGACGTTGGGACTAGGGAAGCCCAACAAGGAGCACTGAGGTGCTCAACTCAATCGGGTGTGCTCGTTTGATCTAAATCTCACGTATCACCTCAAACATGCACCCGGGTCGGGTTGGCGAGAGTGATAACTGAGCTCTCGTCGTCGAGTGCTGCTCCAGAATATCATGTCCCCATTAATGCGGACAAGACATTTAATGGTCGATGGGCGGCCAAAGATGCCGGGTTAACATTAGGTCGTGCTCCTGTGCCTCAGTTCGAACCACAAGAACGCGAGCTTCGAGCTGCTCGAACGGCTCTCCCTCACCGCTCCGGTCGCGACGGCGGGGCTCGTGCAGTCCAGCGCCTTCGTGACGGGAGCCGTGGTGCTCGCGACGTGCAACAGGTTCGAGGCGTACCTCGATATCGATGAACCGCTCACCGGCGCGGCCGCCGTCGCCGTGGCATCCACGCTGTCTGCCATCGGCGAGGCCAGCGGCATCGCTGTCGACGAGCTGCGCGTATCGATCACCGTGCATGAGGGCGAGGATGTCGCGGCGCACCTCTTCGCGGTGACGAGCGGCCTCGAGTCTGTCGTCGTCGGCGAAGACGAGATCTCCGGCCAGGTCGCCCGCGCTCTGGCCACCGCACGCGCGGACGGCACCACCAGCCGCGACCTCGAACGACTGTTCCAGCGGGCGAGTCACACCAGCCGCGGCGTCAAGAACCTGACGGCGATCGGCGGCCGCGACCGCTCTCTCGTGCGCCTCGCCCTCGAGCTCGCCTCCACCCGCGTGGCCGACTGGAGCGCCGCGCGAGTGCTCGTCGTGGGCACCGGCCAGTACGCGGCGACGACCGTTGCCGCCCTGCGCGACCGGGGCGCGATCGACCTGCGGGTCTACTCGCCGACGGGCCGTGCTGACGCGTTCGCCGCGAAGTACGGCCTGCGCGTGAGCGACGACTTCGCCGTCGACGTCGTCATCACCTGCACCGCAAACGCCGTGCTCGGCCCCGAACGTTTCACGACGCAGGAAACGGCGACGGTCGCCCACCGCGTCGTCATCGATCTCGGTCTGCCCAGGAACGTGGATGCCGCGGTCGGCAGCCTTCCCGGCATCGAGTTGCTCGACCTCGAGACGATCAGCCTGCACGCACCCCTCGAGCAGCTCACCGCACACGATGACGCGCGCGCGATCGTGCGGAATGCCGCCCGCGGTTTCGCGGCCGAGAGCGACGCCGAGCCCGCCATCGTCGCGCTGCGCATGCACGTGTTCGAGTTGCTCGACGCGGAGATCGCCCGTGCGCGTGAGCACGGCGCAGGGGATGAGACCGAGGCCGCGTTGCGTCATCTCGCGGGGGTGCTGCTGCACGGGCCGTCGGTTCGGGCCCGCGAACTGGCCGCGGACGGCAGGTCGGCCGAGTTCGTCGCCGCGCTCGACACGCTTCACGGCATCGAGGTAGCGGCACGGAACGATCGGCGAGCAGAGACCGCGTGATCCCGTTCACCTTCACCGAACCGCTGGCGACGGAACGGCTGGTGCTGCGCCTGCACACCCCGGCGGACATCGACGATGTGTTCGCCTACCAATCCGATCCGGAGGTCGCTCGCTACCAGCTGTACGAACCGCGGACTCGCGAGGAGGTCGCCGAGAAGTCGGAGCGCTGGACGGAGGCCCGCGTGCTCGAGAAGAACGACGACTACCTGCAGCTCGCGATGGTGCTCGACGGGCGGGTGATTGGCTCGATCTATTTCGTGCTCAAGCGGGTCGAAGACTCGATGGCCGAGATCGGCTGGGCGCTGCACCGCGACTTCCAGGGCAAGGGCTACGCCTATGAAGCAGCCACGGCCACTCTTGATTTCGCCTTCGGCACGCTGGGGTTGCACCGGGTGACGGCTGAACTCGACCCGCGCAATGTCCCGAGCATCGCGCTGTGCAAACGGCTCGGGATGCGCAGCGAGGCGTACTTCGTCGAAGACATGATGTTCAAGGGCGACTGGGCGGATACCGGAGTGTACGGGATCCTCGCGCGGGAGTGGCTCGCCCGCTAGCGCCTTCGACGCAGCGCGGCGATGCCACGCACCACCGGGTTGTTCGCCAGTGCCACGAGCAGGCCGATCCGCTTGAACGAATTCCCGACGCCCGGAAAACGCATGAGCCGGCGCATCGGCATCGAGGCGACCATGTCGAGGAGGTTGGCCTCGCCGTCGGTCGCATCCCCAGCAGCCCGCGCCAGGATCGGCCCGGTCACGGGATGCGCCAGGAACTCGCTGACCCGCGAGTCCAGCGTGAGCCGTCCGGGTTTCGGAGCGCGCAGGTGCACGACAGCGGACTGCGCGATGTCGTGAGCGGAGCCGCCGACGCCGATCGTGTACTCACCGCCGGCGATGAGCCAGGAGTGCGTGCGCACGTTCCAGTGGCTGTATGCGCGGTCATCCAGCACGAATAGCACGCGCGCCGATTCACCCGGCTCGAGGGAGATCTTCTCGAAGGCGCGCAGCTCGCGCCTCGGCACGGCGATGCCGCTGTCGGTCGGCGCAGAGACGTAGAGCTGCGCGACCTCGCGGCCCGCACGGGTGCCGGTGTTCGTGATCGTCACGCTCGCGCGGCGGTGCGATACCTGAAGGTCGGCGTAGGAGAAGGTCGTGTAGCCGAGGCCGAAACCGAACGGGTAGCGCACCGGCAGCCCGATCGTCTCGTAGTGGCGGTAGCCCACGAAGATTCCTTCGCCATAGCGCACGACGTCGTTCTCGCCAGGGAAGTTCAGGTACGAGGGGGTGTCCTGCAGCCGGAACGGGATGCTCTCCGCGAGCCGGCCGGACGGCGCCACGGTGCCGAAGACGACGTCCGCGATCGCGCCGCCACCGGCCTGGCCGAGCAGCCAGGCCTCGAGGATGGCCGGCACCGAGTCATGCCACGGCTCGAGCGACACGACGCCGCCGTTGGTGAGGATGACGACGGTGCGCGGGTTTGCCGCGGCAACTTCCGCGATGAGTTTGGTGTGCGATGCGGGGAGTTCGAGATGGGTGCGGTCGTAGCCCTCGGACTCATCGCCGGCGGGCAGCCCGACGAAGAGCAGCACGGCCTCCGACCGCCTGGCGACGGCGACGGCCTCGGCGATGAGTGGTGCCGGGTCGGCCGCGCCGTCGAACGAGTAACCGGCGGCGAACTCGACGGTGGCGATGGCCGAGAGCGCGTCGAGCGCGGAGTCGACCCTCGTGGGATGGACCTGCGAGCTGCCTGCACCCTGAAAACGCGGGGTGCGGGCGAATTCGCCGATCACCCCGATGGCCTGGGCGCTATCGAGGGGCAGCAGTCCGCCCTCGTTGCGCAGCAGCACGATCGACTCCGCGGCTGCCTCCCTGGCCAGGGCGTGGTGCTCCGCCACGCCGATCGAGCTCATCGAAGTCTCACCAGCCAGATCTCGACGGCCTCGATCCGCCTTGGCGACCAGCGCGGTGATACGCGCGACCGCGGCATCCAGCACCGACTCGGCGAGGGTACCCGCACGAACGGCCGAGACTATCGCCGCGGTGCTGCCCGGCTGGGGCCCCGGCATCTCGAGGTCGAGCCCGGCCTCGAGCGCTCGGATGCGGTTGTCGACGGCACCCCAGTCCGAGACGACTGCGCCGTCGAAACCCCACTCGTCGCGCAGTACCTCGGTCAGCAGCCAGTGGTTCTCCGCGGCAGCGACCCCGTTGACGCGGTTGTAGGAGCACATCACGGTCCACGGCTGCTCCGCCCTGACGACCCGCTCGAACGCCGGCAGGTAGATTTCGCGCAGGGTGCGCTCATCGACCTCCGCGCTCACCGTCATGCGGTTGGTCTCCTGGTTGTTGGCCGCAAAGTGCTTGACCGACGCTCCGACGCCACGGGACTGGATGCCGCGCACCCAGGCAGCGCCCAACACCCCGCTCAGCAGCGGGTCCTCGGAGAAGTACTCGAAATTGCGCCCGCACAGGGGAGAGCGCTTGATGTTCACGCCAGGACCGAGCAGCACGCCCACCTCCTCGGCACGCGCCTCGTCGCCGAGGGCCACCCCGATCCGCTCGACGAGGGCGGGATTCCAGCTGGAGGCGATGCCGGCCGCAGGCGGAAAGCAGGTGGCCGGCACGCTGTCACCGAGGCCGAGGTGATCGTTGCCGCCGCGCTGCTTGCGCACCCCGTGCGGTCCGTCCGTGATTCCGATCGGGGGGATGCCGGCGCCGGGCACGCCGACGGTGCTCCAGAAGTCGGCACCCACCACGATGGCGGCCTTCTGCTCGAGGGTGAGCTCGGTCATCCGGCTACTTTACGGCGCGAATCGGGGCGATGAGCAGCGCGCCGATGACCGAGAACACACCACCGGCGATGAAGAGGGCGGTGTAATTGCCGCCACCTCCGATGGAAAGGAACAGCGGGGCGATGGCCGGGGCCACCGATTGCGGGAGGGAGTTGGCGATGTTGAAGATGCCGAGATCCTTGGCCGCCTTGTGCTCCCGGTCTGGCAGCACATCGGTGATGAGGGCGAGATCGACGGCGAAGAACGCGCCGATGCCGACGCCCATCACGGCGGCGGCCACGAAGAAGAAGGGCAGGCTGTTGGTCAGCGCGAGCATCGTGAGCCCCACCCCGACGATCGCAGCGGCAGCGAACACGAAGGGCTTGCGCCTGCCGGTGCTGTCGGAGATGCGGCCGGAGATGATCGCACTGACGGTCAGCACGGCCGAGAAGATGAGCAGGGCATACAGCTGCGTGAGCACGACATCCCCACCGGAAACCTTGAGGCGATCGCCGATGAAATACACCTGGTACGTCGTGTACACGGCGAAGCCCAGGATCACGAAGAACCTGCCGAACCAGGCCCAGCCGAAGTCGAAGCGCTTGCCTTTCTCGATGCTGAAGTCGCGCACGAACTCGGCGAACGAGAACCTGCCGAGCGGATCGTGCGCCACATCCTTGATGCGTGACACCAGGATGCCGAGCATGATCGCCCCGACGATCGCGGGCACCAGGAACATGAGCCCGATCCCGCCGCCGGCCGCCTGCACGCCGTAGGCGATCCCGATGCCCAGCAGCGGCGACACCTGCTGCGAGATGCCGAGCACCGCGCTGACCCTGGCCCGCTGCTCGAGCGGCACCTGGTCGGGCAGCAGGGCCTGCAGCGCCGCGAGCACCATGTTCAGCGTCAGCTGCGCGAGCAGCCAGCCGATGGTCGCGACGACGAGACTCGGGGCGAAGCCGACTATCGCGAGCGCGACGACACCGCCGGCCGAGCCCCAGATGATCCAGGGCCGCCTGCGACCCAGGGTGGAGCGCGTGCGGTCGCTCAGGGCCCCGGAGAGGGCGTTGGAGATGATCGCCATGAGCGCGCCAAGCGCGGCGATGAATCCGAGGCTGGTCTCCTTGCCGGCGGGGTCGAGCTCACCGACTTTGAGGGCGAGGGTGGTAGCGACGGGGGTGATGAGCGCAACGTACGCGCCGACGTAGCCGATGGCGTAGAGGGCGATGAACCCGGGCCTGGCCCTCTCGATGATCTCCATTGTGGTACGACTGTGGAGCCTGGCCAGGCAAAGCACAAGGGCCGGTCGTCACGGATCGAACGACCGGCCTCGCACCACTGGGTGGTTATGCCCTGCGGTAGTAGCGCCGGGCGAACAGCAGCCCGCCGACTCCGATGAGTACGAGCCCGCCGGCGAGGATCAGCTGCAGCGACGAGCTGACGCCGGTGTAGGCGAGGGTCACCAGCTGGGTGCCGCACGAAGCAAGAGCGGGCTTCGTGAAGGTGAACGTCCACGAGCTGGGGTTCGGGATGCCCGTGTCGAACCCGTACCCCGGAGACAGCGGGGTGGCGGTCACCACGACTGTGCTCGCGGTGGCCACCTGGTAGGTGCCCGCGCTCGCCGCTACGCCGTTCACTGCCCAGACGACTCCGGGATTGCCGTCGAGGGTGTAGCTGCCGGCGGCGACACAGGTCAGGTCGGTCATCTGGGCAGCCGGAGTGACCAGCGGATGCGTGACCAGCTGCCCGCACACCGCCGAGATGATCTTGATGGTGAGTGGCCACGCGCTCGCGCCGGAGAGCGTATAGCCCGGCGCGGCGGCGACAGTCACGACGTAGCTGCCAGCAGGCAGGCCGGCGGTTGTCGCGACGGTGACCGGCGAAACGTCGTGCGCGGTGCCGGGGCCGTCGATCGAGTAGACCAGCCCGGTCTCCATTCCGACGGTGATCGAACCGCCGACGTTCGCGCCAGCGACGCAGGTCTCGTTTGTCTGGCTCGGGTCGCCTGGCTTCGCATCGAGGCATCCGGCGAACTGCTGCACGGTGATCGCGGCGTCCGGGATCGTCACCGTGTACACGCCGTCCATCAACACGTCGAAGCTGCCACCCTGGTTGCCGATCGGGGTGGTGTGCACCTTGACGGTGCCGCCGGGCGGAACCGTCCGCACGATCGAAGGTGTGGGCTGAATGCTTGAGGCCACGTCGAGTGCCGTCGGCACGCTGAAGGTCACGGGTACGGTGGAGGCGCTGTTGTCGAAGACGAGGGTGAGGGTGCTCGACGACTGCAGGTTCGGTGCTGTCCCGTCCTGGTAGCAGGCGCCGAGCTCATACGTCACCGTGGGCTTGACGGATGCGCACGCGGCATCCTGCTGCACCCAGGTGGGGTTCGGGCCGGTGAATCCCATGTCGTGCAGGAAGTGCTCTGGGAATGGGTTGCTGGGGGCATCAAGCGTCGCTGTGGGGTCGGGCTGTGCGACATCCGAGGCGTAGATGTCGCCCTGGCCGCAGGTGACCGCTGCCGCGTATGCGTACGTTCCCGGCGCGGAGATCGGGCCGAGCTTCTGCACGACGTCGAGCATCTGCGGCCACACCGTGGCATTGACGTACTTCCAGCTCGTTGCGGTCACCCAGAACGGGTCGCACAGCGCGTGCGTCGAATTCGTGACATCGGCGACGGTGATCACTCCGCTGTTGGACAGCGGGTCATAGCTGTACGAAACCGACGAGTTCGGGATGCAGCCGGGAGCCTGCACACAGGACGCGCCGCTCAGCTGCGGGTCGAGATCGCCCTCGATCGTGAGCGTCGTGAGCCCGGAGCTGAAGGTGTGGCCGGTGGCCGCCGTCGCCACGACCGAGTAGTGGGTGAGCGCCGACCCGCTGGTCGCACCCTTCGTGCCGTCTGCCGTGCCGCTGGTGAACGTGGAGAAGTCGTGCGTCGCGTAAGAGAGGCTCGCGGGCGCGATGCAGGTCGCGGCCGTCACCATGACCGTCGCGTCGGCATCGGCGGTCGCGCAGCCGGTGGGGAATCCCGTGACTGTTGCCGACTTCGAGGCCTTAACGCCGTTCGTCCAGGTGGTGGACACCGCCTGCGTCACGGCGGTCGACGCTGCGACGTGCTGCACGTAGGTGGTCGAGACCGAGTTTGCCGAGCCGTAGGCCGGGTTCGCACCGAGCACCATGCCGACGGCGATCGGGCTCGTCGGTGTCGCCGTGTTGGTAGCGGCCGTGACCGTCGCCGTCAGGTTCTCGGAGTTGACGAGCGTCCATGTGACATCCCAGCCGCCGGCGGGCGCGCAGGCCGCGCTGCCGCTGAGGTCGGTGTGGTGCGCGGATGCCGGTGCCGCGACAGCGATGGCCGACAGGCCGACCGCGAGGGCGAGGGTGCCGAGCGCGGCGAGGATCTTGCGGAACATGTGTGTGGTTCTCCTGGGTAAGGGAGATCAGGGCACACCGGTAGCAGGGCTCGGGAGGAGCAGCAGGAGTTCGGGTAATCCTGAAATACGCCGTTTCGGGTCTGTGCGCGGAATTGAAGTCCGCGTTACGGGCGCTTGGCTAGACTACGTGTCCCCCCAAATGCGGACAAGCCACCAAAACGGGGGGTGTCCGCATTAATGGGGACACGCCGTGGTCAGTGCACGTACTCCAGCAGGTCATACCCGACAGTGCGCATGGCGTCCAGGACCCGGAGGCGAGCGGGCAGCCCATCGTCGTTGAACTGGATGGACACCGCGTATGCGACCGCCCGGTTCTCCCCGCGCAGCGCTCCGGCCTCAGCGCGCACGCCCGAGTCGGTGCCGGTCTTGTTCACCAGCAGGGTGCTGTGGTCGGCGCCGCGGTGTGAGAGGGGGTCGAGCCCGAAAGCGCTCGCGACGAGGGAGAGATCGCTGTTGAGCGAGAGCCAGCCCATGACGCGCTGGCTCGTGAGAGGATCCACAACCTCGCTGCGGGCGAGAGCCCCGAACAGCCAGCTGAGCTCGGCCGTCGATCCGACAGACAGCTGCGGCGCGTCATCCGGCCCTCTCGAGTCGCGCACGAGGTCGAGCAGCGCGGTGCGCATCAGGCCGAGTGACTCGGTGCGGGCGCGCACGGCCGCAAGCCCCACCTGGCGCAACAGCACGTTGGTGGCGAGGTTGTCGCTCGTGGCACCGACGAGCGTCGCGAGGTCTGCAACCGGCAGGGACGGCGCCTGCAGGTGCTGCCAGATGCCCGAGTCGCCCACGGCATCCCTCGGGGTCTTGTCGAGGATGCCGAAACCCGAGAAATCGCGACTGGTCAGGCGCGCCGAGACTTCGATCAGCAGCAGGATCTTGCCGATGCTCGCCGTCGGCAGCACGATTCGGTCGTCGATCGCGAGCAGCGTCTTGCCCGAGTTCAGGTCTACCGCGCTCGCGGAGACCTGCGCACCCTCGTAGGCGAGCTTTCCGAGCGCGGCAAAGGTGCTGGAGAAGTTTTCGTTTTCTCCAGCTCCTGAGTGTCGGGCCGCCTGGGGAGCGCGGACTCGATCCCAGCGTTCGCGAGTTCGAGCGATTTCTACCAAATGGTGACGCGGTCTTTCGGGTCGAGCCAGAGTGCATCCGTGTCGGTCACCATAAATGTCTCATAGAACTCATCGATATTGCGCACAATCTGGTTGCAGCGGAACTCGTTCGGCGAGTGCGGGTCGATCGCAATGAGACGCACGACCTCCTCGTCGCGCGCCTTGAGCTGCCAGGCCTGCGCCCAGGACAGGAAGAACCGTTCCGCGCCGGAGAGCCCATCGATCACGGGCGGTTGTGCCCCCGCGAGCGAGATCAGGTAGGCCTTCCAGGCGATCGAGAGCCCACCGAGGTCGCCGATGTTCTCGCCGATGGTGAGCGCCCCGTTGACGTGATGATCGGGAACCTGCCGGGGGGCGAGCGCGTCGTACTGGGCGATGAGCGACTTGGTGCGTTCCTCGAACGCCGCGCGATCCGCCGGGGTCCACCAGTCGAGAAGCCTGCCGTCGCCGTCGTACTTCGAGCCCTGGTCGTCGAACCCGTGACCGATCTCGTGCCCGATCACGGCGCCGATCGCGCCATAGTTGGCCGCGGCATCCCGGCTCTCATCGAAGAACGGGAACTGCAGGATGGCCGCGGGAAAGACGATCTCGTTGAAGCCCGGGTTGTAGTAGGCATTTATCGTCTGCGGGGTCATGAACCACTCATCGCGATCGAGCGGCTCGCCGATCTTGCCGAGCTCGCGCTGGAACTCGAACTCGCTCGTCGCCCTGACGTTGCCGATAAGGTCTGCCACGTCGATCTCGAGGCGTGAGTAGTCGCGCCACTTCACCGGATATCCGATCTTCGGCGTGAACTTGTCGAGCTTGTCCAGGGCGCGCTTGCGGGTGTCCTCGCCCATCCAGTCCAGGGCCGTTATCGACTGGCGGTAAGCCTCGACGAGGTTTGCCACGAGCACGTCCATCGCGGTCTTCGCGCCCGACGGAAAGTGGCGTTCGACATAGATGCGGCCGACCGACTCGCCCAGCGCGCCCTCGACGAGCGAGACGCCGCGCTTCCACCGCGCACGCAGCTCGGGAGTGCCGGTGAGTGTCTTGCCGTAGAAGTCGAAGTTGGTGTCGACGAAATCGCTCGACAGGTACGCGGCATTCGACCGGATGACCTGCCAGGCAAGCCAGTCCCGCCACGCGTCGAGGTTGGCGGCCCTGAGCACGTTCTCGAGCCCTGCAAGAAAGCTGGGCTGGCGCACCACCACCTCGTCGAATGACTTCTCCGGCACTCCGAGTGCCGACAGCCAGATGTCCATGTCGACGTCACCGACGAGATCGTTTGCCGCCGACCAGACCATCGGGTTGTAGGTCTTCTCGCTGTCGCGGTTGGCCACGTTGTCCCAGTGGTGGGTCGCGAGTTCCGTCTCGAGGTCGACGATTCGCTGGGCGCGGATGGCGGGATCGTCCAGCCCCGCCAGGGAGAGCATCCGCTCGAGGTAGTCGAGGTACTTCGCGCGGATGTCTGCGAACTTCTCCTCGCGGTAGTACGACTCGTCAGGCAGGCCGAGGCCACCCTGCTCGATGAAGACGAGGTAGCGCTCCGGCTGCCCTGGATCGTTGTCGACGAAGACCTGGAAGAAGCCGCTCGACCCACCCCGCTCCAGGCGGCCGAGGGTCTCGAGCAGGGAGCCGATCGAGTCGACTGATTCAGCTTCGGCGAGCGCCGCCGCGATCGGCTGCGCCCCGAGCGCCTGGATCCGCGCCTCGTCGAGGAAGCTCGCGTACAGGTCGCCGACCTTGCGGGCTTCGGTGCCGGGATCAGCGGACTGTGACTCGATGATGATGTCGCGCACGGCCTTCTCGGCCTCCTCGGCAAGGAGGTAGAAGGAGCCGTATCTCGCCTTGTCGCTGGGAATCTCGGTGGCGGCGATCCACTTGGCGTTGACATGGCGGAACAGGTCATCCTGCGGGCGGATCGCCGGATCGAGGCCTGCGGTGTCGATTCCGGATGACAGGGGAGCGTCGGAGGTCATGCGGGCCAGCCTAGTTTGCGAGATCTCTTAGGCTTGTGCGCATGACGGCGCTCAAGGCACTCTTCATCGGCGGTAACGGCATCATCAGCTCGGCGGTGAGCGCGCTTGCCATCGAGAACGGCGTCGACCTCACCCTGCTCAATCGCGGGGAGTCGACGTCGCGCCCACCCATCGACGGCGCCCGGCATCTCAAGGGCGACGCCGATGATGCTGCGTCCGTCGCGGCCGCCGTCGGGCTGCTCGAGTTCGACGTTGTCGTCAACTTCCGGTCGTTCCTGCCCGGCCGGGTGCGCGACGACGTGGAGCTCTTCGCGGGGCGAACCGGGCAATACGTGTACATCTCGTCTGCGTCCGCGTACCAGAAGCCCGTGGCCAGGTTGCCGATCACCGAATCGACGCCGCTGAGAAACCCGCTCTGGGAGTACTCACGCAACAAGATCGCGAGCGAGGATGTGCTCGTTGCCGCCTACCGCGATTCCGGCTTCCCGGCGACGATCGTGCGGCCATCGCATACCTACGACAGGGCTTCCGTGCCCTTCGACGGCGGCTGGACGATAGTGGAGCGCATGCGGATGGGCAAGCCCATCGTCGTGCACGGGGACGGCACCTCCCTGTGGACCCTCACCCACCACGCCGACTTCGCTCGGGCGTTCTTCGGGCTGCTCGGGCATCCGCAGGTGCTCGGTGACACATTCCAGATCACCTCAGACGAGGTGCTGACCTGGAACGCCATCGCCACCACCCTGGCCGGGGCTGCCGGCGTCGAGGCCGACATCGTGCACGTGGCATCCGACACCATCGCGAAGGCGATCCCGGAGTGGGGCGCCGGCCTCACCGGCGACAAGGCGCACTCGGTCGTCTTCGACAACACGAAGATCAAGGCGATAGTGCCCGGCTGGCGCGCCACGATCCCGTTCTGGCAGGGTGCACGCGAGATCGTGCAGTGGCACGACGAGAGCCCGGCGCACCGGGTGTTCGACTCCGCACTGGATGCGAAGCTCGACGCGATAGTGGCGGCAGCCCGCTAGCTGGCAGGCCCCGTCGTGTTGCCGACCCGCAACTCGCTCTCGAACGCGACAGGCTCGGGATGCCCGCCCTCGAGCAGCTCGATGACGGCGCGGCCCGCTGCGCTGCCCTTCTCGACGGCAGGCTGCACGAGCGTCGTGAGTTCATACGGCGCGAGCCCCTCGACGTGGACCCCGTCGAACCCGAGCACGCTCAGTTGCGCCGGAACCCCGATGCCCAACTCCTCCGCCGCCCGGATGACACCCACCGCGAGCAGGTCGCTCTGGGCGATGATCGCTGTCGGCTTGTCGCCCCGCTCGAGCAGCGCCCGGCCGGCGATGAGCCCCTCCTCGATGAAGCTGCCTGCGGAGACGACGCCCCGCGCGGCCGGGAACACGTCGCGCACACCGAGGCTGCGCTGGGTCGCGGTGTACGAGGAACTGGCAGCCTCACGTTCCCGTGTGATCGGCCCGCGGGCGTGGGACTCTTCGAGAGGCAGTGACACGATGGCGACGTTCGTGTGGCCGAGCGAGGAGAGGTGGCGGGCGCCGCGCGCCGAGGCATCCCGGTTGTCGAGGTCTATCGGAAACACGTCCGGCATGCGCTCGGCTTCGATGGCGACCACCGGAATGCCCCGCTGGCGGAACACCGTGACAGACCTGTCGAGTTGGGTGCTGCAGCCGACAAGGATCACGGCGTCCATGGGGGCGAGCGAGATGTCGGCGCCAGCCTCACCCGTCTCGGTCAAAAGCAGCAACGCGAGTCCGGCGGTGCCGAGTTCATCGGCGATACCGTCGAGCATCGCGATGTTTATCGGATCGCGGAAGGCGTCGCGCAGGCGGTCTTCGATCACGACGCCGATGATGCCGGAGCGACCCCGCCGCAGTGATTGCGCCCGCGGGTCTGGTCCCGCGTAGTTCAGGCTCTTGGCCGCCGCGAGCACTTTCGCGCGCGTGGTCTCTGACACGGGGCCGGCCCCGCTGAAGGCGAGTGATGCCGTCGAGGCCGAAACGCCCGCGAGCGCCGCCACGGCCGCGAGATTCGGACGTGTGGCGGAGGGTGAACTTGCCTCCGTGTTCATGGGTTGGTAGCTTAGTCGAATCGAATCGATCGAATCGATTCGATTCCAGCCAACACCGCTCGCCGCCCGAGGAAACGCCATGTCGCAGTCGACCCCCGCCCAGCCGGCATATGCGGGCAGCCTCACCCGCGAGCAAGTCGTGGCCTGGCGCAATGCGATATTCGTGATCTTCGCGCTGCCGGGCATGGCCATCGCCAGCTGGGTATCACGCCTGCCAGCGGCGCGCGATGCGCTCCAGCTCGGGCCTGCACAGGTCGGGCTCCTCATCTTCGGGATCGCCGCCGGCTCGATCATCGGCCTCGTCGCATCCAGCCACATCATCGCGAAGCTCGGCGCTGTGGCGACAATCACGTGGGGCATGATCCTCACCGCTGCTGGGCTCACTGTCGCCGGGATCGGTGCGACCGTCGGCCCGAGCTTCGTCGTGGCCTTCGCGGGCCTGCTGGTCTTCGGCGCGGCATCCGGCATCACCGATGTCGCGATGAACGTATCGGGTGCAGCCAACGAGCGCGCGCTCGGCAGGGCGATCATGCCGGTCTTCCACGCATTCTTCAGCTTCGGCACGATGATCGGCGCAGGGCTGGGGGCCCTCGCCGAACTCGCCCGCGTGCCGATAGCCATCCACCTCGCGATCGTCGCCATGGTCGTCGTGGTCGTCGTGCTGGCTTCCCGCCGGTTCGTGCAGTCTGAGCACCTCATCGAGGAGGATGGCCGGCCCGTCGCGGACGACGACCATTCGAAGACCTGGCGCGGTCGGCTCGCAATCTGGAAAGACCCGCGCACGCTTCTCATCGGCGTACTCGTGCTCGCCGCTGCATTCGCCGAAGGCTCGGCCAATGACTGGCTGGCAATCGCGTCTGTCGATGGGCACGGGGTCGCCAACGCGACAGGCGCCGTGATCTTCGGCATCTTTGTGACGGCCATGACCGTCGGCCGTCTGACCGGGGTGTTCCTGCTCGATCGCTTCGGCCGGGTGCCCGTGCTGCGTGGCTCGTTCCTGCTCGCCGGCATCGGGCTGCTCGTCTTCATCTTCGTGCCGAACGTGCCGATCGCGATCGCGGGCGCCGTGCTCTGGGGGCTCGGATCAGCCCTCGGCTTCCCGATCGGGATGTCGGCGGCGGCCGACGACCCGAAGACCGCAGCGGCACGGGTGAGCGCCGTCGCGACAATCGGGTATTTCGCCTTCCTTGTCGGCCCGCCGGTCATCGGCCTGCTCGGCCAGTACGTCGGGGTTATCCACGCGCTGCTGGTCACCCTGGTTCTCGCCGCGATTGGCGCGCTCGTGGCCGGGGCGGCTCGCGAACCCGCGCGCAGACGGTCGGCCCCGATCGACAACTTCGACGACCCGCAGGTCGCCCCGTGAACCAGTGGCGCAACGCGGTCTTCGTGCTGTTCGCGTTCAACGGCATCGGGGCGGCGAGCTGGGCGTCGCGTACGCCCGCGATCGCCGACGGGCTGGGGATCGGCATCGGCCAGATGGGCGCGCTCATCACCGGGCTTCCGATCGGGTCGATCGTGGCGATCCTGCTCTCGAGCCACGTCATCCACCTAGTGGGTAGCCGCAGCACCGCGAGGGTAGCGCTGCTTCTCATGGCGGCATCGATCGCGCTTATCGGCTTCGCCGCGGGGCCAGGTGCGAGTTATCCGCTCGCCTTCCTCGGGTTCGTGGTCTACGGCTTCGCTAACTCGACAAACGGCGTAGTGATCAACGTGGAGGCCGCCGAAATCGACCGCGTTTCGACGAGGACCCTCATGCCCCTCTTCCACGCCACCTTCAGCGTCGGCACCTTCATCGGCGCGGGGGCCGGAGCACTCGCGACGCTCGCGGCTGTGCCGCTCGTCGTGCATCTCGGCGCGACAGCTGTGCTGCTCGTCGGTGGCGCCTTCTTTGCCGCGACGCGACTGCCTGCCACCGTCGAGGTGACCGGTCACGAACGGGTCGTCTCTACGTTCGGCGACAGGATGCGGGTCTGGGTCGAACCGCGAACCCTCCTGATCGGGGTAATCGTGCTCGGCGCCGCATTCACCGAGGGAACTGCTAACAACTGGCTCGCCCTGGCGATGGTCGAAGACCGCGGTCTCACCGCTGCGACCGGCGCCGCCTTTCTCACGATTTTCACGGGCGCGATGCTGGCCGGGCGGCTCGCCGGTGGATTCACAATCGACAGGATCGGCAGGGTGGCCACCCTCAGGATCGCACTCGCACTCGCCGTGACCGGGCTGTTGCTCGTAGTGCTTGTCGCATCCCCTGTCGCCACTGTCGCCGGAGTCGTCCTCTGGGGGCTCGGCGCGTCGCTCGGCTATCCTCTCGGCATGTCTGCGGCAGCCGACAACCCGGTCAACGCCGCGGCCCGCGTGAGCGCGGTCGCCGCCGTCGGGGCCCTCGCCTTCCTCATCGGCCCGAGCATCATCGGCATCATCGGCCAGCAGTCGAGCCTGCTCTTCGCCTTCGGTGTGGTTGCGGCACTCATCGCGCTATCGTTCGCCGCCGCCGGCTCCGCCCGGCCACTCGAGGGCAAGCGCGTCGAGCACGAGGAACTGGCAGCGGGTTCGGGCACAGAAGCGCTTTAGACTTGTGCGTCGTGCGCCTCGTCATTGCCCGCTGTTCCGTCGACTACGCCGGCCGACTGAGTGCACATCTCCCCCTCGCAACCAGGCTTCTCGTGGTGAAGGCCGACGGCAGCGTCCTCGTGCACTCCGACTCGCTGAGCTACAAGCCCCTCAACTGGATGAGCCCGCCCTGCACGTTCGCGGTCATCGAGCCCGAGCAGGAGCAGCTGGATGCGGGCGTCATCGAGATCTGGAAAGTCGCCCAAGCGAAGACGGCAGACCTGCTGGTCGTCTCGATCCACGAAATCCTGCACGATACGTCCCATGAGCTCGGCATCGACCCCGGGCTACAGAAGGACGGCGTCGAGGCGCACCTGCAGAAGCTCCTCGCGGAGCAGATCGGGCTTCTCGGGGATGGCCATCGGCTTGTGCGGCGCGAGTACATGACGGCGATCGGGCCTGTCGACATCCTCGCAACGGATGCCGCGGGCGCGAGTGTCGCCGTGGAGATCAAGCGCCGCGGCGACATCGACGGCGTCGAACAGCTCACCCGCTACCTCGAACTCATGAACCGGGATCCGCTCCTCGCGCCCGTCAGCGGCGTGTTCGCGGCCCAGGAGATCAAGCCGCAGGCGCGCACCCTCGCCGAGGATCGCGGAATTCGCTGCCTGCTCCTCGACTACGATTCAATGCGCGGCCTGGACGATGCGCACCAGCGGCTCTTTTAACCGACGCCTAGGCTTTCCCACAATGACGGCCCCATTCACGAGCATCCTCTTCGACCTCGACGGAACGATCATCGATTCCGCGCCGGGCATCACTGCGACGCTCGCCTACACGTTCGAGACGATGGGCCTGCCTGTTCCGTCGCCGGCCGAACTACTCGCCTACGTTGGCCCACCAATTCTCGATTCTTTCCGCGACCGAGCCGGGATGTCGCTCGGCGAGGCCGCCGAGGCGCTCGCCATCTACCGGCCGCGCTATCTCGAAAGCGG
>JAODLY010000035.1 GCA_025464445.1 Rhodoglobus sp. | reverse complement strand
TCATCGTGATCGGCCTGCTCGCGATCGTGTTCGCGGTGCTCGGGCTGCGACGGCTGCGCATTCGGGACATGACGGGAGAGTAAGACGGACCCGGCGATCGTGTCTCGGGGTCTATTTCGAAGTCGTGTCCAAAACCGCATCCCCCGTTCGTCGGGTACGCAGCGGCTCCCCGCCGGGAGTCGCGATACCGATGAAAGGACTCACCGTGAACGACATGACCTACCCACCGGACGCCGGCGCCGAGGTGTACCTGCTCACCGTGCTCGGCACGCCAAAGGGCGGCGCACCGGAGAAGGCGTTCGAGCTCCACAACGCGACCGCGGGCAGCCCCGGCGGAGTGGCCGCGGCGAAGTCGCTCGGCGACCTCAGCCACAACGTCTTCGTGCCGGCCGCCGCCGAAACCCGACTGCTGTTCCTCGACAGCTGGAACAGCCCCGCCGGGCTCGGCCAGTTCTTCGCCGATAAGGGCACCCAGGAGGGTGCTGGGATGCTGTGGGACGACTACCAGGCCACCCTGTGGATGCCCGCAGAGGCCTTCGGCAACTACGTGCTGCCCGCGCCCTCGGGCAAGGCAGTCGGCGCGGTCGGGCTGCTGCGGGTCGGCGTGAGCTCGTTCGACGCGGCGAAGGCGGCGTTCCACGCGGACGCTGCGGCCAAGATCAATGCCGCCCGCCTGCACGGCCAGATCGGCCACACCATGTGGGTGCCCGTGCCGATGCCCGGCACGACCCCCGCGGTCGAGGTGCTCGCGGTCGACCAGTGGATCGACGTCGACGGAATGAACGCCTGGTACGAGCAGGCGACCTACGAGCTCGTTTCCCCGGCCTTCACGGGCGCACCGGCAACCAGCGCGTGGAAGCCAGGCGGCACTGCCTGGGTCGAGTGGTGATCGACTGACGCGGCGACGGCCGCCCGGTCGAGTGACGGGCGGCCAGAGCGCGTAGGTTGGAATGGTGAATCCCACGATCCTCATCACGGGCGCGACGGACGGCCTAGGGCTCGCCGTCGCCCACCGCCTCGCCGGGCAGGGGGCCCGCGTCATCCTGCACGGCCGCGACCAGGCGAAACTCGACTCCGCCGCCCACGTCATCGCCACACAAGAGCGAGTGGATGCCCCCGCAACAGTCATCGCGGACTTCGCGAGCCTCGCATCCGTACACCAGCTCCCCGCGCAGATCGAGGCCCTCACCGACCACCTCGACGTGCTCGTCAACAACGCGGGCATCGGATCCGGGCTGCCGGAGGGCCGCGAGCGCCAGGTGAGCGCGGACGGCTACGAGCTGCGCTTCGCAGTCAACTATCTCGCCGGCTTCGACCTCACGCTGCGGTTGCTACCGCTGCTGCGGGCGGCGGAGAAGGCGCGCATCGTCTTCGTGTCGTCCCTCGGGCAGGTGCCGATCGACTTCGACGACCCGCAGATCGAGCGGGACTACGACGGCTCGCGCGCGTACCGCCAGTCGAAGCTCGCGCAGGTCACCTTCGGTATGGAGCTCGCCGCGCGGCTCGGCGACGCGCCGATCACCGTCACGAGCCTGCATCCGAGCACATTCATGCCCACAAAGATCGTCACCGCCAACGGCAACTCCCCCATCGATACCCTCGAAGCCGGCACGGATGCGACGGTGCGCCTCGCGATCGATCCGGCCCTCGATGGGGTCACCGCCCAGTTCTTCGACCGCCTGGCTCCGGCGCGCGCTGACGAGCAGGCCTACGACACCGACACGCGCAGGCGGCTGTGGGAGTTGAGCCTCGAACTGACCGGGGCGCCCGACTTTCAGGCGGGCAGCACGCGATAGGTCAAGTGCTGCGCGAACGGCGTCGACGCGGATGCCACGAGCTCAAGTGACACCGCGAGGCCGTCGCCAAACAACGGCGTGCCGCTGCCCAGCACCACCGGCGCGACATGCAGCACGAGCTCGTCAACAACGCCGGCGGATAGCGCTGCGTTGATGGTCGCGCCGCCGCCCATGATGACCACGGGCTTGTCGCCGGCCGCAGCTCGCGCCTGCCTCAGTGCGGAGGCGAGACCATCGGTGACGATGTGCATCTGGTCGACCAGCCTCACGCGGTCGGGAGCGTGGTGAGTAACGACGAATACCGGCGGCTTGGCGGCAACCTCGGCCCCGTAGCCCATCTCGTCGTTCCAGCCATCGGGGCCGTCGACGATGTCGAAGAGGTTGCGACCCATGATGACCGCGCCGGTCTGTACCGCCGCGTCGAGTATTCGCTGATCCCCGGCATTGCCCTCGAACACCCAGCGGTGCAGCACCTCCCCGCCCACACCCAGGCCGTGCTCGGCGTCGGGATCGCGGGCAGTGACGAAACCGTCGAGCGACATCGTGATGTCTGCGATGACCTTGCTCATGAACCCATCACAGCATCTTCCACGGGCGATGCATAGGTACAATCGACCCACCAGCGGGAGTGGTGAAATTGGCAGACACGCAGGATTTAGGTTCCTGTGCTTTCGAGCGTGCGGGTTCAAGTCCCGCCTTCCGCACTTAGCCCAGCATGACCTTTGTCTTGTCGACCGGGTCGACGCGCAGCGAGATGACCTTGCCGACCTGCCAGCCGCCGAGGGCCGCCGCCGCGATCATCTGGCGGTGCACCACCGGGTAAGGGGGCTGGCCGTCGAGGGTCACATCGAGCGAGACGTCGTAGATGGTCGTCGTCTCGAACTTCTGGCCAGTGTCGGTGAGCGCCGTCACGACGCCCGAACCCGGGATGGCGGCATTCATGGCCGCAAGGTTCGCGAACGGGTTGGCGCCGTAGCCACCAGCGCCGGGCACCACCCCGCCCTGCTGCGCTGCCTTCGCCTGGTCGGAGAGGTCGGCGGCCTGCTTGACGCTTTCCGAGAAGTTGGGAAGCGGCGCGGTGAGGCCGTTGCCGATCAGCCGGCCCATGTCATCCAGTACGCCCATCGGTCTACCTGAAGGGCTTGTCGCCGAACGCGACGGCGTCTTTGTCGGCGGGGTCGATGCGGCCGGCCATGCTCGTTCCGTCCGCGTAACCGGCGAGTGCGACGGAGGAGATGATCTCCTTCTTCTTGACCGTGTAGGCCGTGCCGCCCTCGGGCTCCACCTTGAGCTCGAGCAGGTAGACGGGGTTGCCGCCCGCCTTCTCGCCGGTGTCCGTCTTGCCCACGATGGTGAGCGTCGCCGGGGACCCGACGGTGAGGATGCGGTTCTGTTCGTGCGCCTGGGCCTCGATGGCCGCACGGTCGGCGGTCAGCTGCGTGACATCCATCGCGGCGGGATCCGCCAGCCCGCCCGCGTATCCGGAACTCTTGAGCATCGCGTCGGCCGCAGCCTGCGCCTCGGCCGCCTGCTTTGCCCAGTCGCCGCCCGCCGGGGCGCCCGTGCCGGGAAGATTGTCGAACATGCCCATGACTTTTCCAGCTTTCATCAATAGAGAAGCGTTTTCAGGTTAGTTGCGAGGCGAGCATACGCCTGCCCGGCGTTCGTCACCACTGTCCCAGCGCGAACGGGTACCCTAGACCAAACGCCGGTTCCTGTAGGTCGGCGACAGACGACTTGGAGTTGCTTCCGTGGTAGCCGCCGCACTCATCCCCTGGCTCGACCCGCAGAGCCTCATCACGAGTTTCGGCGCGTTCGCGTTGCTCGGGGTCTGCATAATCGTCTTCGCGGAGACCGGCCTGCTGGTCGGTTTCGTGTTGCCCGGCGACACCCTGCTCATCATCTCGGGGGTGCTCGCGAGCGAAGGCCATCTCAAGATCGACATCTGGTGGGTGTGCCTCGCGATCGGGGTGGCCGCCTTCATCGGCGGTGAGGTCGGCTACCTGATAGGCCACAAGGCCGGCCCCCGCATTTTCGAGCGCAGAGAGAGCGGCTTCTTCTCCGTCGCCAATGTCAAACGCACCAACGCCTTCTTCGAAAAGTACGGCGTCTGGGCGATCGTCATCGCCCGCTTCGTGCCCATCGTGCGCACATTCGCCCCGGTCGCTGCGGGCGTGGGACACATGAGCTACCGCAAGTACTCGCTCTTCAACTTCGTCGGCGCCATGATCTGGGGTGCCGGCGTCACGTATGTGGGTTTCCTCATCGGACACATCCCGCCGGTGCGCGACTTCGTCGTGCAATACATCGACCTGATCCTGCTGGCAGCAGTGCTCATCGCGGTGATCCCGACGGCGTACCACACCATCAAGGCGGCCCTCGCCTCGCGCCGCATGCGCAGTGCGGCGCTGGATGACGCGGCAGCCCAGGCCCTCGTACTCGATCTCGACAACAAGCCCAAGAACGCCGAATAGCCCGCATTACGCCGCGGGGAACCGCTTCCTGAGCGCATCGATGCCCTGTTGGGCTCCGCGGCGCACATCGATCTCCGGATCTTTCAGCAGCTGGCGTAGCGCATCCACATCGCCAAGCGTGCCCAGTTCGCCGAGCGATCGCGCGGCCGTCGCCCTGACCCTGGCCACCTCGTCGGTGAGTAAGGCAGACACCACAGCGGAGAACTGCCGCAGCTTCCTGGCGGCGGCGACCCGCGCCCCCATCTCCCGCACCCGCCACGCCTGGTTGGCCATCGCCGCCGATACTGCCTCCTCGGCGGAGTCGTCCCAAACGTAGAGCAGCGCTCGCGTGCCCCACAATTCCGGCCAGTACAGCACCGGCGCGCCATCGAGGATGCCTCGGGCATGATCGCCACCGACGAACAGCAGGAAGTCTTCGCCCTCATTGTTACCGGCGAGCAGCGAGATGCACCGCCGCACGACAACGGCTTCGCCGTAGAGTTCGACGGCCGCCGCGAGGCGTTTCTCGATGGGAAGGTCTACCGGTACAGCGGATTCAGGCACGAATCAACCTTAAGCGGTCGCCACCCAGATGGATGCGAGGGCTTCGGCGCCGAGGTCGCCTGGCCGCACAATTGCGTCGAGAACGACCCCGCGGGATTCGAGCTCGCGCAACAGGGCGGGGTTCCTGTCGCTGATGCGCACGACGCGTCCGCCGGCGGGCGCATCGGCGAGCAGCACGGCGTCCGGGCGCACGATGCTGCCATCCCGGGATGGGATCGGGTCGCCGTGCGGGTCTCGAGCAGGGCGGCCGAGCTCGTCGTCGATGGCGTCCAGCAGCCGGTCGCTGAGTGCGTGCTCGAGGATTTCCGCCTCGTCGTGCACCTCGTCCCATGAGTAGGCGAAGTGCTGCACGAGCCAGGTCTCGATCAGCCGGTGGCGGCGCACCATGCGCAGGGCGAGCGCCGTGCCATCCCGGGTCAGTTCGATCGCACCGTACGGCTCGTGGCTGACCAGCCCCTGGGTCGAGAGTTTTTTCACCATCTCGGTGACGGATGACGCGGCGAGCCCCAGCCGGGCGGCGAGTGCCGTCGACGTGATGGGCTCGGCCTGCCACTCGGTGTGGGCGTAGATGACCTTCACGTAATCCTCGACAACGGGCCCGGTCATGTGGCACCGACCACGAGCACGATGAGCACGACGTTGAGCACGGTGATGAGCCCGGCCGAGATCCAGCCGGCCCAGCGCAGCCAGGTCGCATTGGCGAACTGCCCCATGATCGTCTTCGAGCTCGCGCAGAACACGAGCGGTACGAGCGCGAACGGGATGCCGAAACTCAGCACCACCTGGCTTAACACGAGCGCGCGGGTCGGGTCGAACCCGATGCCGAGCACCACGAGTGCGGGGATGAGCGTCACCGCCCTGCGGGTAACCAGCGGCACCCGCAGCTTGAGCAGCCCGCCCATGATCGCGGATCCCGCGTACGTGCCGACGCTCGTCGAAGCCAGCCCGGACGCGAGCAGCCCGACGGCGAAGATCACCCCGATCGCCGGTCCGAGGGTGGCGACGACCGCGGCGTGCGCGCCTTCGATCGTGTCGGTTCCGCCGACGCCCCGCAGGCTGGATGCCGCGAGCAGCAGCATCGCGATGTTCACCGCCCCCGCCACGAACAACGCCCCGCCGACGTCGAACCGGGTGGCGCGCAGCAGCCAGAATATGCGCACCGGGTCGTCTGACTTGCCGTGCCTGTCCCGCGCGAGCGCCGAGTGCAGGTAGATCGCGTGCGGCATCACCGTCGCGCCGAGCATGCTCGTGGCCAGCAGCACGGAGTCGGTGCCCTCGAACCTCGGAACGATGCCAGCGACCGCCTGGGCCGGGTCGAGCCCGCTGAAGAACAGCCCAGTGACGAAACCGGCAACGATCACCGCGAGCAGGGCGACGATGACGATCTCGAACGAACGCTGGCCCCTGTGGGTCTGCACGAGCAGCAGGCCCATCGACGCGACCCCGACGATGACACCGCCGACGAGCAACGGGATGCCGAACAACAGGTGCAGCGCGATCGCACCGCCCAGCACTTCCGCGATGTCGGTCGCGGCGGCCACGAGCTCGGCCTGAACCCAGTACGCCCGCCGCGGGCCGTCCCGCAACCGCTCGCCGAGCAGCTCGGGCAGGCTGCGGCCGGTGACGATCCCGAGCTTCGCCGACTGGTACTGCACGAGTACCGCGATCGCGTTCGCGACGACGAGCACCCACAGCAGAAGGTAGCCGTAGCGGGCGCCCGCCGTCAGGTTCGCCGCGACATTGCCGGGGTCGACGTAGGCGATAGCCGCGACGAACGCGGGGCCGAGCGCGAGCAGTGTCGCGCGAGTTCTCGGCGGCCTCGTCCCCACGGCATCCGCGAATTTCGGCACACCGAAATATTAGCGCCCCGTCGTCACGTTGCGGAGTTTCGCCCCCTTGGCGCGACGCCCCGTCGTCAGTTGCGGAGTTTCGCCCCCTGGGCTACGCCCCGTCGTCAGTTGCGGAGTTTCGCCGGTCCTCGTGGGGCAGATCGGGGCGAAAGTCCGCAACTCAGGGCAGGAGCTCGCGCCGTACGATCGGCATGATCGCCGCGAAGGCGCGGGCCCGGTGGCTTATGGCGTTCTTCTCGTCCGGGCTCAGCTGCGCCGAGCTCACCGAGAGCCCCACCGGCTGGAATATCGGGTCGTAGCCGAAGCCGTTCGGCCCGCTCGGCTCGTACAGCACGGAACCCGGCCAGATGCCGAGTTCGACGTGCTCGAACCCGCCGTAGACGAGGGCGGCGGCGCAGGTGAAGTGCGCGGCGCGGTCGGCGGTGGCGCCGAGGGTCTCGAGCAGCAGTGCTACGTTGTCCGCGTCATCCCGGGGCGTGCCTTTCACAAGCTGTGCGTACCTGGCCGAGTGGATGCCCGGCGCGCCCCCGAGGGCATCGACCGAGATACCCGAGTCGTCAGCGATCGCGGGCAGGCCCGTGTATTCGGATGCCGCGCGCGCCTTGATCAGCGCGTTGGCCTCGAATGTCGCGCCATCCTCTACCGGCTCAGGACCCTCGTAGCCGAGCAGCTCGATGCCGTCGAGCGCGGGGCCGAGGATGCGTCGCAGCTCCTCCACCTTGTGGGCGTTGTGGGTGGCGAGCACGAGCTGCACGGTCATGAGGCGAGGGTTGCGACCTGCAGCGCGGTGAGGTCGGCGGCGCCGCCGACAGCGAGGTCGAGCAGCGCATCGAGTTCGCGGCGGTCGAATGGTGCGCCCTCCGCCGTTCCCTGCACCTCGACGAACAGGCCCCGGCCGGTGACGACGACGTTCATGTCGGTCTCGGCGCGCACATCCTCGACGTAGGCGAGGTCGAGCAGCGGTTCGCCGTCGATGATGCCGACACTCACGGCGGCCACGCTGTCGTGCAGCGCCTTCGCGTTCTTGCCGATGAACCCCTTCGTGCGGCCCCACTCGATCGCGTCGGCGAGGGCGACGTAGGCGCCCGTGATCGCGGCGGTGCGGGTGCCCCCGTCGGCCTGCAGCACGTCGCAGTCGATCACTATGGTGTTTTCGCCGAGCGCCTTCGTATCGATGACGGCCCTGAGCGAACGGCCGACGAGCCGGGAGATCTCGTGGGTGCGGCCGCCGATCCTGCCTTTGACCGACTCGCGGTCCATCCTGTCGTTAGTGGAGCGCGGCAGCATCGCGTATTCGGCGGTGACCCAGCCTTTGCCCTTGCCCGCAAGCCAGCGCGGCACGCCGTTCGTGAACGACGCCGTGCACAGCACCCTCGTGCGCCCGAAGGAGATGAGGGCGCTGCCTTCGGCCTGCTCGCTCCAGCCGCGCTCGATCGTCACTGGGCGCAATTCGTTTGCCTCGCGGCCGTCCGCTCGGGTCATTGTTGTCTCCTGGGTAGATGGATGGATCCGGTGTCGAAGTTCTCGACAGTCACGACCTCGGGGCCGAGAAAGCGGGAGGCGAGCTTCTTGAACGCGTCCTTATCGGGGCCGGTGGCCTCGAAGGCGTAGCTGGGCGCGCCGGCATCGCGTTCGAGGTCGTGGGCCACGAGCGTGCGATAGACATCGAAGGCCGTCTCCCCCGCACTCGACACGAGGGTCACGCCGTCGCCCATCACGTACTGGATCGCCGCAGACATGAGCGGGTAGTGCGTGCAGCCGAGCACGAGCGTATCGATGTCCGCCGCCTTCAGCGGTGCGAGGTATTCCTCGGCGACGGCGAAGAGTTCAGACCCGCTCGTGATGCCGGCCTCCACGAACTCGACGAAGCGCGGGCAGGCCATCGTGAACAATTCGAGCCCGGATGCCGCGGCAAACGCATCCTCGTACGCCATCGACTTGATGGTGCCGACGGTACCGATCACCCCGACCCTGCTGTTCCTGGTCTGGCGCACCGCTGCCCTGACAGCGGGCTGGATCACCTCGACCACGGGGATGCCGTAGCCGCCGGTGAAGCGCTCACGGGCATCCCGGAGCATTGCGGCAGAGGCGGTGTTGCAGGCGATCACGAGCAGCTTGACGCCTTCGGCGGCGAGGTCGTCCATGACGGCGAGCGCGTATTCGCGCACTTCGGCGATCGGCTTCGGCCCGTACGGCGAGTGGGCGGTGTCGCCGACATAGAGGATCGACTCCCGCGGCAGTTGGTCGATGATCGCGCGAGCCACCGTGAGGCCCCCGACGCCGCTGTCGAAGACTCCGATTGGGGCGTTGCTCACCCCGAAAGCCTACCGGCAGGCGCTTGGTAGCCTCATTCCATGAGCACAGCGCTGCACAGCACCGCTTTACTGACCGACCGCTACGAACTCACCATGGTGGATGCCGCCCTGCGGTCGGGCACTGCAGGTCGCGAATGCATATTCGAGGTCTTCGCGCGGCGACTGCCCGATGGGCGCCACTACGGCGTCGTCGCCGGCACAGGCCGCCTGCTCGAAGCGATCGCGGATTTCCGTTTCCAGGATGCCGAACTCGCCTACCTGCGCGACAACGATGTCGTCGACGCCGCCACCCTCGACTGGCTTGCGAACTACAGTTTCTCGGGCAACATCTGGGGCTACCGGGAAGGCGACACCTACTTTCCGGGCTCGCCCATCCTCGTCGTCGAGGGCACGTTCGCCGAGGCAGTGATCCTCGAGACGCTCACGCTGAGCGTGCTCAACTACGACAGCGCTGTGGCCAGTGCGGCCGCGCGCATGGTGTCGGCCGCCGACGGGCGACCGCTCGCAGAGATGGGTTCCCGTCGCGCGAACGAGCACGCCGCGGTCGCGGCAGCGCGGGCGGCTTTCATCGTTGGCTTCGGCGCCACGAGCAATCTCGAGGCGGGCAGGAGGTGGGGCATCCCGACGATGGGAACCGCCGCCCACTCGTTCACCCTGCTGCACGACAGCGAGGAGGCCGCGTTCCGCGCCCAGGTCGATGCGCTCGGGCCCGGCACGACGCTGCTCGTCGACACCTACGACATCCCCGCCGCGGTCGAACTCGCCGTGAAGGTCGCCGGCACCGGTTTGGGCGCGGTGCGCATCGACTCCGGTGACCTGCCCGCCCAGGTCGCCGCCGTGCGCAGGCAGCTCGATTCCCTGGGCGCAACGAAGACGCGGATCACCGTGACGAACGACCTCGACGAGTACACGATCGCGGCTTTGCGCGCGGCCCCTGTCGACTCCTACGGCGTCGGCACCTCGGTGGTCACGGGGTCGGGGTTTCCCGCTGCCGGCTTCGTCTACAAGCTCGTCGCACACCGGGATGCCGCGGGCGACTGGGTCAGCGTCGCGAAGAAGTCACAGGACAAGGCGACGATCGCCGGCCGCAAGTATCCGGTTCGCAGCCTGCGCGGCTCTGTCGCGAGCGCGGAAACCATCTACGTCGACGAGCCGTCAACGGCCACGAGCGGGGAACGCCAGCTTCTCGTCCAGCTCGTCACTGGCGGTGTCGCTGATGAGCGCTATCTCGGCGCCGCCGGAACCACCCTCGCGCGCGAGCACCACGAGGAGGCGATCGCCGAGCTGCCCGACGAGGCCTTCCGCCTCGGCCGCGGCGAACCGGTCATCCCGACGGTGTACGCGTAGCTGGGTCGCCACCCGCCGCCGGCTCCGGGCTCCCAGGCGATCGGCGGCCCGGCTCACGGCGCGGCATCCGGCTCGAGGTAGAGGCCGGAGAGGTAGTCGGTCACTTGAGCTTTTCGTAGATCTCTTTGCATGTCGGGCAGATCGGGAACTTCTCCGGATCGCGGCCAGGCACCCACAGCTTGCCGCACAGGGCGAGCACCGGCTTGCCGGTCAACGCGGATTCCATGATCTTGTTCTTGGGCGCGTAGTGGGAGAAACGCTCGTGATCGCCCTCCTCGACGTGGCTCTGGTTGATGAGCTCTTCGAGTTCGCGGTCGAGGATGTCCGTGCCGCCACCCTGCAGCGGGCCGGTGTCTGGGTCAGCCATGAGGCAATTCTAAGTCCGCCCCGTTCGAAGTCCGCCCCGTCAATTCTGCATGGCGAAAGCGAGCAACTCCGGTGCCCTGCGGCCCATGATGTAGCCGCCGAGCCGCACCCCGCCGAACAGCACGAGCAGCCCGATCGCAAGGCCAGCACCCAGAGCGACCCAATACCAGGCCGGTGAGGAGGGGCCGAGGAACAGGGCGATCAGCACGACTGGCGTCGCCGAGATCGCCGTTGCGAAGAAGGAGATGGACTGAACGACTGACCCGGCAGTCCCGGCCACCTGTGGCTGCGCGAACGGGCTGTCCCCCGGGCGCACAACGGGGTAGGGGAACCCCGCCGAGATCACGCTTGAGATGCCGAAACCGACGAGCAGGATGCACGCGCTCAACCCGATCAGTGCGGGAAGCGCACTCCATTCCCCCGAGAACGCCACGGTCACGACGCTTCCGATGAGCACAAGCGGCACGCCGAGGAACAGCGCGGGAACGAGCCTGCCCCACCTGTCCGCGACGCCCGAGGTGTTGGCGGAGACATGGGTCCAGAAGGCCGTGTTGTCGAAGGCGACGTCGTTGTGGGGCGACCAGCCAAGGAAGAGGCACATGACGGGCACGGGAATCCAGGCGATGAACGACCACGGCACACCGCCGACGACAAGGGCCGCGACCATCACGATCGGCACGATGGGGATGACGACTACGGCGACGCGGTAGCGGGCATCCCGGGACCAATAGCTGAGGCTGCGGGCCGCGATGACGCCGGTAGGGGTGGCGGGCATCCGCTCGAACCAGCCGAGCCCGCTGTACAGCCTGGCCGCGGCCTGCTGCGGCTGTGTAACGAGCATCGTGCCCACAAGCACTCGCCAAGCCAGCCACAGCACGACCAAAAAGCCGACGGCGATCAGGAGATGGGGCAGCACGTCGCCGCCGAGCCCCAGAGCGGCATCGCCAGGGAGGCTCCATGCGGCGCCGAGCGGCGTCCACGCCACGACGGCCGCGATGCGCCTGGCGATCGGGAGACCCTGTGACTCCCAGTCGACAGTCGCGAGCAGGGCCACGAGTGGCGCTGAGACCGCGAGCACGACGAGCAGCAGCACGCCGGAGATATCACGAGCCCGCCGCGACGCGAGGAAGAAGGAGGCGATACCGGTCGACACCCGGGACGCGAGCACGCAGGTGGGCACGATGATTATCGCCGCAAAGATGGCGAGGAGCGTGGGCTGTGGGCCGCGACTCCAGGTCACTATCTGCGCGAGGGAGAACAGGGTGACCATGAGTGTGGGCACGCTCACGGCCGCGGCGACCGCCAGCCCGAACGCGAGCCTGGTGGTCGGGATGCCGTACAGCGAGAAACGGCGGGGATCGATCGTGTCATCCACCCCGAATACGAGCGGGAGCAGCAGGAACGCGAGCACGACGATCGACCCGAAGACCACGATGATGGCCCTCGCGATGTCTGGCGTTGCGGCGCGTAGCGCGAACAACCCACCCGTGACGAACACCGAGAGGCCCAGCCCGTAGATGAGGGCCAGCACCATCGCCACCAACTGCCAGGGGCTGCGCCTGAAGTTGTTGCGAAGCAGGGTGATCTTCAGTCGGAGAAACTGTGCAACCACTCGAGCCCCTCCACCGTCTTGCGGCCGCCGGCCAGTTCCACGAAACGCTCCTCGAGGGTCTGGTCGCCGCGCACCGCCTTCATGGTGCCGTCGGCGAGGATGTCGCCTCCCACGATCACCGCGACATGGTCGCAGATGCGCTGCACGAGATCCATGCTGTGGCTTGACAGCACCACGGTGCCGCCCGCCTTGACGTAGTTCTTGAGGATCTCGGTGATGGTCGCAGCCGAAACCGGGTCGACGGATTCGAATGGCTCGTCGAGCACCAGGATGCGCGGAGAGTGGATCATCGCCGCGGCGAGGGCCACCTTCTTAGTCATGCCCGCCGAATAGTCGGAGACGAGGCGGCCGAGGGCATCCTCAAGTCCGAACGCGCCAGCGAGGTCACCCGTGCGTTTGCGCACCGTCGGCCCGTCGAGGCCGCGGAGCACTCCTGCGTAGTAGAGCACCTGGGCGCCGGTGAGGCGATCGAAGAGCCTGAGGCGGTCGGGAAGCACCCCCATGTTGCGCTTGGCGACGACCGGGTCGCTCCACACATCCGCGCCGTGCACTGCGACCGAACCGGCGGTCGGGCGCAGGAGCCCCGTGATCATCGAGAGGGTCGTCGTCTTGCCCGCGCCGTTCGGCCCGACGATCCCGTAGAACGCGCCGACCTTCACCACGAGTTCGATCGCGTTGACCGCGATCTTGTCGTCGAACTTCTTCGTGAGGCGTTCCACACGCAGCACGACCTCGGACCTCGGGTGGCGCTTGCCCGGCAGGGCCACGACGAGTGCGACCGCCTCCGCCGAGGAAACAGGCTCAGGTGCGGGCGCCGGCTCGGGTTCGGCGGGCGCCGGCTCGGGTTCGGGCGATGCCTCTGGCTCTGGCGTTGCCTCGGGCTCTGGCTCAACCGTGGGCTCCGGCGCCGCCACCGTCGGCTCAGTTTCGGGCTCGACGGCTGTTTCGGGTGCCGCATCTCCCGCTTTCACGCCTCGGCCAGTGGAGAACTTCGGAAGTGTGAGCTTGGGCAGGGTAAGCCGCGGCACTGTGAGGCGGGCGCCTACCCGGTGGTCGGCGGGCTCATCCGGCGTCGCCGACGGCTCAGGCTCCCGAGCCGACTCGAGTGTCGGCTCCTCGAGCACCTCGACGGCGGTCTCGGAGGGCGTCTCGTCAACGACCTCGCCGACCTCCGACCGATGCGGCGCGACCACGGCGGCTGCGGCCGGACGCTTGGCGGGAGGCTTGCGGCCGGGTGGTGGTTTGCGGTTGGTCCCGTCGGTGCGCGGCTGGGGACGGCTCGGCTTTTTTCTGGGGCCGGGCTCCGGGGGGGTTTCCACGGTCCCAACCTATCAAGGCCGCAGGATGTCGCTGAGCTAGCATCACAAATGGGCAACAACACGAGCGTTCCCGTG
The DNA here is from genome assembly GCA_025464445.1 of Rhodoglobus sp. GTDB lineage: Bacteria > Actinomycetota > Actinomycetes > Actinomycetales > Microbacteriaceae > Rhodoglobus. Next base: position 34,943 of record JAODLY010000035.1, on the reverse strand, counting down.
TCGGCCGAAGGCCTCGCGGCTACGATTGAAACGCACAAAGGTGTGTCTTACTACGATCTCGCGAATAACCGGACGGCAAAATGCCGCCGGTGCTGCGGATCCAGGACAAGCCGAGGAGAACCGCGTGACCACGCAGATCGTGATCCTGGCTGCCGGTATGGGCAGCCGCCTTGGTCGGTCCCTCCCCAAGCCGCTCACCGAACTCGGTGACGGGCGCAGCATCATGCAACAGCAGTTCGACAACATCCGGCACGCTTTCGGATCCACCGCCCGCGTCACGATAGTTGTCGGCTACAAGCTCGAGAGCATCATCGAGGCATTCCCTGACGCCGCATACGTCTATAACGAGCAGTACGACCAGACGAACACGTCGAAGAGCCTCATGCGCGCCCTGCAGGCATCGACGGCTGGCGGCGTGCTCTGGATGAACGGAGACGTGGTCTTCGACCCAACCGCTCTGGACCGCGCGGCGAGGATGGTCGCGCGCGACCAATCATTCGTGTCAGTCAATACGGCGCGGGTCGCAGACGAAGAGGTCAAGTACACCGTCGACGCCGAGGGATTCATCAAAGAGATTTCCAAGACTGTCGCCGGGGGGCTTGGCGAGGCCGTCGGCATCAACTACATCTCGAAAAACGACAAGGCGGTGCTGCTACGGCAGCTTCGTCGCGTCGCAGACCAGGACTACTTCGAACGCGGCCTGGAGCTGGCGATCGAGCAGGACGGCATCCGCGTCGAGCCCCTCGACATCTCGGACCTGTACGCGGTCGAGGTCGACTTCCTCGAAGACCTGGAGCGCGCCAACCTCTTCGTCTAGTTGTCTCCGGGTAACCGCTTACGATAGACGCCGTGACGAACAACGCACTGGGGCGTCCTGCCTGGTCTCCCGCAGCGCGCTATCGCCGCTCCCTGTGGTTGCTGACGGTGCGCGACCTTCGGGTTCGCTACTCGACATCCGCACTCGGGTACTTTTGGTCGATCCTCGATCCGCTCGTGATGGCCGGCATCTACTGGTTCGTGTTCACCCAGGTGTTCCACCGCAGCGCCGGCAGCGAGCCCTACATCGTGTTCCTCATCACGGCCCTGCTGCCGTGGATGTGGTTCAACGGCGCCGTGTCGGATTCCACCCGGGCCTACATCCGCGAGGCGAAACTCATCCGCTCCACAAAGATCCCGCGCACGATCTGGGTGGTGCGCCTCGTGCTCTCCAAGGGCATCGAGTTCGTGGCGAGCATCCCCGTGATCATCGTCTTCGCCGTGGCCTCCGGCGCGGCGCTGCACTGGCAGGTCGTGTTCTTCCCGGTCGCGATGGTGTTGCAGGCGATCTTCACAACGGGCGTCGGTTTGATCGTGGCACCCCTTGTGATCTTCTTTCGCGACCTCGAGCGGGCCACCAAACTCACCCTGCGCTTCCTGTTCTACGCGAGCCCGATAATCTACGGGGTCACGGACCTGCCGCAACGCCTGCACCTGCTGGCCTCATTCAACCCCCTCGTGGGCATCCTCTCGATGTATCGCGCCGTGTTCTTCCCCGACCAGCTCGACCCCCTCGAGATCGGCATCGGCGCAGCCGTGAGCGTCGCGATACTCGGCATCGGCATCGTGGTCTTCCGCCGCACCGAGCGCGCCGTGCTCAAGGAGATCTAATGGCGACCAGAAGACCGGCCGAGACCGTCGTCGAGGCGCCGGTCGTCATCACTGTCGAGGGCGTCGGCATCCGGTTCCGGCGCAACCGCCATTCGCGACGCAGCTTCAAAGACCTCTTCGCCGGGCGAAAGCGCCGAGCGCGCGCCAGCGAATTCTGGGCGCTGCGTAACGTGTCGTTCGCGGTGCGTCGCGGGGAGGCCATCGGCGTTGTCGGACGCAACGGGCAGGGCAAGTCGACGCTGCTCAAGCTCGTCGCCGAAGTCATCCTGCCCGATGAGGGTGCGGTGACAGTGCACGGCGGCGTCGCCCCCCTCATCGAGATCACCGGGGGTTTCGTCGAAGACCTCACGGTGCGCGACAACGTGTTCCTCACCGCGGGACTGCATGGGATGACGCGCCCCGAAATCCAGTCCCGCTTCAACGAGATCGTCGACTTCGCCGAGATCGGGGACTTCCTCGATACGCCATACAAGCACCTCTCCAGCGGTATGCGGGCTCGGGTCGCCTTCGCGGTGATCTCCCGGCTTGAGGAGCCGATCATGCTCGTCGACGAGGTGCTGGCTGTTGGCGACAAGGCGTTCCGCGAGAAGTGCTACCGCCGCATCGAGGAGCTGCTGGCCGGGGGACGCACCCTGTTCTTCGTCTCGCACAACGAGAAAGACCTGCTGCGCTTCTGCACTCGCGGCATCTACCTCGACGGTGGTGGACTCGTGCTGGATGCCCCGATCAACGAGGTCATCGACCGTTACAACGCCGACTACGAAGAGTGACCCTCGCGGTACCCTTGAGCCATGGCGAAGGATGTCGCGGTGTCCAACCCGTTCGTCGTGCGCGGGATCGACCGGGTGCTCACCGTGCAGCGCCCCATCGTGCTTGCCCACATTCGCGGCATCCGTCGGGGCCGTCCTAACGCGACCCCCGACGAAATCGTCCGCACCCTCGAACGCCGCTTTCTCACCGCCGTCACGACCGGTGGCGCTCTCGTCGGCGCGAGCGCGGCGGTCCCGGCAATCGGCACGGGGGCATCCCTCGCCCTTTCCGGTGTCGAGACGGCGGGGTTCCTGGAGGCCAGCGCGCTGTTCGCCCAGTCGGTGACGGAAGTCCACGGCATCGTCGTGGATGATCCCGACCGTGCCCGCGCGCTCGTGATGACCATGGTGCTCGGCACGGCCGGCTCCGACCTCGTCAAGCAGATGGCAGGGCAGGTCGCCGGCACGGCCCCCGCGCGAAGCCAGTTCTGGGGCGAAATGGTCACCAAGAGCCTGCCGCGCACCGTAATGGGGCCGATCGCCGATCGAATCAAGAAGACGTTCCTGAAGAAGTTCGCCGTCGCCCAGGGCACAAACGTCGTGGGGCGCCTCATCCCGTTTGGCATCGGCGCGGTCATCGGCGGTGGCGGCAACCATCTCCTCGGCCGCCAGATCGTGCGTGCCTCACGCGAGGCGTTCGGGCCGGCGCCGACGACGTTCCCGATCTGGCTGGAGCCGGGCGTGAAACAGCCCAGGGCGCCGCGCGAGCCCGGAGAACGTCGCGAGCTGCGGGTGCCGCTGCCGGTCATCCGGATGCCGCGGCGCAAGCCCCGGCAGATCGAGGCCGCGCCACCTGACGCCGTGGGCGAGTAGCCCGCTACAGCGCGAGGTGGAGCCGCCCCTCTCGCCCGGGTTCATCACACCAGCGGGGGGCGGCCGGCACGCGTCATCCGCCACACCGTCGCCCACGTCATACCCAGCCGACCGCCGGGGCTCTCGCGCCACCCGGCGACCCAACCACCGAGCCACGCCTTCAAGCCGGCCGGGCGACGGATCGAACGGAGCAACTGGATGCCCGTCCAGCTGGCCACGTACACGGGAACCAACACCCAGGGCAGGTTGCGTTTGGCGAGCCACACGCGGTTGCGCGCATTGAGCCGGTAGTAGAAGTCATGGCGCGCGGGATCGGTCGCCGGGTGATTCGCCTCGAGGTCGCCGGCGTAGAGCACTCGCTTGCCCTGGTTCCACACCCGCCAGGCAAGTTCGATGCCCTCGTGGGCGTAGAAGTACGGTTCGCCCCACCCACCGGTCGCGTCGAACACGGCGCGCGGCAGGAGTGTCGCGCCCTCCCAGACCGAGAAGACGTTGCTCGAATGCCGCGGGTCCCCTTTGCGGATGCGCGGAATCCAGCGGCGCGGGTTCTCGCGCCCCGACGGGTCGACGACGCGAGGCTGGAGCAGCCCGATCGTCGGGTCCGCCTTCAGCTTCGCGATCGCGTCCGCCAGGAATGTGGGTGACGGGATGCTCGCATCGTCATCGAGGAAGAACAGGTAGTCGCCACTCACCTGCGCCGCTCCCCGGTTGCGCCCCGCCGGGATGCCCAGGTTCTCGGGCAGGGCGAGTGCCCTCACTCCTTTCGGCAGGCCGGCGGGAATCCATCCGTTGCCCACAACGACGACGTCGAGGGCGACGCCCACCTGTGCGGCCAGGCTCGCGAGGCTGCGCGCGAGGTCATCCGGCCGCTCCCCCATCGTGAGGGAGACGACCCCGACGGTTGGCGTGCTCAGGCGCGCACCCGCCTGGACACCAGGATCGCCACGAAGTGCCCGATGAGGGCAAGCACCGCCAGTGGCAGGAGGATCAGCACGAGCGCGCGGTCTGCGACCAACGGCGGCAGGAACAAGCCGATGATCGCCGTGACGAAGGCGAGGATCGTCAGCTCGACCGAGTGGTAGAGCCGGTGGAACGGCAGGAAGCGCGCGGCTCGACGCAGGCGAGCCATGACCCGGTGGCTGGGTTCGGCTTCGCTCTTGTGGTCGCTGAGCTTGTCAAGCCCGGCATTTGCCCTGGCCACGTGCACCATGTCGTTGAGGGCCTTGTTCAGCACGATCACGAGCGCGAGGGCGAAGCCCACTGTCGTCCAGGCGAAGTCAGCCGGAAACTCGAGCGGCCATCCCGCTGCCCTGATGCCGAGAGCGATGGGGATGAGCGCCTCGGTCGAGTAGTGCCCGACCTTGTCCAGGAATACCCCCGCCGGGGAGTGGCTGTCGCGCCAGCGTGCGACCTCGCCGTCGGAGCAGTCCACGAGCATCTGCAGCTGCCCGAGCACGAGGGCAAGTGCCGCCCCGGCGATGCCCGGGATGAGCAGCGCGGCAGCCGTCGCCCAGCCGACAAGAATCATGATGCCCGTAACGCCGTTCGCTGAAATGCTCGTCTTCAGGAGCATCCAGGTCAGGTACGGCGAGATGTCGCGCAGGTAGAGGGATGCCGTCCAGTGCTCGGCGTTCGCGCGTTGCCTGACCGACGGCGGCTGGGTCACCTCACGCAGCTGCGCGATGGAGGAGGGCCGGTCCGGCCGCGCGTCGAGTGACACCGTCGTCACCTTCCCGTGTGTTCCGTGATGTTCCTGGTGAGCTTGAGGAAGCCGAGCAGAAACCCGATGCCCCACCCGAAGTGGATGCATGGCAAGACTATGAGATACCAGAGGCCGGTGCGCAGGCCGTCCCGCGCAGCGACCGCGGATGCCGCGACCACGAAGGCCGCATAGAGCCCGGGCACCACGAACGCGAGCACCAGCCACGGCATCCCGCTGGCAAGGCCGACCACGCCCAGGATCGTCGCGGCGAGTACTGCCAACACTGCCGCCGGCGGCACGACGTATCTCAGGGAGTTGGCTGAGCCGAACCGCCTGGCCAGCTCTCCACGCCAGATGCCTGTCGCCACGAACTGGCGGATGAGTTTGCGCAGGCTCGATCGCGGCCGGTACACCACCGTGAGCTCAGGCGTGAACCACACCGTGCCGCCGGTCGCCCGCAGCCTGCGGTTGAGTTCCCAGTCTTGCCCGCGTTTTATGCCCTCATCGAAGAGACCCACCTCCACCAGGCGGTTGCGCTGGAAGACGCCGAGGTAGGCCGTGTCGGCGGGCCCAGCTTTGCCTCCCACATGATGCTGGGTTCCGCCGAGGCCCTCCGGCGAACCGTAGGCGTGGGCCACGGCTTTCTGGAACGGGGTGGTGCCTTCTGCCTTCATCACGCCGCCCACATTGTCCGCGCCGGTCTCGAGCAGCACACGCACCGCGACGCGGGTGTAGTAGGTAGGCAGCACCGAGTGGGCGTCCACCCTGACCACGATGGGGTAGCTCGACGCCCGGATCGCTGCGTTCAGTCCGCCCGGTGTCGACCCCAGTTGGTTCGGGATGCTGCGGATGCGGCTGTCGCGCAGGGCCAGCGCCGAGATGACATCGTTTGTGCCATCGACGCTCGGGCCGAGGGCGAGGATTATCTCGAAGGGCCCCGCGTAGTCCTGGGCCGTGAGGCTGTTGACGGCGGCCTGGATGTGCTCCACCTCATTGAGCACTGGCATCACATAGGACACCCCGGGGAGGGCGTCCGCCTTCTTCGCCATGAGGTCCAATACGTCGCGCTGGTGGGTCGGTTGAGCCTACCAACGCGAGAGCACCGGGCAACGCGGAATCGCGCTGCCCGGTGCCGCGGTGGAGGCTACTGAAGCGTGCCGAGCGTCACGTCTACCGATGAGGCCTGTCCGCCGCGCACGTACGTGACTGTGGCTTTCGAGCCGGCAGGCAGCGCACGCACCTGGGCGGTGAGGTCGGTCTTGCCGGTAATCGGGATGCCGTTGAAGTTGGTGATCACGTCGCCAACCTTGAGGCCGGCCGCACCCGCGGCTCCCCCACTCGTCAGTTCGACGATGCTGGCGCCGATCACTTTGCTCGCGGCCTGGGTCTGGTCATCGGTCACGTCCGCGACAGATGCGCCGAGCAGGCCGTGGGTGGCGGTGCCGGTGGCGATTATCTCTTTCGCGACGCGATCGGCGATGTTGGAGGGGATTGCGAACCCGACTCCGATGCTGCCGGACTGCCCCGAGGTGGAGCTGCCGGACGAGGCGATCGCCACGTTGATGCCGATCACGTTGCCGTTCGAGTCGAGCAACGCTCCGCCCGAGTTGCCGGGGTTGATCGCGGCATCCGTCTGGATGACCGCGAGCGAGATCGTCGCGGACGACTGGCCCGGAGTTGTCGAACCCTGGCCCTGGCCGAGGTCGAAGTTCCAGAAGTCGTACGGGCTCTGCTGGTTGGGCGCAGGCGTGCTGGTGTCGCCGCTCGTGTTGGGTGCCGCAGATGAGGCGATCGTGATGCTGCGGTTGAGGGCGCTGACGATGCCGTCGGTGACGGTGCCGGAGAGCCCGAGCGGTGCGCCTATGGCGATCGCGGTGTCGCCGACGTTGAGCTTCGATGAGTCGCCGAAGGTGGCCGGTGCGAGATCGGTGGCATCCACTTTGATGACCGCGAGATCGGAGATCGGATCGGTGCCGACGACCGTGGCGGAGAAGAGTCGCCCGTCACTGGTTGTCACGCTCACCGTCGCGCTGGCTGCGGCGCCGTCGAGAGTCACCACATGGGTGTTGGTGAGGATGTAGCCGTCTTTCGACAGCACAACGCCCGAACCGGTGCCTCCGGCGTTGGCGGAGGTCACGTTGATGGTCACGACCGATGGGGATGCTTTGGCGGCCACCGCAGTGATCTGGGTGGCGTTGGCCGGGTCATTGACGGTGATCGTCTGGGCTGTCGGGCTGCCGACTACCGCATGGCTGGTGTTGCTGGAGGTGGCCCAGTAGGTCACACCTGCGCCTGACACACCGCCGACGATGGCGCCTACGGCTAGCGCGGCAACTATGCCGACTGCGACCCTGCGTGGGCGGGCCAGCGCTGGGTGCGCTTCGGCGTCGATGGGCTGGGCTTCCACTGTCGTGACGGGAACCGCTGGGGCACGTCGGGTGCGGGTGGTTTTGGGGGTTCCGGTGCCTGGGGTCGAATCCCCTGTGGGATTCTGCGGTGCGTCGGTCATGTGAATGCTCCTTTCAGCGATGCCAAGCTTCCATCGCCAACCTGAACATTGTATTTGGACGCGCTGTGAGGCTACCGCAGCGCGGCTGTCGACGGCCTCAGCAGCCGGGACCGCCCGGATTCTTCGTGCATTCACGCTCGACGAGCACGGTTTTCGCGTCGCCCGCGGTGGCAACAAGTCGGTTCGCGGCAACCGGAAGGATGCCCGCGATGTCGATCCACTGCGTTCCCCCGAACCGGTATTCGGCGGTGAAGTCGATCGACAGGTCGATGTAATACGTGCCGGGCGCGCGGTAGACGTGGCTCGTGGGCGACGGGTCGAACTCTTCGATGCCTTGCGAACCCCACGTGCCGCCGGCGGTGCCGAGGGATGCCGCGGCCCCGTCGCCGTACGTCCAGCGCCAGGTCACCGGCGTAAACCGCACGGAGGCCGGCTGCCCCAGCAGGGTGCCGTCCTTGATCTGAGTTCCGTCGGTCGCGAAGAAGTTGGTGTCGAGCCCGACGATCATCCAGCCGTTCGGCTCCATGTTGTCGACGCCCGGGTCCGGTCGGAATGCCGCGATGTCGGCAAGGGTGATCGGCTGCACCTGCACGCCGTGATCGGCCGCGTACAGGCAGCGCCCGGCCACAACGATGACGCACTGCGCGTTCGGATCGATGGGGGTGGATGCCGCGCCGTCATCCCCCGCGCCGGAGCCGCCCGCCCCCGACCCCGGCGACCCGGCCGTGCCCTCGAGAACCGCCGAGCCGTCGTTGAGGTTGCCGGAGACGTTTGGGGTGCAGCCTCCTATGAGCTGTTGCGATACTGAGCAGCCTTCTGCGTGAGCACTGCTGACTGGTTGCAACGCGAGCAATAGTCCCAGCGCCACGAGGGCAAGTAGGGCCTTGTCTTTCACGGACAAACGCCTCCTCCATCCCAAACGTCCTTTGACGAAACCACTAGGAGGAGAGGTGGCCTTAGATCAAACCCGACTTCGAAAGCTGTCTTGGTAGGTCTATCTGGCGCAACTACCGAAGTTCCCGTCAAGTCAACAACGTTCACCCCCGATACATCCGAACAAAGATAGGCCCGCACGATATCTCGCCCCTCGGCTGCCAGCGGATCGAAGGCTTCAAGCGAAAAGTTGTCGAATGTCGTCAGCCCCGTGCTCCGATACCCCTTGCGGACGAAGTCGGCGAACCCCTCCTTCTCGGTGTCGGCAGCAGCGCCGACGGCAAATGCATCAATCCGTTCGGGCCGTGTTCCGCCCTCGGCAAGAATCTCGTCGGAGGTCTTCTGGAATGCGCGGTAAGCGGCCTCCGCCGCGGCGAGCGCTTCCTCGTCCGATGCGAAGACCGGGGTTGAGCTCGGCTGCGGCGTCGGCGTCACGGTGGGCGATTGCGGGAGGCATCCGCTCAGCAACAGCAGGGCGAGGCCGAGGCTGGCGACGGGAAGCATCCGCATGCCAAAACGCTAGAGCAGTCGAGGCGCAAGCGCACGGGGTTTCCACAGCGGTGGCGCGGGAGGGGGCGGCCCGGCAATAGGCTCGATGACGATGAGTGTCAGCGGATCCTGGGAGCGGGCGGCCCGCGGCGCGATGCTGCTGGGCGCGAACGGCGAGCTGAGTGCCACGATTTTCGCGGAGATGTCTGCGCTCGCGACATCCACGGGGTCGATCAATCTGGGGCAGGGTTTTCCCGACGAAGACGGCCCGGTCGAAGTGCTCGAGGCCGCGCGGCAGGCGATCAGCGACGGAGTCAACCAGTATCCGCCGGGCACCGGCATGCCTGTGCTGCGCGAGGCCATCGCGGCGCACCAGCAGCGCTTCTACGGAATCGCAGTGGATGCCGCGACCCAGGTTCTTGTGACCGCCGGGGCCACCGAGGCGCTCGCGGCGACCATCCTCGCGCTCACCGACGAGGGGGACGAGGTGGTCACCCTCGAGCCGTTCTACGACGCCTACGCCGCGCTGATCGGCCTCGGGCGCGCGACGCACGTCACGGTGCCGCTGCGGGCGCCGTCGTTCCAGCCCGACCATGACGACCTGCGGAGGGCGGTCACCGATCGCACGCGGCTCATCCTGATCAACTCGCCGCACAATCCGACAGGCTCAGTGCTGCCCCGTGAGACGCTCGAGCTAATCGTCGAACTGGCCCACGAGCACGACGCGATCATCGTGACCGACGAGGTCTATGAGCACCTCACGTTCGGCGTTCCTCAGGTCCCGACAAGCAGCCTGCCCGGCGCGTTCGAGCGCACCGTGACCATCTCCAGCGGCGGCAAGACCTTCAGCGCAACCGGGTGGAAGATCGGCTGGATCGTGGCACCCGAGTCGCTCATCAAGCCGATACTCGCGGTGAAGCAATTCCTGACCTACGTGAATGGGGCACCTTTCCAACCGGCGATCGCCGTGGGGCTGGGGTTGCCCGACGCGTACTTCGCGGGCGCGGCATCCACTCTTCGGCGCAAGAGCGAGATCCTCGGAGCGGGGCTCACGGCAGCGGGTTTCGGCGTGAGCACGCCGCAGGCCGGCTACTTCATCGTCGCGGATGCCGCCCCGCTCGGCGTCACCGATGCGGCCGAGTTCTGCCGTGCTCTCCCCGCCCTGGCCGGGGTCGTGGCGGTGCCGCTCACGGCGTTCGTGCACCCCGACAGGCGGGACGGTTACAACACCCTCGTGCGCTTCGCCTTCTGCAAGAGGGTCGAGGTGCTCGAGCGCGCCGCCTCGCAGCTGGCGGGCCTGCGCCGCTGAGCGGGTAGACAAGGCCGTCGTGTTTCGGGGGCGTTAATTCATCCAGTTACGTTTAGTTAAGCGCTTGACTAGACCTTCAGCACAGCCCTACTGTTCCATCCATGAAGGTCTTCTTCGCCTCTGACGTGCACGGATCCACCACGTGTTTTCGCAAACTGGTCAACTCCGCCGAGTTCTATAAGGCCGACGTCGTGCTCATGGGCGGGGACATGGCGGGCAAGTCGCTCGTGCCGCTCGTGGCATCCGGCTCGGGCTGGACAGCCAGTTTCGGGGGTGCTGCCTTCGAACTCGACACCCGTGAAGAAGCCGAAGAATTCGAACGCCGCATCGCTACAGTCGGCGGCTACACCAAGCGCGTGACCGACGAGACGGTCGAGGCGCTGCGCAATGACCAGGACCTCGTGGAGAGCACACTGCGTGAACTCATCCTGGTGCGAACCGAAGAACTCGTCGACCTCGCGGCCACCCGGCTCGCCGGTACCGGCCGCCGCCTGCTCATCGGGCTCGGCAACGACGACTTCGACGAGATGATCCCGCTGCTCGACAACGGGCAGGTCGGCTACGCGAAAGACGGCCTCGTCGACCTCGGCGAACTCACGCTCGCCTCGCTCGGCTGGAGCAACCCGACGCCATGGCACACCAACCGGGAGTGCTCGGAGGACGAACTCGCGACGAAGCTCGCCGGCGTGCTCGAGAACGCCGACCCGTCGAGCACGATCTTCAACATCCACGTTCCGCCGTACGACTCGGGGCTGGACCTGGCCCCCCGGCTTGACGAGAACCTGCGGATCAAGCTCGAAGGCGGTGAGCCCGACATGGTGCCCGTCGGCTCGACGGCGGTCGCGAAGGCGATCGCCGAGTTCCAGCCGATCGCGAGCCTGCACGGGCACATCCACGAAGGCCGCGGCACCGCAATGATCGGTCGCACCACAGTCGTCAACCCGGGCAGCGAATACGACCAGGGCTCCCTGCTCGGCGCGCTGCTCGAGGTCGGGCGTAACAAGAAACTGCATTGCCAACTGGTATCCGGCTAGTCCAACGATGGAAGGTAGTCATGAGCACTGAGAGCAAGGAAAAGGTGGGCGCACCCGCGCCCCGCAAGCTCGGGGATTGGACCCCGGCCGCCAAAACGGACGTGTTCGCCCGAAAGTCGTCAGGACTCGTCCGGGCGGCATCCACGCTCGACGCATCGCTGGTCAATCTCTACGTCGCCACCTTTCCGATCATGGTGTCGTTCCTCCTCGCCATCGTGCTGCCCTGGTACGCCGGCGCGAACATCTACCTCACTCTGCTCGTCGGGGCGCTCCTGGCCCTGCCGATCCTCGTGACATATGCGGTGGCGACATCGGTGATGCGGCGCAGCGGCGGTGACTACGTCTTCATCAGCCGGATGCTGCATCCCGCGGTCGGGTTCGGTGCGAACTTCGTGTTCGTGCTGTTCCAGATCCTCTTCCTCACGTCGTCCGGCTACTACTTCTGCCAATGGTGCCTCGCGCCCCTCGCGCGAGTGATCGGGGCATACTCGGGCAACGCGGGCATCCTCGCGTTCGCGACGCAGCTCACCACCCCGTTGGCGATCTTCATCGTGAGCGAGGTGTTTGTCGTCGGCTTCGGGCTGCTGTTCATCTTCCGCAACACCCGCTCCATCCTGAAGGTGTTCCGCTACACCCTGCCGCTGAGCGCGGTCGGGCTCATCGCTTTCGCGATCGCCCTGCTGGCCAATTCGACGGACGGCCTGCTGGCCAACTTCGACGCGTATGTTGCCGCCGCCGGCGGCGTCAGCAACGCCGGGGAGGTCGCCGCGGCCTCTGCCGCCGACAATGGGTTCGCCATAACCGGCTTCTCCCTGGGGGCGACGCTGCTCGCGGTGACCTGGCCGTCGTTCAGCCTTCCGTATTACCTGGGCTCCGCCTACTTCGCCGGGGAGGTGCGCTCCGGCAAACGCACCCAGCTGCTCGCCGGGCCCCTCACGGCCGCTGTAGGTGTGCTCGGCTCACTCCTGCTCATCTGGCTGAGCCTCGGCCGCCTCGGGGAGAACTTCCTCGGCTCAGTGGCCGCGGCCGACCCCACGCTGCTGGGGCTGACGAGCGCGCCCACCTACATGGAAACCGCTGCCGCGGCATCCGGCAACCCGGTGCTTGCCGTGCTCATCATCGTGGGCTTCGGCTCGTGGCTCATTCCCACGGTACCGATGTCGCTGCTCATCATGACGCGATGCATGTTCGCCTGGTCGATGGACCGGGTCGCGCCGGCGGCGCTCTCCAAGGTCAGCGCTCGCACCAACACACCGTATGTCTCGGTCATCATCGTGACGGTGCTCTCGGTGATCGCGAGCTGGTTCTGGGCGTACACGAGCTTCTTCACCGTCGTGGTGGGCGCATTCGGCCAGATCATCACCCTGGCGATCGGATGCCTCGCGGCAGCCCTCATCCCGTACAAGCAGAAGGACCTCTACGAGACGGCACCGATCAGCGGGCGCCTGTTCGGCATCCCGAAGCTCACGATCATCGCGGTGCTCGGGGTGATCGGCGGATTGCTCATCGTGATCAACTTCACCCTCGACCCGTTCTCCGGCGTGAACCCGCAGGCGAGCCCGGTGATGTTCTGGTTCACGCTGGCCATGTTCCCGGTTGGATTCGGGCTCTACTATCTCGCCAAGGCGATCCGCAAGAGCCAGGACATCGATATCTCGCTGGCCTACCGCCAGATCCCGCCGGACTGATCCGGCGCAGGGATCCGCGAAGAAGACGATGAGCGAACAGGAGCCGACAGTGACCGAGGATCCGCGGGTACAGCGGGCCGGCGCGCTCATCGCCGAGGCCGGGGAGCGTGGGCTGACGCTCGCGCTCCTCGGTGGCGCGGCGGTGGCGACACTCTGCAGTTCGGCCCGTGGGGCAGGGGCATACGCGCGCACCCTCGGGGACATCGACTTCGCCTCGACCGGCAAGGCCAAGCCCGCCGTCGACCGCTTCCTGCTCGAGTCGGGCCTCGAGCCCGACGACGAGTTCAATCGGATAAACGGTTACATCCGGTTGCGCTACTTCGACGCAGACTCCAGCCACGTCGACGTGTTCTTGGATGAGCTGCGGCTGTGCCACCTCATCCAGTGGCGCAAGACGCTCGTCGCGGGCGCACCGACGCTGCCCATCCACCTCCTGCTGCTGACCAAACTCCAGGTGGTCGAGCTGGAGGCCAAGGATGTCTCGGACCTGAGCGCGCTGCTCGCCGACCGATGGATCGACATCCTGGGCGATAGCGAGAGGCTGCTGGACGCCGTGCGCGACGACTGGGGCCTGTGGCGCACCAGCCGGGGCACCCTCGAAGCACTCACCCGCGTTCCCGACCCCGTGGTCGCCGACCGTGCGAGGCACCTGCTCGGGCTGTGGCTCGTGCCCCGCTTCACCCCTCGTGCGAAAGCACGCTCCATCATCGGCGACAGGGTGCGCTGGTATGAACTCCCGGAAGAGGTATGACAGTGGCATTGACGACATCCCAGGTAATCGACGGCATCTTCGCGGATGCCGCTACCGGCGACCTGGAACGGGTGCTGTCCTGGTGGGCCGACGACGGCACCCTCGAAGACGTGTCGATCGCGAGAGCGTTCGTCGGCAAGCCCGCCATCCGCGACTACCTGCGCTGGTACTTCGAAGCCATGCCGGAGCTGCGCTATGAGCCGATCCGGCTCATGATCTCGGGGCCGACAGCCATGGTCGAGTGGATGCAGACGACACCCGTCGTCGACACGTTCGATGGGGTCACACCGGCGCCGGGCACCGTGCTGCAACTGCACGCCATCGACGTCTTCCACGTCACCAACGGGCTGGTCGCGCACGAGGTCTCCTGGTACGGGGACGGGTGGCTCAGGCAGCGCCTCAAGGGCACGACACCGCCCGGCACGCCCCCGCCACTGCCCCTCACGCCGGCACTGCACGCCCCCGGAACCCGGTTCGCGTCGTGACCGCCCGCATCGAATGGGTGGCGTCCAGCTGCCGGCTGCTGTCCGCGATCTCCACCGAGTTCGAGACCACGCAGCCGTTCGCGGGGCTCACCATCGGCACGGGCATCCACCTCGAACCGAAGACCGCGGCGCTCATCGCGACGCTCGCGAAGGGCGGGGCCGCCATCGTCGCGACAGGCAACCTCAACACGACGCAGCAGGAGACCGTCGATTACCTCCGTGATCGGGGCATCGACGTTATCGGCGGCCCGACGAGCGATCCCGTCGAGCACGACCGCGACCTGTGGCAGGTGCTCGACGACCGGCCCGACCTCATCCTCGACAACGGCGGCGACCTGTTCGCCCGCTTCCTGGAGCGCCCGTATGAGGGTCTGCTGGGCGGCACGGAGGAGACCACCTCCGGCCGGACACGCCTCGCACCGCTGCGCGAGAAGCTCGGGATGCCCGTGCTCGTGATCAACGACAGCCCGATCAAGCAGTTCGCCGAGAACAGGCACGCGGTGGGGCAGAGCGTGCTCGAGTCGTACCTGCGAATCACCAACCGGTCGACGCAGGGCAAGCGTGTCGTCGTGTTCGGCTACGGGGCGTGCGGCCAGGGAGTCGCGGCGAACTTCCGCAACACCTTCGGGCTCGTGACAGTGATCGAGACCGATCCGGTCAAACGCCTCGAAGCCTGCCTCGACGGTTTCGACGTCTCGGACCGGGATGCCGCGTTGCGCCGGGCCGACGTCGTGATCACGGTCACCGGCGCACGCTCCGTACTCACGGCCGACGACCTCCCGCTGCTCAGGGATGACGTCGTGCTCATGAACGCCGGCCACTTCCCACTCGAGATCGACGTTCCGGCAATGCTCGGCCACACCGATGTCGAACGCGTCACGGACGCCACCGAAGGCCTCCAGACCCTGCACACGCGCGACGGCAGGCGGCTGCACCTCGCGACGGGCGGCCACATGGCGAACCTCGCCGGCCCGCGCCCGCTCGGCAACTCGATCGAGTCGATGGACCTCGGCTTCGCCCTCCAGGCGCGCTGCCTCGAGGCGATAGCCAGGGGACGGGTTTCTGCCGACGCGATAGTCGTGCCGGTGCCGCGACTCATCGATGAGGCAGTGGCGTCGGCGTACCTGGAGCTTGTCGCGAATTAGCCCCGTGCCGCCGCCGTTGACTCGCGGGCGATGAGGCGCGCGCGCAGGGTCGCCCTGCCGGCGGGCGCCGTGCCCAGCAGCATCCCGTTCATGGCCCGGCCGGCGCTGGCCCCGAGTTCACGCGCCGACAGGTCGACGCTCGTGAGCGCCGGGGACACCATCGCCGAATAGGGCAGGTCGTTGAACCCGGCCACCGAGAGGGTTGCCGGTACATCGATACCGAGGCGGCGGGCCGCTTGCAGCACTCCATAGGCGAGCAGGTCATCCCCGCAGACGACGGCGGTGATGCCTTCGTCGATCCAGCGCGACAGCACGGCGAGCGCCCCGTCCAGGGCCACCGCTGTCGTCATCCGCTGCAGCGTCAGGTCGGGCACGGCGAGGTCTGCACCGCGCAGCACCAGCTGCTCGTGCAACGCCTCCCTTCGGTGCTGGAGGGTCGCCTTGTCGCGGCCGACGCCCACATAGGCGACCCGTCGGTGGCCGAGCCCGACGAGGTGGTCGGCGAGCTGCAGGCCGGCAGTCTCGACATCGAGGTCGACGCTCGCCATGTCCACCCTGGTCTCCCCCGAATCCAGAAGGATCGTGGGGCAGGTCGGCGCGATGCTGTCCAACAGGGTGCGGCCGGGGCTTGCCAGCACGAGGCCGGCGAGGTCGCCCGCCAGGGCCCGCTGCACAGTCGACGGATCGTAGTCGTCGCCGTGACTGGGCACGAGCACCGTGAGCGACAGGGAGTCGTCGAGCTCGTCGACAATTCCTTCGAGCACGAGGGAGAAGAACGGGTTTGTCGGGTCAGGCGAGACGAAAGCGACGGTCTCGCGACGCCCCTGCGCGAGTGCACTCGCCGTGGTGTTCACCCGATAGTCGAGCTGGCGGATGCCGGCGAGCACCCGCTCGCGCGTCTGCGGCGTCACCCTGCCCGCCGCCTTGCCGTTGGCCACGAGCGACACCGTCGCGACGGACACCCCGACAAGTTGCGCGACATCCCGCGCGGTGGCGCGCGGTGCCGGAGTCAGGCTCATTGACACATGCTCTCACAGGGCGCGTTGCATCCCGCGAGCGTCGATCTCCACCGCCACGGCACCCAAGCGATCAGCCAGTTTGCGTGGACTGAACGGCTTGAAGAGGTACTCGTCGACTCCGGCGTCGAGCCCTGCCTGCCGCGCCGCATCTTCCACCGCGGCGGAGATGACGATCACGCGCATGGCGCTCAGCCGGGCATCCCCGCGGATAAGACGGCTGATCTCCAGGCCCGTCTTGCCGGGCATCGCGACGTCGAGCAACACGATGTCTGGCACGAATGTCTGGATCGCATCCCACGCCGAGTCGCCGTCGCCCAGTTCGTCGATGAGTTCGAGACCCGAGCGGGCAACGGCCATCGCGACGAGGGTGCGGATATCGGCGTCGTCGTCGGCCACGATCACGCTGCGAAGCGGCGAATCCATCAGGCCCCCGATGTCTCGAAGATGACGATGCTCACTGTGCGACGGCCGCCACGGCGGCCAAAGGAAGGGTCAGGCTGAACTTCGTGCCGACGCCCTCTTCGCTCTCCACGCCCATCTCGCCCTCGTGGGCGGTCACGATCGCCTTGGTGATGGTGAGGCCGAGGCCGACTCCGGGCACGGCGTTGCGAGTGGCGGTCGACGCGCGGAAGAACCGCGAGAAGAGCTTGTCGAGTTCGGATGCCGCGATGCCCATGCCCGTGTCCTGCACGGTCACAACGGCGTGCTCGTCGTCCACGGCGAGCGCGATCGTCACGGTGCCGCCGCGCGGCGTGAACTTGATGGCATTCGAGACCAGGTTGTCCACGGCCTGCGCCAGGCGCAGCGGGTCGCCGTGTACGACTGCGGGGTCATCGGGGAGCACGCCGTTGAGGGTGATGCCCGCGGCATCCGCCACCGGACGCGCCGATTCGACGGCGTTGGTGATTATCGTGTCGAGGGTTACGTCCCTGGCGTCGAGCGGGAACTTGCCCGACTCGACCTGCGCGGTGAACAGCAGGTCGCCGACGAGGCGAAGCAGCCGATGGGCGTTGCGCTCCGCGACGCCGAGGTACTGGAGGTGCTCTGCGGACAGCGGGTTGTCTTCGTCGTCACGCATGAGCTCGAGATAGCCGAGGATCGAACTGAGTGGGGTGCGCAGTTCGTGGGAGATGAGCCCGACGAACTCGTCTTTAAGGCGAGACACTTCGCGCGCCTGCGTGACATCGGATGCCACGAACAGGTACCCGATCGTGTGGCCCTCGTCATCGGAGCGCTTCGTGACCGACAGCTGCACCGGCACGTGGGAGCCGTCGGCGCGCACGTAAGTCCATTCGCGGGATTCGGCCTGGCCGAGTCTTGCCGATTCGACGAGCGCCGAGAAGCCGGGATTGAGCACGGTCTCGCCCGGCGGGTAGTTGAGTTCCCGGGCGCGGGCCTCCAGCTCCTCAGGCAGGTGGAAGTCGAAGATGTGGAGCTTGTCTTCGGCATCGTCGGAGGTAGGGCCGAGGATCTTGGCGGCGCCGGGATTCCACGCGTCGATGAGGCCGGTGACGTCCGTCCCAATGACCGCCTGCTCCGTAACGGCAGACCAAATCGTGCGGAACATGCGGTCGTATGCCCTGAACTTGGATTCGCTTTCCTGCAACTGCGCGGCATATTCGACTGTGCGCTGCAGCATGCGCTCCTTGTCTTCCGCGAGCTCGTTGATGTCGTGGAACTGCTGGCGACTCTGCCTGGCCAGCTCGTTGATGATGGCAGCGGCGAGAATGAAGACGACAGGGGTGAACACGAGTCGCAACCACTCAGTGGTGTCTGCCGGGAGGGTGCGGGTGAAGGCATATGGCCCCATCAGCGCGAGCGATGTAGCGACGCCGGCGTAGATCACGTTTCTGCGGCCCTCGACCGACGCGATCCAGACGACCGGGAGGATGAGCACCGAGGCGAACAATGACTCGGTCCCCCCGGTTCCCGCTCGGAAGGCCCCGAGGCCGAATAGGTCGAGCACCGGAATCAGCACCGCGAGTCGTGCGAGCATGGTCCAGCGCGAGAAGGCTGCGGCCAGCACCGTCGCAACGGCGACGATCCCGATCCCGACATAGCCGATCGACTGGTCGGTGAAGTCGACATCGGGAACCAGGAGCACGATCAGCAGTCCGGCCGCCATCACGGCCAGTGTCGCCGATTGCTTGAGGAACGGCGACGGCCGGTCGAGTTCCGCGACCATGCGGTCCTTCACGCGTGAGTAGAACCCGCTCATCGGTCTTCCTTTCCGACCGCAAGCCACGCCGCGAGATCGCGGGGGCTGAACGGTTTCGGGAAGAAGTAGTCCGCGCCGGACTCCATCCCCACGTTTCTGGCAGCTTCATCGACGGATGCCGAGAGCAGGAGCACGCGCACGTCGCCGACCGATTCGTCTGACCTGATCGCGCGCACGACCTCGACCCCCGTCATCTCGGGCATCGAGACGTCAAGGATGGCGAGATCGGGGTGGTACTGCAGGATCGCGGCAAGCGCCGCGCGGCCGTCAGCCACGTTCGCGAGCAGCTCGAGGCCGGCTTTGGCCACGGCTATCGCGACGAGCGACCGGATGTCGGGGTCGTCGTCCGCGATCACGACGGTGTCGCGGGTCATGCGGCTCGCCACCCTTGCAGTGCCTTGCCGAGCGCGGCACGAACATCGGCACCCGTGAAAGGCTTGGGAAGCAGGGCGTCAGCCTCGGGAAAGTCGCACGCGTCGAGCACTGATGTGATGGCGATGCGGCACCCTGGCAGGTCAGCCCGCAGGCGGGTCGAGAGTTCTTCCCCGCCCATCCCGGGGAGCAGCAGGTCGATGACAGCGAGGTCAGGCGGGTCGGCGCGGTAGGTCGTGATGGCCGCTTCCGCGTTCGCGACAGTTGTGACGACGCATCCCGCGCGCTCGAAGTATTGCCGAAGCAGGGCGGCCTGGTCTTCGCTGTCCTCGACGATGAGCACTCGTACCATGGTCATGGGACCGCCTGGCACACTCTCGCTCATCGTCACGTGCTGCCAATCCATTGTCGGTGCCGCATCCTGCGTAATTGTCATGATCAGGCCAGTTGCGCTGAATCGCGCACGATCTCGAGTGGCTCACAATAGGCACCCTGGCCGTAGCGCGACCATGACCTGGCGGTGGCGAGCGAGAAGTCGGCCTCGAGGTACTCCGTGCGCCCGCCGAGCAGGCCGAAGCAGGCGAGCATGGCGATCTTGGTGTCGGTGAAACCGTCGATGGTGATAAAACGGTTCGGCCTGAAGTCGACAGTCGCGCCCGTGCCCTGGAAGCAGGCGATCGTGCGGGCGCTGCCAGCAGCGGCGAGCGTGGCCTCGTGGGCCGCCCTGTGATCCTGGCCCTGGTCGTTCTTGCTGTGCACGTAGACGATCGTCGGGTCGAGTTCGTCGATGACCTTCTTGATGGTGCTGATCGTCGGCTCGGTCGGGCTGAGGAATGGTTCGTAGTTCGGCTCGAGAATGAGCGTCGCGCCGATGATCGCTGCCGAACGCGAGCCTTCGTTCCACGCGTTCTGGATGCCACCCTCGCGCATGCCCGCAGAGAGCGTGAGGATCGTGACCGAATCACCCGCTGCGGCATGGGCGGCGAGCGTGCCGCCGACACCGATCTCCACGTCGTCGGGATGGGCGCCGATGGCGAGCACCACCTGGTGGCGCGTTGCCGCCTTCTTCAGCCTGGCGGCCTCGCCGAGCCGCGTGACGTGGGCGATGAGATCGGCTGACGGCACCGGCTTTGTCAGGAACTCGTCGGCCTGGCTACGCAGGGCTGTCAGCGCGTAATCGAGTGACGCGTGCGCGGTCATGAGGATGATGGGGATGCCGGGGCGCGCTGCCCGCACCTGCGTGATGAGGTCGAGCCCAGACATCCCGGGCATCTCGATGTCGCTCACGATCACGTCTGGCTGGAATGTCTCGAGCGCGGAGAGCACGAGGCGCGGGTCGGCGATCGTCATCACGATGCACAGTTCCCGCTTCTCGAGAACCATCTTGGAAAACTGCGCGACATCGGCATCGTCTTCGACGACGATCACCCTTAGTGGATCAGACATGGACTTTCCCCCCGGAACCCTATGGCCATCACTGTACGCGCGAGGACCTCATCGGCGTGAGGGTTCACCCACCCCCAGTGCGAGTGATCCCACAAGCGGGGTACTCGACGAGATCAGCGCGGAACCACTCCGAAACGCCGCAGAGAGAGGGCGGGGTTCGTGGCGCGCACCCGGGCGATGCGAGCTGTCGTGAGCTCTGCTACCGCGACACCTGGCTCTTCCCCGATGGTCACGAGTTCTACTCCCATCGGGTCGACGACCATGCTGTTGCCCGCGCCGATCGGCGGGGCGTGGTCTGCCGCGGCTATGTATATCGTGTTCTCCAGTGCCCTCGCCGTGACAAGCGTGCGCCAGTGATGCTCCTTGAGCGGGCCGCGCACCCACTCGGCGGGCACGAGCACGAGGTCGGCACCCGCGTCGACGAGGCGGCGCGTGACCTCGGGAAACCGGATGTCGTAGCAGGTCTGCATGCCCACGGTGAAGCCCTCCCAGGCGAAGACCTGCGGCTCCTCGATGGATCCGGCGACCACCCAATCCGATTCCCGCTGGCCGAACGCGTCGTAGAGGTGCAGCTTGCGGTACACGGCCTCCACGGCGCCGGCCGGAGAAACGGCGACGAGCGTGTTGGAGAAGCGCGCGGCATCCTCTGTACGCTCCAGCATGCCGGCGACGACGTGGATCTTGAGGCGGGCGGCGAGAGCGGCCAGGGCAGCCACGAAACGGCCGTCGAGGGGCTCGGCGGCATCCACCCAGTCCCTGCCCATTGTTGGGGTGAAGTAGGAGGAGTACTCCGGGAACACCACGAGTGTCGCGCTGCGGCCGGCTGCGGTCGTCGCGAGTTCGATCATCGCGGCGAGGTTCAGCTCGCCGTCGTCCGTGGGAGCGAACTGGGCAACACCGAGCAGGCTCACGCTTGCTGCCACCAGTCGTCGAACGGTGTCACGGGCACCGTGCGCTTGTGCTGGCTGGAGATGTAGCGCAACTGGATCGCGTCGGCGACCTCTGGCTCGACATCTTTGCCCTCGAGATAGTCGTCGATCTGCGTGTAGCTCAGGCCGAGGTTCGCCTCGTCGGTCTGTCCGGGCGTGTCATCGAGGAGGTCTGCGGTCGGGGCCTTGAGGTAGAGGCGCTGCGGCGCGTCGAGGTGCTCGAGCAGCGAGCGGCCCTGGCGCTTCGTGAGACCGGTGAGCGGCAGGATGTCGGCGCCGCCATCCCCGAACTTGGTGAAAAATCCCGTGACCGCCTCGGCCGCGTGGTCGGTGCCTACGACCAGGAGAGCGGACTGGCCGGCGATCGCGTACTGGGCGACCATGCGCGAGCGGGCCTTCACGTTGCCCTTGGTGAAGTCGACCATCTCGATGCCCATGGCGTCCGAGTACTCGGCCTCGAAGCCATCGACGCTGCGCCTGATGTTAAAGGTGATCGACTTGTCAGGCTTGATGAAGGTGAGCGCGAGCTGGGCATCCTCTTCGTCTGCCTGCACGTTGTACGGCAGGCGCACCGCGCTGAACTCGGCGAAGTGCCCGTCCGCGCGTAGCTCCTCGACGGCGAGCTGGCAGAGCCTGCCCGCGAGAGAGGAGTCCTGCCCCCCGCTGATGCCGAGCACGAATCCTGCGGAGCCGGAGGCCAGCAGGTACTCCTTGAGGAAGTCGATCCTCAACCGCACCTGCTCGGCCGGGTCGATAGACGGCTGCACGTTGAGGTCGTAAATGATCCTGGCCTGCATGGGATTCATGCAATAAATCTACGCGGCGCGCGCGACGTCCTTCTGCACTACCCCGTCGAGACGCGAGTCGCGCTCCACGCGGGCACCGTCGGCAACCTTCGAGCCTGCGCTGATCCTGGAGTGGCTGCCCACCTTCGACCCGCGACCGATCATTGCCTGCTGGCCCACGTGCACGTTGCTGCCGATGAACGCTCCAGCGCCCACGAAGGCATCCACGTCGATCCAGCTGCCCGCGCCGATCCAGGCGTTAGCACCCACCTCGGCGCCCTGCTCCACGTAAGCCGTGGCCTCGATGTACGCGCTGGGGTGCGCCCTCGCCTTCATGGAGACGAGACCGCGCCCGTTGTCGTGGCGACGGTACTTGCTCACGCCGCCCGCGTCATCCTCAACTTCTTCAAAGACTCTGTTCATTGCTTCTCCCGCACCGTTTGTCGGATTCCCGGTGCTTCTATCCGCTGTAACGCACGAAAAGCACAAAATAGTCCCCATGGAGGGGACTCCATGGTGCTTCGCAGGTACTCCCGAGGGGGCAGGGCGGTCAGTCCCGGCGCTGCGACGCGCCTCGGGGAAGGAGCCATCGCACGAGCAGCAACCCGATTGCGGCACCCGCGAGTTGGGCGGCGATGAATCCCGGCGCCGAACTCGGGGCGATCCCGGCGAAAGTGTCGCTGAACATGCGGCCTACGGTGATAGCGGGATTGGCGAAGCTGCTCGAGCTGGTGAAGAAGTATGCCGCGCCGATGTAGGCGCCGACGGCCGCCGGTGTGAGGTTCGCGCGCTCCGTCTTGGCGAGCATGAAGACGACGAGGATGAGGCCAGCCGTCGCCACGATCTCGGCCAGGAAGTGCGGCGGCGTCAGCCTGTCGGTCGTGCTTGGCGTGACCGCCGGGAGGCCGAACATGAGGTTGGCAAGAACCGCCCCACCGACGCATCCCACGACTTGGGCCGGAATGTAGAGCGCGGTGTCGGTCCAGGAACGCAGCCCGCTCGCTGAATCGATGAGTGAGACGACGGGGTTGAAGTGGGCGCCGCTGACCGGGCCGAAGACCAGGATGAGAACGGGCAGGCCGAGCGCGGTGGCAATGGCGTTCTCCAGCAGTTGGAGGCCGATGTCACCAGGCGAAAGGCGCTGGGCTGCAATGCCCGACCCGATGACGATAGCGGCGAGCAGAGCGCTGCCAAGCAGCTCGGCGGACAGCCTGCGGGCAAGCGCGGTGGTCATGCAGTGACGAGCAGGCGGGATCCCATGCGCTCACTCTACGAGTCACATAGACTCTCGTCTATGCGTCCGGTCGAGCCCGCACCAGCCCGGCCCGGGCTGCTCGAACGGGCCGCGGCCGAACAGATCGCCCGCAACCTCAGGGCGATGGCAGATCCCACACGCGTGCAGATCCTGAGCCTCATCGTCGAAGCACCCGCCGGGCGACGACCGGTCACCGAACTCGCCGACGAGCTCGGGCTCAGCCAGCCGACGGTCAGCCATCACTTGCGGATCATGACCGAGGAGGGCCTGCTCGAACGGGTGCAGGAGGGTCGTCAGGCCTGGTACTCACTCGTGCCCTCCCGGGCTGCGGATGTCTTCGATTCTGTGCGGCCCGACCCGGTCGCGGCAGTTGTCGCTCCCCCGGTGCTGGAGCGCATCGCCGACGATCTCGCCACGCGTTTCGCCGGCACCTTCTCACGGGAGACGATTTCGGAGTACGTCCGCGGCAGTTACGCCCTGCTCGCCGAACGAGCACGGATCACCCGATACCTCCCGTCGCTGACCGCCCGGTTCGCGGCCGACCGCCTCCGGGCACTCGCAGAGGCAGATGGACTGCTCGATGACGGCATCCCCGACGTGCTCTTCGTCTGCGCGCAGAATGCGGGTCGATCGCAGTTGGCTGCCGCGATCCTCCGGTCCCTCGCGGGCGATCGGGTTCGCGTGCTCACCGCCGGCTCCGAACCGGTCGCCGCCATCAATCCGAAAATCATTGCGGCTCTCGACGAGATCGGCGTAACCATCGGGGGGGAATACCCGAAGCCGCTCACCGACGAGGTCGTGCGCGCCTCCGACTATGTCATCACGATGGGATGCGGCGACGCCTGCCCGATCTACCCCGGCCGCCGCTACCTCGACTGGGATCTCCCCGATCCGGCGGAGCTGTCAATGAATGGCGTCCGTGGCGTGCGTGACGACATCGATCGGCGCGTGCGCGCACTGCTGCAGGAATTGCCGCTCATTAACCCATAGATACTCGTCTATGCTTTACCCATGACCGACAAGCCGACAGTCCTTTTCGTCTGCATCCACAATGCCGGCCGCTCGCAGATGGCTGCCGGCTACATGACGGCGCTCTCCGGCGGCGCGGTCGAGGTGCGCTCCGGCGGCTCGGAGCCCGGCAACCAGATCAACCCGATAGCGATCCAGGCCATGGCCGAGGAGGGCATCGACATCTCCCAGGGCGTGCCCCAGCTCATGACCACGGAGCAGGTGCGCGACTCGGATGTCGTCATCACCATGGGATGCGGCGACGTCTGCCCGATCTTCCCCGGCAAACGCTACGAGGACTGGGAGCTCACCGACCCGGCGGGCAAGACGCTCGATGAGGTGCGTCCGATCCGCGACGACATCAAGGCGCGCATCCAGGCATTGCTCGACGAGATCCTTCCCGACACCGCCTGACAGGCTCCCGAGTAGCTTGGCTAAGCTGCACGAATGTTCCATCTGCTGGTCATCGAGGATGACCCGACAATCGGCGCGACGCTCGAGTCCGCGCTGCGCGCGGCCGGCTACTCCGTTGACTGGTCACGTGATGGGGCGACCGGGATCGAGAGCGGGCGGATCTCCGAGCCAGATCTCGTGCTGCTGGATGTCGGCCTGCCCGACATCGACGGGCTCATCGTGTGCCGCGAGATCCGCATGCTGCATCCCAGCGCGGTAATCGTGCTGCTCACCGCCCGCCGCGAGCAGATCGACATCGTCGCAGGGCTCGAATCCGGAGCGGACGATTACCTCACCAAGCCGTTCAGCCTCGTGGAGCTGCTGGCCAGGGTGCGCGCGCACCTGCGCCGTTCCGGTCCGGAGACTGCAGGCAGCGCAGGATCGACGACGCTCGGATCACTCTCCCTCAATGCCGCCGCACGGCGCGCGACAGTCGGCGGCATCGAAGTGCAGTTACGGGCGCGCGAATTCGACCTGCTCGCCCGACTCGCGCGGGAACCCGGGGTCGCCATCAGCAGGGAAGTGATCATGGCGGATGTCTGGGACGAGAACTGGTTCGGCTCGACGAAGACACTCGACGTGCACGTGGCAACCCTCAGGCGCCGACTGAGGGAAGCCGCTTCCGCAGCCGGTAGTGACGTGATCGCGGCGCTACCGGAGATCACGACGCTACGCGGCCACGGCTACCGGCTCGATGGCCGGGGTGCGGCTTAGAGCTCCCGAAGGGTCTCGATCGCTGGACGGTGCGCCGAGCGCGCCGACCAGATGGCACCGGCGACGATCGCCCCGATCGCCACCACTCCGGCGCCGATCAGGTATGGCCAGGGCAGGGCGAGGGCCGCGGGCGGCGGATCGAACACACCGCTCAGCACCGCAACGAGCATCTGCGAGAGCAACCATCCCAGCGCCGCCCCGAACAGCGTGCCGCCGATCGCGACGATCGCCGCCTCCGCGAGCACCAGCCCACGCAGCTGCCTGCGGTTCGCGCCGAGCACTGTCGCGATCGCGAACGTCCTGCGCCGTTCGGCGAGGCCGAGCACGAAGAGCAGCCCGCCCGCGCCCGCCGCGATGACCAGGGCGAACCCGAGTTCGACGCGGGTGAGACCGGCGAGGTCGACCGACGTCAGGCTGGATCCGATAGCGGATCGTGCGGCGCCGATGGCGGTGATTGTCGGGCCCTGTCCGAGAGTCGTGCGAAGTGCCGTCGCGACGCTATCTGTCGACTGCCCCCCGGTATCGACGAGGAAGGAACTGACGGAATTGTCGCCGGTCATCTGTGCGACATATGACGCGTTCGCGATGAAGAAGCTGTCTTTGGGCGCTGTCGGAAACTCGTTCGCCACCCCGACGTAGTGGAAGGGCACTGTCACGAGCGAATTCGTCGAGGCATCCTGCAGTCTCAGGTTGATGAGGTCGCCGACCTTGAGCTGGAAATCGGAGACCGTCTCCGCGCTGACCAGGATTGCGTCGGGCTGGCTGCCGAGGGTTGTCATCAGCTGGGGGGCGGTGCCGCCCTGGAAATAGGCATCCTGCAGCAGCGTCGCCTGGGTGATTGTGCTCGCTCGCACGCCGAACAGATCCTGGAGGTCACTGCCCACGTACGCGAACCGGTGCTGCAACGGCTCGACGGCCCGAACGCCGGGCACCGCGGCGATGGCCGCCGCCGCCGTGGGCAGCACGCCCGATCCGGGAGGCTCGGTGACGGCGATGTCTGCGCCATTCGTGAGCCGGGCATCCACCTCGGCCTGCTGTTGGTAGGTGGCGTTGAAGATCGACGTCGACCCGGCGAACACCAGGGCGAGGGCGAGCATCACGCCGCCGCTGGCAAGCACCGAGCGCTGGCGGGACATCATGCCGGATGCAGCGACAGAGAGCTTGCCCGTGATCGGACGGATGAGCCCGGCCACCCCACGGCGCCCGCGCCGCAGCACGGCCTCATAGATGCGCCAGACCAGCATGCCGCCGCCGACCCAGAACAGCGCGGGGCCGAAGAACGCCCAGTAGTTGACCTGGATCGAAGCAACCCCTTCCGGCGCGAGCACGAGGGAGTAGCCCTTCTGGGTGGTCAGCAGGAACACGATCCCGGACAACACGAGGAGGAGCACATCGAGCCAGATCCGCATCCACCACGGCTTCTTCTGCGCGACCAGCTGGGTGCGGGCTTCGCTGACGATCAGGGTGCGGAAGTCGTGCACGGCGGGGATGACAACAGCACCCACGGCGATGAGCAGCCCGACAAGAACGGCGCCAATCGGCCAGAGGGTTGCGCTGAGCGCGGAGGCGCCGAACCCCACAGACCCGAACGTGACGATACCGATGAGGGCGGCCGCGGCAAGTCCGATGACGCCGCCCACCACTCCGACGAGCAGGGCCTCGACGCTGACGAGCCGTCCGATGAGCTGTGCGCTCGCGCCTCGGGTTCGCAGGAGAGCCTGCTCTCGTCGGCGTCGCTCCGCGCCGGAGTTCGCGATCGCGAATGTCAGGATGCCCGCCAGGACCGCCCCGGGCAGGCCGAGGAAGAGAAAGAGAACGGTGGCGTAGCTCGAGTCTCCGCGAGCCGCGTCCAGGGCTGCACCGAGGTTGTCGCCGACTACACCGGTGCCGGTGAGCGCCGCCTCGAGATTGTGGGCCGCAGACGTGATGTCGACGAATGCCACAGCAGGGTCTGCCGCGAGCGCATGGCTGTGCGCGACATGGATCTGGGTGGAGAGCAGCTCTGGGTGAATCGTGCCAAGGCCAGACGCCACTGCCGCGAAGTTACCCTGCGGCAGCAGCAGCACGTTGTCCGGCGGAGCCGATGGCTGCGATTGGGCGGGTGCCCCGACTGTTTGGAACAGCGAGTTGGCCTGGGGAATGTCGACAACGCCGACGATCGTCACAGCTACAGGGCTGCCGTCCGCGAGGGTTATCGTCACGCTGTCTCCGGGCAGCACATGCAGGTTCGCCGCTGTCTGCTGCGCGATCAGCACACCGTTCAGGCTCCCGGCGAGCAACCGGATCTCGCCGGGGAACGCCGCCGCATAGCCATCGGGGATGCCAAGCACCACTGCGGGCCCGGTCGTCTGGGTAGTCCCACCCGAAGTGGCGACAAGGCCGCTGCTCTGGGCGAACCCGACGGGGAGCGCCGTCGTCACGTCGGCCGCGGCCGCCGTCGTCGCCTGGACGGCAGCGGGGTCAGCGCCCTTCGCGACCTGGACCTGCCAGTCCACGGCAACTCCCGCGGCCGCCCGTGCAGTCATCGACGACTGGGCGCTCGACAGGAACGAGCCGAGGCTGGCGAGAACCGCCACAGCTATCGCGACGCCAACGGCGATCGCCGCCAGGCCCGCAGTGCGTCGAAGCACGAGCCCGCGCATCCAGAGTGCGATCATGAGGAGAGACCTTCCTTCGGGAGCAGCGCCCCGTCGTGCATAAGCCATCGCTCGGGAAATCGCCCAGCGATCTCTGGGTCGTGGGTGCTGACGACAAGCGCAGCGGAGAGCCGGTCGGCGGCTCGGAACAGCACGTCGAGCACATGGCGGCCCGTCTCGTGGTCGAGCTGCCCGGTCGGCTCGTCGGCAATTATCAGGCGCGGCGCCGCAGCGAGCACCCGCGCGACGGCCACTCGCTGGGCCTGCCCGCCGGAGAGTTCGTCGGGCAACTTAGTCGACATCCAGCCGAGTCCGAGATCGTCGAGCGCGTCGAGGGCGCGCTTCTCGGCCTCATCGTCTGACACGCCCTGCACCAGCAGGGGAAACCCCACATTGCCTACGACATCGAGGGAGGGGATCAGGCTGGGGCCCTGGAACACCACTCCGACTTCGCCCGGCTTGCCCGCTGGACTCGATCCGAAGGAAGGCCAGGACACGCCGCCGCTCGTCGCCGACTCGAGGCCCGCCATCACGTGGAGGAGTGTCGACTTGCCCGAGCCGGATGGGCCCATGAGCGCGATCCGGGCGTTAGCAGCCACATCACAAGTGACCCCCGCCACCGCGACCACGGCGGTCTCGCCGGTGCCGTAGCTGTGCGTGACATCGACGCACCGTACAAGGAGTTCGGCGCTGGCGACGGAACGCGCCCCATTCGCCTGGATGAGCGTCATGAAACGACCTCCCCGTCGTGAAGGGAAAGCACGCGATCGGCGGCGGCGATGACGTCGGGGCTGTGGGTGACGACCAGGATCGCGCATCCCCGATCGGCGTGGGTACGTAGCAAGGTCAGCAGTCGCTGCTCGGTCGCACCGTCGAGTTCACCTGTCGGCTCATCCGCGAGCAGCACCGGCGGGTCATTCGCGAGTGCCACGGCAAGCCCGGCGCGCGCAGCCTCCCCGCCTGATAACTGTGAGGGCACGGCACCCGCCCGCTTCAGAAGCCCGACCCGATCCAGGATTCCTCCAGCTGACATGCTTGACGGTTTCGGCGGCGCGAGACGTTGGGCGAGACGCACATTCTCTTCGATGCTGAGATGGGCGAAGAGATTCGCCGACTGGAAGAGCACCCCAAGGTGCCGGGAGCGAAGGGATGCGCGCTCGACCTCTGGCCGTGCGCTCATCCGCTCCCCTGCGACCCGCACCGTGCCCGCCGTCGGTTCGTCGAGACCGGCGAGGCAGGCGAGCAGCGTCGACTTGCCGGACCCCGATGGTCCCGTGACCGCCAGGATCTCGCCGGCGCTCACGCGCAGGCTTACCCCCCTGAGAGCGAGCGTCTCCTCCTCGCCGGAGCGGAAGAATCGGTAGATCCCGTCCGCCGTGAGCGGCGAAAGCGTCTCAACCGTGCTCATTTTGTCAGCCATGCGAAAGATCCCGTGACTTTTGCCCAAGGGTCGACGTTGTCGGCACCCTTCGGAGACGCGAGCGTCATGGTGACCTGCACGCCGCCCTTCCAGAACAGGTACTGCTCCACCTGGTTCTGCGTTGCCGATCCCGTCACCGAATTCACTGTCGAGTCGGCGAGGTAGGTGATGAGGATTCCGTCCCCACCGGGCCGCGTGAAGGGCTTCACGTCGGTCAGCGAGAAGTTCGTCGCCGCCGCTGACAGTGATGCCACCTCGTTCTTCGTGGCGGAGTCGATCGTCGGGGCGGTCGCGACAGCTGCCTGGTCGACGGTTATCGAGTTGAGCTTGTCGGTGAACGACACGGCAGAGCCCGATGAGGTCTGCGACCATCCCTCTGGCACCGTGACCGAGAACGATCCGTCCGCCGCGGTGAACTGCACGAATGCCTGGTTGTCGGGGATGTCGCCAGACGGACTCACTTCCGTGGAGTGCGGAGCAGGGCCCTGCGCCGGTGTCGCGCATGCCGCGAGGCTGGATGCCGCCAGCGTGGCCGCGAAAACGACGCCCACAATCGATCCGAATCGCTTCGATGTACGCTGTGCTGCCATGAGATCCTCCGAGTCGTTGCCGTTTCGTACGACGCTACGAGCCGCATGGTTAGCGGCCCGCCCGACGAAGGTAAGCGCACGGCAAACTCCCGCTGAGAATCCGCCCGCGCCGTGAAAAGACGGATAAGGCGAGTCGCCATCCTCAGCTCTGGCGTCGCTCTCGTGCTGTTCCTCATCCCCCTGGGTTTCCTGGTGATGACCCTCGCATTCGCTGACGCACGGGCAAGCCTCGAGACATCCGCGCTCCAGGCGGCGCTGAGCGTCGATCCGCACTTCTCCAGCATCGATCAGCCGGAAATTCCGGGGGCGCCAAACGGAACCGATCTCGGCCTCTACGATGCGACCGGCACGCTCGTCGCCGGCACCGGGCCGGCGCAGGCAGATGCCGCTGTGGATGCCGCGCTCGCTCGCCAGACCGCGCCGGACTTGGTTGGCGGCTCCGTTGTCGTCGTCGTTCCGACGACGTCCGCCGAGACGGTCACCGGAGCCGTCCGCGCTGCGATGCCCCTCTCAACTGTCTGGCAGGGCATCGCGCTCACCTGGCTCGCACTGCTCGCCGCCGCCGCGCTCGCCCTGCTGATCGGCGTCGTTGCCGCGCGGTCGCTTTCGCGCAGGGTTGTCATTCCGATGCAGGAACTCACCCGCGCCTCCGCGGCCCTCGGAGACGGCGACTTCGATGTGCGAATCGAGCCATCAGGCCTCGACGAGATCGACATTGCCGGGGCGGCCCTGGAGATCACGGCGAAACGGCTCGACGACTCGATGTCCCGCGAACGAGAGCTCACCTCCCACGCCTCCCATCAACTGCGAACCCCCTTGACCGGACTTCGCGCCCTGCTCGAGAACGCGCTGACCGACCCGAACGCAGACGTGCGCGCTGCACTCAAGAGCGGCATCGAGCGAGCGGATGCCCTCGAGGCGACGATCGACGAGATCATCGGACTCGGGCGCAGCAAGACGGTGCGCACCCCGCTCGATGTGACCGGGCAATTGGATGAGGCCGAGAGACGGTGGAGGGGCACGTTCTCCGCCAGCGGAAGGCCGATTCGCGTGATCATCGACACCGAACGGCACCACGCGATAGTCATGGAGTCCGCCCTGCGGCAGATCCTCGATGTGCTGCTCGACAACGCTGCACGGCATGGCATGGGCGAAGTTGTGCTCCGAGTCCGGGATGCGCACGACGCCATGGCGATCGACGTCGAGGATGCTGGGCGCTCGATCCCGCCCGGTAAGGACCTGTTCCAGTCGGGGTTCTCCACCGACGGTGGCACCGGGCTCGGGCTCGCGCTCGCGAGGCAACTCGCGGAAGACCAGGGTGGCCAGCTGTTGTTCGCTGCCCGGGTGCCGAGGACGCGGTTCACGATCCTGCTGGAGTCGACGGGCGCCTGAACGTGCGCCTCCCGGTCCGGTAAATCGCGACGCCCTTATGTGCCGGCCTCGCAAAACCCGTGGCCGACGATGTAGACCCCGGGAGCGTGGAATCCGTCAGCCACTCCCGCAGTGAAAGTCATGACGACACCCCACAGATTGTCTTCCTGAGGGTCCAGCAGGGCCTCGATGTGCCCCTCGCCGCGGTCGCCGGAGACGGAACCCGGCACGTGCGAGAGCACATCAGCCAGCGACATCCCGACGGTCTGGTTGTACGGGCCGTCCAGCTCCAGCCCGGCCGCGGTGTGGGTCGCTGTCACGGTTGCGACGAACTGGGTGTCCCCGATGTCGGTCATGTACGGGTCGAAGGTGATCTGCAGTCCACCCCAGTCGTAGATCGAGGTCGCCGCCTGGCATGGCGTGGCCGGCACCGGGATGACCGTCGGTGCCGTTCCCATCGCCGTCGTCAGTTGCGCGGCCGCCCTCGCCAGATCGGTGGTAAATGGCACGTCGGCGATCTGTCGCGAATCTGAATCGCCAACGCCGACGCCGTGTGCGCTGATCACGACGAACGCCGGCACGGGGCCGCTGGGGGTGGGGCTTGGGGATACCGCGGCCGTGGGTCTCTCAACCACCGGCGGAACCACTGTCGGGCTTCCGCCCGCCCCTCCCCCGGGGCCACAGCCGGTCAGCCCCATGAGGGAAATCACCGATAACGCAATGACACTCGCAACCCTTGAGCGACGATTCATGTGCCCAGAGTAGGGGTCCGGGCGCGCTCCGACTACAACGGATTTCGCCACGACATCTCGACGCTGCCTCGGGGCGGCTATGGAGCGCCTTGAAGAAGTCTGGGAAATATCCGATCGGCGTTGACACGGGATTCCCGAAGTCGTAGACCGAAATGGACCCCTACACCGAAGGAGCAAGGATGTCCGTCGCAAGCCGGAAGACCCAGCCCGCCCGCGATAGCAGCCCCTCGATTCCGAACGCGATGACCGATTACGCGGATGAAGAGTCGACAGTCGCCGAACTGCGGCGTATCGATTTCACCGGCACGATCTGGTTCGCCGCCGCCATCATCGCGGTCGGGGTGCCC
Organism: Rhodoglobus sp.; assembly: GCA_025464445.1. Lineage (GTDB taxonomy): Bacteria > Actinomycetota > Actinomycetes > Actinomycetales > Microbacteriaceae > Rhodoglobus. The sequence continues at coordinate 2,314 of JAODLY010000035.1, read as the reverse complement.
CTCTCCGGGCTACTCGGCCAGGGCTGGCGCCCTTCCGACCTGCCCGGCGCGGCAGAGGCCGCCTGGTGGGTGGGAGCCGCCTTCACCCTCATCGGGATTGCCGGGTTCGGTTGGGCGGGATGCCCGGTGCTGGCCTGGCCGGTTCCCATCGCCAACCGGCAGAAGTCCATTTGCATCAGGGGTGGAATCGCCCTTTACCTGGTCGGCACGGTCGCCTCCTCGATCGCTGTGCTCGCGGTGCCCGTCGCGGGGGCGTGACGACGACGGCGAGTGAAGACAGCGGAGATCAGGCGACGCGCTCGTCCGGCGACTGGCCGGCACCGGTAGTGATCAGTGAGCGCAAACTACCGCCCACATAGGAACCCCAGGCGTTGGAGCATGCGTCGAAGCACTCGACGCCAGGGACCAGGCCGAGGTGGGTGAAGCGAACTTCGGTCTTGCCGTCCTGCTCGGAAATGTCGAAGGTGATATTGGTGCCAACCCACTCGGTCTTGTCCTCGACGAACGAGAGAAACGCATCCCCCACATGCCACACGACTCTCTTTCCCGGAATCGACTCCGTGACAGTTTGTGTGCTGCGGTGCAGGTCCTCGTAGCGGTAGGTGAACTCGTCGCCGAGTTTCCCCGTGTCTCCGTCGATTTCTCCTGTCCACCACGCGCGAACGTTGTTGATCGCAGCGAAGACCTCATCGGGTGTTTGATCTACCGTGAAAGTGGTGGTGAAGTCGTTCATCGTTCTCTCCAGTTCGTGGTTGCAACGTATTAGTGCAACCCCATGATTGCACTATCTGCGCCACGATGCAACTGTCTGGTTGCAGTTGGGGGGCGGCAACCCGCCCCGACCGTCCCGATGGGTCAGGGTCGGATCAGCGCTGTGACCTCGATCTCGATAAGCATCCGCGGATCAGAGAGACCGGCCGAGATCATCATCGCCGCGGGGCGGGACTCACCGAACGCCTCGCGCAACGCCGGCCAGCACTCCTCGAAGCGGCTCGCGTCCGGCAGAACATAGGTCACGCGCACCACGTCCGCGAACGACGCCCCGGCCTCGCCGAGAGCTGCCGCGATGTTCGCCAGCGCCTTCTGGGTCTGCTCGAGAAGATCCTCGGAGAGGGTCATCGAGGCGTAATCGAAACCTGTGGTCCCGGATACGAACACCCAGTCGTCGACGACGACCGCGCGCGAATAGCCGATCTCCGCTTCGAAAGTGGAGCCGGAGCTGATCAAACGACGAGACAACTAATCCTCCCAAAGGAACAAGACCTCGCGGGCGCGGGTCGGGTTCGCCAGCATAGTCACCCCAGGAGGGCAACACCGCCCCGATCTCCCCTATATTGATCGCAGGCCCGAACCGTGTCGGCCTCCACGTCGGATCGGAGCGATCATCGCAGACAAGAGCCTGCCCGACGGGAGCGTGTCCCGCCGTGTGTTCATCCCACTGTTCGCGCTGGTCGTGCTGGCGCTGATTGCCCTCGCAGCATTCCAGGTCGCGGGCGGCCTGGCCGCGCACACCGTCGGTCCCGCCGGCCCCCAGGGGCCCGCAGGTCCACGGGGCGAGACCGGGGCCATGGCCACGCCCGCACCGATTGCCACGGGGAAGCCGGGCGCGGTCGGCGCAACGGGTCCCCGAGGGCCGGCCGGCCCCCAGGGCGCGGCGGCTCCAACCGCTGCCGCGATGGATGGCGGAACCTATTCTCTGGCGATCGCCGACCTCGAGAGCAGCCTCATCGCGATCCCTACATCGAACATCTCGGTCAACAGCTCAACGATCGCGTCCCAATACCTCGCCGGCACGACCGCTCTCTTCGATGAGCACGGCAACCAGGTGGGGACGTTCTCCGCCACGTTCCTGTCGATGCAGACCCAGAACGGGATCACGACAAGCATCGAGAATCACCTCGCCACCGATGCCGGGCTGATCGTGACCTGGTCGACCACCGCTGCACCGGCCAATCTGCAAGCGAGCAGCATCCTCGACGCCGTCGCAACCGAGAGCATCGTCACGGTCACAACCAAATCCGGATCCTCTGCCTTCTTCGGGCACAGCTTCGATCTGGTCGTCTCAGCGGACGCTGCCGAGATCTCGTTCCGATTCGGCTCCGTGGGCTGATGCGCTGCGTCGGCGACCGGTCGACGCCGGACAAACGAAAGAATGGGCCGCACATGTGTGCGACCCATTCTTGTTTCGTTGCGGGGACAGGATTTGAACCTGCGACCTCTGGGTTATGAGCCCAGCGAGCTACCGAACTGCTCCACCCCGCGGCGTAGGTCTAGGTTACCACGCTCAGCGCAGCGACAGTTCTCGCGGGGTGAC
>JAODLY010000024.1 GCA_025464445.1 Rhodoglobus sp. | reverse complement strand
GCTCTGGTCGTCGGTCAGTCGACGGCTGTCCCCCGCGGCGGTCACCTCGGTCAGCACGAGTGCGCCCCGGCGGCGGTCGTGCACGAGAACCGCATCGTCGCGGTAGGCCGCGATGTCGGACTCGGTGAAGTCCACCGTCTCGGGGTCGCTCAGCAAGCGGGGCGCCTGACCGTCGGCGCCGATGACGTAGAGCGCGGTGTTGCGGCCGACGAAGTCTCGGCCGGTCTCCCCCACATCCTGTGCGGTAAAGAACAGCACCCCGTTGTTCGCGTACTGGGCGTCGACGACGCTGTACGAGCCGTGCTGGCCCGTCAAATCGCGGGCGTCGCCACCCTCTACCGCGACAGTGAACACGTTGGAGCGCAGGTCCACATCACGACTGGCGTGACGGGCCGACACGAACGCGATCCGTTTGCCGTCCGGCGAGAACGAGATCGAGCCGTCATCCCACGGCCCGTCCGTCAGCTGACGCGGCTCGGCGAGGCTCAGCCCACCGTCGGTGGACCCGTCCGGCAGCGGGGCGGGCGCAGGCGACGGCGGAGCCCACACGTCCGGAGCAGTGACCACGAACACGTGAGCTCGGCGGTCGATCGTGTAGCCGAGTCCGTTCGCCTGATATTTCAGCGAGTCGATCCGGCGCGCGGGCTCCCCGTTCGGGTCGATGCCCTCCACAGTCCCGTAGCGTCCCTGTTGCGGCTCCCGGCTCACGAAGGCCAGAGTGCGGCCATCCGGCGACCAGGCGAATTCGGTCACGCCGAGAGTGCGATCGGTCACGGCGACCGGCTCTCCCCCGGCGGCGTCCACGACGTAGAGCTGCGGTGGACGCTTCGCCTCGGCGCGCAGGAAGGCCAACAGCCGGCCGTCGGGCGAGAACCGCGGGGCCGTGTCCCGGAACCCGCGGGTGAACAGCTTGGGCGCGGCGTGGCCGCTGAGCGGAATGGTCCACAGCTGCCCGACCGTGGCGTCTGCCGACAGCGAGGGATGCATCACCGAGACAACGGCGCGGCCACCGCCCGGGTGAACCGTTGGCGTCGAGACGCCGACCAGCAGATCGAGATCGGCGGCCTTCACTCGGTGATCTCCGATTCGACGATCGGCGTGAAGCTCGACACGTCGCCGACAAGGCGGGTGTGGTCCACAGGTATCGGGTCGACCACAGCGGCGGCGACCTCGGCAGCGAACTCGCTGACGTTGTAGAGGCGGCCTGCGGCCTCTTTGCGCGCGTCGATCGCACCCGGGTTCAGGCGGTTGAGCAGCGTCGCGGTGATCGTGCCCTCGATCATGTCGCCGGAGACGACGACGAACTCGATGCCCCTCTCCTCGAGCGACGGGATGAGGTCGCGCAGGGCATCCTCGCCCGCACGCTTGCTGAGCGCCACCGGCAGGTACTCCGGCATCGTCTCGACAGTCTTGATGAAATGCGCCTGGTGGCTCGTGACGAACACGATGCGCGATCCGGGCTCGAGCAGGGGAAGCATCGCCGTGAGGAAGTCGACCTGGGCGTCACGGTTGAGCTTCATCGCGTAGTCCTCCGCCATGCCGCTCTCCATGCCGCCGGACGCGTTGAGCACGAGGATGTCGAGGCCACCGAACGACGTGCGGATCGTGTCGGCAAGGTACTTCACCGACTCCGGATCGGTGAGGTCGGCCCCGATCGCTATCGCGTCGCCGCCGTCGGCTTCGAGTTGCGCGACGAGCTTGAGCGCGCGCGCTTCTTTGTTGCGGTAGTTGATAGCAACCCGGGCGCCTGCGCCCGCGAAGTAGCTCACGGTGTCGGCGCCGATGCCGCGCGAGGAACCCGTGACGAGGGCGCGTTTTCCGGCCAGGGATCCGGGGGCGAGGGGGTTTGCTTCTGTGGTCGTCACAGGGAACGACACTACCAACTCGACCCGGTGAAGGCTTGCCCGATAGTGGTAGTTTCAGATTCACGCGACGCACGAGAGGTGCCGATCATGATCCTGGATTTCCTGGGCAGCTTCGCCTGGATTGGCTGGCTCGCTCTCATCCTCGTCTTCGGCATCGTCGAGATGGCGACGCTGCAGTTCTTCTTCATCATGCTCGCCGTGGGCAGCCTCGGCGGTCTCGTGACCGGCCTGTTCGGCCTGCCGTGGTGGGCGCAGGTCATCGTGGCAGCGGTGTTGTCGATGCTGCTGCTGTTCGCTGTGCGCCCGCCCCTGCTCCGCAGGCTCGGGCGCGGCGGAGACCCCGCCCGCAGCAACGTGGATGCCCTGCTCGGCCTCACCGGCGTCGTCACCAATGACTATTCGGGCAACGCCAGCCACGTCAAGCTCGCCAACGGTGAGACCTGGACGGCCAAGCTCACCGAAGACCGTCCGCTCGTCGAGGGTGAACGGGTTGTCGTGACCGCAATCGATGGGGCGACCGCCGTGGTCGTCCCCGCTGAAAGGACCGCACCGTGACCCCTGGCGAACTCTTAGGTCAGATCATCCTGATCGTCCTGCTCGCGATCGTCGCGATCTTCGTGCTCGTGATCCTGTTCCGGTCGATCCGGATAATTCCGCAGGCCAACGCGGGCGTTGTCGAGCGCCTCGGCAAATACCACAAGACGCTCATGCCCGGCCTGAACATCCTCGTGCCGTTCATCGACAGGGTGCGCCCGCTGATCGACATGCGCGAGCAGGTCGTGTCGTTCCCACCCCAGCCGGTGATCACCGAGGACAACCTCGTGGTCTCGATCGACACCGTCGTCTACTTCCAGGTGACGGATGCCCGGGCAGCGACCTACGAGATCGCCAACTACCTCGGCGCCGTCGAGCAGTTGACCACCACCACGTTGCGTAACGTCGTCGGTGGCTTGAACCTCGAGGAGGCCCTCACCAGCCGCGACAACATCAACGGCCAGTTGCGCGTCGTGCTCGACGAAGCCACCGGCAAGTGGGGCATCCGCGTCGGACGCGTCGAGCTCAAGGCGATCGACCCGCCGCTCTCCATCCAGGATTCGATGGAGAAGCAGATGCGCGCAGAGCGTGACCGCCGCGCCCTCATCCTCACGGCGGAGGGCACCAAGCAGTCCGCGATCCTCACCGCCGAAGGCTCCCGCCAGGCGGCGATCCTCGAAGCGGAGGGTGCCGCGAAGGCCGCGGTTCTGCGCGCAGAGGGTGAAGCCCAGGCCATCACTACGGTCTTCGGTGCGATCCACAAGGGAAACCCCGACCCAGCGCTGCTCGCGTACCAGTACCTGCTGACGCTGCCGAAGATCGCCGCCAGCGAGTCCAGCAAACTCTGGATCATCCCGTCCGAGCTCACCGAGGCGCTCAAGGGCATCAGCGGCGGGTTCTTCGGTGGTAAGACGCCGCCCGCCAAGTAGGCCGGTTTCGCCTGGAGTGCCCGTTTCGCCTGGAGTACCCGAGGAGACTTACCTCTCCCCGCCGCGCCCGCGGCTGTTCGCGCACCGCGGGCTCGCACTCGAGGCCCCGGAGAACACCCTGCTCGCGTTCGCGAAGGCCATCGGGATCGGCGCGGTCTACGTCGAGACGGATGTGCAGGCCAGCGCGGACGGCGTAGCCGTCATCTCCCACGACCCCGACCTGGCCCGCGTCGCCGGACGCGACGTGAAGGTGAGCCAGCTGACGATGGCCGAACTGCGCAGGATCGACCTGGGCGAAGGCCAGTCGTTCTGCTCGCTCGCCGAGGCGCTCGACGCGTTCCCGCACACGAGATTCAACATCGACGTGAAGGCGCGGGCGGCAGTAGAGCCCGCCGCCGGCGCGATCCTCGCGGCCGGGGCATCCCGTCGCGTGCTGGTGTCCTCGTTCGACGAGGCACGCCGGGCCGCCACCCTGGACCTGCTGCCCGGCGTCGTGTCGTCGTCGTCGGCTCGCCGGTTCCTGTTCGCGCTGCTTGGCGGCAAGCTGGGCATCTCCCCCGTGGTGCGCCGTTCGCTGCGCGGGCTCGTCGCGGTGCAGGTGCCGGAGAAGGCGCTGGGCCTCAGGATCACGACAGGGCGGATGGTGCGGCAGCTGCACGCCGCAGGGGTCGAGGTGCACGTCTGGACGGTGAACGACCCGCAGCGCATGGGCGAGTTGGTGGACCTCGGCGTCGACGGGATCGTGACGGACCGGGTTGATCTGGCGCTGGCGGTTGTCAAGGCGCGCGGGTAAGACCTCGGTCGCAGGCTTCCTCGGCGCGAAGCGCGGAACGCTGGCGCGTTCCTCCAAGCAAGCTTCGCGCGCTGTGAACTGCCTGTGAAAGCAGCGCGGCCTTGAAAGGTTTTGCCCAGCTTGTGGGTTTATAACTGGGAACCTACCGCGACGAGAAGGAGGCCACACAATGGCAGACCGGAGTTTGCGCGGGATGAGACTCGGAACCCAGAGCTTACAGAGCGAAGAGGGTGTGGAGTTTTCCCCGCGGAAGAGAAGTGTTTACCGTTCAGCCGATGGCACGACCTTTGAGGTAGTGTTCGCGGCCGACGCAGAGATCCCCCAGCAGTGGGAGTCCCCGAAGACCGGCCAAGAGGGCATCCTGCTCACGAGCGACGGCGAGCCCGTCGTGCTCGATGCGGTCGACGTCAAGGTGCCGCGAAGCCACTGGGACATGCTGCTCGAGCGCCGTACCCGCGCCGAGCTCGAGGAATTGCTCCAGGAGCGCCTCGACTTCCTGCGCTCCCGCAAGGGCCAGCAGAAGATCGGCGCCTAGCACCACAGCGCCAACAAGACCAGGACCGTTGCCATCCCCCCAAAAGGCAACGGTCCTGTCTTGCGTTAAGCCGCTGGGGTTTGGACAGTCCCCGCTTTCGCCCGCCCTTTCCTGTCGGGGAACAAGCCCCACACGGTGACCCTGAACAGGGCCTCGACGACGATGCCCATGTGCATCTTCGAGCGGCCGGTCGCGCGCTCCACGAAGGTTATGGGATGCTCGACAACCCGGTGCCCGCTGCGTTCGAGCCGCCACGCCAGTTCCACCTGGAAGCAGTAGCCCTGGGAGGAGATGTTCGCGAGATCGAGGTCGGCGAGGGCCGCGGCGCGGAAGACGCGGTAGCCGGCCGTGATGTCCCCGATGCGGGATCGCAACATGGTGCGGGCATACCAGTTGCCGACCCGGGAGATGGCCTGGCGCATCCACGGCCAGTTGCGCACGGCGCCGCCTGCCACCCGGCGTGACCCGATCACGAGGTCGGCCCCGGTGCCGGCGAGGGCGAGCATGGCGGGCAGTTCCTTCGGGTCGTGCGAGCCGTCAGCGTCGATCTCCACCACGTAGTCGTACCCACCAGCCAGCGCCACGGCGAAACCGGCGAGGTATGCCCTGCCCAGGCCGTCTTTGCCCGGGCGGTGCAGCGCAGTCACACGGAGCTCGGCCAACGCGAGCCGGTCGGCGAGTTCCCCCGTGCCGTCGGGGCTCGAGTCATCGATGACGAGCACCGTCGCAGCGGGCGCGAACCGCAGCACCCGCTCGAGCATGGGCGCGAGGTTCTCTATTTCGTTGTAGGTCGGCACGATCACCAGGGCGCCGGCGCCCACCGGCTCAGCCATGCGCACGCCTGCCGCTGCGCGTCGCGAAACCGGCGGCCACCAGGGCGGCCAGGCCGATGCCGGAGACCAGCCACTCCAGCTGTCGGCCCATGAGCACGGCCGGGGTGGTGACACTGGAGAGCGCGACATCCTGCACCATCGTGCCGGGGGCGAACCAGGGCAGCTGCTGCTGGATCGTGCCGTCCGGGGCGATGACAGCGCTCAGGCCGACAGTCGAGATGTTGACGACGCTGCGGCCCAGCTCCATCGCCCGGATGCGCGCTATCGCGAGTTGCTGGGCGCTTTCGTCGGTATGGCCGAAGTCCGCGGTGTTCGACGAGGCGACGATCATGCGGGCGCCCTGGTCGACCGATTCGGTGAGCAGTTGGTCGTCGACGATGTCGAAGCAGATATTCACGCCGACCTTCGTGCCGTTGACGTCGAAGACCATGTCGGTGGTGCCCGGCGTGTACTCGCGGCCGATCAAGCCGATGAGGTCGGGCGCGAAGGGCTCCCAGAACGCCCGATCGGGAACATACTCGCCGAACGGCACGGGATGCTTCTTGTCGTAGTAGTCGAGCATGCCCTTGCCCGCATCCCAGAGCAGCTCGGTGTTGTAGGTCTTGCCGGCGCGCTCGGTGATCGCCCAGCCGATGAGCGGTGCGTGCAACTGCTGCGACACGTAGTCGAACGCCGCGGCGGTGTACTGGTCGGTGAGCGGGCTGAGGTCCGCGGCGCCCTCCGGCCAGAGCACCACATCTACGTGCTGGCCGAAGAGGGGAGCCGTGGCATCCAATTGGGCTTGCAGCAGGTCGCCGGGGTTGCGCCTGTCGAAGTAGCCCGCCTTGCCGTTGCCCTGCACGGCCGCGACGCGCATGGTGCCATCCGTGGGGACCGGCCAGGACGGCAGCACGAGCAGGATGGCGACGATCGCGACCGGGACCGTCGCGCGTGCGAGTCGCAGCACCCCGACCAGGCGTATGGCTTCAACAGATGCCGCGGCAATGAGCACCATCACGAAGCCAACACCGGACACGCCAAGCCATGCAAACAGGGGTGAGAACGGGCTGTCGGATTGTGACAGCGCAACCCTGCCCCAGGCGAAGCCGCCATACGGCCACACGCTTGCCCAGGCCTCCCGCGCCGTCCAGAGGCCTGCGACCGCCACGGGCAGCAGCGCGAGCCGCCCGAGCGGCGTCGGGAACGCGCGGGGCAGCCAGCGGTAGGCGAGAGTGATGGCGAGGGCCCCTGCAGCGAAGAACAGCGATTCGAGCACCGAGAGTGCCGACATCGGCAGCGGCCCCAGGAACAGGGACGCCCATTCGATCTGGGTGAAATAGAACGTGCACCCGGCGACGAATCCAACGAACAGGGATGCACCGATCCCGCGGCCGATGAGGGTCACGAGCACGAGTGCGATGCCCACGAAGGCGAGCGGCCAGATGCCCTTGTCCGGGAACGCTGCGTCGAGCACAGGCCCGGCTCCCGCCGCGACGAGCAGTGCGGCCCACAGTGGCAGGATCGGCTTCGTCGGGCCGGGCTGCTGGGTCACGGAGTCGAGCTTAGGCCAGGGATTCCGCGAACTCGCCGTGACGAAAACGCCGCGGCTCACGCGACGCTCGAGTAGGCAACGATGCCGCGGCGGATGGCGTCGAGCGCCTTGCGTGCTGTGCGCCCGACATCGCCGTCCGCGACGACCGAGAGCTGGTCGAGCAGGTCGATGGTCTGCTTCGTCCAGCGCACGAAGTCGCCGGCGGCCATGTCTGCCTCCTGCAGCACCGCATCCAGGCCGGTGCCGCTCGCCCAGCGGTACATCGCGAGGGCGAGGCCGGTAGACAGCGGCTGGCTTCCCGGGAGCTTGTGCAGGCGTTCCAGGTCGTCGAGCTCGCTCCACAGCGTGCCCGTGCGGTCGAACGCCTCCCGGAAGGCACCGCGCGGCAGGTGCCTGTCGCCGAGCTGGCCCTCCTCGCGGCGCGGCTCGTAGACCAGGGCTGTGGCCATGGCGGCGAGGGACGCTGGATCCAGTTCGTTCCAGAAACCGCGGCGCAACGACTCGGCCACGAGCAGGTCGCGTTCGCCGTAGATGCGCCGCAGCATCCTGCCGCTGGCGTTCAGGGCCAGCTCGGCGCCCTCCCCGGGCACCAGATAGTCGAGCTCCACGAGTACATCGGTGACCCTGTCGAAGATCTTCGCGACGGCACCGGTGCGGGTGCGGATCTGGGCGTTGAGCTGGTCCGTCTCGCGCTTGAGCTTCCACCAGCGCTCCGCCCACCGGGCGTGGGACTCCCGCTCGGGGCACGCATGGCACGGATGCTGTTTGAGCCGCCTGCGCAGGTCGGTGAGCTGGCGTTGCCGTTTCTCACGTTCCGCCCGCGAAGCGGTGTTCGAGATGCCCTTGCGCTCGAGGTCGGTGAGTTCACGGCGGATTGTCGAGTACTCGGTGAAATCGCCGAGGTGGCAGGCCATCGACTTCGCGTAGCCGGCCATTGACTCTTCCTGCTGGCGCACCTTGCGGGCGAGATCGACGACCGCCCTGTCGGCCTGGAACTGCGCGAAACTCGACTCGAGAATCTCCCTCGTGCGCTCCCGCCCGAACTGCTCGATCAGGTTGACGGCCATGTTGTAGGTCGGCTTGAAGCTCGAGTTCAGCGGGTAGGTGCGCCTAGAGGCGAGGGATGCCACAGCCTGAGGGTCGAGACCGTCGACCCACTGGATGACGCTGTGCCCTTCAACGTCGATGCCGCGGCGCCCCGCGCGCCCGGTGAGCTGGGTGTACTCCCCCGGCGTGATGGGGACCCGGGCCTCGCCGTTGAACTTCTCGAGCTTCTCGAGCACCACGGTGCGCGCAGGCATGTTGATGCCGAGCGCGAGCGTCTCGGTGGCAAACACGACCTTGACCAGCTTTTTCTGGAAGAGCTCTTCGACAACTTCCTTGAACGCGGGAAGCAGGCCCGCGTGGTGGGCGGCGACGCCGCGCTCGAGGCCAGTGAGCCAGTCCCAATAGCCGAGCACGGCGAGGTCCTCGTCGAGCAGGGTGCGGCAGCGGTCCTCCACGATTGCGCGGATCTCATCGCGCTCGGCGGGCGTGGTGAGGCGGATGCCCGAGCGCAGCACCTTCGTGACCGCCTGGTCGCACCCGACGCGGCTGAAGACGAAGAAGATCGCTGGCAGCAGGTTTTTGCTGTCCAGCAGTTTCACGACATCCGGACGGTCCATGCGCATGGCCTCAGGCCTGCCGCCCCGTGAGTGGTAGCGGCCCACATCCTTCATCTGGCGGGCGCTGAGGGTGCGGCCACCGTAACGCGCCATCTGCACGAGCTCGGGGTTGACCCTGTGGGTTGCGACGAGCCCCGACGAGTCGAAGAGGTCGATGAGTTTCGTGCGCATGAGGATGTGCTGGTCGAGCGGCACCGGCCGCTCCTCGCTCACGATGACCTCCGTGTCGCCGCGCACCGCCTGCAACCAGTCACCGAACTCCTCGGCGTTCGACACCGTCGCCGACAGCGACACCATGCGCACGTGTTGGGGCAGGTGGATGATCACCTCTTCCCACACGGCGCCGCGGAACCTGTCGGCGAGGAAGTGCACCTCGTCCATGATCACGCAGCTCAGGTCGCGCAGCAGGTCGGAGTCCGCGTAGAGCATGTTGCGCAGCACCTCGGTGGTCATGACCACGATGCGTGCGTGCGAGTTGATGTTTGTGTCGCCGGTGAGCAGGCCGACGGCACCCTCACCGTATTCGGCCTGCAGCTCCTGGAACTTCTGGTTGGAGAGCGCCTTCATCGGCGCCGTGTAGAAGACCTTGGACCGGGCATCCTGCATTGCGCGGTAGATGGCGAACTCGGCGATCACCGTTTTGCCCGCACCCGTCGGGGCGGCGACGAGCACGCTCTTGCCCTCCTCGACGACGGCGCATGCGGCGATCTGGTAGGGATCGAGGTCGAAACGCTGGCGGGCGCGGAACGACTCGAGGATCGGCAGCCCCGCGCGCGTCCTGGAGGCCGCGAATCGCTCGGCGGGTGAGAGTTGGTCGGTCACAGCTCCGTCACCGGGACGCTTTCAGAATCCGCCCCGGCGAGCCGGCGGGCAGCGGCGCCGTCGTGGATGTACGCGACCAGCACGGCGGCGAAGTACAGCGCGACCATCGGCACAGCGAGCAGGAACATCGACGCCACATCCACCGCCGGTGTCGCGATCGCGCAGAACAGCGTGATCACCAGCACGGCCACGCGCCATCCCCCCATGATCGCTTTCGCGCTCAACACTCCCACGAAGTTGAGCAGCACCAGGAAGACAGGCAGCACGAAGCCCACCCCCACGGCGAGCACGAGTTTGATGATGAAGTCGTAGTAGTAGCGGGCATCCAGCAGGATCGCGTCTTTGCTCGGTGTGAACGAGGCGAGCAACTCGACCATGTGCGGGAACAGCAACCAACCCACGAAGCCGCCGGCGAGGAACAGCGGCACCGCCGAGAAGAAGAACCCGAAGGTGTAGCGCTTCTCCCTGCCGGTGAGGCCGGGCACGAGGAAGGCGAATACCTGGAAGAGCCAGACCGGGCTCGCGATCAGGATCGCGATGGTGAGCCCGATCTGCACGGTCAGGTCGAATGCACTGGAGACAGTCGTATAGCTGATGACGGCGTTGTGGTTCTCGGCGAGCTGGTCGATGGGCACGCGCATGCCGTCTTGCACGAAGCTCGTCAGACTGCGCAGTTTCAGCGGCAGGCCGATGAGGCGTGCGACCCATCCCCAGTCGACGAACGCGACGATAGCCGCGACGACGATCGCGATCGCGGAGATGAACAGGCGCTTGCGAAGCTCGCGGAGATGGTCTCCCAGTGACATGCGCTGGTCGCCCTTCGTGCGCCACCTGCCGCTACGGGTGGCCATGGGCGCTATTGCTTCGGCTTGGCGGGGGTGTCGCTGTCGGACGAGTCGGCGGCCTGGTTCTCGGCCGGAATGTCTTTGCCGTTCTCGTCTTTCATCGTCTTCATCTCGCCGCGGAAGATCCGCATCGACTGGCCGAGGCTGCGCGCGAGGCCGGGAAGCTTGGGTGCCCCGAACAGGAGCAGGACGATGACGAGGATGACGATGAGGTGCGGCCATCCGAACGCGTTGCCGAAGATGCCCATCGAGTGCTCCCTGCTCTGTCCGACGATTACCTCAATGATACCCGCTCGGTGCACGGCGCAGTCAGCGCGAGGTCCAGCCTGCCGGCCACTGCTGGGTCAAAGCATCGACGCCCGTGATGCGTCGCGCCCTGGCGATCCTCCTGTCGTGCCGCTCGCGCCTGCGGGTCGAGCGATGGAATCGTCGGGCCTCTTCACGCGCGCGGATGTCGCGGATATCCGCCAGCACGGCCAGCCGGGGCCGCGCCAGCTCGGCGTCGTCGGGCTCGAGCAACACCAGGGTCTCGGCGAGGTCGGCGAGGTCGCCCGTGAGCACCACGAACTTGCGGAACAGCCACCACGCCGAGAGCCCGAGCATCGCGAGGAGCGCCAATCCGAGCCCCGCCCAGATGATGGGCCACACCCACCAGCTGATCATCTCGACGGGCTCGATGCGCCATAGCGCGCGGCGCCCGCCGCCGCCCACTCCGCGACGATGGCTCGCGCCTCGGGAGGAGCGACAACCGTCGCCACCCCCGGCATGCTCGCGATGAGCCGCTTGAGGCCGTGGTAGTGGGAGACGCGCACGGTCGTGCGGACAGTGCCATCCTTCTCCACCGTGTTCGCACCGTCGGGGATGTAATCCGCGAGCAGCGGCACGGCGCCGGGGGCGACGTCGATAGTCACGAGCAGGTCGTCGGCGGAACCCTCGAACAGAGTGTCGGGCAGCGGCACGTCTTTGGCGCCGTGGGTTATCGGCTCCGAGGTGATCGACGGGTTCGAGATGCGGTCGATGCGGAACGTGCGCAGCGCCTCGCGAAGGTGACACCAGCCGCGCAGGTACCAGTCGGCATCCACCGATTCGACACGCAGCGGGTCGACCCTGCGGCGCTCCCTCTCGCCCTGCGAGTTGAGATAGTCGAACTCGAGCTGCACCCCGCTCGCCACCGATTCGCGGATGAGCGCGAGCGTCTCATCGCTCTCCGAGGCCTCCACGGCCACCTGGCTCGGTTCGGCGGATGCGCCACGGGAGAGTTTCGCGGTGAGCGTCGCTATGGCATCCCGGTCGGCGTTTTCGGGCAGGGCGGACAGGTATTGCAGCCCGGCGATCAGCGCGGCCGCCTCCCGCGCGGAGAACCGCGGCGAATCGTCGATCGCGACGAGGTTGGTGAGCACTATCTGGTCGTTGTCTTCGAAGTCGTCCCACGCGATGTCGAAGAGGTCGCCGTGCTGGTACATCGCCGTCTCACCCGGGATGCCGGACACCCCGATGAGCCTCACGGCCTCGCGAATCTGCTCCTCAGGTACACCGAACTGTTTCGCGGCATCCCCCACGCTCACCCGGTCGTGGTCCATGAGGTATGGCACGAGCGAGAGCAGGAACGCGAGCTTGTCCTGGGCGTGGCGCGGCTGTGCGCGCTCAGCCATGGTCCGCCGCCGTCCGTTCGAGGCGAGCCTTGACGGCATCCCGCAGCTCCTGGGGCGTGACAACGAGGGCTTCCGGCCCGTAGCTTGCAAGTTCGTCGGCGAAGATGTTCACGTCCGAATAGTGCAGTTCGAGGGCGCCGGAATCGGAAACACTCGCCCCCCTGCGCTTGCCGAGCCTCGTGTCGGCATCCGACCCGGGCTGCACTTCGACGACCGCCGTGTGCGCATTCCACACCTCGTCGAGTTCGGCGAGGGCCTTCTCCGTGGTGTCGGCCGGCGGGGCTGGGAACGTCTGGCTGGTCGCGCTGACCTGGCTCACGATGCGGCGCAGCAGGAAGGTCTTTGTCGCGCCGGACTCGGGTTCGTCGGCATAGAGGTGCCAGCGGCCCTGGTGCTGCACGAGGGCCAGCGGCGCGACCGTGCGCACGCGAGCCTCGCGCTCCCCCGGCTTGAGGTAGGCGAACTTCACTATCGTGCGCTTCTCGAGCGCCGTCGAGAGCGGGTCGAACGCGGGCTCCCGCACGCGCACCCGCGGCGCGTAGCCGAGCACCGGCTCTGTCGTGGTGACACCGAGCGAACGCAGCTTGAGGATTGCGCGGCGCGACTCCCCCGACAGTGAGCCTTCGCGCCAGACCATTGCGGCGAGGTTGAGCAATGTCGTCTCTTCCGGCGAGAAGACGATATCGGAGGGCAGCTCGTAGCTGCCACGCGGGATGCGGTACCTGAGGCTCTGGTTGTTGCCGGCCTGGCCGGGGCTCTCGATAGTCTCGAGAGGAACGCCGAGGTCGCGGATGTCGTCTTTGTCGCGCTCGAACTGGCGCTCCAGGTTGGCGTTATCGCCCGAGTGGGAATACTTCTGTCGGTAGCCCTGCACAGTCGACAGGATCTCGTTCTTGGTCAAGCCCGCGTCGGTGGCGAGCAGCGCGAGAACGAGGCTGAACAACCGTTCTTCAACGGGAATCCTGGGGGCAGTGCTGGCGGGGGGCACGTGTGAAATCCTAACCTTCGTTGTCAGGACACCCGGCCGTGTCGCAATGCTGCTGCGCTGCGCTACTTCTTGTCGATACCCAGGATGTCGATGACGAAGACCATCGTCGATCCGTCGGGCACCGATGACGGCGCGCTACCGGCAGGATAGCCAAACTTCGGCGGGATTACCACGAGCACCTGCGAACCGACTTTCGCACCGATGATCGCCGTCGCGAAGCCGGGAACCACTCCCGTGCTGTCATCGACGAGGCTCACGGCGGTCAGGGTTGCCGGGGCGCTCCTGTCCCAGGTCGAGTCGAAGACCGACTTCGCGCCCCAGAGCACGCCCGTGTAGTTGAGCACGACGCTGTCGCCCTTTTTGACTGTCGCGCCGTTGCCCGCCTTGAGGGTGGCGATCTTCAGGTCGGTGGGGGCGTCACCGGCGGGGAACGTGAATCCGGGCTGGCCGTTGGGGGCGAGCACTATCGACGGCAGGCCCGCGACGGGCAGTTGGTCGACGCCGTTCGCCCTGCCCAGGAACGACTGTGTGACGTCGACGATCATGACGACGGTGTCGGTGAGGGCGAGGGTGCTGAGCGCCTGGTTCTGGTCGATGCTGCCCTGGCCGACAAGGTCGCCGGCTGTGCCCACGGTTGCGACGCGCGAGCCCACTGTCGCGCATTGCGCAATGGCACCGAACGCGGGCGAGCCCTTGACGGCGAGAAGGCGCAGGCCGGTTCCCGTGTAGTCGGTCGAGATGAGCGCATTACCGGTCTTGCCGTCGTAAATGGTTATCTGGATGTTGGCGGTGTCACCGGGCTGCACGATCTTGCCGTCGCCGGCGTGGGTCGCCTGTTCCTCCGGCGTCTTCGTCGCCACGAGCGGCGTCGGAAAGTCGGCCTTCGGGTCTTTGCCGAGCGCGCCCTCCGCTTTCACGAGGGCAGCGTTGCCGCCCTGGGCGTAAGCGGGTGTGCACGAGGTGCCGAACGCGGAACCGGAGCACGCCGAAAGGGACACGAGCAGGCCTGCGGCCGCGAGAATTGCCGGGAGCTTGCGCACGAACACTCTTTTCCTTGAGGCAGACACCGGGGATACTCTACCCGTCGGAATCCTGTGCGTTCGGCGAGGCCGCATCCGCCGCAGCATGGGCTTCCCGTGCAGTCTTTCGCAGGCGTTTGTCGCTGGGCGTGCGCTCGCCGAGTGCCCCGGGCGTCCAGGCCTCGACATCCTCGTCGGTGTAGTCCGATTTGGATGCCCGGCGCTGCAACGCGGGCAGCACGGCACCGGGCGCGAGGCGCCTCGCCGTCATGAGGAAACCGGTGTGGCCGATCATCCTGTGGTCCGGCCGCACAGCGAGGCCTTCGACGTGCCAGGTGCGCACGAGGGTCTCGCTCGGGTCGGGCTCGGTGAAGGCCCCCGTCCCCCGGATTGCCTCCGCGACCCTCGACAGCTGGGTGACCGTCGCGATGTAGCAGATGAGCACTCCGCCAGGGGTGAGAGCGGCCGCGCACTCGTCGAGGCATTCCCACGGCGCGAGCATGTCGAGCACGATCCTGTCGACGGAGCCCGGCCGCACGGATGCCGGCAGCGCGTCCTGCAGGTCGCCGACGACGACCGACCAGTTGTCGGGTGTCGCGCCGAGGAACGCCGCAACGTTGCCGCGGGCGACGTCGGCGAACTCTTCGCGGCGCTCGAAGGAGAGCAGTTTGCCTTCAGGGCCGATCGCGCGCAGCAGCCAGAGCGAGAGCGCTCCAGATCCCACCCCCGCCTCGACGACAGTCGCGCCGGGGAAGATGTCTGCCTGCCCGAGAATCTGCGCGGCATCCTTCGGGTAGATGATCGCCGCGCCGCGCGGCATCGACATGACGAAATCGGTGAGCAGCGGACGCATGGCGAGATACTCGATGCCGTTGCTCGAGATCACCACCGAGGCATCCGGCTGCCCGATCACCAGGTCGTGGCTGAGCACTCCCCGGTGGGTGTGGAACGAGCCGCCGACCTCGAGCGTGACGGTGTTGAGGCGCCCCTTCGGGCCGGTGAGCTGCACGCGCTCACCGGCGCGGAACTGTCCGCTCTGCCGGCGGGTGGCGCCGGTCACGTGGTGCTCACCGTGCTGAACAGCGCTGCCAGGTCGGCGAGGGTGCGGCCTTCGAGGGTCGGCCAGATGACGTTGGCCGGGGCATCCCGCAGCTCGACCATGAATGGCACGCCGATCACGACGGCGCCGGCCGCACTCGCAGAGGCGATTCCGGGCATGGAGTCTTCGATGGCAATGCAGTGCCCGGGGTCGACGCCGAGCGCCGCGGCGCCGCGCAGGTATGACTCGGGGTGCGGCTTGCTGTTTGTCACGTCGTCGCCGGAGACCACAGCGTCGAACCCTACGAAACCGAGCCGATCGGCCACATGGTGAGCCATACGGCTCACCGACATCGTGACGAGCGCGGTCGGCACTCCCGCTTGCTTCAGCTCGGTGAGCAGCTCGCGCGCGCCGGGACGCCACGGGATGCCGAACTCGACGAGCTGCTCGATCACCCTGTTGGTGAGACGGTTGATGATCTCGTCCTGGTCGAGGGTCACCCCCTTGGCCTGGAGCACGCCGGCGGAGAACCACAGGCCCTGGCCGACGAGCTGCAGGGCCTCCTCGTGGGTCCAGTCGCCCCCGAACTCGTGCACCATGTCGGTCTCGGCGGCGATCCAGTACGGCTCGGTGTTGACAAGGGTGCCGTCCATGTCCCAGAGGACGGCGGCGGGGAGGCTGGGGG
This sequence comes from Rhodoglobus sp., assembly GCA_025464445.1. Taxonomy (GTDB): domain Bacteria; phylum Actinomycetota; class Actinomycetes; order Actinomycetales; family Microbacteriaceae; genus Rhodoglobus. The sequence continues at coordinate 12,053 of JAODLY010000024.1, read as the reverse complement.
TCACAACCGACAATCGTAGTTCTATCCTTGGACGGGGGCCCGAAATCCGGGTCGCCGCAGCGGGGAGCCCAGTGCCAGAGAACCAATTCGCGAACGGACGACTGCTCGTCGTTGCCTTCGAGGGCTGGAACGACGCGGGCGAGGCGGCGAGTGGCGCTGTGCGCACACTCAAAGAACTGCTCGACCTGTACCCGATCGCCGAAGTCGACCCCGAGGACTACTTCGACTACCAGTTCAACCGTCCCTCGGTGGCCCCCGACGAGAACGGCGACCGCCAACTCGTCTGGCCAGGCGTGACGATCTACGGCCCCACGAAGCCGAACGCGGTCCGCCCTGAAGGCATCGCCGAGGATGCCGAACTGAAGGTCAGCGGCAACAACGGGTCGAACATCTACCTGCTGCTGGGCACAGAGCCCTCACGGGGGTGGAAGACGTTCACGAGCGAGATCCTCGATGTGATCGAGACGAACGACATCAGCTCGATTGTCTTCCTCGGCGCGATGCTCGCCGACGTGCCCCACTCCCGGCCGATCTCGGTGTTCGCGAGCAGCGAGAACGCTGACGTGCGTGCGAAGCTCGGCCTCGAGCGCAGCGGGTACGAAGGACCTGTCGGCATCCTCTCTGTGCTCGGGGATGCTGCGGAGAAGGCCGGCATCCTCACGATGTCGATCTGGGCGTCCGTTCCGCATTACGTGCACAACGCCCCATCGCCGAAAGCGACCCTCGCCCTCATCGACAAGCTCGAAGAGATCGTGGATGTCGTCATCCCGCGCGGAGAACTCGTGACAGAGGCCGCGGCCTGGGAAAGCGGTATCGACGCGCTCGCCGGGGACGACGACGACATGGCGTCGTACATCGAACAGCTCGAGCAGGCGCGCGACACCGTCGACTCCCCCGAAGCCAGCGGTGAGGCCATCGCGCAGGAGTTCGAGAAGTACCTGCGGCGCGGCGGCGACAAGCCGGACGCAGGGGCGGCCGGCGAAGAGCCCTGGCGACCTAAGGACTGAGTCGCGCCGCCTGCAGTGACAGGTACTGGCGCTCCTGGGTGCTGCGGGTGAGACGGGCGGCTGTGCGGTACGCCTCGATCGCGGCATCCGACCGCCCGGCCAGTTCGAGCAGGTGGGCGCGTACGGCGTGCAGGCGATGGTTGCCGGTCATCCTCGCGTCGTCGTCGAGTGTGCCCAGTTCGGCGAGCCCGGCGAGCGGCCCGTCGACCATCGCGACCGCGACCGCGCGATTGAGCGTGACTATCGGGCTCGGCGCGACCCGTCCGAGCACGTCGTAGAGCGCGAGTACCTGCCGCCAATCGGTGTCTTGTGCGGTCGCTGCCTCGTCGTGCACGGCCGCGATCGCAGCCTGCAGCTGGTACTGGCCGACAGGCCCGGTGCCGAGGGTCGTCGAGATGATGGCGATGCCCTCGGCGACCTGGCCGGCATCCCAGAGGCCGCGATCCTGTTCGGCGAGTGGCACGAGAAAGCCGCCAGCGTCGACGCGGGCGCCGCGGCGGGCATCCGTGAGGAGCATGAGGGCCAGCAGGCCTGCCACCTCCGTCTCGCCGGGAATGGCGTCGCCCAGCATGCGCGCCAACCGGATCGCCTCGGTGGTGAGGTCGGTGCGCTGCGCGGCATCGCCGGAACTTGCGAGGTATCCCTCGTTGAACACCAGGTACAGCACGTGCAGCACTATGCGCAGCCGCTCGGCTCGCTCGCTCGCCTCCAGTTGCCCGAAGTCGAGCCCGGCCGTCCGAAGCGATTGCTTGGCCCTGCTGATTCGCTGCGCCATCGTCGCCTCCGGCACGAGGAAGGCCGTGGCGATCTCCGCTGTCGTGAGCCCGCCGACCGCCCGAAGAGTGAGTGCGAGCTGGGACGGCTCGGACAGCGAGGGATGACAACACAGGAACAGCAGGTCGAGCGTGTCGTCGCTGTCGGTCGGCTCCCCGGGCAGGTCGAGAGCCGCGGCATCCTCCCGGCGTCGGCGCGCGCTCTCGCTGCGCCATTCGTCCACGAGTCGTCGGCCGGCGACGGTTACGAGCCAGGCGCGCGGGTTGTCCGGGATGCCGTCGGTCGGCCACTGCGCCGCAGCCGCGATGAGCGCCTCCTGCGTGGCATCCTCGCAGGCGTCGAACTGCCCATACCTGCGGGCCAGGATGCCGAGCACCTGCGGCGCGAGCCCGCGCAGCGTCTGTGCGACGTCCCGCTGCGAGCTCATACCTCTGGCGGCGCCTCGGCGATGGGGCGCACCTCGACCACCCGCGAATACTTCGCGATGGATGCCGCGAGCTCGACAATGCGCGCCTCGCTCGCCACGTCCACCACCCAGAACCCGATGAGGGACTCTTTCGCCTCCGCGAATGGACCGTCCGTCACGACGCCATCGGCGTGCACGAGTTTCGCTGCGCTCCCGTCGGCGAGCCCGGCGTTGAAGACCATCTCGCCGCGCTCCCGCAGGTCGTCATCGAGCGCGATCATGTAGCCGATCATTTCCTTGATCCAGTCCTGGGACTGCACTTCCATCATCTCGCCGGCGCTGCCGAACATCATGATCATGTATTTCATCGAAACACGTCCTTTCGCGCTGTACGCGCTGTCAATGATGGGTCGGAGCGGTGCGGGCGTTCTCGACATCGGTCACAGCCGAATTCCCAGGAGTGCGGAAATAGCCTCGACGTCCTCACCCGATAGTGGCCCAGCGGCGTCGACGACCGTCAGTGCGGTAGGGGTGTCGAGATCGTCGGCGACGGCCGTGCGGATGCCGTCCACAACGGCGGCGTGAGAGCCGTCGGCGGTGGCGGCCTGGGCCGACCAGCGCGCCAGGCGGTCGACGGCTGTCGCGAGCACCGCGTCCGTCCACTCCCAGCCCGCGCGATAGTTGTGGGCGAGGATCGCGAGCCGTATCGCCCGCGGATCGACGCCAGACTCGAGCAGCGACGAGACGAAGACGAGGTTGCCGAGCGACTTGCTCATCTTCTCGCCGCGGTAGTACACCAGTCCCGCGTGCGAATAGACGTGGGAATGCTCGAGGCCGGTGAGGGCTGCCGTGTGCCCGGCGGTGAACTCGTGGTGGGGGAAGGTGAGGTCGATGCCGCCGCCGTTGACCGTAAGCGGCAGCGCGAGGTACTCCTGCGCGATCACCGAGCACTCGATGTGCCAGCCCGGGCGACCCCGCCCGACGACGCTCGCCCAGCTGGGCTCCCCTTCTCGCGCCGCCCGCCAGAGCAGCGGGTCGAGCGCGTCGCGTTTGCCCACCCGGTCGGGGTCTCCCCCGCGTTCGGCGAAGAGCTCGAGCATCGTCGCCCGGTCGAGGCGGCTCTCCATGCCCAGGTGCCAGGGTGAGGCCTCCGCGGCCACCGCGTTGTCGAAGTACACGTCCCCGTCGACCCGGTAGGCGGCACCGGAGTTGAGCAGGCGCTGCACGGCCGCCGCGATCGGCTCGATCCGCTCGGTCACGGCAACATAGTGATCGGGCGGGATGACGGCAAGGGCCTGCATGTCTGTGCGGAATGTGTCCAGCTGGCTTGCAGCGAGGTGCCGCCAGTCCACGCCGGTCGCCGCCGCGCGCTCCAGCAGCGGGTCGTCGACATCCGTGGCGTTCTGCACGTAGGCCACGTCGATGCCGGCATCGAGCCAGGCCCGCATGAGCGTGTCGTAGGCGATGTAGGTCGCCGCATGCCCGACGTGGGTCGCGTCGTACGGGGTGATCCCGCAGACGTAGAGGCTGGCCGCGCCGCCCGCATGCGTCTCGATGAGCTCGCCGGTCGCGGTGTCGTGGATCCGCGGTGCTGTGCCGTGCCCCACGAGCCGGGGAATCTCTGGCCGACTCCACGACTTCACCAGCCAAGGCTACCGCCCGCCGGAGCGGGCCACTGGGCCTCCCGATCAGGTGGGTTTGAGAACCCCGGTGGTCAGCAGCACGATGAGCGCGCCGCCGAGCAGAACCCGGTAGATCACGAACGGCAGGAACGACCGCTTCGAGATGTAGCTCATGAAGAAGGCGATGACGACGAAGCCCACGACGCCGGCGATCAGGGTCGCGACGGCGATCTCGGCCGGGTTGAACAGCTCTGGCGTGCAGTTCGCCGCTGCGGCGTCGCAGGGCTGTTTGATCGACTTGTAGACCTGGAAGAGTCCGCTGCCGAAGACCGCGGGGATGGCGAGCAGGAACGAGTACCGCGCCGCCGCCTTGCGCTCGTAGCCGAGGAACAGGCCGGCGGTGATCGTGCCGCCTGAGCGGGAAACACCCGGGATGAGGGCGAGCGACTGCGCGAGCCCGAAGATTATCGCGTGTGGCCAGGTCAGCTGCTTGAGGCGCAGCTCTTTGCGGCCGACGAAGTCGGCGATGCCGAGCAGGATGCCGAACACGATGAGGGTGAATGCGACGATCCACAGGGAGCGCAGCGTCGTCTCGATCGCGTTCTGGAAGACCAGCCCGAGCAGCACTATCGGCACGCTGCCGAGGATGATAAACCAGCCGAGGCGCACGTCGGGGTCACTCTGCGGCACGCGGCGGAAGAGCGCGAGGAACCACTTGCCGACTATGCGCTTGAGGTCGAACCAGAAGTAGACGATCACGGCGGTTTCGGTGCCGAGTTGGGTGATGGCAGTGAATGCCGCGCCGGGATCTGCGCCGGTACCGAGGAACTCGCCGACTATGCGCAGGTGCGCACTCGATGAGATGGGGAGGAATTCGGTGAGGCCCTGCACGAGCCCCAGGATGATCGCCTCGAAGAAGCCCATGCGATGTCCCGCCAGTGTGTAGAGAAGCTAATAGTTGAGAAGCAGGTCGCCGAGAACCTGTCTGCCAAAGACTAATGCGTCGAGCGGCACCCGCTCATCAACGCCATGGAACATCGCAGGGAAGTCCAGCTCGGGTGGAAGGCGCAGTGGTGCGAACCCATAACCGGTTATGCCCAGCTTGGCGAGGGCCTTGTTGTCCGTGCCACCCGAGAGCAGGTATGGCAGCACGGGAGCGCCGGGATCGTGCGCTCCGAGCGTGGCGACCATGGCATCCACGAGCGGGCCGTCGAAGGTGTTCTCCAGCCCGATGTCCCTGTGCATGACGACCAGTTCGATGTCGTCGCCGATGAGTTCGCGCACGTCGGCGAGCACGGCATCCTCCTCGCCCGCGAGGGTGCGGATGTCGATGAGAGCTTCCGCCGTGTCGGGGATCACGTTGTGCTTGTACCCGGCGGAGAGCAGTGTCGGGTTGCTCGTCGTGCGCAGGCTTGCCTGGATGAACCCGGCAGCGGTTCCCGTGGACAGCACGAGCTCATCCGGGCCGACCCGCTCCGGGTCGACATCCATGATGCGGGCGAGCTCTGCGAGCAGTTGCTCAGTCGTGCCGGTCAGGTGGATCGGCCAGTCCCGACGACCGAGGGCGACCACGGCCTCGGCAAGCTTCGTCACCGCGTTATCGCGAATCACCCGCGAGCCGTGCGCTGCGGTGCCACGCGCCACCAGTTTGATCCAGACGAGCGCCTTCTCGCCGGTCTGCAGGAGGTATGAGCGCCGGCCGTTCAGGTACACGGAGTAGCCGCCGACCTCGCTTATCGCCTCGGTCGCGCCGTTGAAGATTTCGGGATGCTCGTCGACCATGTAATGGGAGCCGAACACTCCCCCGTTCTCCTCATCAGAGAAGAAGGCGATGACGAGGTCGCGTGCCGGTGCCTTGCCCGCGCCGAGGATGTCCTGGAGGGCGGTGATGATCATCGCGTCCATGTTCTTCATGTCGACGGCGCCGCGGCCCCAGAGCAGCCCATCGCGGACGACGCCACCGAACGGGTCGACAGTCCAGTTCTTCGGATCGGCGGGCACCACATCCGTGTGGCCGTGCACGACGAGCGCGGGTTTCGACGAGTCTGCCCCCTTCACGCGGGCGACGACGCTCGTGCGGCCGGTCGCCGCGTCGAAGTATTCGGGTTCGAGCCCGAGGGCGGTGAGGTGCTCGCCGAGGTATTCGGCGGCATCCGTTTCGCCGTTCGATCGACCCTCGCCGTAGTTCGTCGTGTCGAACCGGATGAGCTCCTGCGCGATCCGTGCGGTGTCTTCGAGCTCGTCGGGCTGCGTCATTCCCCAACGCTACCAGCGTGCTATTCTCGTACCTCGGTGGTCTTCATTTAGGGATTCATCGACGCGCGCGGATGGCGGAAATGGCAGACGCGCTAGCTTGAGGTGCTAGTGCCCGTATAGGGCGTGGGGGTTCAAGTCCCCCTTCGCGCACAAAGTCTGAAGGCGCCCAGCAATGGGCGCCTTCTTTCGTTTAACTACGCTTTCAGGCTTTGTGCGCGAAGGTGTCACGCGAACGCCCGGGGCGGCGGTAGTCCGCCGCATCGCCCACCGAGGCCGGCGTCTCCCCGAATACCCGTTGAGTGTGAAATGCAGGAGGTGTCGGAGGTTCGCCCAGACATTTGCGGGCGTTTCCCCGCCCGCTTGGCGCGATCTCCTGCATTTCGCACATAACCCCCGAGTTGGGAGACACCCCTAGTTGGCACCTGCGACGGTGAAGTCCGTGTTGATGAAGATGTGGTGCGGCCAGTTGACACCGATGTAGTGCACCTCGTACTGCCCGTCGCTGAGCTGCACAACCCGATCGACGACGCCTCCCGGGTAGGCGGCAAGGGCCGCTAGCGTCGCCTGGTCTGCTGTCGTTCCGCTGACGATGGTCCCGGATCCCTGGCTGTAGTTCGCCGGGATCTGCCCGTCCTGCTGCGCGGCGCTCGGCGCACCCTGCGTGAAGGGCACCGCCGGTGAGGGCGTGTAGGCGGGTCCGGAGCCGATTGCCGGCTGCAGCGTGACCTGGGTGGCAGCGATTGTCGTTCCGGTGGTCATCCCCAGCACGAGCACGGACTCGCCGGTTGTCACTGCGCTCGCCGAGGTGGGACTCGTTCCGTCCAGGTATGTCGTGGAGGCGTCTTCGGTGACCGTGACCTGCTGGCCTGCCGGTGTCGACAGCGTGAAGCCCGTCGTCGATACGGTGCCGATCGTGCCGAGGGACCCGCCGGAGGCCGGGCCGGAGCGGGCATTGGACCCCCCGCCGCCGCCGGGCATTCCGTGTTGCGCTGGCGTTGAGGGTGACGTGGCTGGGGTCGAGGATGCCGCGGCGCAGCCGGCAAGGCCGATCACCGCAGACAAGGCAGCGGCCGCGATCCACCACCTTCTCGTAAGCAGCCGAGGCTGCCGGGGCGCTGGGTTGTTGTTCATGCCCGACACAATGCCAGCCGTTCCCATGAAGCGCCTATCGGCGGCCTGTACGTTCCCCGAACCGTCCTAAGAACTCTCTCACCAGCGCGCGGCGCCCGCGCAGTCGATAATCGAGGGATGCCGGCATCCGAACCACGACGCCGCGGCTGGCGGCCGCTGCGTTCGGTGCGCTCGCGAATCCTGGCCTCCATGCTCGTCGTGGCTGCTGCCGGAATGGTGGTCGCCGGCGGCACGGCGTACCTGCTGCAGCGGGAACGCACGCTCGCGCAGATCGACGACCGGCTGGCGTCGGCCGTCAATGAGGCGGACTTCATCGCGGAGAACGCGAACCCGACGACCTACGCGGAAGCGCTGACAGCTATCGTGCAGCGGCTTCGTCCTGGTACCGACGAGGCCACGTTCGCGCTCGTCGACGGCAGGACGGCGATCGTGCCCGGCGGGGATATCTCGATTCACCCGGAGCGCGATCCGGCATTCGTGGCGCGCATCGGCACCGAAACCGCCGATGCGGTCGTCGTGCGTGGCACCGCGGAGACCACTGCCGGTCTCGTACGCTACGTCGCGATTCCCGTCGCTGTGGCCGGCGACTCCGCCACCGGGGTCTTCGTCGTCACTGTCGACCTGCGGGCGCGACTGAAACCCATCGACGACGCGTTCGTGACATTCGCGATCGTGGCCGCCGCCGCGCTTGTCGCGCTTGGACTGGTGGGCTGGGGTGTCGCCGGGCGGCTGCTTGCGCCAATCCGGCGGCTGCGGGACACCGCGGCACGCATAACTGCATCCGACGTGAGCGAACGCATCGACGTCGTCGGTGCGGATGACGTTTCCGAACTGACCATCACCGTGAACGACATGCTCGACCGCCTCGAGTCGGCTCTCACCGGCCAACGCCAGTTGCTCGATGATGTCGGGCACGAATTGAAGACACCCATCACGATCGTGCGGGGGCAGCTCGAGCTGATGCAAGCGGATGACGCGGCTGACGTGGCATCCACGAGAGACATCGCGATCGACGAGCTCGATCGCATGAACGGGCTGGTGCGAGACATCTCGGAGCTTGCGGTCATCAACCGGCCGCTGCATCCGCGACTCGAGGCCACGGATGTCGCCGCGCTGACCGCGAGCGTGCGCACCAAGGCAAGCGCGCTCTCCCCCGCCCACGAGTGGGTCACTTCGCGGTCGGCCGCCGTGGTCGCCGAACTCGACCCGGCGCGCATCACCCAGGCTCTGCTGCAGTTGGCGGCCAACGCCGTCACGCACGGCTCGCCGACCGGTCGCATCGAAATCGACAGTTCCGTCGAGGGCGACAGGCTCGTCTTCCGCGTCTCGAACGACGGGCCCGCGATCGCGCCGGAATCCGCGGCGCGCATCTTCGAGCGATTCGGCCGCGGCACGACGGGCAGGGGCATCGCGGGGTCGGGGCTCGGGCTCGCCATCGTGACGGCGATCGCGAAGGGCCACGGCGGCGTCGCCCGTGTCGAACCGCGGGTCGGCGGCCCGACGTTCGCCATCGACATCCCACTCGTGCTCGCATCGCAATCCGAGGAGATCGCGCCTTGACCCGCATCCTGGTGGCTGAAGACGAGGCGCGAATCTCGTCGTTCATCGAGAAGGGGCTCAGGTCCGCCGGATTCACTACCGACATTGCGACGACGGGTGCGGATGCCCTGCACCTCGCTCTCTCCGGCGGCTTCGACCTGCTCGTGCTCGATATCGGCCTGCCGGGCATCGACGGCTACGAGGTTTTGCGACGCCTGCGGGCGGCGCACGTGACCCTCCCCGTTATCGTGCTCACCGCGCGCACCTCGGCGGAGGACACCCTGGCGAGCCTCGAGGGTGGGGCCAACGACTACATGCCCAAACCGTTCAGGTTCGATGAACTGCTCGCGCGCATCCGGTTGCGTATCGCGGATGCGGGTGCCGGGGGCGGCACTGTGCTCTCGGTGGACGGACTGCAGCTCGACCTGCGTACGAGGCGGGCGAGCGTCGATGGACGCCAGGTGGAGCTCTCGGCGCGGGAGTTCGCGCTCGCAGAGGAGCTGATGCGCAATCCGGATCGGGTGCTGAGCCGGGAGCAACTGCTCAGCCGGGTGTGGGGCTATGACTTCGACCCCGGGTCCAACATCGTCGACGTCTACGTCGGGTACCTGCGCACAAAGCTCGGGGCCGCGCACATCGAGACGGTACGCGGAATGGGGTACCGGCTCCGCTAGGAACCGGTACCCCTGGCCACGCCGTCGACTACCTAGTTGTCGCTGCCGTGGTCGTCAGTTGTGCCGCTGTGGCTGCCGCTGTCATCGGTCGAGTCGTCCGGGCCGCTGTTGTCCTGCCCGCCGTTGCCGCTGTTGTCACCCTGGTCGCCGCCGTCATCGCTCACGCTGTCATCGTCGACGCCGTTATCGTCTCCGACGTCGTGCGTTGCCGGATCGTCGACCCCGTTGTCATCGTTGAGGTCGTGGGTCGCGGGGTCGTCCGAGGAACTCGGCGAAGGCGTCGGAACGAGTGTCGGAGTGGATGTGGGCGACTGGGTGGTCGTCGGCGTCGAACCCAGCGGCCGCTCGTCGTTCGAGGCCTGCGCCATCGCGACGCCGCCAATGCCGAGCACCCCGGCAAGCGCCAGCGCCGAACCGATTATGACCGGGCGGTTGAAGTGAAGAGTCATGGAACTTCCTTTCGTTGAAGTCCACCCTCGGCGAGGCGTCTAAGCCACGCACCAGCGGACAGTGAGAGAACTCTCACGTTGGCTAGTTGCCTCCGCCTTTGCCGCTGCTGCCGGAGTCGTCGCCACTACTCGTGCCGCCGTGGTCGTCGCCGTGATCGTCGAGGTCGACGACAACTGGCGGCGGCGCGGTCACGACGGCGGGCGGTGCGTCGGCGGTGCCACTGTCCGCGCTGCCACTGGGGGCAGGCGTCGGGCTCGCCGACGGGGTGCTCGTGGTGGACGGCCTCGGCGTGACAGACACTGCGGGCACGCCCAGTGGCTGGCCCGCGGCATCCGCAAGGCTCAGCCCGCTTACCAGCACCAGTGCGAGCATCGCCCCCACGAGCGCGAGAAAGCCGATGAGCATCCAGCTGCCAGCGGCGCGGATGCGCACATTGTTCGCCATGATCCCATTGTTCCCGTTGCGGGTCGCGCGCCGGGTGAGAGTTCTCTTAGGCGGCGGCCTTCGCGTCGAGCGGGGAACCGTATGCGGCGGTGACGAGGATCGGGATGTGGTCTGAAGATCCGCGCGGGAGCGTCTCGACATCCTCGATCGTGAAGCCCTGCGATGTGACGAAGTCGAAGTGTCCGCGGAAGAACTTGTACGCGGTGTATGTGCGCCGATCGCTCAAGGTCAGGTCGTAGCCCGACTTCGCGACCTTCTCGGAGAGGTTCTCCTGGAAGAGCGGGTAGTTGTAGTCGCCCACCATCAGGATGGGCACGCCAGACCCGAGGGTCTGGAGAAGCTCGTGCGCCGCGGTGATCTGCTTTCTGCGCAACGAGTTGAGGGCGGTCAGCGGGGCCGCATGGAATGACGCGAGCACGAGTTCGTGCTTTGAGTCCCTATCGATGAGTTTCGCCCCGACCAGGCGCTCCGGGGTGGGCGAGAAGATCAGGTCGTGCAGTGACTTCTTGAGCTCGAACGACTGGCTGGCCAGCTGCTCGTACCTGTCTTTGCGGTAATACACGGCCAGGCCGAGCCGGTTGCGTTTCGTCGAGTCGGCGAGGTGCAGGTTGCCGATTTCAGCAGGCAGTTCGGCGGCGATGCATTCCTGCAGGCACAGCGCGTCGAGGTCTGGGGTCTTCGCCAGTTCGACGAGCTCCGTGCTTGCCCGGTTCTTGCGAAGGTTGTAGCTGATGACTCTGATCACTGACCCGCATACCTCTCAGACGAAGACACCAGCCTATGCGCCGCAGGGGGTCTTCGCTGTCAGGGTATCGATCGGCTGGACCCCGAAAAATCCCTCAACCGAACTGAGGAAGCCTCGCCGGGGTAGTAGCGTAATGAAGAGGACGAGGAGGTCGATATATGAGCGAGGGTTCATACCCGGGAATTCCTGCGAACGACTGGATGGAGGGCACGCCCCAGCCTCATCCCAAGCACCGCCGCGACGGGGTTCCACTCGACGGGGCTCCCGACCTGGGCCTGTTCGGCACCGGTGCGCCCTCCGCGGAGCCAGCGGATGCCCGACCGGCTAGCGCTTCGCCGGCAGACGGTGCCGGAGTCGAAACCTCGGATTGACCGCTACCCGGCGATCACCCTGTCGATGCTCATCACGAGGATGACGCGGTCAGGGCTATCCCGGGGCGGCTGCTGCTCCGCATTGCCGTAACGCTTGCCGAGCACCACGTAGAACGCGCCCTCCGGGTCGGGGATCACCTGCTGCAGCGAGCCGCGCAGCTCGAGGTAGCGGAACGGGTCATCCGGGTCGCTTATCGCGAGGCTCATCGACGGGTTGTGCTGCAGGTTGCGGTACTTTCCCCGCTTCGTGGTGTGCGTGAAGCGGATGGTCTCGCCGTCGAACAGGTACCACATCGGGTTCACTTGGGCCGTGTCATCCGGGCGGATAGTCCCAAGGTGGCCGTAGTTCGGGTTCTCGACAAGCCGGAGGTAGTCGGCGGGAATCGTTGCAGTCATGTCGGGCCCAACCGGCGGGGGTGGCGCGGGATTCCCGGTCAGACGAAACGCACGCCGGTGGTCAGGCGGGTGCGCACATCGAACAGCTCGTTGCCGCCGATCGCGGGCGCATCGAGGATCCAGGTGCGCAGGATCACGAGCAGGTGCTCCTGCCGCACGGCGATCGCGGCAGCGCCCCTGATGGTGCCGAGCGACACGATGGGCTCATCCAGCGCGTCATCCGGCAGCACGACGACGA
>JAODLY010000005.1 GCA_025464445.1 Rhodoglobus sp. | reverse complement strand
GCGCAGCCCGCGCGGGCCAGTCGTTGCAGGAATACCTGTCCTCCACGTTGCGAGACCTCGCAAGCACTCCTGAGCTGCACGTCGCCATTGCCGAGATCCGCGCTCGGGCGCGTACTTTTCCTCCCGTGACCACGGCGCAGATCCTCGAGGCGATCGACTCCGACCGACGATGAGAGTTGTCGTCGATGCCTCTGTTCTCGTCACCCTGCTGAGCGGATCGGGGCCGCAGGCGGAGGTCGTAGCTGAGCGACTGGTGGGGGAGCAATTGCACGCTCCCGATCACATTGCCGTTGAGGTCACTAGTGCGCTGCGGCGCCTTCGCCTTGCGGACGCGCTCGGTCCGACGGAAGCGTTGCTCGCCCTCCACGGCCTCTGGACCGTGCGCATGCAACTCTGGCCGCAGCGTGTACTCAACGAACGAACCTGGCAGCTCTCGTCGAAGCTGAGTGCGTACGACGCCGGATATGTTGCCCTTGCAGAGCGTCTGAACGCCACGCTGCTCACCCTCGACGCTCGACTAGCTCGTGCCCCGGGCCCGACCTGCCCGATCGAGGTTCTCGCCTAGACGGCGACGGCGCCGCCAGTTCGATACCCTTGATGGGGCTCGCGGCGTAGATGCCGGGGCCACGCGATCAACGGCGATCCGCACATCATCCACAGCAATGAATTGAGATCCACCGTGACCGACCCCATTCGCGACGAGCGTGACGACACGTACGGCTACGACATCGACGCCATCCAGGCGAAGTGGAAGCCGATCTGGGACGAGATGAAGCCGTGGGCGACTGACGACCCCAACGACAAGCGGCCGCGCAAGTACATCCTCGACATGTTCCCCTACCCGTCGGGTGAGCTGCACATGGGGCATGCCGAGGCGTTCGGCTTCGGAGATATCGCGGCGCGCTACTGGCGCCAGCGCGGATTCAACGTGCTGCACCCGATCGGCTGGGACTCGTTCGGCCTTCCCGCGGAGAACGCCGCGATCGAGCGCGGGGTCAACCCGGTCGGCTGGACCTACGACAACATCGAGGAGCAGAAGCAGAACTTCCGCCGTTATGGCGTCTCCTTCGACTGGGATCGCGAGCTGCACACGAGCGACCCCGAGTATTACAAGTGGAACCAGTGGCTGTTCCTGAAGCTGTTCGAGAAGGGCCTGGCCTACCGCAAGGAGAGCTGGGTCAACTGGGACCCCAAAGACCAGACGGTGCTCGCCAACGAGCAGGTGCTGCCGGATGGCACGTCCGAACGCTCCGGTGCGGTAGTCGTCAAGAAGAAGCTCACCCAGTGGTACCTCAAGATCACTGACTACGCCGACCGGCTGTTGGATGACCTGAACCAATTGGAAGGCTCGTGGCCTCCAAAAGTGCTGGCCATGCAGCGCAACTGGATCGGCCGCTCGGTCGGTGCGGACGTCGACTTCGAGGTCGAGGGTCTCGGCCGCAGCATCACCGTTTTCACGACCCGCCCAGACACGCTCTACGGCGTGACCTTCATGGTCGTAGCCCCCGACTCCGATCTGGCCGCCGAACTCGTCGCGGGGTCTACTCCTGAGGTGCGGTCCGCGTTCAAGAAGTACCTCGAGCAGGCGCAGAAGAACACGGAGATCGAGCGGCAGGACGCGACGCGCGAGAAGACCGGCATCCCGCTGGAGAGGTACGCGACGAACCCGGCGACGGGGGAGCGCATCCCGATCTGGACAGCAGACTACGTGCTCGCCGACTACGGCCACGGCGCCGTCATGGCCGTGCCGGCGCATGACCAGCGCGACCTCGACTTCGCCCGCAAATTCGGCCTGCCGGTGCGCGTCGTGCTCGACACGAATGCCCCGATCACCGGCGCGATCCCGATAATTCCAGACGGGGTGCTGCCAGACGACCTGCCTCCGCTGGATCCCGCATCCACCGGCATCGCCCTGGTCGGGGACGGCAGGATGATCAACTCCGGGCCGCTCGACGGGCTCAGCAAGAACAACGCGATCAAGAAGATCACCGATCAGCTGGCTGCGGCCGGAACCGGTCGCGCTTCGAAGACCTATCGGCTGCGGGACTGGCTGATCAGCCGGCAGCGGTTCTGGGGCACGCCCATCCCGATCATCCACGGCGCCGATGGAGAGCTCATCCCGGTGCCGCAGGACCAGCTGCCCGTGGTGCTGCCCCCCACCGACGGCCTCGACCTCAAGCCGAGGGGGCAGTCGCCGCTTGCGGCGGCCAGCGAGTGGATGAACGTTGCCGACCCGCGAGACGGCAGCCCGGCGCTGCGCGACCCGGACACGATGGACACCTTCGTGGACAGCTCCTGGTACTTCCTGCGTTTCCTGTCGCCGAATGACCCGGACAAGGCCTTCGACATGGCGGAGGCGGAGAAGTGGCTGCCGGTCGACCAGTACGTCGGCGGTGTCGAGCACGCCATCCTGCACCTGCTGTATGCCCGCTTCATCACCAAGGTGCTGTTCGACCTCGGCTACGTGAGCTTCACCGAGCCGTTCAGCGCGCTGCTGAACCAGGGCATGGTGCTCTCCGACGGCAAGAAGATGTCCAAGCGCAGCCCCAAGGGCACGACATTCACCGCCGAGGTGGACAAGCACGGCGCCGATGCGTTGCGGCTCACGCTCGCGTTCGCCGGCCCGCCCACAGACAACATCAACTGGGAGGATGTCTCGCCCGCGGCATCCGCGAAGTTCCTCGCCCGCGCCTTCCGGCTCGCCACCGACGTCACGAGCGCCCCCGAGGTCGAGTGGAAGACCGGGGATGCCGCGCTGCGCCGCCAGACCCATCACTTCCTCGCCGATGGGCCCGCACTCGCGGAGTCGCTCAAGTTCAACGTGCTCGTGGCCCGCATCATGGAACTGGTCAACGCCACCCGCAAGGTCATCGACGGCGGTGCAGGGGGCGGGGATGCCGCGGTGCGCGAGGCCGTCGAGGTGATCACCATCGCCCTGAGCCTGTTCGCCCCGCACACGGCCGAGGAGATGTGGGAACGGCTTGGCTACGAGCCGACTGTGGCCCTGGCCGGGTGGCGCAAGGCCGACCCGACCCTCCTCGTCGAGGACTCGGTCACCGCTGTCGTGCAGGTCGACGGCAAGGTGCGCGACAGGCTCGAGGTGAGCCCGAAGATCTCCGGCGACGAGCTCGAGAAGCTCGCACGGGCCGCGGCTGGCGTGGTGCGGGCGATCGGCGACCGCGAAATCGTGAACGTCATCGTGCGCGCGCCCCGCATCGTCAGCATCGCCACCAAGGGCTAGCATTCCTCCAAGCCGATGGTTGGCCCAGGCAGCGAGTTCGGAGGCTTGGTGAGCAGACGCAGACTGTGGATTCTCGTGGGCGTGCTGGTGATCCTGCTGATCGCCGCGGTCATCCTGTTCTTCGTGCTCTCGCGTCCGCCGACCGGTTCGCCGTCCGCCGCCCCAACGCCGACGCCGTCCGCGACGACGAGCCTCACTCCCACACCCACGCCGACCCCCACCGCGCTTGCGGCCGACGCACTCGTCGTCATCACGGCGACGGCCATGGATGCGTCGGGCGCCCAGCTCGCGCTCACGATGGTCGTGCACCAGCCGGTGAGCGCGACTGACCCTGCCGCCACCGCCGACCTGGCCCGGCTGTCCGGGGAATGCGGGTCCGACTCCAACTGGGCGGTGCAGAACGAAGCGGAGAGCGGCATCGAGCGCATCGATGTGACTGCCGTTCCACTGGGCTCGGTTGTGTGGCCGTCCGGCTCCGAGGTCTCCTTATGGCCCAGCAACAACAACCTCAAGGTGGCCAGCGGCACGGGAATCGCCCCTTCGGTGCACTACCAAAACGATCCGCCGCTGCCGCCCTGCGAGAACCAGCGCGCGCTCTATGGCACCGCCAACGGGACGGTGTCCGTGCTGATGTGGGCGCGGGCGGGCTTCGGCGAACCCGTCGACAGCCCGAACATCTACCGCTGGATACAGCAGGATTATGGTTTCTTCGGGGCATCCGGTCCCGACGGGCCGGTCACGATCGGCGACTGCACGGTTCGGGTGACGGATGCCGCGCGTGCCTACGGCTGGAGCGAATCGCTTTGGCGCGAGGCCATCGACAGCTACGACTGCATCGGCTCCGGGGTTTTCTTCTAGTGCCCAGCATGCCGAGCCAGGCCATACCCTCCACAGGTTGGCAGCGCTGAGACTCCCGCCGGCGGTTCGCGCCTAGCTTCGTTGCGTGGATGAGGTGCTCGATGCCCGGCGTGCCCGCCTTCGGGTGCGGCTCGGCGCCGTCGTGGTGCTCGTGCTCGTGGGGCTCGGCTGCGCGGTGCTCGTGTCGGCGTTGGGCGACCACGGGTCTGCTGCGGATGTCCCGCGGCCGAGCGCCGCGCCATCCCCGGGCCAGCTCGCCGGATCGCAGATCTTCGTGCACATCCTCGGGGCCGTCGAGCGGCCCGGCCTCTACGCCCTGCGCGAGGGCGACCGCGCCGTGGATGCCGTGGCAGCGGCCGGAGGGTTCGCGGCCGCCGCCGACCAGGGCCAGGTCAACCTCGCGCGTTTCGTCGTCGACGGCGAACAGATCTATGTGCCAGCCCTCGGCGAAGTGCCCACCACCGCGCCGGGCATCACGGCGGGCGGCAAGGTGAACATCAATACTGCGGATGAGACCACGCTCGAGACGCTGCCCAGGGTCGGCCCGGCGATGGCGGCGAGGATCATCGCCTGGCGCGAGGCGAACGGCAATTTCGCGACAATCGAAGACCTCATGAGCGTCACGGGCATCGGCGACAAGACATTCGAATCGCTCAAAGACCTCGTGACCGTGTGACGGTCGACCTGCGGCTCGCGCTGCCCGGAGTCGCCGGCTGGATTGCCGCCGGCATCGTCATCGCGCTGCCCGGCACCGCCCTGCCGGTCGCGGTCGGGCTCTGGCTGGCGGCCGCGGTGCTGCTTGCGCTTCGCCTGCGCTGGACGGCGATCGCGGCGCTGGCGCTCGCCGCGGCCGCGCTGTGCTGCACGTCGATAGCCATGCAGTCACCCGCCAGGCAGCCAGCATTTCTCGTGGCCGACGCCGCCGCGGGTCGGCAGGTGGCTGCTGTGGCCACCACGACGGCGACGGTGTTGCCGGGTCGGGGCTCGTTCGGGGCCGAGCTCACGAACGTCGCCGGCACGCGGGTTTCCGTTCCCGTGCTGGTTTTCGGCGAGCGACCAGACGAGCGGGTCGGCATCGGCACGACGATCTCCCTCAGTGGCACCCTCACCGTCGCGGACGCCGGCGACGATATCGCGTTCCTGTTCTTCACCGAACGACAACCCGCTGTCACGGCCGACCCGCCGTGGTTTCTCGACTGGGCGAACGGCCTGCGCGCCGGATTCCTCGCCACGGCGACGAAACTGCCCGGGGACGGCGGCGACCTGCTCGCCGGGCTCGCCATCGGCGACACGAGTGCCGTGAGCGACCGACTGGATGCCGCGATGAAGGCCAGCTCGCTGAGCCACCTGACCGCCGTGTCCGGGGCCAACTGCGCCGTAGTCATCGGCCTGGCAATGGTCGCGGGCGCGGCGCTCGGGCTGCGCAAGGGGCTGCGGATCGCGGCATCCGTCGCGGTGCTCGTGGCGTTCGTGGTGCTCGTGACTCCTGAGCCCAGCGTGCTGCGGGCGGCGGTCATGGCCGCGCTCGTGCTGCTCGCGTTGCTGGGTGGGCGACCGGTACGCGGCATCCCGGTGCTGGCGCTCGCGACGATCGGGCTGCTCGTGAACGACCCGTGGCTGGCGCGCAGCTACGGGTTCGCGCTGTCGGTGCTCGCGACCGGCGGGCTACTGCTGCTCGCCGGCCCGCTCGCGAAGGCGCTGGGGCGGTGGATGCCGCGCTGGCTCGCCCTGACCATCGCCGTGCCGCTCGCCGCCCAGCTCGCCTGCCAGCCGGTGATCATCCTGCTGAACGCGTCACTGCCGACCTACGGTGTCGTCGCGAACGTGCTCGCAGCACCCGCCGCCCCCGTCGCGACGGTGCTCGGGCTCGCCGCCTGCGTTGCCGTCGCGGTGCTCCCGCCGCTCGGTCCTCTCCTGGCGGCGTTGGCCTGGCTCCCGTCGGCCTGGATCGCCGCTATCGCCCAGTTCTTCTCCACGCTGCCGGGCGCCCAGCTGCCGTGGCCGGGCGGCCTCGTCGGCGTTGGGCTGCTGGCGGGCGTGACATCGCTCGCCGTGTTCGCCGCCTTCTGGCGCGGTCGCGGCCAGCGGTGGATCGCGCTCGGGCTTGCGCTGTGTCTTGTCGGCTACGTGGGACTGGCCGGCGGCAACCGGGTCGCGACCCTGCTCGGCCGGCCCGGCGACTGGCAGATCGCCGGCTGCGACATCGGCCAGGGGGACGCCTTCATCGTGCGCAGCGAAGGCCAGGTCGCCCTCATCGACACCGGCCCCAAGCCGGAGCGGCTCACCAAATGCCTCACCGAGCTTGGTATCGACCGCATCAACCTACTCGTGCTCACCCACTACGACCTCGACCATGTCGGCGGCGTCGACGCGGTCATCGGCATTGTGGACCGGGCGTTCCTGGGGCCGAGCGACGGCTCCAAAGGGGATCATCTCGCCGCGGACCTGCTCGCCGGCGGCGCGCTGGTGCAGCAGGTGAGCCGGGGGCCGAGCGGTCTGCTCGGTGACCTGCGGTGGAGCATCCTGTGGCCGCCGAAGCGACTCGTCGGCATCGAGCCCGGCAACCCGGCGAGCGTGACCATCGAGTTCGACCCCGTCGGCGCCTGCCCGCACGGATGCCTCAGCTCGATCTTCCTCGGAGACCTCGGCGAGCACGCCCAGGACCTCGTGCTAGCCGCGAACCCGCTGGGGCCCGTGGATGTCGTCAAGGTGGGCCACCATGGCAGCGCCGATCAGAGCGAGGCCATGTATGCGCGGCTGCAGGCCACCATCGGCATGATCGGGGTCGGTGTCGACAACGGGTACGGACATCCCACCCAGGCGCTGCTCGACATCCTGGCGCGCGTCGGCACAACGCCGGTGCGCACCGACCTGCAGGGCATGATGCTGCTCGAGCCGGGGGATGAGCCGGGCACGGTACGTGTCTGGACCGAACGGTAGCCTGTATCCGTGGCTGCCCCCAAGATCCCCGTGCTCGCCTGGGACAAGGTGCGGCCGGCCCCTGTCGTGCTGGTCAGCGGCACCGAGGGGTACCTGGCCGACCGCGCCATCCGCTCGCTTCGCGACCTGCTCAAGGCCGAAGACCCCAGCATCGAGATCAACGACATCGACGCCTCGCAGTACGCGCCCGGCGAGCTGCTGACCCTCGCCAGCCCGTCGCTGTTCAACGACCCCCGCCTGATCCGGGTCGACCTCGTGGAGAAGTGCACCGACGCCTTCATCACGGAGACCCTCGAGTATCTCGCGCAGCCTGCCGACGACACCTACCTCGTGCTGCGGCACAACGGGGGAGTGCGCGGCAAGAAGTTGCTCGACGCCCTGCGTGGCGGCCTCGGCGGCGGTATCGAGATCGCCTGCCTCGAGCTCAAGAAAGACACGGAGAAGTCCGAATTCGCCGCGGCGGAATTCTCGGCGGCCGGGCGCCGCATCACGGGTGGGGCAATCCGCGCACTCGTCGGTGCGTTCTCGGACGACCTCGCCGAGCTCGCCTCGGCCTGCCAGCAGCTGCTCGCCGACGCAAGCGAGGAGATAACGGAGGTCACCGTCGAGCGCTACTACGGCGGGCGGGTCGAGACCAACGCATTCAAAGTCGCGGATGCCGCGATCGCCGGCCGTCGCGGCGAAGCCCTCGTTCTGCTGCGGCACGCGCTCGCCTCGGGTGCCGACCCGGTGCCGATCGTCGCCGCATTCGCCTCCAAACTGCGCACCATGGCGAAGATCTCCGGCTCGACGTCTCCCGCGGGACAGCTTGCCCAGCGCTTCGGCCTGGCCCCATGGCAGGTCGACCGCGCCCGCCGCGACCTGCACGGCTGGACGGATGACGGCCTCGGCCGCTCGATCGAGGCCCTCGCCGACACGGATGAGCAGGTCAAGGGTCTCGGCCGCGACCCCGTGTTCGCCCTCGAGCGCATGATCGGCGTCATCGCCAACCGTGGTGAGGCCGAGCGCTAGGAGCCCCGTTCAGGGCGCGGGGACGAAGTTCTCGATTCCGGGCACGACGAGCGGTTCTGCGGTGAACGCGCTGACGAGCAACGTGCGGCGGGATGGTTCGTCGCAGTACTTCGCGACCGGCGACGAGGTGACGATCGCCGTGGCATCCGCGCGCCCGGGCAGCACGATGTGCATGCCGTTGGTGGTGACGCCGACGCAGGTGGGGGTGTCCTGCAGGGCCTGCAGCGTTTCGACGAGGAAGTAGGCGGCGGCCTTCGGGGCGAGCGGCACCGAAGCGGGTGTGCCGTCGAGCGCGATCGCCTGGCCGCCGATCGGGGCGGTCTCGTAGGCATCGGTGATCACTACCGTCGGCACCCCGAAGAGCTGGCAGGCGGTTCCGCTCACGTTGGTGAGCAGCACGTCGACGGCCACGAGCGCGGGGTCGGCGTCGACGCGTGCGACGACCTTCACCTGCAGCTGTGCCGGGTCGCACGAGCCGTCGGCGCCGATCTTCCAGTGCGGCTCTGCCGTGCAGCCGGAGATCGCGAGCGTCGCGATGAGGACGAGCGGGAGCAGGGGGCGCGGCACCTGCCCAGTAAAGCGGCTTAACGACGAATGCCCCGCCCGACACGGGCAGGGCATTCGGGGAAAATTCGGTTAGAGCGCAGCGACCTGCTTGGCGATGGCCGACTTGCGGTTCGCCGCCTGGTTCTTGTGGATGACGCCCTTGCTGGCCGCCTTGTCGAGCTTCTTGCCCGCGACGACGAGCGAAGCGGCCGCTGCGGCCTTGTCGCCGGTCGCGATGGCGGTGCGAGCAGCGCGAACCGCGGTCTTGACCTCGCTCTTGACCGCCTTGTTGCGGTCCTGCGACTTCTTGTTGGTCAGAATGCGCTTGATCTGCGACTTGATGTTTGCCACGTTTGTACCTTTTCGTTGAGCTTGATGAAGTGGGGGCAGCCGTTGGAGCTGATCCGGCTGCTAATCGCGCAGAACTGCGCGGAAGCCAAGGGTTTACATTACAGTACTTCGTTCGCGGCGTCGAGCGAGCGTAATAGCCTGATGCAATGCCCTCCCTCGCCCCGCATATCCCGGCTGTGCCCGGCAGCGGAATCCGTCGCATCCACGAGATCGCGATAACCCTCGACGACGTCATCATGCTCGCGGTGGGCGAGCCCGACGTCACCGTCGCCCCGCACATCGCCGCGGCGGCGAAGGCGGCCTGGGACGCGGACGAGACGAACTACACGGCAAATGGCGGCATCCCGGTCTTGCGCGCCGCGATCGTGGACAAACTCGCCCGGGTCAATGACATCCACGTCGACACCGAGCGCGTGTGGGTCACTGTCGGGGCCACCCAGGCGCTGCACCAGGCGATGGTGCTGACCCTCGCGGCGGGCGACGAGGTGCTCGTGCCCGACCCCGGCTACACGACGTTCACCATGAACGCGCGCATGATCGACGCGGTGCCCGTGGCCTACCCGCTGCGCGCCGATGCGGGATTCATGCCGGATGTCGCCGAACTCGACCGTCTCGTCACCGACCGCACCCGCGTGCTCATCGTCAACTCGCCCTCGAACCCGCTCGGCACGATCTTTCCGAAGGCACTCCTCGAGGAGCTGTTGGCCTTCGCCCGCCGCCACGACCTCTGGGTGATCAGCGACGAGGTGTACGAGTACTTCAGCTGGGGCGAACCGCACGTGAGCATCGCGAGCCTCGACACCGACGACCGCGTGTTCAGCGTCTTCTCGCTGTCCAAGACGTACGCGATGACGGGCGTTCGGGTCGGCTACATCGTGATTCCGCCCGGGCTGGCCGCGACGATGCGCACCGTGCAGGAGGCATCCATCAGCTGCGTCGCCGAACCGGACCAGTTCGCCGGGGTGGCCGCCATCACGGGTGACCAATCCGCGGTGGAGTCCGCCCGCGAGCACTATCGCGACAACCTCGCTGCCGCGACGAGCCTGCTCGACGAGCGCGGCATCCGCTACCTGCCACCGGGAGGCACGTTCTACCTGTGGGTGGATGTCAGCCATGCCTCCGACGGGGATGTCGCGACCTGGGCCGAGCGGTTCCTGCTGCGCGAGCGGGTGGCCATCGCTCCGGGCAGCGCCTTCGGGCGCTCCGGGGAGGGCTGGATCCGGGTAAGCCTTGCCGCGTCGAAGCAGACGTTGCTCGAAGGATTGTCGCGATTGCCCCGCCCGTGAGACGCGGGGTGTTCGTGCTGCTGGCGGCAGCGGCCATGGCGCTTTCGGGATGCTCGACTCCCGGCCCGGCGCCCCTCGTGCTCACGATGGCGCACGTCGGTGGCGACCTCGTCGTCGACCCGGCGGCCGGTTGGTTCGTCGACGATGTGGCCGAACTGTCGGGCGGCCGGCTTCAGGTTCGGCTCGCAGGTGACTGTTGCGGTGCGGGCCTGGACGCCCAGAAGAACCTCATCACGCAGGTGCGGGCCCGCATCTTCGATCTGGGTTGGATCGCCACTACCGGCGACCTGGGCCTCGCTAACCTGCAGGCGCTCTCGACTCCCGGCCTCATCGACAGTTACGCGGCGGAAGCCGCGGTGCTCGGCAGCGACCTGGGGCCCGAGGTCATGCACGGTTTCGATGTCGCGGCGATGAAGCCGATCGCGCTCGAGCCTGGCTTTCTCCAGCGTCCGATCGCCTCGAACGCGTCACTGGTCGCCCCTTCGGACTGGGCCGGCCTTGGCGTGTGGTCGGCCGTGTCGCTGGCGAGTGCTGCCGCTGTCACCGCCCTCGGCGCCGTTTCCAGCCAGATCGCCGATGCCGGCCGCGACGCCGCGCTCGCCGACGGAACCGTGACCGCGGCCATCGGGTCGACCCCATGGCAGGCCGAGTCCCGGCTCGTGCCCGATCCGGTGCTGACGGCCAACGAGGCGCTCTGGCCGCGCATCTCGGTGCTCTTCGCCAACCCCAACTCGTACAAGGCGCTGACCCCGCAGCAACTCGGCTGGATCAGGGATGCCGCGGCGGCGACCACCGCCCGCACGCTCGACCTCGCCACGCTCGACGCGCAGGCCATCCTCACGGTCTGCGCCCAGGGCGGACACGTCGTGCTCGCGACCGACGCCCAGCTCGCGGCTACCGTCACCGCCCTGGCACCAGCACTGGACGCCCTGCGCGCCGACCCGGCAATCGCGAGCCTCGTCGACAGGATGCAGGCACTCAAGCCCGGCAACGTTGCGCAGGAGTACGCCGTGCCGGAAGGGTGCCTCTACTAGGCGTGTCTCCCACAGCCCGGTCGCGTCCCAGCGTCCGAAATGCAGGAGATGTCGGAGGGCAGCCCGGACAAACACTGGGCGGCTCCCGCGCCCCTTACCTCGATCTCCTGCATTTCACACACAACTCCGAGATAGTTAGGGGACCCGGTGCTGACGGGGGAGCGCCCGCGGCAACCCGGGGGTTACCCGGATACCCGCGTCTTGCGGTCATTCCTAGCCTTGGATCATGACAACGACTACGCCCACCCCCACACCTCTCGCGCCCGCCACGTCCGCATCGACAGTCGCGCCCGTGCGCGTGCTCGGCATCCTCAGCCTCGTGCTCGGTGTCGCATCTCTCGCCTTCGGGCTGTTCTTCATCGTGCCGGTCGCGGCAATCGTGCTCGGCGTGCTCGCGCTGCGCTCTGAGCCGTCCAGCCGTGCAATCGCCATCGGTGGCATCGTCACGGGAGCCGTCTCGCTCGCCGGTTTCGCCATCGCGGCGATCGCCGCGCTCGCGTTCCTGCCGTTCCTCGGTATCGCGGCATCCTTCGGCTCGTTCGGCTGGAACTGGTAGCCGGCGCAGTCTCGTAAACTTGTGACGGCCTCGGCGACAGCCGGGGCCGTTCACGAGAGGCGTCAAGTGAGTCCGCGAGCCAGCAAGGCACTCGAACCTGCCTCGACCGACCCGGCGTTCATCCGGAACTTCTGCATAATCGCCCACATCGACCACGGCAAGTCGACACTCGCCGACCGGATGCTCGGCATCACCGGCGTGGTGAGCGACCGCGACATGCGCGCCCAGTACCTCGACCGCATGGACATCGAGCGCGAACGCGGCATCACCATCAAAAGCCAGGCGGTGCGGATGCCGTGGTCGCTCGACGGCCAGACCTACGCCCTGAACATGATCGATACCCCCGGCCACGTGGACGTCACCTACGAGGTATCCCGCAGCCTCGCCGCCTGTGAGGGCGCGATCCTGCTGGTGGATGCCGCGCAGGGGATCGAGGCCCAGACGCTCGCCAACCTCTACCTCGCGCTCGAGAACGACCTCACGATCATCCCGGTGCTCAACAAGATCGACCTGCCGGCCGCCGATCCCGAGAAGTACACCGAGGAGCTCGCCGGCCTGATCGGCTGCGACCCCGGCGATGTGCTGCGGGTGTCTGGCAAGACCGGCGTGGGGGTGGCCGAACTGCTCGATGCGGCGACCCGGCTCATCCCGGCGCCCGTCGGCGACCCGAAGGCGCCCGCCCGCGCGATGATCTTCGACTCGGTGTACGACTCGTACCGCGGCGTCATCACCTACGTGCGCATGATCGACGGCAAGCTCACGCCGCGCGAGAAGATCCAGATGATGTCGACCAAGTCGACCCACGAGCTGCTCGAGATCGGGGTGAGCTCACCAGAGCCCACACCCACGAAGGGGCTCGGCGTCGGCGAGGTCGGCTACCTCATCACCGGCGTAAAGGATGTGCGCCTCAGCAAGGTCGGCGACACCGTCACGACCCACGAGAAGCCGGCCACCGTCGCGCTCAAGGGATATTCAGAGCCCAAGCCCATGGTCTTCTCCGGCCTGTACCCGATCGATGGATCCGACTATCCGGTGCTGCGCGAGGCCCTCGACAAACTGAAGCTGTCGGATGCCGCGCTCGTCTACGAGCCCGAAACCTCGGTGGCGCTCGGCTTCGGTTTCCGCTGCGGGTTCCTCGGGCTGCTGCACCTCGAGATCGTGACCGAGCGGCTGGAACGTGAATTCGGCCTCGACCTCATCGCCACCGCGCCATCCGTGATCTACCAGGTGACCACCGACGACAAGAAGACAGTCACCGTCACCAACCCGAGCGAGTTTCCTGGAGGCAAGATCGCCTCGGTGAGCGAGCCGATGGTGAAGGCATCCATCCTCACCCCGAAGGACTACGTCGGCACGATCATGGAGCTGTGCCAGGGCCGGCGCGGCACCATGCAGGGCATGGACTACATCGGCACCGACCGCGTCGAGCTGCACTACCTGATGCCGCTCGGCGAGATCGTCTTCGACTTCTTCGATCACCTCAAGAGCAAGACCGCGGGCTACGCCTCGCTCGACTACGAGCCGAGCGGGGAACAGGACGCCGACCTGGTGAAGGTGGACATCCTGCTGCAGGGTGAAGCGGTCGACGCATTCAGCGCGATCGTGCACCGCGACAAGGCGTACGCGTACGGCGTGCTCATGACGGAGCGGCTCAAGAAGCTCATCCCGCGCCAGCAGTTCGAGGTGCCCATCCAGGCAGCGATCGGTGCACGCATCATCGCGCGCGAGTCGATCTCCGCGATGCGCAAAGACGTGCTCGCCAAGTGCTACGGCGGTGACATCACCCGCAAGCGCAAACTGCTCGAGAAGCAGAAGGAGGGCAAGAAGCGCATGAAGATGGTGGGGCGCGTCGAGGTGCCGCAGGAGGCGTTCGTCGCCGCCTTGACCGGTGACACAGAGGCGAAGAAGAAGTAGCTAGTCGCGCCAGCTGTACTCCGGCTCGTAGCCGAGTTCGCGCCGCGCCTTCGCGATCGACAGCATCGTGTCGTTCACGCCCAGTTCGCCCTTGATCTCCACTCCGGGAAACACCTCGGCGACGAGCTCGGCATTCGGCCGGGTCATCACGGTGTCGGCCGCGGCGATGATGTACGCGGCCGCGCCGGGTTTCGCGTTCTCGAGGGCGCGCAGCACGGCCTGTGCGCCGTCGCGGGCGTCGATGTAGCCCCAGAGGTTCCACTTGCGCAGGGTCGCATCGCCCTGGAAGTCCGCGAATGCGGCGTAGTCCTCCGGCGCCATCACGTTGGAGAAGCGCAGGGCCGTCATGCTCAACGAAGGATCCCAGCGCACGAATTTGTGCGCCATCTCCTCCTCGAGGTGCTTGACCATCGAGTAGATCGACTCCGGGCGGGTGTCGTACTCCTCGTCGACCGGGATGTACGGCGGGGGTGTGTCGAAGGGCAGTCCGAGCACGGTCTCGCTCGAAGCGTGGACGATCCTGCCGATGCCGGCCCTTCGGGCGCCCTCGAACACGTTGAACGTCGACAGCATGTTGTTGGCGAAAGTCGCGGCATCCGGAAGAATCCCGGGCGCAGGGATGGCCGCGAGGTGCACGACGGCATCGAGCCCGGCGTGCCTGTCGTTGACCCCGAGCAGAGCGTCGACGGTCTGGCCGTAGTCGGTGAAGTCGACGATGACCGATGCACCGTCGCGACCGAGGACCCTGTCGAAGTTGATTACCGTATGGCCGGCGTCGCGCAGCTTCACGACCACCGCCCTGCCGAGCTTGCCGCTGCCCCCGGTTACCGCGATTCTCATGCCTCCCAGTCTGCCCCTAGGGGCGCACTCGCCGCGACCATCCCTAGACTTGCGGGATGCCCGGAGACAGACACCCACAACTCTGGGCGGCACCCGTCACGTACGCGGCTGTCGGCGCCACCAAGGCGGCGGACCTGCTGCAACACCCGCCGGCCGGGTACCGTCCGCTCGAGCGCAGGGCGCGCATCGGCCACGGCGCCGAGCGGTTCGAGCACGCCTGGATGCGGGCGAGGAGCTGGGGCATCCAGAAGCAGAGCGGATTCCGCGTGCTCCCCATCGACCCGCCGACCGAGTTCGGCGACCACACCTACACCCCCGTCGGTTTCGACGCGGGCGGCACCCCGATCGCGCCGGCAACCATCGCGCCCCGGGAGCACGTCTACGGTGCCGACGGCTCCCAACTCGTGGCGCCGGGCGATACCGTGCAACTCGTGATCCCGTTCGGACCGTTCGGCGTGAAGGCACCCGCACGGGTCGTGTACGTCGTGGACGAGCCGCGCAGCAAGGGCTTCGCCTATGGCACGCTGCCCGGGCATCCCGAGGACGGCGAGGAGGCGTTCATCGTCGAGCTGCGGGATGACGACTCGGTGTGGATCACGATCCGCGCGTTCTCGAGACCCTCGAGCCGGTTCTGGCGTGCGGTAGCACCCGTGCTGCGCCTTACGCAGGAGTTTTACACCCGCCGCTACCTGCGCGCGCTCGCGGTGCCGATCGACTGATCGATGGCGCCGAGCACGGCATCCAGCCCGCTAGCCAGGTCTGCCACGACCACCAACGCGCTCGTTGGCCGCAGCTCGTCCGCCGTGTACGCGCCCGTCGCAACGGCGATGAACGGGATGCCCGCCGAGTCTGCGGCCTCGCCGTCTTTCGGGGTGTCGCCCACGATGAATGCCGCGCTGCCCGCGAGCGCATCGCGCGCGCCGGCCGTGAGGTGGTGGCGGGTGGGGGACTCGGCCCCGAAGAATGAGTGGTCCCAGTCGAAGAGCTCCACGTCGATGCCCGCGGCGAGCAGCTTGTAGCGTGCGCGGGTCGGCCCGTTGCCGGTGAGCAGTGCGTTTGTCCACCCGCGCCCGGCGACGGCGGCGAGCGCCTCCGGCACCCCGACGCAGGCATCACGAGTCCAGCCGGTCTCGTGCTGAAGTGCCGACAGCTCGTCAAGCCGCAGCAGGATGGCGGGGAGGTGGGCGGCATCGAGCCCGTTGACGGTGAGGATTTCGAGGAGCAGCTGGCCTTCCGTCATCCCGTGCGGATTCTGCACGCGCACCGTGGGACCGACGCCCGTGACCTGCTCGATCGAATCGCGGTAGAGGGTGCCGGCCTGCGGGCTGTTGTAGATCAGGGTTCCGTCGATGTCCCACAGGATGTACGTGCTCACGGGTCAAGAGTGTCATATCGGTGGTGGGAGAATTGCCCAATGAACCGCACGGGAAGGGCCGTTACGGCGGCGATCACCCGCAGCCCGGCCAGGTACGCCCTGCGGGCGGTGGTACCCCCGCTGGACAGGTTGCTGTTCAGGCTCACCCGCGGTAGCTGGAAGCTCAGCGCCCCGGCGATGCCATCGCTCATGCTGTTCAGCACGGGCGCGAAGACCGGGATGCGGCGGGAGAGCCCGCTCATCTGCTTCCCCCAGTCTGACGGCAGCTGGTACATCGTGGGCAGCAACTTCGGGCTGGAGCGGCATCCCGCCTGGACTGCGAACCTCATCGCGAACCCGGATGCCGAGGTGCACTACCGCAGGACGCTCGTGCAGGTGCGCGCGAGGCTCCTGAGCCAGCCCGAAGCGGACGCGCTGTGGCCCCGGCTGGAAGAGCAGTGGCCGCATTACCGCGACTACGAGAAAACCGCCAAACGCGACATCCGGGTATTCCACCTTGTGCAGCGGGATGCCGCGGCCTGACCATGCCCAGCGCACTCCCGATCGCAGACCCGGCGCCGCTGGACGGACTGCTGCCCGCGTCGGTAGCGGACGGCTCGGACTCCCGCAACTTCGGCGTCTACCTGCACGTGCCGTTCTGCCGCGTGCGCTGCGGCTACTGCGACTTCAACACGTACACGAGCGACGAATTGCGCGGCGCCAAACGCACGGATTACGCCCGGCAGGCCATCACCGAGATCGAGCTGGCGAGCCAGGTGCTCGACCATGCTGGCGTCGCCGACCGCCCGGCATCCACGGTCTTCTTCGGCGGGGGAACACCTACCCTGCTGCCCGTGACCGACCTCACGGCGATGCTGCACGCGGTGGTCGTGACCTGGGGGCTCGAGCCGGGCGCGGAGGTGACGACGGAGGCGAACCCTGACTCGGTCGACCGCGACTACCTGTTCGCGCTGAGAGACGCGGGATTCACCCGGGTGTCATTCGGAATGCAGTCCGCGGTGCCGCACGTGCTCGCGACCCTCGAGCGCACCCACGACCCCTCGCGCATCCCGCTCGTCGTGGCCTGGGCGCGGGAGGCGGGCCTGCAGGTCTCGCTGGATCTGATCTACGGCACCCCGGGGGAGTCGCTCGACGACTGGGATGCCTCCCTCGACCAGGCGCTCGCCCAACAGCCCGATCACATCTCGGCGTACGCCCTCATCGTCGAGGCCGGCACGAAACTCGCCGCACAGATCAAGCGTGGCGACGTCGCGCAACCGGATGACGACCTGCAGGCCGACATGTACGAGCGCGCGGACCTGCGCCTCGCCGTCGCCGGCTTCGAGTGGTACGAAGTGTCGAACTGGGCGCGGTCGCCCGAGTTCCGCTCGGACCACAACCTCGGCTATTGGGTGGGCCACGACTGGTGGGGCGTCGGCCCGGGCGCGCACAGCCACGTCGGCGGAGTGCGGTGGTGGAACGTGAAGCACCCGGCCGCCTACGCCGACAGGATCGCAGCAGGGCACTCCCCGGCCGCCGGGCGTGAGACGCTCGACGCGGCGACGCGAAACGTGGAGGCGGTGTTGTTGCGCACTCGGGTGCGTGACGGGTTCCCGATCGGCCTGCTCGCGGCATCCGGACGCACTGCGGTTGCCGGCCTTATCGCCGACGAACTCGTGGATGCCCGCTCAGCCCTCGCCGGCCGCATCGAGCTCACCCTGCGCGGGCGCCTGCTCGCCGACGCGGTCGTGCGCCGGCTGCTCGAGTAGCGCACGCGCGCGGCGGCGTTGCCCGCCCCACGCCGTCATCCACCGCCGCCGCCGACGCGGTCGTCGCCCGCCCTCGGCCGTCGTCCGCCCCACCTAGGCCGTCGTTCGCCCACCCGCCCCACCTAGGCCGTCGTTCGCCTCGCCGTCGCCCGCTCTCGCCGCGGTCGTCGTTCGCCCCTCGCCGACGCTGACTGCGGTCGAAAAGCCACTTATTGCGAACCGCCCACCGCGGGGACGCAACAACTGGCTTCTCGACGTGATTCTCGACGTGATTCTCGACGCGACCCGCGGAGTATGGCGACGGATGAGCCGCGCCGCGCCGGGCACGACGACGAGTCGCGCGGGGCACGACGACGTGCTGCGCGGAGCGCGACCACTGACGAGCTGCCAGAGCACGACGACGAGCTGCCGGAGCACAACGACGGACGAGCCGCCGGAGCACGACGACGAGCTGCCGGAGCACAACGACGGACGAGCCGCGCCGCTCAAGCACGACGACGAACTGCCCGAGCACAACCGTGGACAAGCCGGGCTCGAGGACCCCTGCGGAGGAGTCCCGCGACCGCTAGTGGACGAACTTGATGGTGAGCGGGTAGGTGTAGTACTGCCCGTTGTTGGCCGCCATCGCCGCCATGATGCTGAACACGATGCTGAGCGCCCACGCGGCCAGCAGCACGAAAACGCCGATGATGATGACGCTGAGCACGGTGCCGGCGACGAACGCGATGAGCAGCGTGATCTGGAAGTTGAGCGCAGTCGTGGCGTGTGCCCGGATGAACGGCCCACGATCCTTGAGCACCACATAGCCGATGAGGGCAGGCAGGAAGCCGAAAAGGATTCCCCCCACATGGATGAGGGTTGCCCACAGCTTCTCGTCGCTGGGGCTGAGCGGCTGCACGGTCTGGTAGGGATTAGTTGAGTCCGACATGTGCCCCATTAAAGCAGTGAGCCCGGAGGCAATGCCTCCGGGCTCACTGCTTTGGTCGAATTACTTGATGAGACGGATGGAGAACGGGTAGCGGTAGGAGCCGCCCGCGTTGACCTTGATGAAGCCCTGGATCGAGAAGATGATCGAAATCACCCAAACGGCGAGGGGAAGGAGCCAGCCGACGAGGCCCCAGAAGCCGAGTGTCACGGCCGTGAGGATCGCGTTGACGATGAAGACGGCAACCTGGGCGATGGCGACGGTGATCTGGAAGTTCAGCGCCTCCTTGGCCTCGACGTTGGTGACCGAACCCCGGTCCTTGAGGACGAGCCAGATGATCAGGGAAGGCAGGAAGCCCAGGATGCCACCGAGGTGAGCGAATGACGCCCACTGCTTGTCCTCGGCCGGGGTAAGCGGGGCAGCCGGCTGCGGAGCGACGGGCTGCGGGGTTGCGTCAGTCATTGTTTTCGTTGCCTTTCAGGTGAACGAGATGATGAAGGACAAGCTAGCGCTACACGCACACTGCGTGCAACGGTTTGGTCACGGTGTGTCACTGTAGAATTGGCAGTCAACTTGATTGAGTGCTAACGAGTGAAAGGCGGGTGATGGCATGGTCTCCGAACGTGGGCTCGAAGTTCTCCGTGTCATTGTGCAGGACTACGTCGCCTCCCGTGAGCCGGTCGGCTCCAAATCGATTGTCGAACGGCACGCGTTCGGTGTGTCGGCGGCCACTATCCGCAACGACATGGCGCTCCTCGAAGACGAGGAGCTCATCACGGCGCCGCACACGTCATCGGGCCGTGTGCCCACGGACAAGGGCTACCGGGTATTCGTCGACCAGCTGACCGACCTGCGCCCATTGAGCCAGGCGCAGCGGCAGGCGATCGAGACGTTCGTCGGCCAGTCGGTCGATCTCGATGACGTGCTCGCCCGCACCGTGCGGCTGCTCTCCCAGCTCACCCACCAGGTGGCGCTCGTGCAGTATCCGTCGCTGGCATCATCGAGGGTTCGACACATCGAGCTCGTACCGCTGACGGCCACGCGCATGATGACGGTGTTCATCACCGATACCGGTCGCGTGGAGCAACGGCTCATCGATGCTGCTGGGCCGCTGGATGAGGCCTTCCTCGCCGAACTGCGTGCCCGGCTCAATACGGCGCTCGGCGGGCTCGGGCTGTCGGATGCCGCGGCAAAACTCGAGGCGCTGGCCGAACAGTTTCCGGCCGAGCGTCGCCCGCTCGTCGCCCAGGTCACCTCGAGCCTCACAGAGCAGGTGCTTGCCAACCGGCAGGACCGGCTGCTCATGGCGGGAGCCGCGAACCTGGCGCGCACCGAGGAGGACTTCAGCGGCAGCATCTATCCGGTGCTGGAGGCCATCGAGGAGCAGGTCACGCTGCTGCGCCTGTTCAGTGAGATGGAAATCGACCAGCACGGGGTATCCGTCTCCATCGGCAAGGAGAACGCGAACTTCGGTCTGGGTGAGACCTCGGTATTGACGAGTGGATATTCGTCGTCCGGGGGAAGCGTCGCGCGACTCGGGGTGTTGGGCCCAACGCGCATGGATTATTCGAACAACATGGCTGCGGTGCGAGCGGTTGCCCGCTACCTCTCGCGACTGCTCGGCTCTGAATAGGCACTGAGGAATAACACGGTTTTGGCAGATCATTACGAAGCGCTCGGTGTTGACCGTGACGCGACACCGGAAGAAATCAAGAAGGCCTACCGGCGGCTGGCGCGGGAACTGCATCCCGACGTGAACCCGAGCCCTGACGCATCAGAGCGGTTCAAGCAGGTCACGCACGCTTACGACGTGTTGAGCGACCCACAGGAGCGCCAGCAGTACGACCTCGGTCCGCAGGCAGGTTTCGGCGGCGGCGGCAATTTCGGCGGTTTCGGCGACATCTTCGAGACATTCTTCGGTGGCGGCGCCCGCACGACAGGGCCACGCTCGCGCAAGGAGCGCGGACAGGACGCGCTGGTACGCGTGGAGATCGACCTCGACGAGGTGATCTTCGGCACCAAGCGCGACCTCGAGGTGAACACTGCGGTGGTCTGCGAAACCTGCGACGGCTCGTGCTGCCAGCCCGGCACGACTCCCATCCGTTGCGACATCTGCAATGGCACCGGCCAGATCCAGCGCACCATGCGCAGCCTGTTGGGCAACGTCGTCACGTCGAACCCGTGCGGCACCTGCCGTGGCTACGGCACGATCATCCCGAACCCGTGCACGACGTGTGCAGGCCAGGGCAGGGTGCGCGCGACACGCACGATCCCTGTCGACATCCCGGCCGGCGTCGACACCGGCCTGCGGCTGCAGATGCCCGGCCAGGGCGAGGTCGGTCCGGCCGGCGGGCCGAACGGCGACCTCTTCCTCGAGATGAAGGTGCGCCACCACGAGACGTTCAGCCGCAACGGCGACGACCTGCTCGCGACCGTGGAAATCGCGATGACGGACGCGATCCTCGGCACCAGGACCACCCTCAAGGGACTGGATGGCGATATCGCCGTCGAGATCAAGCCGGGCACCCAGAGCGCCGAGGTGATCACCGTGAAGGATCGCGGCATCACGCACCTGCGCGGCAGCGGGCGCGGTGACCTGCGCATCGGCGTGCAGGTGATGACTCCCACCAAGCTCAATAGCAGGGAGCAGGAGCTGATCAAACAGCTCGCCGGCGCGCGCAAAGCGCAGGCGCCGCACTTCGCGCACTTCCAGCAGGGGCTGTTCACGAAGCTTCGCGACCGTTTCATGGGGCTGTAGACCGCTTGGCCCACTTCTACATCGACGAGGAGCTCGTGTCGGCGGCGGTCGGTGACCGGGTCTCGCTGGCCGGCGCCGAGGCGCGCCACGCCGTCACAGTGTCCCGGCTCGCCGTGGGGGAGACCGTCTCGATCGGCAACGGTGCGGGGCTCGTCGCGACCGGCCCGATCGTGACCGCGGAGCACACCTCCCTCGTGATCACCGTCGCGGAGCTGTCCACGGCGCCGCGGCGCGAGCCCGCGATCTTCCTCGCCCAGGCACTCGCGAAGGGTGACCGGGATGAGCTCGCGGTGCAGGCCGCCACCGAGTTGGGAGTGGACGGCGTCATCCCGTGGTCCGCCGCCCGCAGTATCTCGCGCTGGGAAGGCGCGAAGGTCGCAAAAGGCCGCGATCGCTGGTCAGCTGTCGTGCGCGAGGCGAGCAAGCAGTCGCTGCGCGCCTGGATCCCGGATGTGCTCGATCTCGTCACCACGAAGCAACTCGTGCACATGACAGAAGGCGCCCGGATGCTCGTGCTCGAGCCCACTGCCGCCGCAAGGCTCTCCGAGCTCGAGCCGGACGGCAGGGACCTCATTCTCGTCGTCGGGCCGGAGGGCGGCATCGCGCCGCAGGAGCTCGAGGCCCTCGCCGCCGCGGGCGCCGAGATCGTGCGGCTCGGGGACGAGGTGCTACGCACCTCGACGGCCGGCCCTGCGGCCATCGCTGTGCTGAACGCGAAACTGGGGCGCTGGTGAGCCCCACGGTTTACTCTGAAGTAATGAACCAGACGCCGAGCATCTTCGCCGCCATCGTCGCGCGCGAAATCCCGGCAGACATCGTGTTCGAGAACGATCGTGTCATCGCGTTCAAGGACATCGCGCCCAAGGCCGAGGTGCACCTGCTGGTCGTGCCGAAGACCGAAGAGTATGCGAACGTCGCTGAGCTCGCGGCGGGCGACCCCACTCTGCTCGCGGAGGTCGTCGCCACAGCGCAAAACCTCGCGACGGAACATTCCGACGGCGACTACCGTTTGATCTTCAATACCGGCCCGAACGCCGGACAGACAGTGTTCCACGTGCATGCGCACGTGCTGAGCGGAAACCTGACGGAAGGCTCACTTGCCGACTAGCGAGACACCCACGGCCGGCGACGACTTCGACAGCGTCGAGCTGCAGGTCGACGGTGTGGCGATGGTGAGGCTCCTCGGCCCGCAAGACCGCCTGCTCAAAACCATCGAGAAGCAATACCCGCTCGTCGAGGTGCTCGTGCGGGGCAACCAGATCTCGCTCAGCGGCGACGCCGGCCAGGTGCATGCAGCGCGCGACCTCGTCGACGAACTCGTGCAGATGGTGCGCACCGGCAGGGAGCTCGAGCCCGTGGAGGTCTCCTCGTCCGCCCGCATCCTCGACGCGAAGGCGGGCAGCCCGGCCGAACTGCTGAGCCAGGCGATCCTCACGAATCGCGGCAGGAGCATCCGGCCAAAGACGCTCGGGCAGAAGGAATATGTCGACGCGATCGACGCGAACACAATAGTGTTCGGCATCGGCCCGGCAGGCACCGGCAAGACCTATCTCGCGATGGCGAAAGCCGTGCAGGCGCTGCAGCGCAAAGAGGTCGAGCGCATCATCCTGAGTCGCCCCGCCATCGAGGCGGGGGAGCGGCTCGGATTCCTCCCCGGCACGCTAACCGACAAGATCGACCCGTACCTCAGGCCGCTCTACGACGCGCTCAACGAGATGATGGACCCGGAGCTCGTGCCCAAGCTGCTCGCCGCGGGAACAGTCGAGGTCGCCCCGCTCGCCTACATGCGCGGCCGCACCCTCAACAATTCCTTCATCGTGCTGGATGAGGCGCAGAACACCACCCCAGAGCAGATGAAGATGTTCCTGACCCGCCTGGGTTTCGGCTCCAAGATGGTGATCACCGGGGATGTCACGCAGGTCGACCTGCCCGCGGGCGCGAGCGGCCTGCAGCTCGTCACGCACGTGCTCGAGGATATCGACGACATCCACTTCTCCCGGCTCACGAGCGCCGACGTCGTGCGGCACAGCCTCGTCGGCCAGATCGTCGACGCCTACACGAAGTACGACGCCGAGCTGCAGCTCGAGCGGTTCGAGCGTTCCGAACATCGCAGCGGCAACGCGCGCGACGCCCGCTATCGCCGGTTCGGCCGATGAGGGAAGCCCGATGAGAAACGCATGCATGAGAGAAGCCCAGTGAGCATCGAGATCAACAACGAGTCGGGCATCCCCGTCGACGAGACCGCGATCCAGCGCCTCGCCGTGTACGCGCTCGACCAGCTGCACGTGCACCCGGATGCCGAACTCGCGATCGTCTTCGTCGATGAGGCCGCGATGGAACAGCTGCATGTGCAGTGGATGGACGAGCCGGGGCCCACAGACGTGCTCAGCTTCCCGATGGATGAGCTGCGCCCTGGCAGCGAGGAGAACCTGACCCCCGCTGGGCTCCTCGGCGACATCGTGGTGTGCCCGCAGGTCGCAATCGCGCAGGCCGAGACCGCCGGCCACTCCCCGCTGGAGGAGATGCTGCTGCTGACCACCCACGGCATCCTGCACCTGCTCGGCTTCGACCACGCGGAGCCCGAGGAGGAGAAGGAGATGTTCGGCATCCAGCGCGACATCCTCGTCGGCTTCGCCCTGGCCGAGCGACGGCGCTGATCAAAGAATGCTGACCTTCCGATGATCGGCATCTTCATCAGCGTCGCCGTGCTTCTCGTCATCTTCGGCGGCCTGCTTGCCGCCGCCGACTCCGCCCTCACGGTACTCAGTCGCACCGACCTCATCGACCTCGCCTCACACAGCCGCTCCCGCAGCTCGCTGCTCGCGATTGCTGCTGACCCGGGCGCGCATGTCAACGCGCTCAACTTCATGCGCGTCGTCTCTGAGACCACGGCCGCGGTGCTCGTCACTCTCGCGTTCGCCTCGATCTTCGACGACTGGTGGTGGGCCCTGCTGGCCAGCTCGCTCATCATGACCGCGACATCCTTCGTGCTCGTGGGCTCCAGCCCACGCAGCGTCGGACGCGTGAACGCACGGCCCGTGATGCGGTTCTCCGCCCCGATAGTGCGTGCGACCCGCGTCATCCTCGGCCCCATCGCGGCGGCGCTCGTCGCACTCGGCAACCGCGTCACGCCGGGGCGCCCGCGCACCGCGACGTTCTCGAGCGAGGAACAGCTGCTCAGCATGGTCGACGAGGCGACAGAGCTGGACGTGCTCGAAGAAGACGACCGCGAGCTCATCCACTCGATATTCGAGTTCAACGACACCGTGGTGCGCGAGGTCATGATCCCGCGCACGGATATGGTCACCATCGACGCGGACGCGACCATGGGTGCCGCCATGGGGCTGTTCCTGAGCAAGGGCGTCTCGCGCATGCCGGTGATCGGCGAGGACATCGACGAGGTGCTCGGCGTGCTGTACCTGCGGGATGTGGCGCGCGTCGTGTACGAACAGACCTCCTTGGATGGCATGGCGCTCACCGCCGCCGGGCTCGCCCGCAAGGCGCTGTTCGCCCCCGAATCCCAAAAGGCAGACAGCTTGCTGCGCCAGATGCAACTCGAGTCCAACCACCTGGCGATGGTCGTCGACGAGTATGGCGGCATCGCCGGCCTCGTGAC
Organism: Rhodoglobus sp.; assembly: GCA_025464445.1. Taxonomy (GTDB): domain Bacteria; phylum Actinomycetota; class Actinomycetes; order Actinomycetales; family Microbacteriaceae; genus Rhodoglobus. The sequence goes on along the minus strand of JAODLY010000005.1, from coordinate 1,399 downwards.
CCTCGAAGATCTCATCGAAGAACTCGTGGGCGACATCTCCGACGAGTACGACAGCGAAGTCGATGAGATCGAAACGCTCGCGGATGGCCGCTACCGGGTGAGCGCACGCCTGCCGATCGACGAGCTCGGCGACCTGTTCGGGCTCGAACTGGAGGATGACGAGGTCGACTCTGTGGGCGGCCTGCTCACCAAGGTGCTCGGTCGACTTCCCGTTGCCGGCTCTGTCGCCGTCTATTCCGGACTCATCCTCACGGCCGACCGCACAGAGGGACGCCGCAAGCGGCTCAGCACGGTGCTCGTCGAGCGCGACCAGGCACTCATCGACGCGCAAGCCGCGCTCGAAACAGAATCGAAGGATACCCATGACTGATTTCCGTGCAGGCTTCGTATCTTTCGTCGGGCGACCGAACGTCGGCAAGTCCACGCTGACTAACGCGCTCGTCGGCGAGAAGGTCGCGATCACCTCGTCCAAGCCGCAGACCACGCGCCGCGCCATCCGGGGCATCGTGCATGCCGCCGACGGGCAGCTCATCATCGTCGACACCCCCGGCATGCACCGGCCGCGCACCCTGCTCGGCGAGCGGCTCAACAGCATCGTGCAGGACACCCTCGCCGAGGTCGACGTGATCGGGCTGTGCCTGCCCGCCAACGAGAAGATCGGGCCGGGCGACAGGTACATCAACGAGCAGCTGGATTCATTCCCGCGCGCGAAGAAGGTCGCCATCGTCACGAAAATCGACGCGTCCAGCCGCCCGGGCGTGGCCGAGCAGCTGCAGGCCGTGAGCGAACTGCGGGACTGGGATGCGATCATCCCGATCTCCTCGTTCGACAAGAAGCAGCTCGACATCCTCGCGACAGAACTCGTGAAGCTCATGCCCGTATCCGCCGCCCTGTACCCGTCCGACGCCGTGACGGACGAGACGACGGAGTCGCGCATCAGCGAGCTCATCCGCGAGGCCGCGCTCGAGGGTGTGCAGGACGAACTGCCGCACTCCATCGCGGTGACCATCGACGACATGATCGAGGGCACCGTCCTGGAGATCTACGCCAACCTGTTCGTGGAGCGCGATAGCCAGAAGGGCATCATCATCGGCCACCAGGGCCAGCGGCTGCAGGATGTCGGCGCCCGCGCCCGGGTCGAGATCGAGAAGCTCGTCGGCCGCCAGGTGTTCCTGTCCATGCGCGTGAAGGTCGCGAAGGAGTGGCAGCGCGACGCGAAGCAGCTGGGGCGGCTCGGCTTCTAGCGGCCGCGCCGCGCGCGCAATACCCGCCGAGAAGCCAGTTCTTGCGTCGCGGCATCCACCGGTCCGCAACAAGTGGCTTCTCGGCCCGCCATCGCACCATCCGCCGGTGCCGGTCGGGATGCCAGGAACTCGCGATTCACACTGGAGCATGAGAC
>JAODLY010000009.1 GCA_025464445.1 Rhodoglobus sp. | reverse complement strand
GACCAATGGATTGTCCCGCGCCGAGGTCAGCGAGACAATCTTGCACACGGCAATCTATGCGGGAGTTCCCGCGGCCAGTGCCGGGTTCGCGATTGCCAGCGAAGTGTTTGCCGAACTGGACGCTGATGTCCAGGAAGAAAATCAGCAGGGAGAGACAGATGGATAAGACCTACCCGAGTGCAGCGGATGCCGTGGCCGACATCGTGGACGGCTCAACGATGGCGGTGGGCGGCTTCGGTCTCGTCGGTGTCCCGATCGTGCTGATTAGAGCGCTCCTTGCCAAGGGCACGACAGATCTCCGTGTCGTCTCCAATAACTGCGGTATCGATGGTTGGGGTCTCGGCGAACTGCTCGCCGCGGGTCGCATCAGTCGGGTGACCGCGTCGTATATCGGCGAGAACCAGGATTTCGCGAGGCGTTATCTCGGTGGCGAGCTCGAGGTCGAGTTGACGCCGCAGGGGACGTTGGCCGAACGGATGCGGGCCGGGGGCTCCGGTATTCCGGCTTTCTACACGCCGAGTGGGGTTGGCACGATGGTCGCCGAGGGTGGTCTGCCGTGGCGGTACGGGCCGGGCGGCGAGGTCGTGGTGCAGTCTCCGAAGAAGGAGACCCGGATGTTCGGTTCGCTCGGCGGGGAGCAGGAGGAGTACGTCCTTGAGGAGGCGATCGTGACGGATTTCGCGCTGGTTCGCGCGAAGATCGGGGATACGCACGGCAACCTGGTGTTCGAGAAGTCCGCGCGCAACTTCAATCCGCCTGCCGCCATGGCCGGCAGGATCACGATCGCCGAGGTTGATGAGCTGGTCCCGGCCGGGTCGATCGATCCGGACGACATTCACCTTCCCGGAATCTATGTGCACCGAATCGTGCAACTCAGCGCCGAGGACGCCGCAGATCTCCCGATCGAAAAGACGACCGTGCGGCCGAGGCCCGCCGAGAAGACGACCGTGCGGCCCGAATCCATCCAGAAGGGTGCCTGATCATGGCTCTCACTCGCACCCAAATGGCCGCTCGTGCCGCCCGGGAGCTGGAGGACGGCACCTATGTCAACCTCGGTATCGGCCTGCCGACCCTCATCCCGAACTACGTACCGGATGGCGTCACCGTCGTTCTGCACTCGGAGAACGGCGTGCTCGGTGTCGGCCCATACCCGTGGGAGGGAGAGGCCGATCCGAAACTCATCAACGCGGGCAAGGAGACTGTCACGGTGCTGCCTGGCGCCTCATACTTCGATTCGTCCGCGAGCTTCGGGATGATCCGTGGCAAGCGCATCGACACGGCCATCCTCGGCGCCATGCAGGTCTCCGTGAAGGGCGACATCGCCAACTGGGCCGTCCCTGGCAAGCTGATTAAGGGACCGGGCGGTGCCATGGACCTCGTTCATGGTGCTCGCCGCGTCATCGTCGTCATGGAGCATGTCGCGAAGAGCGGCGACCACAAGATCGTCGCGGAGTGCGACTTGCCGCTGACCGGCCGCGCGGTGGTCAGCCGCATCATCACCGACCTCGCTGTTATCGATGTGATGCCCGAAGGGCTCCAGCTAAAGGAGCTTGCTCCCGGCGTCACATTCGATGAAGTGCAAGCCGCAACCGGTGTCGCGCTGCTGCGCGAACCGTCACGCTGAAGCCGCGAAGTCCGGTTCCCACTCGAACTGGATCACGGTACGCTCCGCCAGGATCGGGGCGAGCAACTCCCTCACGACGCGCAAGTGTGCTGGATGGTCCAGGTACTTCGGGACGTCCTCCCCGGATGCCAGCTGCGCAAGGATCGCAAAGTCTCCGTTACCCGGCCGCAGGGCCAGGTCGCGGCCGAATCGATAGCTGATCAACTCAGGAATGATTCCGGGCAGTGCCCGAAGCCCATCCTCGAAGGTCGCAATTAATTCTTCAGTCGCACTCTCGTTCCACTTCACAGCGACGATGTGCCCGATCATTTGTGCGCACCGACAAAGGTCTGACGGATTTCGCCGATTCCTTCGATGCGGCTCACGAGCTCGTCACCATCCTGCAACCACCTCTGCGGCGTGCGACCCATGCCAACGCCGGACGGAGTTCCGGTGAAGATGACGTCGCCCGGGTAGAGCGGGAGGATCGCGGAAAGGTACTCGATCAGGCGTGGCACCGAAAAGATCAGGTCGAGAGTCCTGCCGTTCTGTACCGATTCACCATTGATATCGCACGAGAGCGCGAGATCGTCTGGGTTGTCGAATTCATCGACGGTGACGAGATCGGGTCCCATCGGTGAGAAGCCCGGGAGCGACTTTGCAAGGCTGAATTGGGGAGCCGGTGACGCCATCTGCAGGCGGCGCTCGGAAATGTCCTGACCGACGGTGAGGCCTGCGACATAACTCCACCCGTCGTGTTCTGCGACGTTGCGAGCGGTCTTGCCGATCACCGCAGCGAGCTCGACCTCCCAATCGACGTTGCCTCCTTCTGGCAACTCGACTAAGCCAACCGGGCCCGTGATACTGCTGCTGAATTTCGTGAATACCGGCGGATGCTCCGCGGGTCGATCGAACCCGGACTCATCGGCGTGCGCGCGGTAGTTGAGCCCGATAGCGAAAACCTGACGAGGCCGAGGTGCCGGCGATCCCAGCACCCGGTCACCCAACGGCTCGACTTCACTGCTTCTTGCGCTTGGAGCCCACTCACGGAACTCGCTCCAGCGATCATAGATCGCTTGAGGATCCGAGCCGAATTTCCCGGCGCTCGCGCTCTCAACGTCTACAAATCCCGTCGAAAGTGCAAGTGACAGTCGACCGTCGACGTTCGCTATCCGCACGTAAATCTCCTTGGTGTTTCGCTTGACCCGTGAATTGGGACGCCCTAATACACTTCGGGCAGAAATATGTCGGTTGGTATGACGGCGGGCGCGTATTCGCCAGCTCGCGTGCGTCGGTGGATCTCTTCGAATGAAAGCCCTGCCTGCCACGCCTCGACGAGCTTGTTTGGGTCGAAATGCGCTCCAAGCTGATCCTCGGCGAACTCGAGTGAACCAGACATCCACTCCTTGGATTTGCTCCAATCGCCAAACGTGTCTACCTGGATCTCGACGCCATTCCCCTCCGGGTCGGCGTAGTACAACGAGATGGTCATGCCGTGGTCGAGGGTCAGGAACGGCACAATGCCCGTATCCCGAAGTCGAACGTAGTTGTGCATCCACGCATCGAAATCCGCGTACTCGAACGCCGTGTGGTGGATGCCGATCGTGTGCGGCTTGTCGACCGGATTCTTCAGCCCCGGGGGGGAAAGGAAGGCGATTCGATGGTTTGCTTCGTCGTTCGTCAACCAGGCGGCCGATTCGCTGTGATAGACCGGCGTGAGGCCGGCAACATTGCTATACCAAGCGACCATTTCATCGAGTCGCAGGGTCGTAAACGTCGTGTGGTGAAACTTGGGAGCGACTATGGGGCGGTTGGGTGCCCGGTTCTTGGACAACTCTGTCTCCTTCGGATTCCTCTTTTAAATCCAGCCGTCACGCGCAGTTGCGAGGCAGATCGGCCAGATAGAGAAAGCCTAAGGATAGTCTTCGGATTTGGCAACTAATTTCGAAATATGATGACGATCGTCAAGGATCCCTTGGCGGTCATCTGTGACCGGAGGATCAGCTGCGCCCGCTTCCACCAAAAGAGTTGTCGTGAGGTTGATGTGATCCGTGAGAAGTCGGACGGCCAGTTCGACGTCGTGGCCAAGAACAGCCTCGACAATCGCTTTGTGTTCCTGCGCGATGTCCCGCGACTCGCCATGCCCCAACGGCACGGACCAGCGACGATAAAGCTCAGCGGACGCCCGCAGCTGAGTCGCGACAGCAGTCAAACGCGGATTCCCACTACCCGATAGCAGGGTCTCGTGAAACACGGAGTGCGCCTCGGCCCATTCCTCACTGATTCGCGAGGGATCCCCGGGAGCATAGAACGAGGTCGTCGCGAGTCGATGATGCGCTGCGAGTACTTCGGATTCCCAGACAAAGTCCCCATCCGCCATCGCATAGCGCAACGTGAGTGTCTCGATCTCCCTGCGCGCGACCGTCAGATTGAGCAAATCTGTTCGGGAGATCGGAGTGACGAAGTAGCCCCTCTGTGGCTCGTTCTCGACAAGGCCCTGCTCGACCAACCTCGAAAGGGCTTCTCGCAGGACACCAACGCTGAACGGGTAGCTCTCGGACAACTCCGCGAAGGGGAGTTTTCGGCCAGGCTTCAGCCGCCCAGCTAGGATGTCGGAACGGATCCGCTGGTACGCGTCATCCTGTCTGGTTTTCGACTGCGCAGCCATATCGAAACAGTAGCAGTTGTTCGAAATTCACGACAGGCTGGGCCCCCGTCTTTCACGCCTCTGTCATCGTGAACGGGCGATGCCCGACGCGCCTGCGGATGCCCGCTTCCGGAATCTGCCACATGGAAGGGATCGCGCGGGCGCACGGCCGCTGGTGGGGAGCCTTTGGTCGCTGGGCCCGAATGCCGAATCGGTCGAGGAGTGCGGTCTGCCCAAAAGTATTATAATGTTGAAATAAATCGTGACAGTTCGATGGGGAGTGCACACGTGAAGATCATCGTGCTCGTGAAACAGGTGCCCGACACCTGGGGTGAGCGGACGCTCGATAGTGCCTCGGGCCGGATCGACCGCTCGAACGGCGATCAGGTGTTCGACGAGAGCGGCGAGCGCGCCTTGGAGGTCGCCCTACGGCACCGTGAGGCGTCAGGCGCCGACATCGTCGCCATGACGATGGGTCCCCCATCCGCCGCAGAGGTGCTCCGCAAAGCTCTCGCGATGGGGGCCGACTCGGCCGTGCACGTTCTCGACGACGCGCTCGCCGGGTCGGATCTCTCATCGACGAGTGCGGCTCTCGCCGCGGCGATCAAGCTCGAGGGTTTCGACCTGGTCATCGCGGGCAATGAGTCCACCGACGGCCGTGGCGGGATGATCCCGGCAATGGTCGCTGAGCACCTGGGCGTCGCGCACGCCACCTTTCTCAACTCCACGGTGATCGACGCGACCACTGTGCGTGGGGAGCGCGGCACGGAGAGCGGGACGCTCGAAGTGCACGCCGGGTTGCCTGCGGTCATCTCGGTAACCGAGCGCTCGCCCGAAGCGCGCTTCCCCGGTTTCAAGGGCATCATGGGCGCGAAGAAGAAGCCGCTCGTGCAGCGTTCGCTCGCCGAACTCGCCCCCCTGGATGGCGGCGCGAAGTCCGTCGTGCTCTCCGTCGTGCGTCGCCCCGCTCGCTCCGCCGGTTTGATCGTCACCGATGACGGCACAGCAGCCAAGCAGCTGGCGGACTTTCTCGTGACGAACCGATTGGCATAGGAGCCTTCATGTCCACGATCCTGGTCCTTGTCGAAACCACGCCTGATGGTGACCTCACGCCATCGGCCTCGTACTTGCTCGCGGCCGCTGCACGGCTCGGCACGCCGGTTGGGGTCGCGGTCGGTGCTGGCGCACCGAATCTCGTCGTGACACCGCAGGTCGTCGCGCTCGAGACGGCGCTCGCCGCACACGCCTCGGTCGCTGCGGTACTCGTGGCGAACACCGTCGACGGTCGCGAAACGGCGGGCCGGCTCGCGGTGCGCGCAGGCGCCGCAGTGGTGGTGGATGCGGTCGACCTGCGTCTCGACGACGACCGGGTCATCGCCACCCATTCGATTTTCGGGGGGACATACGTCGTCGAGTCGTCGGCAGACTCCGGTCCGCTCATCGTCACCGTCCGGCAGGGCTCGGTCGACGGCCAGGAGATCCCCGCCGCGCCCATCGAGCGGATCGACATCCCGCCCGGAGGCACCCCCTCGGCGGTCATCGACTCCTCGAGTGATCTGGTGGCCACGGCCGACCGGCCCGGGCTCCAGGGTGCTGCGCGTGTCGTGTCCGGCGGCAGGGGACTCGGCTCCAGGGAGAACTTCGCCCTCGTCGAACAGCTCGCCGACGCATTGGGCGCTGCGGTCGGGGCATCCCGTGCAGCAGTCGATGCCGGGTATGTCGCACAGTCGTCGCAGGTCGGCCAGACCGGCACGACGGTGTCACCCGACCTCTACATCGCGCTCGGGATCTCTGGCGCGATCCAGCACCTCGCCGGAATGCAAACCGCGAAGCTCATTGTCGCAATCAACAAGGATGCGACCGCCCCCATTTTCGAGATCGCCGACTTCGGCATCGTCGGCGATGTCTTCAAGGTGGTTCCGCAGCTCATCGACGAACTCGGCAGGCGGGCGTCATAGCGATGGCTATTCCTGCACAGGCGCGCAGCAGGCGGTTCCGGCTGCTCTGGATCCTGCCTGCGGCGGTGCTGCTGCTGGCGGTGGCGGTGCTGCTGGCCCGTTTCGTCCGGGAGCTTCCCGCGGTGCAGGACTTCATGACGCAGTACCCGGGTGAGTCCGAGTTGCCGCCGGAGTCGCCGGTGGGCCTCCCGGCCTGGCTGGGCTGGCAGCACTTCCTCAGCGCGTTCTTCATCCTGCTCATCATCCGAACGGGCTGGCAGATCCGCACCGAGAAGCGCCCGGCCGCCTTCTACACGCGGAATAATCGCGGCCTGATCCGGACCAAGGGCGCCCCGCACCGCATCAGCCTCACGCTCTGGCTCCACCTGAGCCTCGACGCGCTCTGGGTGCTCAACGGCGTCGTGTTCATCGTGCTCGTCTTCGTGAGCGGGCACTGGGTGCGGCTCGTGCCGCTGCACTGGGACATCTTCCCCAACGCGGTGTCGGTCGGCATCCAGTACCTGTCGCTCCAGTGGCCCACCGAGAACGGGTGGGTCAACTACAACGCGCTGCAGCTCCTCACCTACTTCATCACGGTGTTCATCGCGGCTCCGCTGGCCATCCTCACGGGAATCCGGATGTCGCCTGCCTGGCCGACCGGCCGCACGAGGCTGAGCGCCGCATACCCCGTCGAACTCGCGCGTCGCATTCACTTCCCGGTGATGCTCTGGTTCGTGCTGTTCACGGTCACGCACGTGACCCTCGTCTTCGCCACCGGCGCGCTGCGGAACCTGAACCACATGTATGCGGGGCGGGATGACGCGAGCTGGTGGGGTTTCGGGATCTTCGCGGCATCGCTGCTCGTGATGATCGCGGCATGGTTCCTCGCCCGACCGCTGTTCCTACGCCCGATAGCCGCGCTCAGCGGAACGGTGTCACGCTAGGTATTTCGACCTTGAACGAAGGTATGGTATTCCTGTGGACGCAGTCGACATTTTCACCGCCCAGTGGGCCGCAGAGAAGCCGGGTGTCGACGTCTATGCCCTCGAGGCGTGGGGGCGTCTCAAACGAACAGCCAACCTCTTCGAGAAGGCCCTTTCGCAGGTGCTCGACGAATGCGATCTCAACATGGCGGAGTTCGAGGTGCTCGCCGCGCTGGTGCGCATGGGGCCGCCGTATGAGATGCGGCCGACGGAGCTCACCAGGTCGTTGATCATCACTCCCGGCGCGGTCACCGCCCGCCTGACGACACTTGAACGCCGCGGGTTCATCGCGCGCCGACCGCACGTCGAAGACCGTCGCGTGCAGCTCGTCGCCCTGAGCGCAATGGGACTACGCGCCTTCGAGCCTGCCCTCGGGCAAATCATCCTGCGCTGCGAGTCGATCCTCGACGAGCTCAACCTCGAGGAGCACGACAACCTGCTCTCATCGCTGCGCGGCCTCATGAAGGTGCTCGACGGGGAGAACATCAGCGCAGCGGTCGAAGACGTCGCCGTCGACAGCACCGTCGCCTAGCGGGGTCCTTGGTCAGGCCCGGGCTTCGGCTCGTCGGCCGGCACGCGTCCTGATCCCGTTGCGGATGAGGTGCCAGATGCCGACCAGCCCTGAGGGCAGGAACACCAACACGATCACGAGTACCGCGCCGAGCAGCAGCTTGTCGATCTGGCTTCCGAAGCTGAAGAAGTTCTGCTGGGCAATGATCAGCGCGACGCCGATCACCGGTCCGAGCAGCACGCGCCTGCCGACGATCGCCGCCGCCGTGAGCATCAGGATCAAAAAGTACATGTCGAAGAGGTCGGTGCCGACGTACGCGCGGTAATACGCGTACAGCCAGCCGGCGATGGCTGGAGGGGCCGAGGAGAGCACGAGCAACTGGAACCGCACCCGCGACACGTTGACGCCCATCGTCGTGGCGAGGTCAGGATTCATATAGGCCATGAGCGCGGCTTTGGCCAGGCGCGAGTGACGGAACCGCGAGATGGCGAGCACCACGATCGCGACCGCGCCGAATGTGTACGGCCACATGTCGGCGATGGTCCTCGTCGCGAGATTGAGCGGGCCGACGCTGAGGTCGAGGAAGGGGACGCCCACCATGCCGTCAGAACCGCCCACGAAGGCCCAGTTGTGTGCGACCTGCGAGAGCACGACGGCGATCGCATAGGTGGATAGCGTGAAGATGAACGCCCGTGCCCTGTAGACAGCGATGCCCAGGATGCCCGCGAGCAGCAACGCCGTGAGGATCGCGGCGACCAGGGTGAGCCAGCTGTTCCAACCGAATCGCACGGAGAAGACGGCGGTGACGTACGCGCCCGCCGCCCAGAACGCGGTGTGGCCAAGGCTGATGTCGCCCAGGTAGGACAGCAGCAGGTCGACCCCGTACACCATCAGGGCGTAGATGCAGATCACGACCAAGGTGTCGTAGACCCTTAGCGTGCCGCCGAGGATCTGCGGCACGAAGTAGAGGAGCACGAGAGCACCCAGGACGATGGCCCAGCGCACCAGGCGGTTGCCGAGGCCCCTGCGCGGCTCCTCGAGGCTCGGCGGGTTGGCGATCAGCGTGTCAGTCATGGAGTTGCACTCCTCGCGGTCGGATGGTGAAGAGGACGAGCACGATCAGGAAGAGCACGCCCGTCGTGTACGCCGGCGAGACCAGCGCTCCGAAGATGGACGTGAACAGGCCGACCCCCAGGGCGGCGAGCAGGTTGCCCCACACGCGGCCCACGCCGCCCAGAACGACGATGACGAAGGTCAGAAGCACCTGCTCACCGCCAAGGGTCGTAAAGACGGGGCTGCGGGTGGTCAGCAGCCCGCCGGCGAGAGCCGCGAGGACTGCGGAGAACGCGAACACGCCGATGTAGATGCGCGACGGGCGCATTCCTCCCAGCTCGGCGAGCAGCGGATCCTCCGCCATAGCGCGGATCACCCGGCCCAGCCTCGTTCGCCTCAGCACGAGGGAGGTCGCGAGGAACAGAACGAGCGCGAGTACCACGATCAGGATGTCCTGGTAGCTCAGGAGCGTGTCGCCCACGGTGACGCTGAGTCCCTGCAGTGGTGACTTCACCTGCTGGGCGTTGCCCCCGAACAGGATCGTCGCGACCGACGTGAGCACGTAGCTGAAGCCAAGCGTGACGATCATGATGCGGACGAGATCGTGCTCGAGTGTCATCCGGAGGAGGATCCGCTGCATGAGTGCGCCGATCACGGCCATGACGACGAGCGCGGCGAGCAGGCCCAGCCAGTACGGTGCGCCGGACTGCGTCATCACCCACCAGGTGACGAATGCCCCGAGCATGTAGAGCTGGCCGTGCGCGAAGTTGACCACGCGGGCGGCACCGAGCAGGATCGTCCAGCCCAGAGCGAGCAAGGCATAACCGGACCCGATGACGACGCCGTTGATGATCTGCGCGACGGTAATCATGATTCCATCCCGAGGTACGCGTCGATGAGGCGGTGATCGCTCTTGACGTCGTCAGGTTTGCCACGCAGCACCACCGTGCCGCGCTCGAGCAGGATCAACTCGTCGGAGACGCCCATCACCGCCGTCACGTTCTGCTCGGACAGCAGCACCGTCATCCCTCCGTCGACGAGTCCGCGGACAACCTGCAGGATCTCCACGATGACCTGCGGCGCCAGGCCGATCGACGGTTCGTCGAGCATGAGCAGCTGTGGATTGGCGAGAAGTGCCCTGCCGATCGCCAGCATCTGCCGCTGGCCGCCGGACAGCGATCCGGCGCGCTGGCCGGGTCGCTCAGAGAGGCGCGGGAACAGCGCGTAGACCTCGTCGAGGGTGAACACGTGCCCCTCGACACCACGCCGGGGACGCTGCAGGCCGAGGTTCTCGGCCACGGTCAGGTCGTAGAAGATCGAATGGGATTCGGGCACCAGTGTGACGCCGGCACGGGCCCTGTCGGGGGCGGACTTCGAAGTGATGTCCACGCCACGCAGCGCGACCTTGCCGCCGAAAACGGGTCGGCCGCGGGACCAGCCCGCGATGCCGCCGAGGAGCGTCGACTTTCCGGCTCCATTGGCGCCGACCACGGTGACGAGTGTCGCCTCTGGCACTTCGAGATCCACGGGCTGGAGCGCCACGTTGCCGCCGTAGCGAACGGAGAGCCCGGTAGTGGAGATGACGGCGGTCACGCTGCACGTCCCAAATACGCTTCGAGGACCTTCTCGTTTGTCCTGATTTCCTGCGGGGTGCCCGTGGCGAGCATCCGTCCCCGGTCGAGGACCACGATGCGGTCGGCCACGGTCATGATGAGATCCATGTGGTGCTCGATCACGACGAGTGCGATGCCCTCGGCTTTGAGCATCTTGAGCTTGTCCGCGAGTGCCTTCATGTCGGTGCCACCGACCCCGGCTGCTGGTTCGTCGATGAGGAGAGCGACGGGCGCTGAGGCGTAGGCGAGCGCGAGCGCGAGCATCCGCTGGGTTCCGTAGGGGATGTCGCTGGGCTTCTCATCGAAGTACATGCGCGGGATGGCGAACCTGTCGAGCAGCTCGCCGGCGGCGCTGATGCGCCTGGCGGTCGACCGCCGCTCCCGTAGCGGCATGAATGTCGCGGCCGCGAGGCCGGTTCCGTCGCCCCAGATCAGTGAGCTGGAGGCGTTCTCGAGAACACTGAGTTCGCCATAGAACGCGTTCTGCTGGAACGTGCGGCGCAGGCCGCGTCGAGAGAGTTCTGCGGTCGGGACCTTTGTCACGTCGTCGCCGAGCAGCCTGATCGTGCCTGCATGCTTGACGCTGTTCGTCGTCGCGGCCATGCAGGTGCTCTTGCCGGCGCCGTTCGGGCCGATGACGCCGAGGATCTCGCCAGCCGCAACCGACCACGACATGCCTTCCAGGGCCTGGAAGCCGCCGTAGCGCACGCCCAGGTCGTCAACCTGGAGGGCGGCAGCCTCGCTCATTTCTCAGCTGCCTTGATGAGGCCGAGCAGGTAGTCCGCCTGGGCGGGAACGCCGTCTGGGACGAAGGTCGTCGACTGGTCGAAGATGACGTCCTGGTGCGCAACGAGGTCGTCGACCGTGAGGTTCGGGTTCACGTACCCGGGAGTTTCAGCGACGAAGACCCTGCCGACGCGCCCGCCACCCGCGGCTATCGTCTCGCCTGACCACGGGCACGAGCGGTGCATCATCATCGCCACCGCGGGGCTCACGAGCGACGGGTCGAGACGGGACGCGAACTCCTCCTCGAGGGTGGCGTCGGACATCCTGGTGCGGCCCGCGGGGGAGAGTGCGTTTGCTTTGATCCCGTCACGAGCGCCCTCGACGGCAAGGGTCTTCACGAACCCGACAAGTGCCATCTTCGCCGCCGCGTAATTGGCCTGGCCGAAGTTTCCGTAGAGGCCGGCGCCGGAGGTCGTCGCGACGACACGACCGTGACCCTGCTCCCTGAAGTGCGGCCACGCCGCCTTCGTCACGAGGAACGCGCCGACCAGGTGCACGTCGATGACGGCCCTGAACTCGTCGAGGCTCATCTTTGCGAATGTGCGGTCACGGAGGATTCCCGCGTTGTTCACCACGCCGTCCACGCGGCCCCAGGTGTCGATGGCGGTCTTGATGATCCCCATAGCGCCCTCCTCGGTGGAGACGCTGTCGTTGTTCGCGACAGCCTGTCCGCCAGCCTCCAGGATCGTACGAACGACCTCGTCGGCCGGGCGTTCCCCCAGACTCTCGCCGGTAAGCGTGGCGCCGACGTCGTTGACCACGACGCGCGCGCCGAGGCGACCCAGGAGCAGTGCGTGCTCTCTGCCCAGGCCGGTGCCCGCACCGGTTACGACAATGACATCGCCGTTGAAGTCCATGGCTGCTGCTCCTTATTTCTTTCGCTCGGGTACGCCGAGCACGCGCCCGGCCAGGATGTTGCGCTGGATCTCGTCCGTGCCACCGGCGATGCGGTACATGGGGGCGTTGAGAGCCTCGTGGGCCCAGTGGTCGCCCTCCGTCCCATCGGTCACCATGCCCGCCGCACCCTGCAGGTCGAGGCCGAGACGGACCGTCCGGCTGATGTGCCGGCCGTGGAAGATCTTCTTCACCGAGCTCTCCATCGTGGTGTCGCGGCCATGCGACAGCGTCGATTGCACCCGCATGTCGAGCAGGTCGAGCAGCCGGTCGCCGATGTGGACGTCAACGAGGTCGCGGGAGCGGTCGGATCCGTCACCAGAGCGCGCGGCGAGGGCGGCGAGTTCGGCGAAGGTCGGGCCGTGGTGTCCACCGCCGATGATCGAGCGCTCGTGCCTGAGGGTGGTCAGCACCACGTGCCAGCCGTCGTTGACGGCGCCGAACTCGGCGCTCGCAGGGATGCGGACGTCATCCATGAACACCTCGTTGAAGTGCCGCGCGCCGGTCATCTGGCGAAGGGGGCGGATGTCGAAGCCCGCGGTTTCGAGGTCGACGATGAAGCAGGTGAGCCCCTTGTGCTTCGCCGCCGCCGGGTCGGTGCGGGCGAGCAGCATCGCCCACTTCGAATAGTGCGCGCCAGAGGTCCACACCTTCTGGCCGTTGACAACCCAGTCATTGCCGTCACGGATCGCCGTCGTGCGGACGCTCGCGAGGTCGGAGCCGGAGAGCGGTTCGCTGTAGAGCTGGCACCAGATCTCCTCGCCGCGGAGCATGGGCGGCAGGAGGGCGGCCTTCTGGTCGTCACGGGCATGTTCGATGATCGTCGGCCCGATCATCCGGACGCCGACATCGAATGCCTCGGTCGTGACGCCCAGGCGGGATTGCTCCTGTGCGTAGATGTACTCCTTGGACTGCGATCCACCCTGGCCGCCGTACTCCTTCGGCCAGCTCAGGCCGGCGAATCCCGCCGCCTCCACCTTCGCCTGCCAGGCGCGGGACCGCTCAAGGAACAGTTCCTCGTCGGGACCGTCGCCGACACCGTAACCCTGGGAGAAGTCGTCGGGCGAGCCCTTGGGTGGCGCATTGGCGACCAGCCAGGCGCGCACCTCGGCCCGGAATGCCGCTTCGTCGGGGGTATCTGCGAGATTCATCGCTGCCTCATTCCCTGCTGGCCGGGGTAAAGAACGGGAGGACGAGCTCGCCGGCCGCGACCGGCGTGAGCTGGACGTGGGTGCCGATCCGCACGGATTCGGGATCGCACTGGATGACGTTCGTGAGCATCCGTGGTCCCTCCTCGAGCTGCACTACGGCGAAAACATACGGGACGAGTGATGCGAAGGGCTCGACCCCGTTCGCGCGCACCACAGTGAAGGTGTGCACCTCTCCGCGGCCAGTCGCCACGAACCACTCGACAGCACCACCGCACGTGGAGCATGTCGGACGCGGGTAGAACTGCGCGGTGTCGCAGTCCGTGCAGCGCTGCAGGCGCAGTTCGCCCACGGCCAGGCCATCCCAGAACTCGGCGGAGACGGTGTCGGGCTGGGGGAGCATCCGCTCGGTGGTGTGCAGCTCGGCCGCAAGGTCGTTCATCGGTCCCTCCCCAGGATCGCCACGCCGAGATGCGAGAGGAGGCCGCCCGACCCGGAGACCATAGCCAGTTCGGCGCCGGGAGTCTGGGCCTCCCCCGCATCGCCGCGGAGCTGCCGCACCGCCTCGATGATGAGGAAGATGCCGCGCATGCCGGGATGACACGAGCTCAGGCCCCCGCCGTCGGTGTTCGTCGGCAGCGCGCCGCCCACCTTCAGCTTGCCGTCCGAGACGAAGGCGCCGCCTTCGCCTTTCGCGCAGAATCCGAGGTCTTCCAGCTGGAGCAGCACGGTGATCGTGAAGCTGTCATAGACCTGCAGCGTGTCGATGTCGTCGCGCGTGACGCCGGCCGCCTCGAATGCCGCATCCGCGCAATCCGCTGCTCCCGTGCGGGTGAAGTCGGGCATCTGGCCGATGTTCCAGTGCGTGCCGGCGTTCTTCGCCGAGAGCACGTTGACCGGATGGGTGGCCAGGTCGCGGGCGCGCTCCGTCGTGGTGATGATGACCGCGCCCCCGCCGTCGGAGACCACGCAGCAATCCCAGCGGTGCAGGGGGTCGGCGATCAGCGCAGAGCCCACGACGTCGGCGACGGTGAGCGGGTCGCGGTACATGGCACTGGGGTTGAAGCCGGCGTTGTAACGCATGGCGACAGCGATCTCCGCCAGCTGCTCCGAGGTCGTGCCGAATTCGAACATGTGGCGCTGTGCGGCGAGCGCGTACGAACTGATGATGTTGCCCCCGAACGGCACTTCGAAGGCCATCGGCCCTCCGACGCGCGACGGCCGGTAGTCCTTCAGGTCCCAGGGGTACGCCATCGGCGGGACCCCGCCCGACCCGAGTGTCCGCTTGCCGCGGCTGCGGGCATCCGAGCCGTACACGATGAGTGCGGTGTCGCACTCTCCCGCGGCGATCGCGATGGTCGCATGCTGCAGCAGCACCTCGAAGGCCGATCCACCCGTGTAGGTGTTGTCGATGAAACGGGGCCGGATGCCCAGCTGCTCGGCCAGGTTCTCGGCGTCCTCGATGTGTGGAGCGGCATTCCCCGCGCAGAAGAACCCGTCGATGTCTGCCTTGTGCAACCCGGAGTCGGCGAGGGCGCGACCGAACGCGAGGGCTGCGTGCCCCTCGCTCGTGAGGTTCGGAACGACCGGGTAGTCGCTGAGCCCGATGCCCGCGATCGACGCGTTCCGCCATGCGGCCCTGATCATCGTGTGTCCTCCATGGTGAAACGGCCGCCGGTGAGCACTGGCGCGCCGGCAGGGGATGAAGCGGAGAAGGCGCTGTCGCCGACGCCGACAACCAGGTCGTCTCCTGGTCGAGCGACTCCGCTGAAGCGGCAGGAGAGTGATCGCAATCCGGTGAAGTCAGCACCGGAGACCTGGACCACTGCCCTTCCCGCAAGGGCGAGCGAGCACATCCCGTGGAGGATCACGCCGGGCAGTCCGATGGCCCGTGCCGCCGCGTCCTCCAGGTGGATGGGGGACATGTCGCCGGAGGCCAGCGCGTAGCGCAGCGGCAGGCCGGAGTCGGTCGGGATGCGGATCTCGGTACCCCCAGCGACGTCGGGTTCCCGGCGTGGGCCCGCCTCGCCCGCGGCTCTCGATGACAGCACACCGACGTAGAACGCGGTGCTGCGCTGGCGGATGACGAGGAGTCCCGAAGGGTCAGTGGATTCGACGTCTGCGATGACGATGGTGCCGGTCGACGTCGGGCGGATCGCGCTGACAGCAGCCCGAGTGCGCAGCTCATCGCCGGGGCGCAGGGGTCGTGACGATTCGATGAGGTGCTCGCCGTGGACCGCGCGATGCCGATGCTCTTCGGGTACCGCGGAGGAGATCACGTCGGCGACCAGGTGCCACGACGGCACGACGCCGAAAAGGAGAGTGGAGAGGTCGCCGGCGAGGGCACGGGGATCGGTCTCGCCGGTGGCTGCGGCGTATGCTGCGATCGAATCGCGTGACAGAGTTGCGGTCGAGTCCGGTGACCAAACACCGACCCGATCTACATCAAAGTCCACGTTGACTCGTTCCTGCGTCATCGGTGCGAGACTACGTCATCGTGCGATCTATTTCAACTTGAACCAAATATTGAATTGCCGTTTGTTTATGGAGAGTTTGGCCAGCAAAGTGCTCTCTATAGTCTGAATATTCAATGGTGTAGCATCTTGTCGAGCAGTGTGTGAAGGAGCGGATATGGACTTCGATCTCACCGAAGATCAGAACGAACTCGCCAAAGTGCTCCGGTCGTTCCTCGAGAGACGCGCACCGGAGTCCGAGGTCAGGAAGGTCATCGACTCGGCCGATGGCCTCGACGCCGATGTGTGGGCGCAGTTGGGCGACCAGCTGGGCATCCTGGGCCTGCTCGTACCGGAGGAGCATGACGGACTCGGCCTGACCCTCGTGGAGGCCGGCGTCGTGCTCGAGGAGATGGGTCGTCGGCTCTACGCCTCACCCTTCCTCTCCAGCTCCGTGATCGCCGCATCCGCGCTCGCCGTCGCCGGGGACTCCGAACTGCTCTCCGCCATCGCGGACGGCTCCGCAACTGTCTCGCTTGCCACCGTGGAATCCGGCGGCGACTGGGGTGCGAGCGCCGTCGAGGCCCGGGCCACCCGGCAGGGCGATGGCTGGGCGGTCGACGGCCAGAAGCACTACGTGCTCGACGCCGAGACCGCCGACGTGTTCCTTGTGAGCGCGCGAACGGATTCGGGCGAAGTCGCCCTGTTCGCCGTGGATGCCGCTGCCGCCGAAGTGCGCGCCGTCAAGACCCTCGACCTGACGCGCAGGCTCGCACAGGTGGGGTTCGCCGGCGCCCCGGCCCGTCTGGTCGGGGACGCCGCACGGGGCGCCGACTACATCGGGGAGGCGCTCGCGATCGGCTGGGCGACCCTCGCCGCCGAACAGGTGGGCGCGGCCAGGCAGTGCCTCGAATCGGCAGTCGCCTATGCGAACGTTCGGGAGCAGTTCGGACAGACGATCGCGCACTTCCAGGCAGTGCAGCACCGGCTCGCCGATATCCTCGTCGAGATCGAGGCGGCCTGGTCCGCCGTGTACTTCGCGCTGTGGGCGGGCAGCGAGCGGATCGATGGCTGGCAGGAGCACGCCCGCCTGGCCAAGGTCGTCGCATCCGACGCCCTGAATTTCGCCGCCGCCGAGAGCCTTCATCTGCACGGCGGGAACGGCTTCACATGGGAGTTCCCTGAGCATCTCTACTTCAGGCGGGCACGAAGCTCCGACCTGCTGTTCGGATCGGCGGCGTGGCACCGGGCACAGCTGGCCACCTCGCTGGGCGTATGACGGCTCAAGCGGTCCGCGAACTCGCGGCCGGCCAGGGCTTCGTCGAGGGGCCCGTCGCGATGGGCGACTCCGTGGCCTTCGTGTCGATCAACCGCGGCACCATCCTGTCCTCGGCGCTCGATGGCAGCGGCACGGTGCTGCTGGCAGAAGTAGGTGGCGGGCCCAACGGCATGGCACTGGGCCCGGATGGCGCCCTTTGGATCGCGCAGAACGGCGGCAGGGTGATGGAGCCCAAATCGTTCGCGGCAGACCCCGGAATCATGCGGCTGGTCGACGGCGAGGTCGTGGCGAGCGGCTCGCAGCTCGTCAACGCGCCCAACGACTGTGCATTCGGGCCAGATGGCCGGCTCTGGTTCACCGACCCCTATGGGCGCCTGCAACCGGCAGTTGACGAACCGCGAGGGCGGGTCCTGGCGCTCGACATCGCAACCGGCGAGTACGAGGTGATCGCCGAGGGGCTCAAGCACCCCAACGGGTTGTGCTTTGACGCTGCCGGCGACGTGCTGTACATCAACGACACGAATGACAGGACGATCTCGCGCATCGAGCGCGATGGGACCGGATGGACGGCTCCCGTGCTGCACGCGGAACTGCCGCAGGGGCAACCCGACGGCATGGCGTTCGACTCCGACGGCGCCCTGTGGGTTGCGGCCACGACCGCAGAGGGCGTCGCGACGCTGCATCCGGACGGCCGATGGACGTTCACCGACCTCGGCCCCTCATTCCCCACGAACCTGTGCTTCGCCGGCACCGACCGCACAGTTCTCGTCGTCACCGCCGCGCGCGGTGGCAGGATCCTCGCCCTGGACGTCGAGGTAAGCGGGCTCCAGCTGCGCTGACCGGACTTGCCGGGGCTGCAGCGGGCGTGCGAAGGGGCGGGGATGCACGACCTCCCGGTCGCACATCCCCGCCCCTGGAACGCTTCAGGCTAGAACGTGGAGATCTTCCCGTCCTTGACTTGGTACAGCGTCAGGGTCGAGCTCATCTGGCCGGTCTTGTCGAAGGTGACGTCGCCGAACGGGGTGTCCTTGAACGTGTGGCCCTTGATCTCGGCTGCGATCGCTGCCTTGTCGTCGAGGCCCTTCGCCGCTTCGACGGCCGCCGCCCAGACCTTCACTGCCGTGTAGGCCAGCGTGGTGGTGTGGGTGGGCAGGACGCCGCCCGACTGGGCCTTCCACGCCGTGACGTAGGCGTTGTTGGCGTCGTAGCCGGTGAACGGTGCCTTGTCCGCGAAGTAGGTCGCAGCGGATACGCCGCCCTCGGCGGATACGCCGGCAGCATCGATGACCTTCTGGGCCATCGTTGTGGGCGCCATCGTGAATTGGCCCTTGTAACCGGCCGAGCGCAACTGCTGGATCATCGCGGGACCACCGACGTCGGAACTCGAGTTGACGAGCATGACGAGGTCGGGGTTGTCGGCGATCGCCTTGTCCATCTCCACGCGGAAGTCGGTCTGCTTCGGGTCGAACGCGATCGACTCGATCGGCGCCGTCTTGAGGGCGGCCTGGACGGCCGCAATGTGCGCCTGTCCGTACGCGTCGTTCTGGTAGAGGATGACGATGCGCTTGAAGCCCTGCTTGTTGGCGTAGTCCGCGATGATCTTGCCGGTGAGGGCCGTGTTCGCGTTGAGGCGGATCGCGTCGGGGTTATTCGTTCCGTCGAGGATTGCGTCGGCCGAAGCGGTGATCGTGAGGTCCATGATTCCCGCGCGCGCGAATACCGGCTGCGACGCCAGCGAGGTCGGCGAGATGACGCCTTCGAAGACGACGCTGACGCCGTCGCTGATGAGCTCCTGCGCGCGGGTGACGGCGACAGCCGCCGTTCCCTCGTCGTCGAGGGAGGTCACCGTGAGCGGACGACCGAGCACTCCGCCGGCGGCGTTGAGCTCATCGACGGCGAGCTGTACGCCGCCCTGCTCTTCGAGGCCGGTCGGGCCCAGGGTTCCGGTGGTGGAGAACAGTGTTCCCACACTGATGGGCTGACCGCTCGCGGTCGCCGGTCCCGAGGGTACGGGGCTACCGGCCTGGCACCCCGCCAGCAGTGCTATGGCTCCGATCGCGATCGCCGCGAAGGGCACTTTACGTGTGACTTTCATGACACTCCTTTGTGTTCTTGCATGGGGCAGGGTTGGTCGAGAAGTCTGATTACCGAAACTCGTCCTTGGAGCATTCTTCGCCCATTCGCGATAAATTTCAAGTGCAAAGTTTATTTCGATCTGGCGTCGGTCGAAAAGACGGAGAGAGAGAAGTGGCCGCGCACATGCTGGGCAAATGCCCCACTCCTGCGAGAGACTCACAAAGTTAGATGTTGAATTGATTCCGTTTCAGCACTAGAACGTCGTGTCGCGCTTCTCCACGAAACCTGCCGCCCCTGCCCGCGCGTCCGGGGTGTCGCCGTACATCTCGGTGAGTTCCTTCCAGAGGCGTGACGCCTCCGCGGCCGGCAGGTCGGTTAGGCCGGCATCCAGGCCGCGCTTGAGGCCGCCGATGACGGTGGGGGAGGCCGCGGCTATCCGTTCGGCCATCAACCATGCCTCGTCGAGCAGCCGCTCGCGCTCGACGACGCGACTCACCAGGCCGTAGCGCAGCGCCTCCCCGGCATCGAGCCGTCGGCCGGTGAACACCATGTCGAGGGCCACGGCACTCGGTACACCGATCCGGTGCAGGTAGAGGGGGCTTTCCGTCGCGCGACCGACCTTCGCCTGCGGGCTGGCGAAAACGGCCCCGGATGCCGCGATCCTGAGGTCGCACTCCGCCGCCGTCTTGAGCCCGGCTCCCATGCAGTACCCGTCGATCGCGGCGATGATCGGCTTGCCTGTCGGGGAGTCGACGGGATAGCCGGTCCTGCCGCCGAGCTCCCAGTCGGCGCCAGGGCTGGCGGACTGGTAAGCCTGCGCAGTCTCCTTCATGTCGCGCCCCGAGCTGAATGACGATCCGGGCGCGCCCGAGATGATCGCGACGCGAATCGTGGCGTCATCCCGCACCTCGTCCCAGAAGTCGGCGATCGCCGACCTGAGCTCCGTGTCCAGGGCGTTGTGTACTGCGGGACGATCGAGGAATCCCGCGATCACGCTTCCGCGGCGCTCGGTGAAGAAGACGGCCATCGCTCAGCCGATCCCGAGGATGTTCCGTGCCTGCTCGGGCGTCGCCACTTCCCGGCCGAGAGTGCGTGCCAGGTCGGCAACCCGCTGCACGAGCTGGCGGTTAGTCGCGTAGACGCCCTTCGAGAGATACAGGTTGTCCTCGAGTCCCGTCCGCACGTTGCCGCCCATGATGATGCCGAGGGCGTCCATGTCGAGCTGCGGCCGGCCGATGCCGGCGACCGACCAGACGGCGCCCTCCGGGAGGTTCTCACGCATGTGCACGAGCTGTTTCGCGGTCGCCGGCCCGCCGCCCTTCACCCCCAGCACGAACTGGAAGTACAGCGGCCCCGAGATCAGCCCCTCGGCTGCGATGCGCTCGGCGTTGCCGATTTGGCCGGTGTCGAAGATCTCGATCTCCGGCTTGACGGCTGACTCCTGCATCCGCCTCGCCAGCTCGCGCAGGAAATCGGGCCGGTTCATGAACACGTGATCGTTGAAGTTCATCGTTCCCGCGTCGTAGGAGCCGATGTCGGGCGAGAGCGAGAGCGGGGCGAAGCGGGTGTCGTGATCGTCGGTGCTCGAACCGGTGAAGCTGGTCGTGAGGTTGATGACCAGGTCGCTGCCGGCATCCTTGATGACCTTGATCGGCTGCTGGAAGTGTTCGACCGCACCCGAATGGATGCCGTTCTCGTCGCGGGCGTGGATGTGGACGATCGCCGCGCCCGCCTCCGCAACCTCGAGCGCCTGTTCGCCGATCTGCTGCCCGTTCTGCGGGAGGTTGGGCGAGGCCGTCGGCAGGTGCGACCCGGAGATAGCGGCATTGATGATGACGGGGAGTTGCGCGGCCATGGTGGACCTTCCTAACGATTGAGGACGATGTCGAGATCGCCGTTCCTAACCCGCACGGCTGAAGCGGGGGAGGCGGCGGCCTCTCGTAGCGTGGCGATGAGGGGATGCTCGCCGGGGCTCGGGTAGAACTGCTGCACTGGACCTGCGGCGATCATGGCGTCGACGGCCGGGCCCGGCACGAGGATGCGCAGCAGGAGCTCGTCGTCGGAAAGGTGGATACCGTGCTGCTGTCGCAGCTCCTCGAGCGAGGGCTGGGGGAGTTCCCAGTTGGTGAGCTCCTTGGCACGCTTGCTCGAGAGGATCTTGTCCTTCGCGTTCTGGTCCATCGGCGCCGGCGGGTTGCCGAACCTGCCGAGTGCGTAGAGCACGACCTCATCAGACACGATCCCGTAGCGCTCGCCCGTCGTGATGTTCAGCACGGACTGCGTGCCGATGAATTGCGAGAAGGGTGTCGCCATGACCGGGTAGCCGAACTCCGCACGCACCCGCGACACCTCATCGAGCACAGCCTCGAACATGTCGAGCCTGCCGTGCACCGCGAGCTGGCTGCGAAGCGTGCCCTGCATGCCGCCCGGCATCTGCCGTTGATAGGTCTTGACCCTGTACTCGTAGGGCACGCCGATCGCGTATCCCTCGCGCTTCGCCACGAATTCGACGTGCTCCGCCATCTTGCGCAGCGCGCCCTCGTTGAGGGTCGTGGTGTGTCCGAGCGTGGTGACGTTCTCGAGCATCGCTTCGGTCGACGGCAGCGAAGGCCCGTTCGCGAGCGGGCGCGACGAGGTGTGGATGCGCGTGATCCCGAGCTCGATCCCCTTGAGGTAGACGAGCGGGGCGAGCCCGGTGGTGTTGTGGCAGTGCAGTTCGATGGGCACCTCCCCACAGGCTTCGATGAGCGCGGGGAGGAGCGTGGCAGCGCGCTCCGGAGTGAGGACACCCGCCTCATCGGCGAGCATTATCGCGTCGACGTGTTTCCACTTCGCGAACTGCCTGGCCTTGTCGGCGAAGTACTCGTCGGTGTGCACGTCGCTGATCGCGAAGGAGAGGGTCGGCACGACTTCGGCGCCCCAGTCGCCGATGACGTTGCCCAGCCGCTCCATCTTGTCCATATTGAAGAGGCAGTCGAAGATCCAGAAGCTGTTGATCCCGTGCGCCATCATGACGCTGACCGAGAGGTCGATGACGGAGTACGGCTGCAGCACGAAACCGGCGGTGTCGGGGCGCATGCCGCCGCGCAGCATGCTGTGGGGCATCCGTTTGGTAACCAGGTCGAGACCTTCGTACGGATCTTCCTTGAATTCCCTCACGAGAACCGTGTGGATCGTCGTGCCGGTCAGTTCGACGCAGGAGAATCCCGCCTCGTCGGTGGCCTCGGCGATGGGCAGGATGTGCTTCGCCTGCATCTTCATGCCCCACAGGCTCTGCTGGCCGTCCCTGAGGGTCTGGTCGTAGAACTGGATCTCAGCCAACACTGGCTCCTTCCGGCTTCCATGTAGCCATGAACGTGTTCTCGAGCCAGCGGGTCGAGACCGCGCCGTCGAGGAATTCGGGATGCCCGACGAGGTCGATGAGCAGGTCGCGGTTCGTGCTGATGCCCGAGACGGTGAAGTGCCGCAGCGCGCGCTCCGTGGTGCGCAGCGCCTCGTCGCGCGTCGCACCGCCGCAGATGAGTTTCGCGAGCAGGGAGTCGTAGAACGGCGGCACCACATAGCCCGGGTAGACGTGGGTGTCGACTCGCACCTCGGTGCCTTGGGGCGGGAACCAGTCGGCAACGAGGCCGGGCGTGGGCATGAAGTCGCGCGACGGATCTTCTGAGGTGATCCTGCATTCGATCGCATGTCCGGTCATCGTGACCTGCTCCTGGGTGATGCCGAGGCCGTCGCCGCCCGCGATGCGCAGTTGTTGCCTGACGATGTCGACACCGGTGATCATCTCCGTCACAGGATGTTCGACCTGCACCCTGGTGTTGATCTCCAGGAAGTGGAATCCACCGCGCACCGAATCGACGAGGAACTCGACCGTCCCAGCTCCGCGGTATTTCAGTTCGCGGCCGAGTGCCACAGCCGAAGCGTGGAGCTGCCCTCGCAATTCGTCATCGAGACCGATGGCCGGAGCCTCCTCGACGACCTTCTGGTAGCGGCGCTGAACTGAGCAGTCGCGCTCGCCGAGGTGGATGACCTCGCCCTCGCCGTCCCCCAGGATCTGCACCTCGATGTGCCGGCCACGTTCGATGAACTTTTCGATGAAGACACGCCCGTCGCCGAAGGCCTCGAGCGCTTCGCGGGTGCCGTTCTCGATTGCGGCAAGCAGCTCAGACTCATCGCGGACGAGCTTCATCCCGCGCCCGCCGCCGCCGGCGGCCGCCTTCACGAGCACTGGATAGCCCAGCGCGGCGACCTGCAACACGACGTCGTCGCCGGGCGCGACGGCCTGGGATACCGGGATGCCGAGTGACTCCGCGAGGTCACGGGATGCCGTCTTGTCCCCGCCCCTGCGCAGGCTGTCGACCGACGGGCCGACGAATATGATGCCGTTCTCCTCACAGGCGATCGCCAGTTCCGGCCGCTCGCTTAGGAATCCGTAGCCCGGATGAATCGCGTCGCACCCCATCGCGACCGCGGCGTTGATTACCGCTGGCACCGAAAGGTAGCTCGCCGACGAGGAGGCCGGTCCGATCGTCACGGCGTGGTCAGCGAGCCTGGCGGCGAGGGATTCGCGGTCGGCGGTTGACGTTGCCACGACCGTCTCGATTCCCTCGTCGAATGCTGCCCGGATGATGCGCACGGCGATCTCGCCGCGGTTCGCGACGAGCACCCGCTTGATCGAACCCATTGCATCAACCGAGCGTGATCGTCATGAGGGGCTGGTCGAATTCGACGACGGCGGCGTTGTCGACGTGGATTGCCGAGATCCGACCCTTGGCACCGGCCTCAACCCTCGTCATCATCTTCATGACCTCGATGATGGCCAGCGGGGTGTCAGCGGCGACCTCGTCCCCCACCTCGACGAAGGCGGGTGCGCCGGGTTGTGGCGACCGCCAGAAGACCCCGAGGGATGCCGCCTTCACAACGAGTTCGTTGGCCGCCGGTGCTGCGGGCGCGACGGCGGACGGCGGAGCGGAGGCTGCGGGACTCGCGATGGCCGCGGTGCGGTTCTCCGCGGCGGGAACCTGCTGTGCGGACGCGGCCAGCGCGCCGTCGGACAGGTGCAGTTCGAAGTCGCCCCATTTCAGTCGCGCCTCGCGCCATCCGGAGTCGCGGAGGATGTCGATCATCGTCGTGATGTCCGCGATGTCGAACCTCGCCGGCGAGTTGTTGGTGTCGCTCATGCCGTGCCGTCTTCCATAGTTTCCCGTTTCCCGCGGTCATCAAGCCCGCCCGCCCAGAGCAGTTCGGGCGCATCGATCGCCCACCGCCCAAGGCCTTCCTCGCATTCCGCGATCGACAGGCCGCTCATCGCCAGATATGCGCTGCGCTTCAGTCCGAAGTGGGTGCCACCCTCCCAGGTGAAGCCCATGCCGCCGTGCAGCTGGATCGCCTCGCTCGCCGTCTTCATCGCCGCCTTCGCAACGAACGCCTTCGCGAGAAGGCCGAGCGCGAGCGGCGCCGTGTGTGCTCCGAGCGCCTCGGCAGCGTGGATGCTGACCTGCTGGGCGGCGTAGACCTCGGTAGCGATGTCTGCGGCACGGTGCTGGAGCGCCTGGAACGACCCGACGGGCACCCCGAACTGAACCCGGTTGGTGATGTATGCGACCGTGTCGGTGTTGAGCGCCTGCGCCTGGCCGGCCAGGGCGGCGGCCTGCGCCACGAGCACCTCTGCGCGCGCGCCTTCCCAGCCGGCGCGGTCGAGGTGTCCGACAGTCGTCGTCGAGGCGGGGCTGAGAGTGAAGGCGGGCAGTGTGGGGTCGGGATGCGAGACCGGCACCGCGGCTGAACCCGGCTCTACCTGCAGCAGGTCGACTCCATCCCCAGCGGCCACCGCGAGCAGCACCGTAGCCCCGTCGCCGAACGGGATCCAGCCGGTGCCGCTGCCATCGCCGGGCCGAAGCAGGTCGTCGATCGCGAGCACAGTCACGCATTCGCCGGCGAGGGTGCGTTCGAGCAGGTCGCTCCCGCCGAGGCGGGACAGGACGCGGAGCGCGCTCCACACCTCGAGCAGCGGCACGGCAAGCGGGGTAGTGCGCCGGTGCAGTCGCTTGAGCGCCTCGAAGTACACCGTATCCGTGGTGTCCTTTTCGACGGCGAAATCCAGCCAGCCCTGCTCGCGGATGCGCGCAAGACGCTTTGCCATGTCGTCGAACCCGGGTTCGGCATCCGGGGCGAGCCGCGCGCCGACGATCTCGGTGATGAGCTCGCCGAAGTGGTCGAGCAGTTCGCGGTCGTCGGTCTCGAGCCAGTCGTCGAGCAGGTCGTCGAATCTCATGGCGCGCTCCGCCTGCTGCTGGGCAGCTGGAGCAGCCGGCCGGCGATGAGGTTGCGCTGGATCTCGGAGGTACCCGCGGAGATCGTGTAGTGGCGCGACTCGTAGTAGTCCTCGAGCCCCTCCTTGCCTCCGCGCTCGAAGAGGTCGTGCGCCCAGTAGTGGACCTGGTCGTCGCCGAGCGACCGCCACGTCTCCGTGGTGTAGAGCTTGAGCATCGACTCGAGGCCTTCGGGCGTGGCATCCCGCTGTCCCCGGTCGAGCAGATCGGAAGCCAGTAGCTGGATCGTGTAGATGCGCGCGTAGTCGGCGCCGATGCGACCGGGGTAACTGCGGTCGGCATCGGTCTTGGCGTATGAGGTCACATCCTCGAAGATGCGTCGGATGTCGGTGTAGCGGGCGAGGCAGAACTCGGCCCCGCGCTCGTCCTGCAGCACGGAGCGCACGATCGGCCAGCCACCGTTCTCGGCGCCGACGAGATTCTCCAGCGGTACCCGCACGTCGTCGAACGACACCTCGTTGAATTCGGAGCGGCCGGCGATCGTCTGGATCGGGCTGATCTCGATGCCGGGAGTGTCGAGCGAAACGAGGATTATCGAGATGCCCTCCGCGCGGGAGTCGGCGGCCCCGGTGCGCACGAGGAGCATCACCCAGTCGGCGAACTGGGCGAAACTCGTCCAGATCTTCCGGCCGTTGATCACCCAATCCGACCCGTCCCGCACCGCAGCCGTCCGGATGTTCACGAGGTCGGATCCGGCGTTGGGCTCGGAGAAGCCCTGGCACCACACCTCTTCACCCGACCGGATGCGTGCCAGGTGCGAACGTTGCGCGTCCGTGCCGTGCCGCATCAACACGGGTGCCACGAGCCGCTTGCCGAGGCGGTTTAGGCCTTCGGGCGCGTCGAAACGGGCTGTCTCCTCTGTGAAGATCGCCCGCTCGATGGCGTCGGCGCCGCGACCGTCGAACTCGGCGGGCCAGGTCGGCACCGACCAGTTGCCCCTGTAGAGCACCTTCTCCCAGTCGAGAAGGTAGGCCCCGAGTTCCTCGAAAGTCTTGTACCTGGTGCGCCAGCCCGGCTGCACCTCACGTTCGTAGAATGCCCGGAGATCCTGCTGGAACGCCCGCTGTGCTGGGGTGAGCTGCAGGCGCATCAGCCAGGCCTTCCATGTCGACGTCATAGTCAAAATAATATTTCAAAGCTAAATCGTAATGGTTCAGACTGTCAAGTTATGCGCCGTTACCCCATAGATTTCTTGGTCTTGAAGCCGAACTCAGAGTTAGGATGACTGTGAACAATCTCACGATGGAGAGTCAATGACGACACCTGCAGAACCCTCAGCCGCGCGGCGCCTCGTCGATGCGCTCGACATCGACGGGCAGGACCTGCCGCCTTCGACACTCGATGCAGTGCTGCGCAGCACGATGCAGATCATGGGGGTGGCCCGGCTCGGTCTCGCCAACGGGATCGCCCGCTCGGGCA
The DNA here is from genome assembly GCA_025464445.1 of Rhodoglobus sp. GTDB lineage: Bacteria > Actinomycetota > Actinomycetes > Actinomycetales > Microbacteriaceae > Rhodoglobus. The sequence goes on along the minus strand of JAODLY010000009.1, from coordinate 69,138 downwards.
TCGACTATGTGACGACGGCCGAGCACGGTGGCAGCACGGTCATCTCAAGGGGGCGCGTCGCGAGCGCGCCAGGCGCCGCGTTCGCGAACGCGCTCGCGAGCCATTCGGACTTCAGGGAAGACACCCACGCCGAAAGCCAGAGTCACCCTGGTGTCGTCGTCATTCCCGCGGTGTTCGCGGTCGCCGAGTCCCTCGGCCGACCCTTGGCGCCGGGAAGGTACGCCGCCGCGGTCGTTGCCGGCCATGAGCTAATCGGCAGGCTGGGTCGCGCGGGGGCCATCCTCTCCACTGAGCGCGGATTCCGTGCCCCGTCGCTCTATACGGTGTTCGGCGCCACGCTCGCGGCCTGTATCACCCTCGACCTCGATGCCGAAACCCGGGTCCACGCGATAGCGATCGCGGCGCAGGGGGCCGCGGGAATCAACCAGCCGTTCGCCGAGGGCACCGACGACTGGTTCCTCGCACCCGCCTTCGCGGCGCGGCACGCGGTGACCTCGGCGCTGCTCGCGGCCGCCGGAGTGCAGGGCTCACCCCACGTGCTCGAGGGGGTGGACGGCGTGTTCGAGGCATTCTCCGGCCGCGTGCCTGACATCGACTTCGCCAAGGCCGGCCCGCACTACGAGATCGAGCACACCCGCCTGAAGGGCGCCCTCACCTGCGGATTCAACCAGTCGCTCGTCTACCAGCTCTCGCAGCTCGACGTCCCCACCGAGCGCCTGGAGCGCGTGGATATCCGGCTCAGCCCCGGTGCGGCCCACTACCCGGGGGTCGCCGGCAGGGGACCGTACGAGAGCAAGACGACAGCGCTGCTGAGCGCGCCGTATGCCGCTGCGCTCCAACTCGTGCGCGGCTCACTCGACCAGGGCGGGTACTCAGATCTTGGCGCGCCAGACCTCCTCGACGTGACGAGAATCGTGTTCGTCGAAGCAGATGCCGCCCTCGAGGGCTATGCGACCCAGATCGACCTGCACCTGGCCGGCGGCGAAACGATCAGCGTCGAGGACGGCAACGACAATCCCGGGTTCTCGCTCGATACGGTCCAGCGGGTCACCGACACCCTGAGGCGCAACTACCGCTCCGGTGGGCTTGACGAGAATCTCGTCGACGGCCTCGAGGCCGGTGCCCGCGCGATGATGGCCGGTGACAGCGGACCACTCGGGGACGCACTGTCGTGATGCGCGAACCGCTCGAGGGCAGGGTCGCCGTCGTGATCGGGTCGGCCACGGGAATCGGCGCGGCCACTGCGGCCAAGCTCGCCGAGCGGGGGGCCCGTGTGCTGCTCGCCGACCTGGCCCTCGATGCCGCGCAGTCCCGTGCACGGGAGATCATCGAGCGCGGCGGCCAGGCCTTCGCCCTGCAGTGCGACGTCGTCGACGAGTCGGCGGTGGCCGGGGTGATCGCCGCGGCAGTGGACCGATGGGGTGGGCTCGACATCCTGCACAACAACGCTGCCGCGATGCAGCTCGTGCGCGGCGACGGCGCGGTCGCCGACGCCACAGCGGAGCACTGGGACGAGACCTTTGCCGTGAATGTGCGCGGCCAGATGTTCGGGTGCAAGCACGCGATCCCCGCGATGCTTGCCCGCGGCGGCGGCTCGATCATCAACACCTCGTCGGCTTCAGGGCTTCTCGGGGATCTCGGCCTCTCCGCCTACGGCGCGGGGAAGGCGGCGATCAACCAGCTGACGCGCGCCGTCGCCGTGCAGTACGGCAGGCAGAACATCAGGTGCAACGCCGTCATCCCTGGCCTGATCAAGGTCGAACGACCGGAGGGTCGCGGGATGACCGTGGAGCAGCGCCTCTCGCTGCGCGAGCACCAGCCCGCCCCGTTCGACGGCGTGCCCGACGACGTTGCGAGCGCCGTAGCCTTCCTCGCCGGCGATGACGCGCGATTCGTCAACGGGCACCTCCTGGTCGTCGACGGCGGACTCACCGCCCACATGCCCACCTATGGCGACGCGATGCGGTCCTGACTACCAGCTGTAGAAGCCCTGGCCGGTCTTGCGGCCGAGGCTACCCTCGTCCACGAGGCGCCGCAGGAGGGCCGGCGGGGCGAACCGGTCTCCCAGTTCTCCCTGCAGGTACTCCGCGATGGCGAGCCGCACGTCGAGCCCGACGAGGTCGGTCGAGCGCAGCGGGCCCGTCGCATGGCCGTAGCCCAGGGTCATCGCGAGGTCGATGTCCTCCGCCGAGGCGACGCCATCCTCGAGCATCCTTATCGCCTCGAGACCGAGCAGAACACCCAGGCGACTTGAAGCGAACCCGGGTGAATCGCGCACGACTATCGACTGCTTGCCGATCGATCCGATCCATTCGACGCAGCGGGCGACGGTGTCGTCCGTGGTGCGCGCGCCCCTGACGATCTCGACGAGCCGGGAGACCGGGACCGGGTTGAAGAAGTGCGCTCCGACGAAGCGCTCGGGTGACTCGACGGAGTCGGCGAGCAGGTCGATCGAGATCGAGCTGGTGTTCGTGGCGATGACGCAGTCTGGCGGCAGTGCCCGGGAGATTGCGCCCAGGATGTCCCGCTTGAGCTCGGGGAGCTCGGGGACGGCCTCCACGACGACGTCGACCAGGGCCGGGATCGCGTCGGTGGAGGGCAGCAACTCGAGCCGGGCGAGGTCAACGGGCGGCGCTCCCTTCGCGAGGGCCTTCCTGAGGCCGTCCTCGACTCGAGCGATCGCAGCTTGCCCGGCCGCGGCATCCGACTCGACGAGCAGCACTCGCGATCCGGCCTGGAGGAACACCTGCGCTATTCCCGAGCCCATCCGCCCGCCACCTACGACGGCCACCGTGGCGGGCGCGCTCACCGTCCGCTCCAGCGAGGCGGGCGCCTCTCGAGGAACGCCGTTGCTCCCTCGCGGGCATCCTCGCTAGCGCTGACGGCCGCGATGATCTCGGCCTGGCGGGCGAAAAGCTCCGCTGTCGGCCAGTCGCGGTACCGGGCGATCACCTCCTTGCTCGCGGCGATCGACAGCGGTGCGTTCGCGGCGATCAGGTGCGCGAGGGCGAGCGCAGCCTCGAGCGCGCGGCCCGGCTCGACGACCTCGGTGACCAGGCCGAGTTCGTACGCGCGTTCGGCCCCGAACGGTTCACCCGTGAGGATCAGGCGCATCGCAGCCGAATACGGGATGCGGTCGGGCAGTCGCAGGAGTCCGCCCCCGGCGGCGACGAGCCCGCGCTTGACCTCCGGCAGCCCGAACTGGGCGGTGCGGCCGGCGACCACCAGGTCGCACGCGAGGGCGATCTCGAATCCGCCGGCGACCGCGTGGCCCTCGACGGCGGCGATCAGGGGCTTCTTCGGAGGCCCCTCCACGAGCCCGGCGAAGCCGCGCCCCGGCACGCGCGGGCTCTCGCCGCGCAGGTTCGCCGCCAAGTCCATCCCGGAGCAGAAGCTCGGTCCGGCGCCGGTGAGCACCGCAACGCGCAGGCCCGCGTCGGACTCCAGCCTGTCGAGTGCGGCCGCGAGCCCTGCAGCGAGTTCGGCGTTGACCGCGTTGCGGACCTCCGGGCGATTGAGGGTGATGACGAGCACATCCGCGTCGACTGATGTCTCGACGGAACTCATGCCGGCTGGCCCAGGATGTCGAGCAGGCCGGCTATCGAGGTTCCCGCGAGCGCTGCCGGGACTGCTGCCGCGAGCGCGTCGACCTTGGCGGTGTCGAGGTCGCCCTCCTCGAACTTGGTGCGCAGCCCGTTGACGACCTCAGGCCAGGTCAGCAGCCAGCGTGGCGGCCCGCCGGGGGCCTCCAACGCCTGCACTGTGCCGTCCTTCTGCGTGACGGTGACCACGCAGTCGTAGCCGTGGAAATCACCCTCCGGCCGCATCGTCAACCGCCGCGCGTTCTCGACTACCGCTGGTGACCCGACGTCGCGGTAGGTCCTCGCGGTCAATTGGCCGGTGCCCAGCAGCGCTCCGAACGCGAAGGGCATCGATAGCACTGACGCCGTGTAGGTTTCGAACGGCCCGTAGTTCGCCACCCCGGGGAACTCGTAGGCCTCAGGACTCATCGCGACCTCGAGCGTGTCGATCGAATCCACGGGGATGCCAGACATCAGCACCGTATTGACGGGCGCCTGGTTCCATCCGCAGGTAAGCACGGTCTTGAGGCGGGTGACCTCGACTTCCCAGTCGGGGAGGCCCGTGGCATCCAGGTGCTGTGCACCGTGCAGATCGGCGTACGCGCCGAGCATCCCGATGCGCCCGTCGAGGTTGTTGGGCGCACCGACGATGCCCTCCCTCGCGAGAAGGGCTGCGACGAGGCCGTTTCGCGCCGCGAGCCCCGGTAGCAGGATCCAGTCGTCGGTGCCGTCGTAATAGGGCTGGTTCAGCCCTGCAGCGGTCTGCGCCGCGAGGGAGAGGGCCGACGTCAACTGCTTCCGATCGAGACCGAGCACATGCGCCGCCGCGGCGGCGGCGCCGAAGACCGTGTAGATCGCGCTTGCGCGGAAGCCCCGCGCAGTGGAGGTGATCGCGCCCAGCCTGCCGAGCCGGCCGATGACCTGGTATCCGGCGACGACTGCCGTCCCGAGAGCGCCGGCGGGGAGGTCGGTTCCGAGCATCTCGGCGGCGGCGAGCGCGGCCGGGATGACGGTGACGCCGGGATGCGACTGGCTCGGAGAGTGGGCGTCGTCCCTGAAGTCGGCGTGGCACATCGTGGCGTTGGCGAACGCCGCCTCGGTCGGGGCGACGGTGCGGCCGTGGCCGATGAGCGTAGAACCCCCGGGGAAGTTGCGCCTCGCGTAGGCCGTGGTGCGCTGCGCGATGTCGCGATCCGCGCCGAGATACGTTGTAGCGAGGACATGCAGCGTGGCCCGCTCCGCTGCAGCCACAGTTGAGGGAGGGAGTGAACCCCAGCCCGAGTCATCCACCAGGGCGGCTAGCTGGTCAAGCAGTCGAGGGTCCGCCATGGGGATCAACCTTCCTCAGTGCAACGATGCACGGCATAAGATTCAACATCTAAGTGCATTAACAATAAGGTACGTGTCGATGCGGGATAATGACAACCTGTTCGGGCAAGAAGTCTTTATTCACAAGCAACTTGGTCGCATGTCACGCCCGAGCGAAAAAAAGTTTTGACTTGAAGTTTCGGCCACACCAGCGCAAGATCGAGTGCGGTCGCACGACGAAGTAGCCGACCACGAAGGAGTGTCGCTCATGAGCTCGCCACAGGGCATCAGGATCGGGGATTGGCTGCCCATCCATGCGCGGGAGCGCCCGAACAGCGTCTTCATCGTGGACGGGGGCACGAACACCAGGTCGACGTTCGCCGAGGTGAACGACAGGGTGCGCCGGTTGTGCTCTGGCCTGCTCTCTATCGGCGTGGGCCAAGGAGACCGGCTCGGGGTGATGTCCATCGACAGCGCCTACTTCATCGAGATGCTCATCGCGACGATGACCATCGGCGCGACTATCGTGCCCCTCAACCCGCGGCTGGTGGCGCGCGAAGTCGAGATGTTCCTGTCCGCAGCCGATGCCCGCTTCTTCTTCGCGGACGCGCGCAGCCTCGAGCGCCACCCCGGTCTCAAGGACGCGATCGCCTCCCTCGAAGCCGTGATCGCCCTCGAGCCCGGCTCCGGGCCCGCCGACTTCACGATGGAACAACTCATCGCGTCCGGCTCACTCGACTTCGTCGCACCTGAGGTCGCGGATGACGACGTCCTGCGCCTCTCCTTCACGAGCGGCACCACGGGGCGCCCGAAGGGCGTGCTCCAGAGCCACCGGATGCTCAAGAGCAACGCGCTGGAGACCATCATCGACCGGCAATTCAACGGTGAGACCTTCCACTACAACGGGTCGCCGCTGTATCACGTGTCGGGTTTCTCGCACCTGCTCACCAGCCTGTCGATGGGGTACCGCATTCTCGCCCTGCGCTCGTTCGTCGCGGAAGAGCTGGTGGAATGGCTGAGCGACGGTGGCCTCACTCACTGCTTCCTGGTGCCCACGATGATCTCGACGCTCCTGCAGCTCCCCGGGCTCGAGAAGCGGGACTTCAGCCGCGTCGTGGCGATCGGCTACGGCGCCGCACCCATGCCGCCGGCCCTGCTGCGGCGCGCCATGGACACCTTCGGATGCGACTTCCTCCAGCTGTTCGGGGCAACGGAGGTCGGCAGCCAGACGGTTCTGGATTATGCGGCACACCGTCGCGGCGTGGCAGGTGAGGAGCACCTGCTCGGGTCCATCGGCAAGGCGAGCTACAACACCGTGGTCAAGATCTGTGACGAGAACCTGGACGAGGTTGCCGACGGTGACGTCGGGGAGATCGTGACCAGGGGCGACGTGCTCATGACCGGATATCTCGACATGCCAGAGGAGACGTCGGCCACCGTCGTGGACGGCTGGTACCGCAGTGGCGACATGGGGCGCAGGGACGCCGAGGGCTTCATCTACCTGGCCGGTCGCAAGAAAGACATGATGATCCGCGGCGGCGAGAACATCTACCCCATCGAGATCGAGTCCGTGCTGTTCGAGTTCGAGGGCGTACTCGAAGCGGGCGTCGTCGGCACCCCCGACGACCACTGGGGCGAGGTCGTCACGGCGTTCCTCACCACGGACTGGGTCGACGATCGCCGGGATGCCCTCATCGCCTACTGCCGCGAACGCCTCGCCCACCATAAGGTGCCGGCCATCATCTACGTCACCGCGGAACCGCTGCCGAAAACCTCCAACGGCAAGATCGACAAGCAGGAACTCCGCAGGCGGAGCATCGACACGACAAAGGAGCAAGCATGACAACCGTCCCAGCCACCGCACGCCAGACCTTCGCGGACCGCGTGATCCCCCGCTCGGTTCCGACCGACATCGCCCTCGTGGCGGGGGGTGCGCTCTTCACCGGACTCCTCGCCCAGGTGGCGGTGCCACTGTGGCCCGTTCCCATCACCGGGCAGACCCTCGCCGTGCTTCTCGTCGGTACGACCCTCGGGGCGACCCGTGGCGTCCTGTCCATGGTGCTCTACGCCGCCCTCGGCGTGGTGGGTGTGCCGTGGTTCAGCGACGCATCCTCCGGCATGGGCGTGCTTGCTGGGCCGACCGGCGGATACATCGTCGGCTTCATCTTCGCCGCGGGGCTCACCGGCTGGCTGGCCCAGCGGCAGTGGGACCGGCGGATCGTCGGCGCCATCGTGTCGTTCATCGCGGGATCCCTCATCGTGTTCGCGGTCGGCCTGCCCTGGCTCGCCGTGAGCCTGGGGCTCGATCTCCGGCAAACGGTCGCCGCCGGTCTCTACCCCTTCATCGTCGGCGGGATCATCAAAGCCGTCGTCGCCGCCGCCGTCATCCGTTCGGCGTGGCGGGTGGCTGACGCAATCGCATCGCGGGGTCGCAAATGACTGAATTCCGCGCGCTGGTCGTCGAGCGATCCGGCCAGGTGGCAACGGTGAAGATGCGCCCGCTGCGGGAGTCGATGAACCTGAAGCCCTACGCCGAGATCCACGAGGAGATGGGACTCGCCCTCTCTGAACTGAGGATCGACGACTCGGTGCGCATCGTCATCCTCACCGGCGAAGAGGACGGCGAGTTCCTGGTGCCCCCGCCGACGAGCCAGTACGCCAACGGAGACCAGTCGAAGCGGCTCGGGGATCCCCGGGGCGAATGGGGAAGGTTCACCGGGATCATCCGTGCTCACCAGGCGGCAGCGGAGATGGAGAAGCCGCTCATCTCGAAGGTGAACGGCGACGCTATGGGCTTCGGCCAGAGCCTCATGTTCAACTCCGACCTCGTCATCGCCCGTGAGGACGCCAAGATCTGCGACATGCACCTGGCGCTCGGCACGACCATCCCAAGTTCGGGCGGCGAGCCCGTTGGCCCGCCGTACAGCCTCGTGCCCGGCGATGGCGCCCTATCGTTCGTGCCGCAGTTCATGTCGCCGCCGAAGGCGAAGGAGTACTTCTTCCTCTCGGAGGAGTACACCGGGGCCCAGCTCGCAGCGGCAGGCATGATCAACGCAGCGGTGCCGCTCGCCGAACTCGATGCGGCAGTCGACGACCTTGTCGAGAAGCTGCTCGCGCGCTCGGCGGACGTCCTCGCGTTCACCAAGCGCATCCTCAACCGCAGGGTTGTAGCCGACATGAACGCAACCCTCGACCCGGCGGTCGGCTACCAGCTGTTCGACTTCCGTCGCCAATGAGAGAGGCAAGCGCACCCGGGCGGGCAACTGCGGCCGCCTTGCTCGATCCCGCGGCGGTCACGATCGTGGGCGCCTCGCCTGGCTCGTTCTTCGCCAGCTCGCTGCTCGACAACCTGCTCGATGCATCGCACCCGTTCGGCGGGACGATCAACCTCGTCAGCCGCACCCGTGCCTCGGTGGCCGGGATATCCTGTGTGCCGTCGCTCGACCTCGTGGCCGAGCCGGGGGTGGTGTACCTGCTGGTTCCGGCTGGCGACTGCCTGGGCATCCTGCGGTCGGCGACGGGCAGGATCGACGGAGTCGTCGTCATCACGAGCGGATTCACCCCTGAGCAGGAAGTGGAGCTCGCGGACTGGGCTGCGAGCAGCGACGTTCCGCTGCTCGGCCCGAACTGCATGGGAGTCCTCGCTCCACAGGATGGTTTCTTCGGCTACGCCGGTCCACTGCCTCCCATCGCGGACGGCCCGATCGGCCTGGTTATGCAGTCCGGCGGGATGCTCTCGGGTGTGCTCGGCGCACTTGCCGGCCGCGGTCTCGGGGTGGCCAGCGCGTTCTCCTACGGCAATGCAGCGTCCCTCGACTTCTTCGAACTGGCCGTGCTGCAGCTCGAGGAGAGCGGGGTCGACACGGTGCTGCTGTACGCGGAATCGATGCGGGATGTCCGCGACCTTCGCGACGCGGGTGCCAGAGCCAGGGCGCTCGGCAAGCAGCTTGTGCTCGTCCAGGGCGGGCAGTCGGAGGCGGGTTCGCGCGCCGCGCAATCGCACACCGGGATGCTGGCGACCTCCGCGCGGATCGTCGCCGGTGTCGCGCGGCAGGCGGGCATTATCGTGTGCCGCGACCTGGAGGAGGCGGTGTGGGTGCTCGAAGCGCTCGCCACTCCCGGCCTGCGCGGGTCGGCACCGCGCGCGGGCGGGATCGCCGTCCTGAGCAGTTCGGGCGGGGGCGCGGTCGCGATGGCCGATGCCGCCGAGCGTGCCGGGGTTGTGCTCGAGGGCCCCGACAATCCGGTGGATGTGGGTGCCGGCGTGATGAACCGGCCCGAGGAATTCGCCGCGATCGTCCGCGACTACGCAGCGCGGCATCCCGTGCTCGTCCACGTGGCAGGAGTGGGACTCCCCGGCCCGCGGCTGCCCGCGCACACCGCCGTTGCGCGTCTCGTCGTCGATGCTGCCCAGTCAGCGGGTGCTGCGGTGGTGCTCTGCGCCATTGTCGGCGCCCCGCTCCCGCCCGAGACGCGCTGGGACGGTGTCGTCTACGCCACTTCGGCCAGGGAGGGCATAGTGAAGGCCGGCGCGCTCGCGGCCCTGCTCGACCCTTCCGGTTCTACGGTGTCGCAGGTCGATCGCTCGCCGGTGACACAGGGCCGGGTCGAACTCGTGACGGGTACTTCGTCCAGGGAGCTCCTGGCTGGCCTGCGAGTGGCCTGGCCAGAGTCCGCGGAGATCGACGACCTGCCGGCGGGCCTGGAATCGGCAGCGGACCGGGTGGGCTTCCCGATGGTGGTCAAGGTCGAGCAGCTCGCGCATCGCCTGAAGGCCGGTGGCCTCATCCGATCCGTGCCCGATCTCACTGTGCTGAGCGCCGCGGTCGCGTTCCTGCGTGCGCGATTCGGGGATGCCCCGATCAGCCTGCACCGGGAGGTCGAGCACGACGCGGAATTCATTCTCGGATTCGTACGTTCGGCCGAGCACGGCGTGCTCCTCTCCTTCGGAATGGGCGGCAGCGATGTCGGGGACAGCGTGGTGTTCGCCAGCGCGCCCCTCGGGTACGACGAGATCGTCGCACTGGTCAGCCCGTTCGTGGCGGCGGGCGACCTGCGCGTCGTGGTCGAACTCGTGCAGGATGTCGCGGCTCTCGCCACGACTCATCCCGAGCTGGGCAGCCTCGACCTCAACCCCATCGCGATGGGCAGGGACGGCCTGCTCTACGCGCTCGACTCGAAACTGGAGGTGACGCGATGAGCGGCCAGTTTTCGCTCGACGGGCGGCGGATTCTGGTGACCGGAGCCGGATCGGGCATCGGCGCGGCGATCGCGCAGACCGTCGCGGCCGCTGGGGCCGCGGTCGCGGTGAACGACCTCGACCCGCAACGCGCGGCGGCAACCGTCGACAGCATTCGCCAGGCCGGCGGTAGCGCGGTCGCCGCGGCCGGGGATGTCTCGGATGAGGCCTCCGTCGCCGGCATCATCTCCACAGCCGTTGATGCCCTGGGTCCGCTTGACGGCCTGGTCAACAACGCCGGCCTCTACCGGCCGGGGGCGCTGCTCGATGTTGCGCTGGCCGACTGGGATCTCGCGATGCGCGTCAACCTCATGGCGATGCTCTACTGCTCGCGCGCAGCGTATCCGCATCTTGCGGCATCCGGCGGCGCGATAGTCAATGTGGCGTCGATGGCCGCCCGGTTCCCGTTTCCCGGCCTGGGGTCGTACAGCGTCTCCAAGGCGGGCGCTGTGGCGCTGACGCAGCAGCTCGCCGCCGAGTGGGGAGGGTCGGGTATCCGGGTAAATGCCGTCGCCCCTGGCCTGATCAGTGAGACGGGCATCCGCCCGCCCGGCGCCTCCATCGACTCCGAGCGCGTCCAGGAAGAGCGCAAACGCGTCCTGCCGCTCGGCCGCACGGGACGACCGCAGGATGTTGCCGGCGTCGTGCTGTTCCTCCTTTCGGATGCGGCTGGCTACGTCACCGGCCAGACGATCTTCGTCGACGGCGGGCTCACCGCGGGCTTCGCCGGACTCATCCCGAGCTGAAAGGCTGCAATGTCCCTCCCCGAAATCGTCATCTGCGAACCACTGCGCACCCCGATTGGGCGCTTCGGCGGCGCGCTGAAGAGCGTATCGCCGGCCGAACTCGCGGCCACGGTGATCGCCGCGCTGATAGCGCGCACTGGCCTCGACGGCTCTCTCGTCGACGAGGTGGTTCTCGGGCAGGCCTACCCGACCGCGGAAGCTGCGCCGATCGCAAGGGTTGCTGCGCTCAACGCTGGCCTGCCGATCACCGTCGGCGGCATGCAGCTTGATCGGCGCTGCGGGTCGGGACTGCAGGCGATACTCGACGCGGCGATGCAGGTGCAGACCGGGGTAAGCGACCTCGTGATCGCCGGGGGAGTCGACTCGATGAGCCAGGCGCCCTTCTACACGGTCGCCGCTCGATGGGGCATCGGTGGCGCCACCGGACTCCACCTGCACGACGCGCTGGGGCGCGGCCGCGAGACGGCCGGCGGCAGGAACTACCCGGTGCCCGACGGCATGCTGGAGACCGCGGAGAACCTGCGCCGCGAGTTCTCGATCAGCAGGGAGGACCAGGATGCCCTGGCCGTGCGATCACAGCAGCGTGCCGCCGCGGCGGTCGTTGCCGGCCACTTCACGAACGAGATCGTGCCGGTCGAAGTGGCAAACGGCCGTTCGCTGACCGTCGTGGACGCCGATGAGACGCTGCGCCCCGACACGACTGCCCAGGCGCTCGCCCGCCTCACGCCCATTCTCATCGCGAAGGATGCCGCCGCAACCGTCACGGCTGGCAATGCCAGCGGCCAGAATGACGGGGCCGCGGCCTGCATCGTGACGACGAGGGAGCGCGCCGAAGAACTCGGTCTCAATGCAGTTGTGAGACTCGTAGGCTGGGCGCGCGCCGGCGTCGAGCCGGCACGCATGGGGATTGGCCCGGTTCCCGCGACGGCGAGAGTCCTCGAGCGCACGGGGCTCAGCCTCGCGGACATGGACCTCATCGAGCTCAACGAGGCCTTCGCCGCGCAAGTGCTCGCGGTCACCCGCCAGTGGAACCTGGGCGACGACGACTGGTCGCGCCTGAACGTGAACGGCTCGGGCATCTCGCTCGGGCATCCCGTGGGGGCGACAGGTGCCCGCATTCTCGCGACAGCGTCGCGCCACCTGAGCCGCATCGGCGGCCGCTACCTGCTCGAGACGATGTGCATCGGCGGCGGCCAGGGGCTCGCGGCGATCTTCGAGAACGCGGATCGCGACTAGCCGAGACGGTCTCGTGGAGATGTCGGCACCAACGTCCACATACGTATTCGACATCATCAATAGGTGAAGCGGGCACCTGTCTTCTGGCGAAGTTCTTCGACGGTCACCGCTGGCGCGAGCTCACGCAGGGCCAGCCCGGCGTCTGTCACGTCGAACACCGCAAGGTCGGTGATGATCTCGTCGACGCAGCGCCTGCCGGTCAGAGGCAGGGTGCATTCCTCGACGATCTTGGGGCTGCCGTCTTTCGCCACGTGGTCGGTGATCACGATCACCAACGAAGCGCCGGCGACCAGGTCCATGGCTCCACCCATTCCCTTGACCATGGCTCCCGGCACCATCCAGTTGGCGAGGTCACCGCGAGCGGACACCTGCAGGGCACCCAGCACGGCCGCATCGATGTGCCCGCCCCGGATCATCCCGAACGACGTGGCCGAATCAAAATAGCTGGCACCGGGAATGGCCGTGACTGTCTGCTTGCCGGCGTTGATGAGGTCGGCGTCCTCTTCCCCTTCGAATGGGAACGGTCCGATGCCGAGCATGCCATTCTCGCTCTGGAGAGTCACCCTCGTACCGTCTGGGATGTAGTTGGCCACGAGCGTAGGGATGCCGATACCGAGGTTCACATAAGCGCCATCCTTCAGGCCTCGCGCGGCAATGGCCGCCATCTCTTCCCTGGTCCAAGGCATAACTAGTTCCCCGTCCGTGGACGCGTGGTCCGCTGCTCTATGTCTTTCGCGCGCGTCGTGGTGACGATCCGCTGCACGAAAATGCCTGGTGTCACAACATTGTCGGGGTCGAGGTAGCCGTCCACCAGCTGCTCGACCTCGGCGACCGTGATGCGGCCGGCAGTCGCGACGAGCGGATTGAAGTTGCGCGCCGTGTGCCGGTAGAGGAGGTTGCCTTCCAGGTCGCCGCGGTAGGCGTGAACGAGTGCCACATCGACGACGATGCCCCGCTCGAGCAGGTACTCCACCCCGTCGAACACCATCGTGGGCTTGCCTTCCGCGACCGGGGTGCCGACGCCCGTCTTGGTGTAGAAACCGGGGATGCCCGCGCCGCCGGCGCGCAGGCGCTCTGCCAGTGTGCCCTGGGGGGTGAACTCGACCTGGAGAGTGCCCGCGAGGTAGGCAGCGGCGAACCCCTTGTTCTCGCCCACGTACGAGGAGATCACCTTACGTACCTGCCCGTTTTCGAGCAGAACCCCGAGGCCCTTGCCATCGACACCCATGTTGTTCGAAACGACGGTGAGGTCCTTGACGTTGCTGTCGCGCACTGCGTCGATCAGGTCTGCGGGGATCCCACTGAGGCCGAAACCGCCCACGGCGAGTGTCATCCCGTCGGCGAGAAGCCCGACAAGCGCCTCATGTGGATCGTTCCAGAGCTTAGACACCGCGAACTCCTTCGTTCGGACCGAAATCAGTGGTCGCCGCCAATCTCTGCGGCGATCTGCTGCCGGGCCTTTCCCTTCGGGACTCCGGTCCACGGGGTAGACGTGGTTCATCTGGGATTTCTCGATGTGGGTGATATCGACGCCCACGTTCCTCACCATATCGCGGAATTTGCGGGCAACAGCGACAGCGAGTTGGTGTGTGGTGACGTAGCCGAGGCGTTCGATGGGACCGCCTTCTGTCGGCACGCCAGCGCTACCTCCAGAAGGCCAGGATGTCCGACCGCGTGGGCGGGTTGGCGCCGATGCGGGTGGTTGTGACGGCGGCGCAGCGGGCGGCCAACTCGACGACGTACCTCTGCGATGAGGCAGGGATGTCACGCAGCTCGTCGCGTCGCTGCTTGCCGAGCAGCCCCTCGTCGTCGAGGCCCGCAATGAGTCCGGCCATGAATGAGTCGCCGGCGCCGATGGTGTCCGCGACCGTGATCTTCGGGGCCGGGGTGTGGAGATGTCCGTTCCTGGTCACGGAGTCCGCACCCGCTGCACCCCCGGTCGCGATCACCAGCGCCGGGCCGAAACCGAGCCACCGATCGAGCACGACAGCCGGATCCGTTCCCGGATACAGCCATTCGAGGTCCTCGTCGCTCGCCTTGACCACGTCGGCGAGCCGGACGAAGCGCTCCACCCGAGAGACCGCTTCAGCGTGCGTGGGCATGAGCGCAGGGCGCACGTTCGGGTCGAACGTGATCGTCGCGTGGGGCCGGGTCGCTCGCACGAGATCCTCGACAAGGGAGGCACCCGGCTCGAGCCACGATCCGATCGAGCCAACATGCAGGGCGCGCGAAGGGAATGCCGCGACATCCAGGGGCGCAGGGTCCCAGCTGATGGCGAAGTCGTATTGCGCTGCACCGTCCGATCCGATGGTGGCGACCGCGACCGAGGTCGCTTCTCGCGTGATCGTGCCGGGCGTCACGGCCACGCCGCTCGCGGCCAGGTGCGCGGCAACCGCCAACCCGTGACGATCCCGGCCGAACCGCGAGTGCAGGGTCGCATCGAGGCCGAGCCGCTGCACGCCGACGGCCACGTTCAACGGGCTTCCACCGGGGTGGGCCTCGGATACCCCACCGCGGCGCACGACGTCGACGAGCGCTTCGCCGACGACAAGCACGTGCCCGGTCACCTCGTGAGGCTGTAGACCAGCAGTTCGCCGTCACCCGACAGGGCGAGCGACCGACCCGCGGGAGCGATCGGCGCCGCCATGACTCCCGCACGGGTCGAGACTTCCAAAGCCGGCCCATCCAGGATGACCCGCACGGTGGAGCCGTCGTGGGGCATCTCCCAGGACTCGGTCCCGACGGCGAGGGTAAGGGTGGCCTCGCCCAGCGTGAGGGTGGCGACCGCGGCATCCCCGGATCGGATCTCGAGCCGCGACCCGCGGGACCAGACGGCATCGGCGGCAAGCCCTTCGACCTCGCCCGTGTTCGAAGGGGTGCCCCGGTAGGAGAGCAGCCCGTCGTGGGGGGTCGCGACGAGGGTGTCCCCCTCGAGGGTGAGGGTGTGCGGCACGCTGTGCGCGCTCGCCCAGCCGGCCTCGGCGTCCTCGACATGGCGCAGCCAGAAAGTCAGGCTCGGGCGTCCCTCGGCGTCACGGAAGAATGACGGCGCGTAGTAGCTGTTCCCGTAGCTCAGCCGCCCCCAGGTCTCGGCGCTGAACTTGCCGTCACGGTAGCTGCCGATGCCGTAGGCGACGTAGTGCAGCACGTCGTCGTCCCACACCGAGCTGACGATGACGTGGCGCCCGTCGAGCTCGAACAACTGGGGGCACTCCCACAGGGCACCGGTCCACACGGGTTCAGTCTCGAGCGTCGAGCGTTGCGCGGCGATGCCCTCGTACTCCCACTCCGCGAGGTCGTCGGAGGAATAGGAGAGCGCCGTCGCGGTGCCGTCGGCGAGACCGGCACCCAGGAACATCCGCCAGGCTTCCCCGTCGCGGAAGACGAAGGGATCGCGATAGGCGACGATGTCGAGGCCAGCCGGGGCGCCGGCGACAACCGGGCCTTTGCGCCACTCGACCCAGCCGTCGTCGACAGGCGTCGCGGTGCGCACCCGACCGATGCCGATTCCCGGCTGAACGACGGAGGTGTAGAAGATCGTGCTCGCACCGGCCTCGTCGGTCACGAGCGAGCCGGTCCAGATGCCATCGTCACCGTCGCCGGGGGCCAGCGCGACCGGCAGTTGCTCGAAGGCGAACATGTCGGTTGAGGTGGCGTGCCCCCAGTGACAGTTCGGGGCCCACACCTGGCTGCCCGGGACGTACTGGTAGAAGAGGTGGTACCGACCCTCACGCCAGGTGATGCCGTGTGGGTCGTTGATCCAGCCGCTCTCGGCGGTGAAATGGAACTCGGGGCGCATTGTCACGCCTCCCTTGTGGTTTTGGCATCGAAACGGGAGCGGATGTCGCGGGCCTGGGCAGCGTTGGCGGCCTCCCAGGTGTCGACCTCCACGCGGCGGTCCGCGCGAAGGGCATCGCGGGCAGCCACGAAACCGACCATCCTCGCCGCCGCGGCCGCGCGCGCCGCACGCTGCTCGTCGGTGAGGTCGGGCAGCGGAGCCTGGATTACCCGGTCGACAGGTCGCAGCGGAAGCCGTTCCTCGACACCCGGAACGGTGAGGACGGGGGACGGCAGGGTCTGGTACCAGTAGGCGGTCGACGACCAGTCGTCCGAGAGATGGTTGCCGTGGCCGTGCTCGAAGGTCACCTTGATGCGCTTCTCAAAACGGATCGGGTCTGCCATGTGGAAGCGGTAGCTGTGGTGGAAGCCGGGGACGTCTTCCTCATGGACCATCGTGCCGTTGAACTGGTAGGCGTTGTGCTGCATGCCCCAGGCATGCCCGAAGTAGTCCTCCATGCCCGTGCCGTGAAGGCTCGGTGGCCAGGTGTCATCGTCGATGAAGATCATGTCGTCGCCCTCACCCCACCAGGAACCCTGGAAGTGTCGCACGGCGAGCGTGCAGCCGACATAGTGGCCTCTGCCCTCGGTCTCGAGCGCCACGTAATTGTCATCGCCCGTCAGGTTCGGGATGGTGGTCTCGATGCTGTTCGCCTGCAGGTCGGGCGCCCACCCCACATTGGGCAGTGCCCGCTTCCAGTGCGCGTGGAAATAGACGGTGTCATCCGGCAACGGCTCCGGGGAGAGTTCGTAGTCGATGTAGAAGTACTGCAGGTAGGGGATGTCGTTCTGGTTCTCGACCACTACGCGCGCACGAGTTCCGAACGGCATGCGGAAGTAGCTGTTGAACGCGGCGCTGCCGCCGAACGTGTGCAGCTCGGATTCTTTCGCCGAGACCGAAAGTGGGAGCGAATCGTACGACCCCGAGAGCGAGTTCATGAGGCCGAAGAAGTCGCCCAGCGGTGCGATCACGCTCGGGGTCTCCTGGTCGTCCCAATAGATCTTGAGCAGCACCTTGCGGTAGTAGTCGGGGTCGACAACCTCCCAACTCACGCCAAGGGCGTTGTGGATCTCCAGCATCGGCACCCCGACCACCGCGGGGTCGATCTGGCCCGGTCCCGGGTTGATGCGGCACGACTGGGTCATCCAGATATGGGTGATCGAGCCGGGGCCCTGGATATCGGCGAGAACCCGTTGCTCACCCGGCATGATGAGCCAGTTGTCGCGGTTGCGCCCCGTCTGGTCGAAGCTGGAAGCCCGGGCTGTGCGGGCGGTCCGAGCGCGTGTGAGATCGCCGAGCATGCCGGCGGGATTTGATTCGGTCACCATTGTCCTTACCTAGCCCCGGCCCGGCTGGAGCTGGGCGAGGGTCCTGAGCGCATCGAAACGTTTGCGCACGAGCGATGTTATTCGGGAAGGCCCGGTGGACGCAAATAGCGCCGCTGCGGCAGGCGAGAGCTGACATCTGCTGGATGCGCTATCTTTGCGCAAAGCCCTAGTCCAAATGGCCGATATGTGCGGAGGTGTTCAGCATGGCCACGATGGTAGAAGTTGCTCGACTGGCCCAGGTGTCCATCTCGACCGTGTCCCATGTGCTCAACGGCACCCGCAATGTCGAACCCGAAACGCGCAGCCGGGTGGTGGACGCGATCGAGAAGACCGGCTACCGCCAGGACGCGCTGGCCAGAGCCATGCGACGATCGCGAACGGAGAGCATCGGCCTCGTCGTGTCTGACGCCGGCGAACCAGCGTTCGCCGACATGGTCCACGGGGTGGAGGACGCCGCCGTCGAGCGTGGCCTGACCCTGGTGCTGGCGAACTCCGCGGAGAACCCCGACCGGGAGCGACGTGCGGTGCACACCCTGCTGGATCGCCGCGTCGACGGACTCATCCTCGCCTGTGCTGCCGAGTCCGATCCGGCACTGATGGTGTCGTTGCGGGAGGAGAAGACGCCGATCGTGCTCCTGGACCGCGTGTTCTCCGACCTGCCGTTCGACCAGGTGGGCGCCGATAACCGCGACTCGATGCGGCGCCTGATATCGCACCTTCTGGCGGCGGGACACCGCAATTTCGTGCTTGTCGCCGGGGACGTGCGGGTGCCAACGCTCCGTGAGCGCCTCGAGGGCTTTACCGATGCCATAGCGTCCGCCGGTCTCGCGCCTTCCGACCAGCTGGTATTGACGGGCACAGACGAAAGCGCAATCCGGGCGGCGCTGCGCGGGCTGCGGGGCAGCGCGACGGCGGTGGTGGCAGCGAGCACCCCTCTGGCAGCACTCGCCCTGGAGGAGCTCAGGGCCTCCGGCCGGGGCATCCCCGCCGACATCGCTTTCGCGACGTTCGATGGCTTCAACCACTCTGACCTCTTCGAGCCCCGACTCACGACAGTGCGGCAGCCGGCATTCGACATGGGTGTCGCCGCTGTCCGCCTGCTTGTCGAGCGCCTGGCCTCTCCCGACTCCAGGCCGCGCATCGTCCGCCTGCAGCAGCAACTCGAACTGCGGGACTCGACAGAGGGATTCCGGCCTCGCGAAGCGCGCGAATAGCGGCGACTTGACATGGTCCCGCCTACGGCTTACCGTCAGACAAACGTTTTTATACAAACGTTTCGACACAGCCCCAATTTCTCATCAAAGGAGATGACAGTGCAGCACTCCAGCTCTAAATCCAGTCTCGCCCGCCGAATCGCGGTCGGATTGGTGACAGCCTCGACAATCGTCGCTCTCGCGGGATGCGCGACTGCCGGTTCCGGCACGGCGAGCGGTCCCACCGAGATCACGCTCTCGATGCAGAACCCCGACGTCAAGACCGCCGACCCGGCGACCTGGGCGATCGTCCAGGCATTCGAGAAGGCAAACCCCGATATCACGGTCACGGTGAGTGGCGAAGCCGTCGCCGAGCACCTGCAGAAGCTGTCGATCGCGGCACAGAGCGACACGCTGCCGGACATCTTCTGGGTCTACAAGTCGACAGCCGTCGACATGCAGAAGGCCGGCAAGCTGCTCGACCTCGCCCCGGTTCTCGACGAACTGGGTCTCACCGATAAGTTCCCGGCGAGCACCGTGTCGAACTTCTCGACCGACAAGGTAATTTTCGGCGTCCCGTACCAGGGCCTGCTGACCGGCCTCTGGTACAACAAGAAGGTCCTCGCCGACAACGGCCTTGACGTTCCCGTCACCTTCGACGACCTCATCAACGTCGCGAAGACGCTCAGCGCCAAGGGCATCACGACAATCTCGAACGGGGCCAACCAGTCGTCGTTCAGTGTGTGGAGCTTCCTCGTCGACCTCGACCGCTTTGGCTACCAGGACAAGATCCAGGGCATTCTCGCCGGCACCGAGAAGTACAACAACGCAGACTTCCTGCGCCTCTACCAGCACATCGCGGAACTGCGCGATGCCGGAGCTTTTGCTTCGAACGTGTCTACGCAGACCTACCAGCAAGCTGTTGACCAGTTCACCGGCGGCAATGCAGCGATGCTCGACGCCGGAGTGTGGGCTTCCAGTGCGATCCAGGACGCGGGTATCGACGCCGGCTTCTGGGCGGGCCCGCAGTTCTCCGACGGGGTCGGCGACCAGAAGATCGTCATGAACGTTGCGTCCGCACCGTTCGCGGTGGCGGCGAAGGTCGGCGACAACGCCGCGAAGCTCGCGGCGGTGAAGAAGTTCATCGCCTTCTACTACAGCGACGAGGCCCAGCAGCTGCTCGTGGACAACGGGCAGCCGCCGGTTACGACCTACGCGCCGCAGGTCGACGCCACGAAGCAGGGTGCTCTCAAGGCCGCACTGGACACGGCGACAGCCCCCGGTGTGACGAGCCCGGAGACGCAGCCGGACCTCATCGTCTCGACGGCGGTCGCGAGCGCCATGTACGACAGCATCTACGGCGTGATCCAGGCCCAGCTCACTCCACAGGCTGCGCTTGAACTCGTGCAGAAAGCATTCGACGCCCAGTAGTACCCCACGGGCCCGGCACCCTCCGGTGCCGGGCCCGTCCCCATGCCCTCACCAAAACGGGCATCCTTGAAACATCGAATAGCACCGAGGAGCACTGGTGGTTTGGATCAGCTCACGCTGGAAGATAGTCGTGATGGTCGGTCCGGCACTCATCCTGTTCTCGGTATTCGTGGTCTACCCGGTCGTGTACTCGATGGGCTTCAGCCTCACGAAGTTCCAGGGCTTCGGCACTCCCGAGTTCATCGGGTTCAAGAACTATTTGGCCCTGGCGGATGACCCGTTCTTCTGGCAGTCCCTGCAGAACACGATAATCATCCTCGTCGTGAGCATCGTGCTGCTCGTGCCGCTCTCGTTCGGCCTCGCGCTGCTGCTCCGCAGGAAGATCCCCGGCGGGGCGGGCATGCGCGCTCTCGTGTTCGGGCCGGCGATCATCGCGCCGATCCTCATCGGCCTCATCTGGGTGTTCATCCTCGACCCCAAGATCGGCCTCATCAATCGCCTTCTTGCCGGGATAGGGATCCCGCCGGTCCAGTGGATCGGCGGCGACATCCTGACCCCGTATGCGGTATCGGCGGTCTTCATCTGGAGCAGCATCGGTTTCGCGATGACGATCTTCTATGCGGGGCTGCAGGTGCTGCCCGAAGACGTCATGGAGGCCAGCTCCCTGGACGGCGCGACAGGGTGGCAGCAACTTCGTTACGTGACAGTGCCCATGATGCGTGAGACGTTCGCGATCGTCGCGATCCTGCTCATCACAAACGTGTTCAAGATATTCGAACTCGTCTACATGCTCACCGGAGGCGGCCCGGTGCATCGGTCAGACACCCTGGTGAGCTACATGTACTTCGTCACCTTCACCAACCAGCAGTACGGGTCGGGCATGGCCATCGCGGTCATCGTCACAGTTCTCAGCGCGATCGTCTCCATCGGCTACCTCGTGCTGTCCCGCGAGAGGAAGATCGCGTGACCGGCACCCGCAGTTTCAGCGGCACCCGCCTGGTGGCGGCGGCTGCCGCATACCTCGTGACGTTTCTCATCCTCCTGCCGCTCTTGTGGATAGTCCTCCTCTCGCTGCAGCCCAGTGGCAACATTCTCAGCAACCCGTTCTCATTCGACTCGCTGACCCTGCAGAACTACGTGAACGCGATCACCTCGCTGCCGTTGCTCCAGATGTACGGCAACACGATCCTCATCGCCCTCGTCTCGGTGACTGTGGGTGCTGCGGTGTCGTTCATGGCGGCGTTCGCCTTCACGCGCATGGTGTTCCGGCGCAAGCGGGTGCAGTCGAGCATGCGCCTCTATGTGCTCGCCGGTCTCGCCGTTCCCGTGTACATCCTGCTGTTCCCGGTGTATCGCCTCGACCTGGCCCTCGGCGTCTTCGGCACCTACGCCGCCCTGATCCTGCCGTACATCGCGGTGTCGATCCCGTTCAACACCCTCCTTCTCACCGGCTTCCTGCGCGAGTTTCCGGCAGAACTCGAGGAGGCCGCGATCATCGACGGTGCCGGGCTCTGGCGCCTCTGTTGGTCGGTCGTGCTGCCTCTCATGCGCCCAGTGATCGCGACGATCCTGATTTTCAACGTCGTCTACGTGTTCAACGAGTTTCCGTTCGCCTCGATTCTCATCAACAACCCGCAGATGGTGACCGTCTCGCTCGCGGTGTCCCGCTTCCAGGGCCAGTTCACCGTCGACTACGGCGGCATGATGGCCTCCGCGACCCTCGTTCTTCTGCCGCAGTTGATCATCTACGCGATCTTCCAGCGCCAGGTGATCGCCGGTCTTACCGTCGGAGCCGTGAAGGGCTGACGGCAGTCGCGCCACTACGATCGATCTAAAGTCCTCGGGAGTGCACAATGATCAGCGGCCAGCTCATCCACCCGCAGTTGCTCGGCGCGCTCGCCGCTGCCGGCCACGGCTCGAAGATCCTGCTCTCCGACGGCAATTACCCGCACGGCACCGGAGCCGCGGCGGGAGCCACCCGCATCTACCTCAATGTCTCCCCGGGACTGCTGACAGTCGACCAGGTGCTGGCCCTGCTCGTGGGGTCGGTGCCGATCGAGGCGGCCGAGATCATGAGTCCACCGGACGGGGTCGACGTGCCCGCGATCACCGCGTACCGTGACGCCCTGCGCGGCGTGCCCTTCACCGGGCACGAGCGGTTCGCGTTCTACGACGCGGCGCGGCATCCCGACGTGGCTATCGTCGTGGCCACCGGCGATGTGCGGGTGTACTCGAACCTGCTTCTCACGATCGGCGTTCGACAGCCGGATTAGACCTACTCGGGCGCGGCGAGCGCGTCGATCTCGACGAGCATCTGGGGTAACGGCAGCCCGGTGAACACCGTCGTGCGCGCCGGCAGGATGCCGCCGGGCACGTTCTCGGCCATGAATGCCGCGTACGCCTCGTTCATCGCCGCGTAGTCGTCCCGGGTGGTCAGGTAAACCCGCAGCATGACCACGTCGTCGAAGGTCGCGCCGCCGGCAACCAGGATGGCGCGCACGTTCTCGAGGGCGCGGGTGGTTTGCGCGGCGGCATCCGCGGCGAACTCACCCGCGGCGTCAGCGCCGCCCTGGCCGCTCACGCTGAACAGCTGGCCCTTGCGCACACCCTGCGAGAAGACGGGCAGCGCCGCCGGTGCGTTGTCGGTGACGATCCGCATTTTCATGCTCCAACGCTAGCCTGATCGGGTGGATACCCCGCTAGGCCCGTGGGCCAAATCGTTCCCGGCATCGAGCTGGGGGATGACGCAGCGCGAGTACCTCGCCACCGATCCCCGCCTCTCGGCTTTCGCCACGCCACTCCTGACCATCGACAGGAGCGCCACGACGCACAACGTCGCACTCATGGCGGACTGGCTCGCCCGGCGCGGGCTGGAGATCGCCCCGCACGGCAAGACGACGATGGCGCCGCAGTTGTGGCGACAGCTGCTCGACGCCGGCGCGTGGGGCATCACCCTCGCGACCGGCTGGCAGGTGCAGCTCGCGCGATCGTTCGGCATCGGGCGCATCCTGCTCGCGAACGAGCTCATCGACCCCGCCGCGCTGCACTGGCTCGGCGTTGAGCTCGCCGACCCGTCGTTCCAGTTCGCGTGCTGGGTCGACAGCGTCGCGGCAGTGGAACTCATGCGCTCCGGCCTGGCCGGGGCTGCCCGCCCGGTCGACGTGATCGTCGAGCTGGGCGGCGCGCGCACCGGGGCCCGCACTGTCGAGGAGGCGCTCGCCGTGGCATCCGCCGTCGAGGCCGCGCCCGAGCTGCGCCTCGCCGGGGTCGGCGGCTACGAGGGTTCGCTTGCACACTCCCGCAGCGCTGCCGATGTCGCCGCGATCGAGCGGTACCTCGATGACGTCGTGACAGTCCACGACCGGTTGGCCTGGGAGGGCAAGCCCATCGTCACGGCGGGGGGCAGCGCCTACTTCGACATCGTGGCGGACAAGCTCGCCCCACTCGTGGGCGCGGCGACGGTGATCCTTCGCTCCGGCGCCTACCAGGTGCACGATGACGGCTTCTACAAGGGCATCACGCCGCTGTCGGGCTTCCGCTCGGCGATGCACGGCTGGGCACGGGTGCTGTCGCGTCCGGAGCCGGGGCTCGCGATCCTCGACGGCGGCAAGCGCGACTTCCCCTATGACGAGGGGATGCCCGTGACCAGGTACGGCAGGGTGGAGAAGCTCAACGACCAGCACGCCTACCTGCGTTACGCCTCGTCCGGGCAGCCCGTCGTGGGGGAGGTGGTGCGGCTCGGGTTGTCGCACCCGTGCACTGCGTTCGACAAGTGGCGGGTCATCCCGGTGGTCGACGATGTCGACTCGGCCGACCCTTTCGTGGTCGATCTGGTGCGCACCTGGTTCTGATGGGGGGCTGCCGGTCGCGCCGCGCCGCAGTGGCGGTGGTCTGGGTGGTATACAGGACAGGTGTCGACTGCCCTAGAGACGACCGGGACGATCCGGCCTGACTATCCTGAACCGCTGTGGATCCAGGCCGTCAACCTCATCACGGGCGAGATCACGAGCGGCGTGCTCAAGCCCGGCATGCGTTTGCCGCCCGAGCGTGAACTCTGCTTGCAGCTCAACATCAGCCGCGTGACGCTGCGCAAGGCCCTCAACAAGCTCGTCGAGGATGGCCTGCTCAACGCCTCGCACGGTCGCGGGTGGTACGTGGCCGCGGCGGGCGCGAGCAAGGAATGGCCGAACAGCCTCGAGTCCTTCTCCGAAACGGCGGCCCGCATGGGCCTCAAGGCGAGTTCGCGCGTGCTCAAGGCGGCGACGGCGGCTGCAACGATCGACGAGGCCGAGGAGTTCTCGATAGCTCCAGGCACGCGGCTGTTCTCCCTCGATCGCGTGCGGCTGCTCAACGACGTGCCGATAGCCATCGACTTCACGCGCATCCCCGCGGATCTGGTCCCGGGCTTCGCCGACGTCGACTTCGCGACAGCATCCCTCTACGACGAGCTCGGGCACGCCGGCCTCGCCCCGGTGCGGGCCGACTCCACGATCGAGGCGCGAGAGGCAGACGCCTATGCGGCGAAGCACCTCGACATCGAGGTGGGCAAACCCCTGCTCGTGATGCACCAGTTGGTGGTGGATGCCGCGGAGAAGCCACTCTTCGCTTCCAAGATCCAGTACAGCGGCGACAGGTATCGCCTGCGCACGCATTTCTCGCGCAACGCCTTCGGTCGCGCGCCTCGCTGAGGGCGCAGCCCGCAGCTACTTGCCGTACCCGGCAGACAACCCCTGGATGAACTGGCGCGAGAAGACGGTGAACAGCACGATCAGCGGCAATGCGCCGAGCGTGAGGGCCGCGAGCAGCGCCGGGTAGTCGCTTTGGAACTGCCCGACGAACTGTTGCACACCGAGAGTTACCGTCTGGTTCGCCTTCGAGGGCGCGAGGATCAGCGGGAACCACAGGTCGTTCCAGACCGGCAGCATCGTGATGGATGCCACGGCCGCGATGCCCGGCCGCACGAGGGGCAGCGCGATGCCGAGCACACGCAACTCCCCGGCCCCGTCCATGCGCGCGGCCTCCTTGAGTTCCCCGGGCACCGATCGGAAATAGGTCATCATGAGCGCGACCGCGAGCGGCAGTTGCATCGCCGTGTAGACGAGCACGAGCGCTACGAGCGTGTCGATGAGGTGGGTGGCGACCATCATCTTGATCAGCGGCACGGTGCCCAACCGGATCGGCAGCATGATGCCCACGATGAAGAACCCGGTCAGCAGCGGGCTGATGCGCACCTGGTATTCGACGAGGGCCCAGGCCGCCATCGTTCCGAGCACGACGGTCGCCGCGATCGTGGCGACGGTCACGACGATGCTGTTCGTGTAATTGAGCAGGAAGTTGCCCTTGGTGAACACGTTCACATAGCCCTGCAGGTTGAACGTGTCACCCGCGGGCAGCGCGAAGGGTGCTCCGAAAATGCCCATAGTCGTCTTGAACGAGTTCATGACGACGACGAGGATCGGGGCTATCGCGGCGACGGCGGCCACGATGAGCAGCACGTGCACGAGGGCGGCGGATGCGGCATCCCCGCGCTGGATGCGGCGCTTGCGCTGCTGGAACGGTGCCCTGATCGGTGCGGTAGTCAATGGAGGTGTCCTAGAGCTCGTAGGTCTTGATGCGGCGCTGCAGCACCACGAAATATGCGGCTGTCGTCACGAGGATGATGAAGAAGATCACCGAGGCGATGGTGGCCCCGAGGTCGAGGTCGGCGACCTGGCCGCTCGAGCCGAAGAACGTGCGGTAGAACAGCGTGCCGAGGATGTCCGTCGAATAGTTCGGGCCCGGGGCCGAACCGTTGAGGGCGTAGACGATGTCGAAGCCGTTGAACGTCCAGATGTAGGTGAGGATCGCGATGAGGCCGAATTGCGGGGCGATGAGCGGGAACTTGATGCGCCAGAACGTCGCCCATGCCTTTGCTCCGTCGATGCGGGATGCCTCGAGGATGTCGTCGGGGATCGCGATGAGCGCCGTGTACAGGAAGATCATCGGGATGCCCACGTACTCCCAGACGGACATGAGCGAGATCGTGGGGAGCGCCGTGTGCGAGTCGCCGAGCAGCGGGAAGCTTACGAGGCCCCACAGCGGGTTGATGATGAGCCGCCACAGGAAGCCGACGATGACCACTGACAGCGTCGCCGGGATGAAGAGCAGGGTGCGGTAGACCCCGCGCGAGCGCCGGATCGAGTGCGAGGTGAGCAGGGCAGCCATGAGCAGGCCGATCGGCACCTCGACGAAGAGGTGGATGAGGAAGAACTCGACGTTGTTGCCCAGCGCATTGAAGAATCGTTCGCTCGAGTACTTGTCGGTGAAGAGGTGCACGTAATTGCCGAAGCCGACGAATGTGCTCGACCCCTGCGTGCCGGAGTCGAAGAAGCTCAGGACGACGGAGCTGATGAGCGGATAGACCGAGAACGCGACGTAGACAGCGAGTGCCGGCAGCACGAACAGGGCAAGCAGTCGGTAACGGGTGCCGGTGCGGATCATGGTGTCTCAGGTTCTCGTCGTGGTGGTGCGTGTGTCCAGTGTGATGGAAGAAAGGGGCCGCGCCGGTTGCCCGGCACGACCCCTTCTGTCGATCAGTTCGCCGGCTTGTACCAGGAATCGAGATCGGCCTGCAGCTTCGCTGTCGCGTCTGCCGCGGACACACCGTCGTTGAAGACCGTCTGGAGCACTGCCCAGGTGTCGTCGTCAAGCGGCGGGGTTCCCGCGCTCAGGCGGTCGAGCTGGAGGCGCGGCGTGAGCAGCGCATCCGTCTTCAGGTCCGCGAACTCCTGCGCGAGCGCGTTCGTGTAAGTGACCGGGGCGCTGCCCATCGAGAAGAACCCGGGAACCTTGTCGACGTAGATGCTCTGGAAGTCGCTCGAGGCGAGCCAGGACAGGAACGTGTTCGCGGCATCCTTGTTCTTGCTGCCGGCGTTGAGGCCGACACCCTGGTCGGGCATCTCCTGCAGGTAGCGCTGGTCGCCGGCCTTCACGACTGGCGGCGCGAAGACGCCGATGTCGAGCCCGGTTGCCGTTGCCGCCGTGACATCCCACGAGCCGTCGGCCATGATTGCCGCCTTGCCGAGGGTGAAGAGCTGCATCTGGTCCTCGTACTTCAGCGACTGGTAGCCATCGGGCATGTACGACTTGAGGTCGGACACCGCCTGGAAGGCCGCTACGAAGTCGGGGTCGGTGAGCTTCTTGGTGCCGTCGATGAGGCCGAGCCGGCCGTCCTCACCCTTCCAGTAGTTCGGCCCGATGCTGTCGAGCACGTTGTACGACAGCTGCCAGCCGTCAGCCGAGCCGAGGGCGAGCGGCGTGTACTTGCCGTTGTCCTTGATCGCCTGGAGCACGGCGGTGAACTCCGCCATGGTGGTGGGGATCTTCAGGCCGAGCTCGGTGAAGATCGTCTTGTTGTAGTAGAACCCGGCGAGCACGGAGGCGATCGGCACGCAGTACGGGTCGTTGTTCGC
This sequence comes from Rhodoglobus sp., assembly GCA_025464445.1. Classification (GTDB taxonomy): domain Bacteria; phylum Actinomycetota; class Actinomycetes; order Actinomycetales; family Microbacteriaceae; genus Rhodoglobus. The sequence continues at coordinate 41,787 of JAODLY010000009.1, read as the reverse complement.
ACCCGTCCATGCGCCGAGCGCGGTCGGGGTGAAGCCGTCGATGCCGGGAAGCGACTTCAGGTCATCGAAGTAGCCCTTGTCGATCCAGGCACGGTTGACGTCGAAGGGACGGCACATGATGACATCGGGGCCGGTGCCGCTGTCGACCTGCGACTGGATTGCCGCGTTGTAGTCGTTGGTGCCGGTCGGCTGGTACGTGACCTTGATCTCCGGGTGGGCCTTCTCGAACGCGGGAATCACGTTCTCCTCCCAGAGCGCCTGGTCTTCGACTCGCCAGTTGCCGAAGGTGATGGTGGTCACGCTGCCACTGCTGCCAGTGGTACCGCCCGCCGAACATCCCGCGAGTGTCAGGCCGATCGTTGCTACGGCGATAGCCGCTATTGGTGCAAGTTTGGAACGCATGGTGTCTCCTCTCAACACTGTGTGCTTCGGGTGAAGCGTCAACACGGGGGTGCCGTTGGTATGGGCGACGCGTTGTTTGGGTCAGCATATAGTCGGATACAAGAGGTAGCAAGAGGTATCTATTATTTCTCTATTGGTAGACCTCACAGTGAGCCACTAGCTATCATGTGGTTTGCGCGGCTCAGCCGTTGACCCGCAAGGAGGAACCGTGGTTGGCATTGGGATACTGGGCTCCGGCTTCATCAGCGACCAGTACGTCGATGGCCTGCAGGATGTGCGCAACGCCCGGCTGGTCGCCAACTACTCGCGTTCACTGCCGCGCGCGACGGCATTTGCGGCGAAGTGGGGGCAAGCGTTCGGCGAGCCTATCGCCGCCCAATACGACGACATCGAGGCGTTGTGCGCAGACCCGGCCGTCGAACTCGTGATCGTCGCGCTGCCCAACGAGGTGCATGTCGATGCTGTGCGGCTCGCCGCAAAGCATGGCAAAGGCGTCATCTGCACCAAGCCGCTCGCACGCACCGGCGCCGAAGCAAAGCAGATCCTCGACATCGTGAATGAGGCCGGGGTCTGGGCCGGATACGCGGAATGTTCCGTCTTCTCGCCGAACATCGTCAAAGCCTTCGAGATGGTGCGGGCGGGCGGCATCGGCGAGCTCCTGACAATGCGCGCCCGTGAGGGGCACTCCGGGCCGCATGCCGCCCACTTCTGGAACGCGGAGACGGCGGGCGGCGGCGCCCTTCTCGACATGGGCTGCCACACTGTCGAGTCGGCGCGCCACTTCTTCGGCAAAGACAACCCGATCACCGAGGCCTGGGCCTGGGGCGCGACCCTCGTGCACGGCGACAAGACGACAGGCGAGGACACCGCTGTGGCCATGCTCAAGTTCGCCGGCGGCCAGATGGCGACCATCGAGTCGTCGTGGATCGAGAAGGGCGGAATGCAACTGCGGCACGAATTCGTGGGCAGCGCCGGCCGTCTCGTCACCGACAGCTCGGCGACACCGGTGTGGGGTTTCATCCAGAATCCGGTTGGCTATCTCGTCGAGAAGGCGGATGCGCAGACCGGCTGGGTCTACCCGGTACCGGAAGAGGCGCGCGCCTACGGCTTCTCGCAGCAGTTCAGGCATTTCGTCGACGCTTTCGAGAAGGGCGAGACGCCCGACGAGACCTTCGAGGACGGCTGGATCGTCAACTGCATCCTCGACGCCTGCTACGCCTCCATGAATTCGGGCGTGTGGGAGACGGTGAAGACCGCCTGATGTCCGACGCCCAACTGACAACCCCGGCGGACCCCGCGCCGGCAATGCGGCCCGACTACCCGGATCCGCTGTGGATCCAGGCCGTCGACCATATCCTCAGGCAGATCTCCGACGGCCGGCTCACGACAGGCATGCGGCTGCCCCCAGAGCGCGAGCTGTGCGCAGAGTTGAACATCAGCCGCGTCACGCTGCGCAGGGCGCTGGGCAAGCTCGTCGACGACGGGGTGCTCACCTCATCCCACGGGCGCGGCTGGTTCGTGTCTGGCGCCCCGGCGCGCAAAGACTGGCCGAACAGCCTCGAGTCGTTCAGCGAGACGGCCGTGCGGATGGGCCTCGTCGCGTCATCCCGGATCCTGCGGCTCGAGACGACCCCGGCCACCATCGACGAGGCGGAGGAGCTCGCGATCGCGCCAGGCACCCCGCTGTTCCACCTCGAGCGGGTGCGCATGCTGGGGGATGTCCCCATCGCCATCGACGACTCGCGCGTGGCAGCGTCGCTCGTGCCGGGGTTCGGCGGCATCGACTTCGCCCGGGCATCCCTTTACGAACAGCTCACCCGTGCCGGCCTCGATCTCGTGCGCGCAGACTCCACGATCGAAGCGCGCGAGGCCGACGCCTACCTCTCAGCGAACCTCTCGATCGAGGCGGGCACACCCGTGCTCGTCATGCGGCAGGTGGTTGTCGACCGCCTCGACCGGCCGATGTTCGCCTCGCTCATCCGGTACGCGGGGGACCGCTACCGGCTGCGCACCTCGTTCTCCCGCTCCGGGCAGCACACAGCAATCACGCCGAATCCCGCACATTAAGGAAACCCGATGACCGTCGCCGCATCCCTGTCGACTGTGACCGCCGCCGAGCTCGCCGCGAGCCGCGCGATCCTCGAGCGCGAGGGCCTCGCCGGCCCCGACGTGCACTTCTCCTACGTCGGCCTGCAGGAGCCGGACAAGCGCGAGCTGCTGAAGAGCGGGTCATCCGATCGCAGGTTGCGCAGCATGCTCGTGAACATGGCGACAAACGAATCGTGGGATGTCGTGGTCTCCCCGGCCGAAGACCGCGTCGTCTCGAGCCACAAGCTCGACCACGCCGTGGATGGCCAGGTGCCCGTTGTCGTCGAGGAGTTCCACCTCGTCGAGGAGGTCATCCACGAGAACCCGGAGTGGCTCGCGGCAATGGCCAGGCGCGGGCTCACCGACCTGTCGACACTGCGGGTCAACCCGCTCTCTGGGGGCGTGCTGAGCGACGCGGAGACGGGGCGTCGCATCCAGCGCTGCTTCACGTTCGTGCAGAAGACCCCGGACGACCTGGGCTGGGCGCACCCCGTCGATGGCGTGACGGTGATGATCGACGTCGTCACCCGCGAGGTGCTCGAGGTGATCGACTACGTCGACCTGCCCGTGCCGGCAGAGGACGGCAACTTCCACCTCGCCTCGTGGCGCGGCCCCGATCGCGAGGGGCTCAAGCCGATCGAGATCACCCAGCCGCAGGGCCCGAGCTTCACGCTCGGGCAAGACGGCACCCTGTCGTGGCTGGGCTGGAACCTGCAACTCGGATTCGACCAGCGCGAGGGCCTCGTCTTCCACAACATCACGATCGATGACGCGGGCACGGCCCGGCCGGTGATCTACCGGGCATCGATCGCGGAGATGATGGTGCCATACGGCGACCCGAGCCCGCAACGCTGGTTCCAGAACTTCTTCGACTGCGGCGAATACCTGCTCGGCGGCTACGCGAACTCGCTCGAGCTCGGCTGCGACTGCGTCGGTGACATCACCTACCTCGATGCGATTGTCGCGGGCAACGACGGCAACCCGCACGTCATTCCGCAGGCGATCTGCATCCACGAGGAAGACGCGGGCATTCTCTGGAAGCACTTCGACAACTGGAACGGCGCGAGTGCATCTCGCCGCAACCGGCGGCTCGTGGTCTCGTTCTTCGTGACCGTAGGCAACTACGACTACGGCTTCTACTGGTACTTCTCCCTCGACGGCTCTATCGAGTTCGAAGTCAAGGCGACCGGGGTGGTGTTCACCTCGGCGTATCCGGGCAGGCAGGCCGACGGGTCCCCCTATCCGTTCGCTTCGGAGCTTGCCCCCGGGCTGGGCGCGCCGTACCACCAGCATCTCTTCAGCGCGCGGCTGGACATGATGGTCGACGGGCTGGGCAACTCTGTCGACGAACTCGAGGCCGCGCTCGTGCCGCGCGGGCCGCAGAACCCGACGGGCACCGGATTCACCCAGACCGTCACGCGATTGCGCACCGAATCGGATGCCAAGCGCCTCGCCGACAACACCAGGGGCCGGGTGTGGCTGGTCTCGAACCCCTCGGTCAAGAACCGGCTGGGCGGGGACGTGGGCTGGGTGCTCTACCCGGAGGGCAAGCCGGTGCTCATGGCGGACGCCGACAGCGACATCCACAAGCGCGCGACGTTCTCGACCAGGCACCTGTGGGTCACGGAGTATGAGCCGACAGAGCTGTATCCCGCTGGCGACTTCGTGAACCTGCATCCTGGCGGAGCCGGCCTGCCGGCCTGGACCGCTGCGGACCGCAACATCGACGATGCCGACATCGTGCTGTGGCACACCTTCGGCCTCACGCACTTTCCACGGATCGAGGACTGGCCGGTGATGCCGGTGGACACCTGTGGTTTCGTGCTGAAGCCGCACGGATTCTTCGGCAGGAACCCGGCGATGGACATCCCCGAATCAACGAGCGACCACTGCGCGCCCGGCGGACACGACCACGGCGGCAACGAGCATGCACACGAGCACCACGATCACGCATGACAATGCAAGTACCTCTTGATACATCTATAGACCAAAGCTAGGCTGTGGTCATGCTTCGTCACCGTGTGGACAACCGCGCACGGCGACCCGAAACGAGAAAACGGTGAACATGGTGCGTGGGTACATCACCTTCGCGACCGCAAGGGCCACGCAGGCAGACGCGCTCGAGGCCGCGATCGACCGGATCGCCGAAGCCGTCCGCTCGCAGCAGGCCGGGGGTGCCTTTGCCGGGCCAGGGCCGGTCATCGTGGGGATCGGCGCGAGCCTCGCCGCTGCCTCTGCCCCCGTGTGGAGCCTGCGCAGCCGCGGCATCCACTCCTGGCGGCTCGGCTCCGGCGACCATCCGCTGCCCTTCCCGTCGAGCGTGCACCCGATAATCGGGGTCTCGCAGAGCGGCAAGAGCACGGAGACGATCGCCGTGCTCTCTTCGATCGAGCCGGCGCTGCGCTACGTCGTCGTCAACAGCGACCCCTCGCCGATGAGCGAGCTGAGCGAGCACGTGCTGTCACTCGGCAACATCCCGGACAGCTATGCGTCGACCATCGGCTACACCGCGACGATCACCGGCCTCGGCATGATCGCCGACTCCTGGGCGGGCGGCGAGATCGACGACGGGTGGCAAGAGCTGCCCGGCCTGTTCCGGTGGACCGAAGAGACCGTCGGCGCGCGGGCGACGGAACTCGCCGCCACCTTCGACGGTGTCACGACGGCCGACTTCGTGGGCGCCGGCCCATCGGTCGGATCCGCGGAGGCCGGAGCGCTGCTGTTCCGCGAGGTGTCCCGCATCCACGCGGCAGGCATGAGCACGCGCCAATACCTGCACGGCTCGATGGAGTCCGCGGGTGACGGCGTGCACGTGCTGTTCGGCGACGGCAGGGAACTCGAAGTGGCCAGGACCCTCAGCGAGGCCGGGCACCGAGTCATCCTGATCTCGGGGGAGACCGTGGATGAGGCGACGAACCTGCAGACTGTGAGACTTCCGCGGGTCGCCCCCTCGCAGCGCGCGATTCTCGAAGCGCTCGTCATGCAGATTCTCGTGGGCGAAGTCGCCAAGCGGCACAGTGTGGAGATCGAAGAGTTCGTGTTCCACAATGCGGACACCAAGGTCGACGCCGCGAAAGGCGACGTGCAGTGACCAGGGTGCTCGTCGGGCTTGACGTCGGTGGAACGAAGACCGCCGTGCTCGTCGAGTCCGTCGACGGCGAGCTGCTGCTCGACACCTCCATCCCCTCACAGGACTGGGATGCGGAACCGCTCGAGCACGGCATCCGCTGGGTGATCGACACCGTCGCGCACCTCATCCCCGAGCACGACATCGTCGCCGTCGGCATCGGCGCGCAAGGCCTCGACAGCAACGAGATCGCGGCGGCTTTCGCGCGAGGCCTTCCGTGGCCGACCGTCGCGGTCAACGATGCGGCGCTGCTGCCCGCAGCGGCCGGGCTCGGCGAAGGCCTCGGCATCATCTCAGGCACGGGCTCGATCGGGGTCGGCCGGGATGCCGCCGGCAGCTACGTGATCACCGGCGGCTGGGGCTGGGTGATCGGCGACGAGGCCGGGGCGGCCGGGATCGTGCGCGAGGCGGTACGCGCAGCCCTCGCTGTCCACGACTCCCTCGCGCCCGACGACGGGCTGCTCGTCGCCCTGCTTGGCGCGTTCGGGGTGCCGTCCGCCGAGCGGCTGGCGCGAGCCGTGAACGACGAGCCGACAATGGACAACTGGGCACCGCGTGCCCCAGCCGTGTTCGCCGCCGCCGACGCGGGCTCCGCGCTCGCGGCATCCGTTATCGCCGCGGCCGCCGACAACCTCGTCACGCTCGTGTCCCAGTTGCGCGCTCGCGGTGCGGTTGGCGACACCGTCGTCGCGGCCGGCAGCGTGATCGTGAACCAGCCGCGGCTGTTCGCGGCGCTCGGTCGGGGCCTCGCCGTGCGGCATCCCGAACTCGAGCTCGTGCTGCTCACCGACCCGCCGGTGCTCGGGGCGCTCGCACTGGCGCGGCGCCTTCACCAATCAATCGCCAGCTGACAAAGGAGTTATTCATGGCAATCGCAACGCTCAACCCCACGACCGGCGAGGTCGAGAAGAGTTTCGCGCCGCACACGGCCGCAGAGGTCGAGGCGATCCTCGACCGGGCCGATAAGGCAAACGCGCTGATGCGGGCGACGACGTTCGCTCAACGCTCGGCATGGATGCACAAGGCGGCCGACATGATGGATGCCGAACTCGAGACGATCGCGGCTCTCGCGTCGACCGAGATGGGCAAGACAATCGGCACGGCGAAGTACGAGGCCACCAAGTCGGCGAATGGCATGCGCCACTATGCGGACCACGCCGAGCAATACCTTGCCTCCGAGTCACCCGTGGACGCGAAGGCCGTGGGTGCCTCGGAGGCACGGATCGTGTTCCAGCCGATCGGCACGGTGCTCGCCGTGATGCCATGGAACTACCCGTTCTGGCAGGTCATCCGCTTCGCGGCGCCCGCCCTCATGGCAGGCAATACCGGGCTGCTCAAGCACGCGTCATCCGTGCCGCAGGTTGCGCTCTACCTGGGCGAGCTGTTCGAGCGCGCCGGCTTTCCTGCCGGGGCATTCCAGACCCTGCTCATCGAGGGTGCCGCGGCGTCGAAGCTCATCGACGACCGTCGCATCAGGGCGGTCACGCTCACCGGCTCGGTCGGGGCGGGTTCAGCCGTCGCGGAGGCGGCCGGTCGCAACATCAAGAAGAGCGTGCTCGAGCTCGGCGGCACCGACGTGTTCGTGGTGATGCCGTCGGCCGACATCGCCCGCAGCGCGGAGTTCGGTGCGAACTCCCGCACCCAGAACAGCGGCCAGAGCTGCATCTGCGCGAAGCGCTTCTACATCCATGAGGACATCTACGACGACTGGTTCGCTGCGTTCCTCACCCGCATGCAGGGCATGAAGCCGGGTGACCCGTTCGCCGCTGACACCTCGTTCGGTCCCATGGCGACCGCGTCGGTGCGCGCCGAGGCCCACGAGCTCGTCGAGGATGCGATCGCCAAGGGTGTGACTGTTCATACCGGCGGGGTGCTGCCTGACGGCCCCGGCTTCTTCTACCCGGCGACAGTGCTCACCGGAGTAGGCCCGGAAATGCGCATCTTCCGCGAGGAGTGCTTCGGGCCTGTCGCATCGGTATACAAGGTCGCGTCCATCGAAGAAGCCATCGCGCTCTCGAACGACTCGGATTTCGGCCTCGCGGCCTCCGTCTGGAGCTCGGAGCCGGGGGAGCTCGCCAAACTGCAGGACCAACTCGAGTTCGGCGCCGTCTTCGCCAACGGCAATACCGCGTCGTTCTTCGGCCTCCCCTTCGGCGGGGTGAAGGATTCCGGCTACGGGCGCGAGCTGGGCCAATTCGGCATCCGCGAGTTCGTCAACGCGAAGACGGTGTGGACCGCGTAGCACCCGGGGCAGCGCACCTGCTGCGCGAAGCACCCACGCATGCGCTGATGGTGGCGGTCATGGCCGCCGCCATCGCGCTGCACTCGCCTCTCGTGTCGATCGCGTCTGCTGGGCTGCTTGTCATCGCATCCGTGGTCTGCGCGAGGCTGTCGCGGGGGATGCCGTTCCTGCGCGAGCATGTCATCGACCTGTGGGCGATGGCTCTCACCTTCCTGGTCTTCCTGCCGCATGGGTCGACCCTCGGCCATCATGCCCTCGCGGTGCCGGCGGCCGGTGCCTTCGCCATCGTGGTAGTCGCATGGGGCTTCGCCCGCGCCTGGCTGACGCTCGGGCGCCCGGATGCCGCGTGGCGGGTCGCCATGGCCTCCGGTGCGTTCACCGGGGTGGGCCTGGCAGTGATGGTGCTGTTCTGCGCCTTTTCGTGAGCTGCCCGGCCAGTTCCGCGCGGTCCCGCTCGCGGGCCTCGGTGCCGTCGCCGTTCGAGCCCCGGCGACCTGTTTCGCGCCCTCCTGTCGGTCAGCACATAAGGAAGGTGCCCGTACAAATGTGCTGACGCGCGAGAGGGTCTGGAAGGTCGCCCGACGGCCAAAATTACTTGCGGAGCGTGCGGGCCAGGGCCTCGACAGCATCCTTCGCCTCTTTGAGCCCCACGCCGGTGTGGGCGCGCCAGCGCTTGATCGCCTCGATGGTGCTGCCGCTCGTGATGGCGTCGATGACGTCAGCGGGGGCGGCGCCGTCGATGGGGATGCCATCGGCATCCAGCTGGCCGATGCCCACCTTGCGGTACAGGGCATCGATGAGTTCGCCCTGCCTGCGCACCTGGCGCTGCAGCTCGGCGATCTCCGGATTGTCGCTGTCTGTAGCCACGAATGGCCTCCGTCCGTCGGTGATGAACCTAGCGAACGAAGGCCATTCGGCCTAACCAGGACTGCTACTTTGCCGTCTTCTTCGCCGCAGCCGCCGGGGTGTCGAAGATCTCGGCTTCCATGGCGTCATAGCCCTCGGCCTGAGGGTCGCCGTGCAGCCCGCCGCTGAGGGCGTACTCCTCCTCCGGGGACAACACCAGGCTGTGGCGACCGACGAGCGCGAACAGCAGGATACCGACGGCGAAGATGACCACGAAGGTCACAACCGCAGTGAGGAACGTGGAGTTCAGCACGATTCCGAGGAAGGCTCCGAAAGCCAGGATGCCCGCGACGACAGCGCCGGGAACACCCACGGGACTCTTGTACGGACGCGACGCATTCGGGAACTTCCTGCGAAGCACGACGAACGACACCATCTGCATGATGTAGCTGATGACCGCGCCGAAGACGGCGATCAACAGGATGATGCCGGATGCCGCCGCTGCAGCATCCGCGTTGACCACCGGAAGCACGATCAGCACGAGCAACAGGATGATGAACCCGATCACACCACCGACGACGAGCGCGATGATCGGGGTCTTGAAGCGTGCGCTGGTGAGAGAGAGGAACTTCGGGTAGTAGCCGGCCCGCGAGAGCGAGTACATGTTGCGCCCGTAGGCGAACATGATGCCCTGCAGCGATGCGAGAAGCCCGATGAGGGCGAAGATCGCGAGCAGCGAGGCGAGTTGGGTTCCGAGGATCGCGCGGAAACCACCGAGCAGCGGCTCGCCGGCATCCGGAAGCACCGCCAGGTCGGCGGATCCGGTGACTGCTGGGTTGAGCACGAGCACCAGAAGGCCGAGCACGACAAGCGTGACAATGCCCCAGACGCCGGCGCGCGGGATGTCCCTCTGCGGGTTGTGCGCTTCCTCGGCGGCCAGCGGCAGCTCCTCGATGCCGAGGAAGAACCAGATCGCGAACGGCAGTGCGAACAGGATGCCGATGCCACCGAACGGCAGGAACTGCCCGGTCGAGCCATCCGGACCGGCGATGTCCAGGAGCTTGCCGAAATCGACGGAGCCAGTGGCGATTGCCGCAATGACGAAGAACAGGATGACCGCGATCGAGATGATCGCGACGATCAGCGCGAAGCGGAAGCCGATCGAGGCGCCCAGCGAGTTGAGCCCGATGAAGACGACGTAGAGGATTATCCACCACAGCCACTGCGGAAGCACGGTAGTCACGCCGAGCAGGCCCGCGATCGCCGAGTCCGCGTAGATCGCCGAGAACCACACGACGACTGCGGTCGTCACCACGTATTCGACGGTCTCGGCCAGACCGGTGACGAAACCGCCCCAGGGGCCGAGCGCGGAGCGGGCGAAGGAGTACGCGCCGCCCGTGTGCGGCTGCGCCGAACTCATCTCGCCGATCGAGAAGATCAGCGCGAAGTACATGACGGCGATCAGTACGGTCGCGATGGCAAGCGCACCCCATCCGCTGGTTCCGATGCCCGAGTTCCAGCCGGAGAAGTCACCCGAGATGACGGCGGCGATGCCGATTCCCCAGAGACCCCAGAAGCCGGCCGTGCGCTTGAGGCTGCGTTTCTCGAAGTACCCGGCTTCGGCCTTCTTGTACGTGGCCCCTGAGGCCGTTGTCTTCGTATCCGTCATGAAGAATCCTCCAAAGAATCGGTGGCAGGGCTCGGAAGGGACCCGAGCGCGGGTTGTCCACGAGCTTGGCCGCTATTGGTACCCGGTGTCTACCTTTGGATGTTAAATCCGCATTACATCGGCAGCAGTCCACGGGTGGCGCTGTGATGTAATGGTCGGATTGGGCACTCGGTTCGACAATTCAATGAGGAGCTAACGATGGCAGCAGCGAGCACGACGGCGAAGTCGGGAAACCTCACGATCGACGAACTGGGCAAGCTCGTCGCGGCCAAAGAGATCGACACCGTCATCATCGCCTTCACCGACATGCAGGGCAGGCTGGTCGGCAAGCGGGCGTCGGCGAGGCTCTTCCTCGAGGAGCTCGCCGAGCACGGCGCCGAGTGTTGCAACTACCTGCTCGCCGTTGACGTCGAGATGAACACCGTCGACGGCTACGCGATCAGCTCCTGGGAGAAGGGCTACGGCGACATGGCCATGATGCCCGACCTGGACACGCTGCGCGTCATCCCGTGGCTGCCCGGCACCGCGATGGTCACGGCCGACCTGACCTGGCTGGACGAGAAGCCCGTCAACCCCGACCCGCGCCAGGTGCTCAAGAAGCAACTCGCCCGGCTCGCCGAGCGGGGCCTGACCGCCTTCGTCGGCACCGAGCTCGAGTTCATCGTCTTCGAGGACTCGTACCGGGATGCCTGGAAGAAGAAGTACACCGATCTCTACCCGGCCAGCGACTACAACATCGACTACGCGTTGCTGGCATCCAGCCGCATGGAACCCCTGCTGCGCGAGATCCGCAACGGCATGGACGGCGCCGGCATGTACTGCGAGGGCGTGAAGGGCGAGTGCAACCTCGGCCAGCAGGAGATCGCGTTCCGGTACACGGACGCGCTCGCCACCTGCGACAACCACTCGATCTACAAGAACGGCGCGAAAGAGATCGCCGACCAGCACGGCAAGTCGCTCACCTTCATGGCCAAGTACAACGAGCGTGAGGGCAACTCCTGCCACATCCACCTCTCGGTGGTCGGCAAGGACGGCGACCCCGTGATGTCGGACAAGAACGGCAAGTACGGCTTCTCGAAGCTCATGGAGCACTGGATCGCCGGACAGCTGAAGACCCTGCGCGAGTTGAGCCTGTTCTTCGCCCCCAACATCAACTCGTACAAGCGCTACGTCGAGGGCAGCTTCGCCCCGACGGCCGTCGCCTGGGGCCTCGACAATCGCACCTGCGCACTCCGCGTGGTCGGCCACGGCCGTTCGCTGCGGGTCGAGAACCGCGTTCCCGGCGGCGACGTGAACCAGTACCTCGCCGTCTCAGCACTCATCGCGGGCGGGCTCTACGGCATCGAGCACGAACTCGAACTGGAGCCGATCTTCGAGGGCAACGCCTACGTGTCGGATGCCCCCCGGGTGCCTTCATCGCTTCGTGAGGCCACAGCGCTCTTCGCCGCCTCCGAGATCGCCCGCGATGCGTTCGGAGCCGAGGTGGTCGAGCACTACCTCAACAACGCCCGCGTGGAGCAGTCAGCGTATGACGCTGCGATCACCGACTGGGAGCGGGTGCGTGGCTTTGAGCGCTTCTGACGACGTCGGTCGACTAGGCGCGCCAGCGCCGTATCGAGACCAGCGACCTCTCATCGGCCTCACCACCTACCTCGAGCAGGCGCAGACCGGGGTGTGGGACGTGCCGGCGTCCTTTCTGCCGAAGGTGTACTTCGACGCGGTGAACAAGGCCGGCGGCATCGCCATCCTGCTACCGCCACAACCGGTCGACGACGACATCGCGCGCCAGGTGCTCGCCGGTCTCGACGGCCTCATCGTCACGGGTGGCAAGGATGTCGATCCAGCACGCTACGGTCAGGCCGCCCACCCGGAGACGGATGAGCCCCGCCGCGACCGCGATGCATGGGAAGACGCGCTGCTCACCGCGGCCATAGACCTGCAGCTTCCGTTCCTCGGCATCTGCCGCGGCGCCCAGGTGCTCAACGTCGCCCTCGGCGGCACGCTCGTGCAGCACCTGCCCGACATCGTCGGCTCGACCCGGTACAACCTGGGTGACGGCAATTTCGCCGACAACGAGGTAGCCGTCGACGGCGCGACGAAACTCGCGGGACTGGTCGGGGGTTCGCTTGTCGGCAAGTCGTACCACCACCAGGCGATCGACAGGGTCGGCGACGGCCTCGTCGTGACCGCGCGCTCGGATGACGGCACGATCCAGGCGGTCGAACTGCCGGGCGTGCCGTTCGGGGTGGCCGTGCAGTGGCATCCCGAACAGGACGAGGACGACATCAGGCTCTTCGAAGGACTTGTCGACGCCGCGCGTACGTATCGAATGAACGCAGCTCGGAGCGTGAACCGATGACCTCGACCACCCTCATCAACCCCGCCGACGAGACCGAACTGCAGGTCGTCGAGCACACCACGCTTGCGGGAGTGGATGACGCCGTCGCTCGTGCAGTCTCCGCGCAGAAGGCCTGGGCGGCGCTCGCTCCGGCGGCGCGGGCCTCCGCGCTGCGGGATTTCGCGGCGGCGGTCGGAGGCGCGATCGAGGAGCTCGCCGCCCTCGAGGTCGCCAACTCCGGGCATCCCGTGACGCAGGCGCGCTGGGAGGCCGGCCACGTCCGCGATGTGCTGAACTACTACGCGGCTGCGCCCGAGCGCATGATCGGCAAGCAGATCCCGGTGGCGGGCGGGCTCGACGTGACATTCCTCGAGCCCCTCGGGGTGGTGGGGGTCATCGTTCCGTGGAACTTCCCCATGACGATCGCGAGCTGGGGTTTCGCGCCCGCGCTCGCGGCGGGCAACGCCGTGGTGCTCAAGCCCGCGGAATGGACGCCGCTCACCGCGATGCGCCTCGGCGAACTCGCCATAGAGGCGGGCCTGCCCGAGGGACTCTTCCAGGTGCTGCCGGGTAAGGGCAGCGTCGTCGGCGAACGGTTCGTGACCCACGAGGACGTGCGCAAGATCGTGTTCACCGGCTCCACAGAGGTGGGCAAGCGGGTGATGGCCGGCTGTGCGGACCAGGTCAAAGCGGTGACGCTCGAACTCGGCGGCAAGTCGGCCAACATCGTGTTCGCGGACTCCGATCTCGAGAAGGCCGCCGCGACGGCCCCCTACGCGGTCTTCGAAAACGCAGGACAGGATTGCTGCGCGCGCAGTCGCATCCTCGTGGAGCGCAGTGTGTACGAGAAATTCCTGCATTTTCTCGAGCCCGCGGTGAAGGGCGTCGCCGTTGGCGACCCGAACGACGAAGCCACCGAGATGGGTCCCCTGGTATCGAAGACCCACTTCGACTCGGTGACGGCCTACCAGCCGGATGACACGGACGTCGCGTTCCGCGGAACCGCACCGACCGGCCCCGGCTACTGGTTCGCCCCGACTGTCGTGCTGCCTAAGTCCCGCGACGACCGCAGGGTCACCGACGAGATCTTCGGGCCCGTCGTGACCGTGCTCCCGTTCGAGGACGAGGCTGACGCGATCGCCCTCGCCAACGCGAGCGTGTACGGGCTGAGCGGGTCGATCTGGACCAGGGATGTCGGCCGCGCCATCCGGGTCGCGCGCGGCGTGGAGAGCGGCAACCTCTCGGTCAACTCGCATTCCTCGGTGCGGTACTCGACGCCATTCGGCGGGTTCAAACAGAGCGGCCTCGGCCGCGAGCTCGGCCCGGATGCCGCGACAGCCTTCACCGAAACCAAGAACGTCTTCATCAGCAGCGACTAAACCGTTGGTCGAGTAGGCCCGCCAGGGCCGTATCGAAACCAAATCTCGATACGGCCGCGGGCGGCCTACTCGATCATCGAAAGGGGAAAGCATGGCAATCGACAAGATCGACCTCACCCAGCGCCTGAAGGGCAGGGTCGCCGTCATCACCGGCGGCGCGAGCGGAATCGGGCTTGCGACAGCGCGGCGGTTCGCCGCCGAAGGCGCGACGGTCGTGATCGGCGATTTCAACGCCGAGGCCGGCGAGAAGGCTGCAGCGGAGGTTGGCGGGCTCTTCGTCAAGGTCGACGTGACCAACGAGGCCGAGGTCAACAACCTGTTCGACACCGCCGTCGAGAAGTATGGCTCGCTCGACATCGCGTTCAACAATGCAGGCATCTCGCCACCCGACGACGACTCGATCGAGACGACGGAGCTTCCCGCCTGGGACCGGGTGCAGGACGTGAACCTCAAGTCGGTCTACCTCTGCTCGCGCGCGGCGCTGCGGCACATGGTGAAGCAGCAGTCCGGGTCGATAATCAACACCGCCTCGTTCGTGGCCGTCATGGGCAGCGCGACGAGCCAGATCTCCTACACCGCATCCAAGGGTGGGGTGCTCGCGATGACCAAGGAGCTGGGCGTGCAGTTCGCGCGGCAGGGCATCCGGGTAAACGCGCTGTGCCCCGGCCCGGTGAACACGCCGCTGCTGCAGGAGCTGTTCGCGAAGGATCCGGAGCGGGCCCAACGCCGGCTCGTGCACATCCCGAAGGGTCGCTTCGCCGAGCCGGAGGAACTCGCGGCCGCCGTCGCCTTCCTCGCGAGCGACGACGCGAGCTTCATCACCGCATCGACATTCCTCGTCGACGGCGGCATCAGCTCCGCCTACGTGACCCCGCTGTGAGGTCTCGACGGGCTCGACCCGCATGACCGACGCGGGGGAGTCAACCGGTCTCGCCGACGAGGTGCTGTTCCGCCCGGTGCGCAACGGCAACGCCTTCGAGGACACCGTGGCGCGCCTGCTGCAGACGGTGCGCCTCGGCATCGTGCCGCCCGGCGAGGCGCTGCCTGCCGAACGCGATCTCGCCACCCGCTTCTCGGTGAGCCGCGACACCGTGCGCGATGCCATCAAGTCGCTGTCGGATGCCGGCTACCTGGTGTCGCGCAGGGGCAGGTACGGCGGCACCTTCGTGAGCGAGGTGCTGCCCGCGTCGGGCTCGGATCCCACGGCGTCGGCCAGTGCCGCGGAGATCGACGACGTGCTCGGCCTGCGCGACATCCTCGAGGTGGGGGCGGCCCGCGCAGCGGCCGGACGCGAGCTGGGCGCCGCCGAGCGCGATCTGCTCTGGACGCGCCTCGGGGAGACCGCCGCGGCATCCGTCACCGACTACCGTCGCCTGGATTCGAGGCTGCATCTCACAGTCGGCGAGCTTGTCGGCGTGCCGTCGCTGGTCTCGCTGCTCGCGGACAACCGCACGCGGGTGAACCAGCTGCTGGACGGCATCCCGTTGCTCGCCCGCAATATCGAGCACTCCAACCAGCAGCACGAGGCCATAGTCGTGGCGATCCTCACAGGCAACCCGGACCGCGCGGCGGCGGCGATGGGCGAGCACCTCGCGGGGTCGGCCGCGCTGTTGCGGGGGTTCCTGAGTTAGCCAGCCGCGGTGATCGCCTTCGCGAGATTCTTGTCCCTGGTCTCCTGCGACTTCGCTGCTGACCACGGCTCGATGAAGCCGCGCTGCTTCGAGTACGACAGCGCGGCGAACTTCTCGAGTGCACCGGCAGTCGCCAGCCCCGCCGAGAACTCGGCCGGCAGCTCGAGAACGCGCGGTGCGTCATCGAGCTCGAGGGTGACATCCACTTCGTGCCCAGGCTCGATGCCGGATGCAGCGCGATTCTCCGAGCTGAAGGCGATGCGGAAGGCGCCCTTGTACCAGCTGACGGTGTTGCGGTAGCTGTAGCCGCCCAGGGTCACGACCACCGGGTAGCGCTTGCCGGGGCCGAGCTGAGCCATCGCATCCTCTGGCACGACGATGCCGATCGGGCCGCCGGTCTGCTCGAGCACCGTCGTGAAGGTCACCGCCATACGATCAGGCCGTCGGTGGCTTCGTCGTCCGCGGTTTGGTTGCGGGCTTGGCGAGGGTGGTGGGCGTGGTGGTGGGCTTAGTGGCGGCGGGAGCGGTGGATGCCGCGGCCGGCGTCACGGGGCGCGCGGGCGAGTTCTTCGCGACGTAGATCTTCGCCGCGGTCGTGGCTACGAGCAGGAACCGTACGAACAGGAAGAGCAGCCCGATGACCACGAGCACCATGAAGAAGCAGAAGAGCGCCCCGACGATCACCCCGATGAGATGTCCGAACCAGCCGAAGCCCATCATTCCGGGTTCAAAATCCATGTCAATACTCCAGTTCTTCATTCTTGCTGTCTTCGATGACCGTGCCGACCGCGATCGCGACCGTTAGTCCCCAGCTGATCCAGGCCAATAGGAGCCGCCAATCGCGCGGTCCTTTCCGGCTCGACTGGATGACCCCGAAGATGCCGAACAGAGAACCGAGCACGCTGGTATTGAAGATGAACCTGCGCACACGTGCCTCCCTGTCCCTTTTGTTCCACGGTACCCGGTCACGGTGGGTAAACCCAGAGCGCCCAGTTCGTACCTGACAGCGCGCTGGCAATAGCCTGTCAAACTGACCGATCGGTCAGAACCTGTCCGATCGGTCAGTTACCGTTGCTGCATGTCCAGCCAGGAAGAGCTCCGAAAAATCGCCCTCGCCGAATTCGCGGCGTCCGGCTACGCGGCGACCTCCCTGCAGCGCATCGCAGAACTCGCCGGGCTCTCCAAGTCGAGCGTGCTCTACCACTACTCGTCAAAGGAGCGCCTGCTCGAGGCCGCGATAGCCCCGGCCATCGATCGCATGGAGGCGATCCTCACGCCGCTCGAGGGCGTCGGGCTCGGGGATGATCGCGCGGCATTCCTCGAGGGGTTCGTCGACTTCCTGCTCGAGTACCGGCTCGAAGTCAACATGTTCATCAACCAGGGGCCGTCGCTCGTCGACGTCCCGGTGATCGACAGGGCCAACGCACTCGTCTACCGGCTCGCGGAATTCTTTGCAGCGAACTCGGCATCCATCGAGGAGAAGATGCGCTTCGGCATCGCCCTCGGCGGAGCCGCGTACATGCTGTGCACCGTCCAGACCCTCGACATAGAGGTCGGACCGACGGATGAGACCAGGGCTGCTCTCATCTCGATAATGAGCGAGCTGTTGGCTCCCGTTCCATCCCGCTGAACAAACCACCCTGGGGTACATCGTGGCAACTCTTCTCTACCGTCTCGGCCGTTTCGCCTATCGCCACGCGTGGCGGGTCATCGCCGTCTGGCTCATCCTCGCGGCGGGAGTTGTCGGCGCGGGCGTCGCCCTCGGCGGGCAGACGCAGGAATCGTTCGCGATCCCCGGCACCGAGTCGCAGCAGGCGCTCGACCGCCTCGAGGCCGTGTTCCCGTCGGTCGCGGGCGCGAGTGCCACGGCCGTCGTGGTCGCCCCGAGCGGTGCATCCATCGCCGATGAGCAGTCCACTATCGAGAGCATGGTCACGGCGATCGACGCCGTGCCCGGCATAGCTTCTGCGACGAGCCCCTTCGACAAGTACGCGGGCAACGCGATCTCGGCTGACAAGACGATGGCGATCATCCGGGTGCAGTTCGACGGCCCATCGACAGCGGTCACGCCCGCGACGCTCACCGACCTCAAGGCGACCGCAACCATCGGCGAGACCGCGGGACTCACGGTCGCCTACGGCGGCCAGGTCTTCCAGGACAACAGCTTCGGCATCACCGTCACCGAAGCGTTCGGCGTGATCTTCGCCGGCGTCGTGCTCTTCATCACGTTCGGCTCGCTGCTCGCCGCCGGGATGCCGCTGCTCAGTGCCCTGCTTGGCGTCGGCATCGTCATGGGCGCCATCACGACGATCTCGGCGTTCACGACGGTGTCGAGTTCGGCTCCGCTGCTTGCACTCATGATCGGCCTCGCTGTCGGAATCGACTACGCGCTCTTCATCCTCTCCCGGCACAGGACGCAACTTGCCAGGGGTGAGGACCCGGAGGAGTCCACGGCCATGGCCGTCGGCACCGCGGGGTCTGCGGTCGTGTTCGCGGGCCTCACCGTGATCATCGCGCTGCTCGGACTGCTCGTGGTCGGCATCCCGTTCCTGTCCGTCATGGGGGTGGGCGCTGCCGTCGCGGTGCTCATCGCCATCGGGGTGGCCACCACGCTGCTGCCTGCCCTCCTCGGCCTTACCAGGGGGCGCATGGCGCCGAAGCCGGGCTCACGCTCGTTCCGGCGCGCGACGGCAGAGGCCGACGCCAGGAAGAGTATGGGCATGCGCTGGGTCACCGGTGTGATGAAGCGCCCGATCCTCGCCACCCTTGGCGTCATCGCGATCCTCGGCACCCTCGCGATCCCCGCCCTGAGCCTCGACCTCAACCTGCCAGACGGAGGGTCGGAGCCGAAAGGCTCCACCCAGCGCCAGGCGTACGACCTGGTCGCCCAGGGGTTCGGGCCCGGCTACAACGGCCCGCTCATCGTGGCGGTGGACATCACGCAGACAGTCGACATCCAGGGCGACCTCGACGGCATCCGGGCCCAGCTCGGCACCCTCGCAGACGTCGCTTACGTGGCGCAGGGCTTTCCCGACACGGGGCTCGACACCGCAATCATCCAGGTGATCCCGAAGAGCGCACCCGACTCGATCCAGACCAAAGAGCTCGTGCAGCAGATCCGTGACCTGGCGCCTTCGATCGCGACGAACTACAACACCCCGATCACGGTTACCGGCTCGACGGCCATCGGCATCGACATCTCCAACCGGCTGACCAGCGCGCTCGTGCCGTTCGGGCTCATCGTCGTCGGGCTGTCCATCGTGCTGTTGATGATGGTGTTCCGCTCGGTGCTCGTGCCGCTCAAGGCCGCGTTCGGGTTCCTGCTCTCGGTAGTGGCATCCTTCGGCGTCGTAGTCGCTGTCTTCCAGTGGGGATGGCTCGGCAACATCGTGGGCGTGGAGAATCCGGGGCCAATCCTGAGCTTCATGCCGATAATCCTCATGGCGGTGCTGTTCGGCCTGGCCATGGACTACGAGGTCTTCCTCGTTTCCGGAATGCGCGAGGAGTTCGTCAAGACCGGCGACGCGAAGTACGCGGTGCGTCACGGGTTCGCGAACGGTGCTCGCGTGGTCACAGCCGCTGCCCTCATCATGTTTTTCGTATTCTTCGCGTTCGTCCCTGAGGGCGGCGGCACCATCAAGCCCATCGCCCTCGGCCTCGCGGTTGGTATCGCCTTCGACGCGTTCCTCGTGCGCATGACGCTCGTGCCTGCCCTCATGACCCTGTTCGGCAGGGCGGCATGGTGGATGCCGCGCTGGCTCGGCCGCGTGCTGCCCAACGTCGACATCGAGGGCGAAGACCTGCGCGAGCACCGCGTCGCTGTGGACTGGGCGGGGGCGCAGGGCGCGGTAGCGCTGAGCACCGACTATCTCGTTGTGGGGTCTCGTGAGCACGAGGTTGGGCCTCTCACCGTGAGCATTCCGCGCGGCGCGATAGTCATCGCCAGCGGCGATCCCATGGACAGGCGGCTGGTCGCCGCGACGCTCTCCGGCCGACTCGACCCTGTTTCCGGCAGGGCACAGGTCGCCGGGCATCCGCTGCCGTCAGAGTCCGCGCGGGTGCGCTCGCTCGTCGCCCTCGCCGACGTCGGGGGAGCGGATCGCGCCGAGACCAGCGTCACCGTCGGTGAGTTGCTCAGGGAGCGGCTGGAGATGACCCAACCCTGGTACCGCCTGTTCTCCACGAGCCGCAGCGGCCGGCGCTGGCTCGATCGCGTGAATGCCGTGCTCGAGACTGCCTCGGGCAGGGAGACCGTGGCGGTGCTGCCGTCGAGCACGCTCGTCGAGCTGCCGCAGCTCGAGCGCGCAGTCGCCCTCGCATCCGTCGCGCTCGCCGAGCGAACGCCGATAGTGATGCTCGACCAGCTCGACTCATTCGCGAGCCCCGAAGACGAGGCGGCGTTCGTCGCCTCTGTCCGCCGGCTTGCTCCGGCGACGACGACCGTCGTGATCGGCACCCCGCTCCCGGCCCGCGCCGCGAGCACAGGCGACACCGGTGACCGGCAGCTCGTCGAAATCGACATCTACTCGCTCAGCCAGGAAGGACTCGTCAGATGAGTTCCGCAACAACGCCCCCCACCCGCCGTACGTGGTTGCGATGGGCCGGGCTCGCGGCCGTCGTGCTTGTGCCCCTTGCCTTCGCCGGCCTCTTCGTCGGGGCCCTCGGCCAGGGCAACAAGGCGCTCGACAACATCCCTGTCGCCATCGTCAACCAGGACACCCTGCAGCAGGTCACGGCGGCGGATGGCACCGTGCAGAACGTGTTCGCCGGCCGGCAGCTCGTCACGGAGCTCACCGGTTCGAAAGGCTTCGACTGGACGATCACCAATGAAGCGGATGCCCAGGCCGCGCTGAAGAGTGGCACCGTCTACGCGATCCTGACTGTGCCGAGCGACTTCTCCACTTCCATCCTCTCGCTCTCTGGCGCGGACCCGAAAAAGGCCGACCTCTCCATTCGCACGGACGACGCGCACAGCTACCTCACCGGGTCTGTCGCCCAGGTTGTCGGCCAGACAATGGCGGACACTTTCGGTAATGCGATCACCGCGCAGTACATCGGCGGCATCTACGCGAGCCTCGGCCAGCTCGGCACGTCCCTCAGCCAGGCGGCCGGCGGCGCGGGCCAGCTCTCCACCGGCGCATCCTCGCTGTCGAGCGGGCTCGGCCAATACACGGGCGGGGTCGACTCGCTCGCCTCCGGACTGTCACAGCTGAACGATGGCGCCGCCGGGCTCTCCCAGCTCAGCTCGGGTGTCTCGACATACACGGGCGGCGTCGCGCAGCTCTCGACCCTCATGTCGTCGATCGACCTCAGCAGTGTGAGCGACCCGGCTGTCGTCGCACAGCTCCAGGCGGTCGCCGGTGGGCTCGCCCAGGCGGCAACAGGCGGCTCGGCCCTGTCCTCGCAGGCAGGGTCGGCAATCGCGGGCATCCAGTCGGGCATCTCGCAGAGCGCCGACGGTGCCGCGCAACTCTCAGCGGGTTCGTCCGCGCTCACGTCGGGCGCCGACTCGCTCGCCTCCGGCGCGAGCTCCCTCGCAAGCGGCTTGCAGGCCGGCGCTGCGCAGATCCCGACAACGGATGTCGCGGCAGCAACCAGCGCCGCGAAGATCGCGGCAGACCCGGTGACCCTCCACGTCACGACGGACAACCCGGTCTCCGCTGTCGGGCAGGTAGTCGCCACATTCTTCGTTCCACTCGGGCTGTGGATCGGGGCGCTCGCCGTATTCCTCGTGCTCCGGCCGGTGACCAGGCGCGCCCTGGCGTCGACGGCGCGCAACGGACGGCTCGTGGCATCCGCGATTCTCCGCGCGAGCCTCGTCACCGCCGCCCAGGCGGTGCTGCTCGTGGCGCTGCTGCACCTCGTGGTTGGCGTTGGCTGGAACCTGTTGCCGGCGACCCTCGCATTCTCGCTGCTGACGGCCGTCGCGTTCACGGCGTTCCACTACCTGCTCACTATCGGGCTGGGCCGCGCCGGGCTCGTGGTCTCGCTGTTCGTGCTCGCGGTGCAGGTCACATCTACGGGAGGCATCTACCCGATCGAGTTGCTGTCATCGCCGTTCCAGGTGGTGAGCCCGTTGCTGCCGCTGACCTATGCGGTCGATGGGATGCAGGGCATCCTCTCCGGCGGAAACCCCGGAGGCGTCGTCGCGGCCGTGCTCACCCTGCTGGCGTTCGGCGCGGGCAGCACGATCATCGCCCTGCTCGCGATCAGGCGCACAAGGCGGGCGGGCGCGCTCGGACTTGTGCCGAGCACGATCTAGCGGGGACTACGCCGCGCGGCGGCTACCGGAGTGCGCGTGCTCGAGCTCTGCCGCCTCGGGCGTTGCGACGACGTCCACGTCGTCGAGGAAGGCGTTGGGGCCGGTACGACGAATGAGCAGTTCGGCCTCGACGTGCGCCCAAATCGCCTCGTGCTCGGCCTGCGGGTCTGCGGCCACCTCGTGGCGCGCGGTCTCGGCGGGTTTGGCCGCGACGCCGGAAGCGACATCCCAGGCGACAGTGTCAGCGACAGTAGAGGCGAAAAGCGCCTCCCCGACGGTGGCTCGCCCGAGGGTGACCCTGAAGCTGCCGCCGGGCCCGAAGAGCTGCATGAGGCGCTCCCGCATGAGGTCGTAGACGAGTTGCTGGTCTGGAGACTCGGACACGTCGTTCGCCTTTCGCTGGCCGTGGAGCCGCCGTCGGCGGAGGCTCAATCACTACTTCAGTCCCCAGTGTGGGGGACCTCGCCGAGCGGTTCCCGGCGACACGCCGGGCCAGCGAGGGCTCAGAGCCAATTGCGCCGCTTGAACACGAAGTAGAGCACGGTACCGGAAACGAGCATCAGACCGATAGCGAACGGGTAACCGAACGTCCAGGAGAGTTCGGGCATGAAGTGGAAGTTCATGCCGTAGATGCCGGCGATGAGCGTCGGCGCGAACAGGATTGCCGCCCATCCCGAAATCTTCTTCACCTGCTCGCCCTGTTCGATGCTCACCTTCGACATGCTGCGCATCTCCTCGTTCTGGGCCTGCGCAACGAGCGTCGATTGCACCGTCAGCGCGTTCTGCAGCAACGCCCGGAAGGAGTCAGCGCGCGCGACGGTGGCGATTGCGTGGTCGAGCACATCGCGCAGGTTGCGCTGGAGTTCGACATCCACCCCGTACTTGTCATACCCGGCCTGCAGCGACTCCAGTATCTCGATGAGCGGGTGAGTGGCTCGCTGGAAGGCCATGGCCTCGCTCGCAAGCTTGTAGATGCGTCGGGATACCGCTGGATCCCCCTTGAATATCTGGTCCTCGATCTCGTCGATGTCGTTCTCGAGGCCGACTATCACCGGGTGGTACTCGTCGACCACCTCGTCGAGCACGGCGTAGAGCACGGCCTGCGGGCCGAGGCCGAGGAGCGCTGGATTCTGCTCGAGCCGTTTGCGCACCCGCCCGAGATCCGGGGACTCCGCGTGGCGCACACTTATCGCGAAGTTGGGACCGATGAACATGTGCACCTCGCCGAACTCGACTTCTTCGGGGGCGTCGAGGTAGCGCGCCGACCTCAGCACCATGAACAGCACGTCCCCATACCGTTCAAGCTTGGGGCGCTGGTGGCCGGTGAGGGCATCCTCGACCGCGAGCGGATGCAGGCTGAACTCATCGGCGACTGCACGCAGTTCTTCTTCGGTCGGCCGGTACATGCCGATCCAGGCGAATCCGCCCCTGTCGCGCAACTCCTCGAACGTTTGCTCGAGGCTGACGGGGTGCGCCGAGCGCACGCCGCCGCGATAGATGGCGTTGTCGACGATGGGCACGTCCGAGCCCCTTCTTGTCTGTGCGGCTTGCTGAGCAAGAATACGTCCGCGAGCAAGCAGATCAGGCGGATTCGCTCCGGGTGCGCCGTGGGCGGGTCGGCCGTGCGGCGTCAGCAGCAGTACGGGAGCGTGTACAGAGAGGATGGGCAACTCGAACCGCCCCGCGAGCTCGTTGAGGCCCGCGGCATCCCGCGTCGTCGGATCGTTGGTGATCATGATCTCGACGCCATAACGCCCCGTCGGCGTTGCAGGGTCCGGCCGGTTAACGTCGGCTTAAGGTCTGGCTCGCAGCCGGGAGCAACGCCAGCCGCTGGTACCGTGGAAGCACAATGCCCCAGACGCAGGATGCTGAGAAGACGGAATACGATTTCGTCGTCGTATCGAACCGTCTGCCCGTTGACCGGGTCGTCGGTTCGAACGGCCGCGCGACGTGGACTCGATCGCCCGGCGGGCTCGTGACCGCACTCGAACCGGTGATGCGCGAAGCCGACGGTGCCTGGGTCGGCTGGGCGGGTCAGCCAAATCTCGAGCTGCCTCCGTTCCAGAACGAGGGCATCCACATCGTTCCCGTCGCGCTCAACGACTACGACATCGAGAACTTCTACGAGGGTTTCAGCAACGACACCCTGTGGCCGCTCTACCACGACGTGATCGCCCCTCCCGGATACCATCGCGTGTGGTGGGAGAGCTACGTCGCCGTCAACCAGCGATTCGCGGATGCCGCAGCGGCCGCCAGCGCGAAAGACGCGGTCGTCTGGGTGCAGGACTACCAGCTCCAGCTCGTGCCCAAAATGCTGCGGCAGGTAAGGCCCGACCTGACAATCGGGTTCTTCAACCACATCCCGTTTCCTCCTTACGGCATCTATTCCCAGTTGCCGTGGCGCGCGGAGATCGTCAATGGTTTGCTCGGCGCCGACGTGATCGGGTTTCAGCGGGTGCAGGACGCGGCGAACTTCTCCACCGCTGTGCGGCGGCTCACGAGCTTCACCACCCGTAACCCCGCCATCGAGGTGGCGGTACAGGGCCAGCCAACGCGAAGGGTTGTGGCGCGGGCATTCCCGATCTCCATCGACGCGAAAAGCTTCGAGGAACTCGCCCGCGAGCCACGCATCCAGGAGCGAGCCCGCGAGATCCGGGCGGGGCTCGGCAATCCGCGCACGGTCATGCTCGGCGTCGACCGGCTGGACTACACGAAAGGCATCGGCCACCGCCTCAAGGCGTTTGGCGAACTTCTCGCCGAGGGGAGCGTCGACGTCGAAGACGTCACCCTCGTGCAGGTCGCGAGCCCGAGCCGTGAGCGGGTCGAGGCGTACATGCACCTGCGCGACGAGATCGAGCTGACTGTCGGTCGCATCAATGGCGACTTCGGCACCATGAGCCACACAGCGATCAGCTATCACCACCAGGGCTACCCGCGCGACGAGATGGTCGCGCTCTACCTCGCGGCGGACATCCTGCTCGTGACGGCCTTGCGCGATGGCATGAACCTCGTCGCCAAGGAATACGTCGCGAGCCGCTTCGACGAAGACGGGGTGCTCGTGCTGAGCGAGTTCACGGGAGCCTCCGATGAGCTCAAACGTGCACTGCTTGTCAATCCGCACGACATCGACGGGCTCAAGGAGACGATCCTGCAGGCGATCGCGATGCCGCGACGAGAGCGCGCCCAGCGCATGCGGTCACTGCGCAGGCGGGTGCTCGAGAACGATGTAGTCCGCTGGTCGGGCAATTTCCTGCAGACCCTCGAGCAGGCACGCGCCGGCCGTTACGACAGGATCTCGCCCGTGACGCTGCCGGAAGAGCTCGAGTGGACAATCGACCGCAGGTGGGCAAACTGACCCATGGTCGACGTTGATCCTGCTCCACCCTGGTCCAAGCTGCCCGAGCCGCTGATCGGCGCGCTCCGCGAACTCGCGCGGACAAAGCGCCTGCTCGTCGCGCTCGACTTCGATGGCACCCTCGCACCCGAGGTCGATGACCCGGAGAAGGCGCGAGCGCTGCCGGAGGCGCGCCAGGCTGTGCTCCGCCTGCTGTCAATGCCGAACACCAGGGTGGCACTCGTCTCGGGGCGGGCGCTCAAGAGCCTCATCCACGTCGCCGATCTCCCGGACAGCGCACTGCTCGTCGGGTCACACGGCATCGAGATCCGACTGGATTCCCCTGCTACCCAGGTCTCGCTCGATACCGCCGAACTGCGCCAGGTCGACCTGCTGAGCACGGTGCTCGGCGAGGTCGCGGACTCCGTAGACCAGGTCTGGCTCGAACCCAAGCCCGCGGGCTTTGCGCTGCACACCAGGCTGGCTACTGAACACAACAGCCGCGTCGCGCACCTTGTCGCCCGCAGCGAGGCCACTGCCGAGGTCGCGGCGCTCACCATCCGCGAAGGCAAGAACGTGCTCGAGTTCTCCGTGCGATCGACGACCAAAGGTGAGGCGCTCGAGCACCTCAGGCGCTACACCCAGGCCGACGCGGTGTTCTATGCGGGAGACGATGTGACCGACGAGGATGCCTTCGCCGCTCTCACCGCGGACGACGTAGGCCTCAAAAGCGGCGACGGCCCAACGCTCGCGAACTTCCGCGTGCCCGGCCCGGCGCAGATCGCCCGCGCCATCGCCCTCCTCGCGGACCTGCGCGAGGGCGATGTGCACGAGCAGTAGAGTTCGCACTACCTGGTCGTCGCGTCGTTGGCCGGCAATCGCGCGATTGGTGACATGAGAACCCTGGCCAGGAATTCCCTCGCGGTTGCCGCGCTTGCTGGCCTTGTCTTCGCGGCCTCGCTGCCGCTCGCGGCCACGGCCGCAATAGTGCCTCGCTCCGTCTCCTTCGCGGTGGCGGACGTGACCTCCGGCTTCACGACCTGGACAGTGCCGGCCGGCGTGACGTCGATCCGTGTCACGGCAGTCGGAGGAAACGGAGGCGGGGGCCCGTCTTCCTCGGGCGGGCGTGGCGACGCCGTGACCGCGGATGTCGTCGTGGTGCCGGGAACGGCGCTGACGGTTGCGGTGGGATCTGCTGGGCAGTCCCCGTCCGCCGGAACCCCGGGTGGCGGCGCCGCCAATCCCCTTTCCAGTGGTGGCGGAGGCGGAGGCTGGAGTGGGGTGCGCCTGGCGGACCTCACCCCGCTCGTGGTGGCGGGCGCGGGCGGGGGCGCAAGCTTCTCTCTCACGACGAACGGTGGCGACGCCGGGCAGCCCGGTTCCGATGGCCTCTTCTTCCGATTCGGGTTCGGTGGCGGCGGAGGTGCGGGTACGGCTTCGGCGGGGGGCGCGGGCGGTACCGCGGGTGCTGGCGGCATCACCGGCACGACGGGGGCGCTCTACCAGGGAGGTGCAGGCCCCAATGGCGCCGGTGGTGGTGGCGCCGGATACTACGGCGGTGGTGGCGGCGGTATCTATTGGAGTGCCGGTGGTGGCGGTGGCGGTTCGAGTTACCCCGTCAGCGGAGGGCCGGGCCTTATCTCTTCTGCGCTCAAGGCGCCAGCTGACCCGGCCGACGGGTCCGTGACCATTGCGTACGACGTGCAGACGTTCGTGGTGGCCTTCGACTCCGCCGCCGGTTCCGGGGTGTCGGCCCTGACCGTCGACGAGGGAGACTCGGCGACCGCTCCGGCCGACCCGAGTCGTGCCGGGTATTCGTTCGGTGGGTGGTACACCGCGAGCTCGGGAGGCACTGCCTGGAACTTCGGCACGGCGATCGCGGCTGACAGGACCCTCTACGCACACTGGATCCCGATGCTCGCTGCAACGGGATCCGATCCAATCGGCCCGGCTCTCTCGGGTGGGATGATTTTCCTGCTGGGGGTGGCGGCTTTGCTCCTCTCCAGGCGCCGCCGGAGAACCCGGTGATCGAGCCGGGGCCACCGGCGGAGTCAAGAGGAGCGAGATCCGGTCTCGACGAGCTCGACCACCGGAAGTCCTAGACTTTAGCTCGTGCCTGAAATAGACAGAAAGCCCCGCTCGCGCACCGTCACCGACGGCATCGAAGCCACAACCTCGCGCGGGATGCTGCGTGCCGTCGGAATGGGCGATGCGGACTGGGACAAGCCCCAGATCGGTATCGCGAGCTCGTGGAACGAGATCACGCCCTGCAACCTGAGCCTCGACCGGCTCGCCCAGGCGGCGAAGGAAGGCGTGCACAGCGGCGGCGGATACCCGCTGCAGTTCGGCACTATCTCCGTCTCCGACGGCATCTCGATGGGCCACGAGGGCATGCACTTCTCGCTCGTGTCTCGCGAAGTGATCGCCGACTCCGTCGAGGTCGTCATGCAGGCCGAGCGCCTGGACGGCTCCGTGCTGCTTGCCGGCTGCGACAAGTCGATCCCCGGCATGCTCATGGCGGCGGCGCGACTCGACCTGGCATCCGTGTTCCTCTATGCGGGTTCGATCGCGCCCGGCTGGGTCAAGCTCAGCGACGGCACCGAAAAAGACATCACGATCATCGACTCCTTCGAGGCTGTCGGCGCGGTCAAGGCCGGCAAGATGAGCCTGGAGGATGCCAAGCGCATCGAGTGCGCTTTTGCCCCTGGCGAAGGCGCCTGCGGTGGCATGTACACCGCGAACACCATGGCGAGCGTCGCCGAAGCGCTCGGGTTGTCGCTCCCGGGCTCGGCGTCACCCGCGGCCGCGGACCGTCGCCGGGACTACTACGCACATCGATCCGGCGAGGCGGTCGTCGGAATGCTCGAGCGCGGGCAGACGGTTCGCGACATCCTCACCAAAGACGCCTTCGAGAACGCGATCGCCGTCGCCATGGCGCTCGGCGGCTCCACGAACGTCGTGCTCCACCTGCTCGCGATCGCGCACGAGGCCGAGGTCGAGCTCACCCTCGATGACTTCAACCGCATCGGTGACACGATCCCGCACCTGGGCGACCTCAAGCCGTTCGGCAAGTACGTGATGAACGATGTCGACCGCGAGGGCGGCATCCCGGTGCTCATGAAAGCCCTGCTGGATGCCGGACTGCTGCACGGCGATGCGCTCACGGTCACCGGCAAGACGATGGCGGAGAACCTGGCCGAGCTGAACCCGGCGCCACTCGACGGGGAGGTACTGCGCACCCTGGACAACCCGGTGCACGCCACGGGAGGGCTCACCATCCTCAAGGGGTCATTCGCCCCGGAGGGTGCCGTGGTCAAGACGGCCGGCTTCGACGCGAAGGTCTTCGAAGGGCCGGCTCGGGTCTTCGAGCGCGAGCGCGCGGCATTGGATGCCCTCACCGAGGGCACGATCGAGCCGGGCACCGTCGTCGTCATCCGCTACGAAGGTCCCAAGGGCGGGCCGGGCATGCGTGAGATGCTCGCGATCACCGCCGCCATCAAGGGCGCTGGCCTCGGCAAAGATGTACTACTCTTGACCGACGGTCGATTCTCAGGCGGCACAACCGGACTGTGTATCGGCCACATAGCTCCCGAAGCGGTGGACGCAGGTCCAATCGCCTTCGTGCGCGATGGTGATCTGATACGGGTCGATATCGCAGCTCGCTCGCTCGACCTACTGGTCGACCCCGCAGAGCTGGAAGCTCGCCGCAACGGCTGGGCTCCCCTCCCACCGCGCTACACCCGTGGCGTCCTCGCGAAATATTCCAAGCTCGTGCACTCCGCCGCGGAGGGCGCGGTCACCGGCTGATTCGCCCCACCATCCAGCTGAAGGATTCACACATGTCCACGGATTCGACCCCCGTGCCCACAGCGAAGGCCCACGCCTCGAAAGCGCCGGAGATCCTCACGGGCTCCGGAGCGATCCTGCGTTCGCTCGAACACCTCGGCGTGACCGACGTGTTCGGCCTTCCCGGTGGCGCGATCATGCCGTTCTACGACGAACTCATGGCTTCGACGACCATCCGTCACATCCTCGTGCGCCACGAGCAGGGTGCCGGCCACGCGGCGGAGGGCTACGCGTCATCCTCGGGCCGCATCGGCGTAGCCATCGCGACCTCCGGCCCGGGCGCCACCAACCTCGTCACGGCGATCGCCGATGCGCATATGGACTCCGTGCCGATCCTCGTGATCACCGGCCAGGTGTTCTCCACATCGATGGGCACAGACGCCTTCCAGGAGGTCGACATCGTGGGGATCACGATGCCGATCACGAAGCATTCTTTCCTCGTGACCCGGCCGGAAGACATCCCCGCGACCATCGCCGCGGCGTACCACATCGCGACGACCGGCCGCCCCGGGCCCGTGCTCGTGGACGTCACGAAAGACTGCCAGCAGAACAGCGCGCCGTTCATCTGGCCGCCCAAAGTGGACCTGCCCGGCTATCGCCCGGTGATCAAGGCGCACGGCAAGCAGGTGCAGGCCGCTGCCCAGCTGCTCGTCGAGGCCGAGAGACCGGTGTTCTACGTCGGCGGCGGTGTCGTGCGTGCCGGCGCGTCGAAGGAGCTGCTCGAACTCGCGGCGAAAGTCGGCGCCCCGATCGTGACCACGCTCATGGCGCGCGGCGCGTTCCCCGACTCCAATGAGCTGAACCTGGGGATGCCCGGGATGCACGGCTCCGTGCCTGCCGTGCTCGCGCTGCAGGAAGCCGACCTGATCATCTCGCTCGGTGCCAGGTTCGACGACCGCGTCACGGGCAAGCCGAGCGAGTTCGCCCCGCTGGCCAAAATCGTGCACGTCGACATCGATCCGGCCGAGATCGGCAAGATCCGCGCGGCGGATGTGCCGATCGTCGGCGATGCAAAGGACGTCATCGTCGACCTCACGGCCGCCTTTGCCGACGCTGCCAAGTCTGCGTCAGCCAAGAAAGATGGCTCGCCCGATTACACGGCATGGTGGACGCGGCTGAACGGCCTGCGTGAGCAGTATCCGCTCGGCTTCACGATGCCGGATGACGGCCTGCTCTCGCCCCAGCAGATCATCCAGCGCATCGGCGAACTCACCGGGCCCGAGGCCGTGTATGCGGCCGGCGTCGGACAGCACCAGATGTGGGCAGCCCAGTTCATCAAGTACGAGCGCCCGAACTCATGGCTGAACTCGGGTGGCGCAGGCACCATGGGCTACGGGGTTCCCGCAGCCATGGGTGCGAAGGTCGCCAACCCGGATCGCGTGGTCTGGGCGATCGACGGCGATGGCTGCTTCCAGATGACCAACCAGGAGCTGGCGACCTGCACGATCAACGACATCCCGATCAAGGTCGCGATCATCAACAACTCGTCGCTCGGGATGGTGCGCCAGTGGCAGACACTCTTCTACGAGGGTCGGCACTCGTTCACCGATCTCGAGACCGGGGACGGCACCCGCATGATCCCGGACTTCGTCAAGCTCGGCGAGGCCTACGGCTGCCTCGCCATCCGGGTGACGAAGCCCGAGGAGATCGACCCTGCGATCAAGCTCGCGCTCGAGACGAACGATCGGCCGGTCGTCATCGACTTCGTCGTCAGCCGGGATGCGATGGTCTGGCCGATGGTGCCGCAGGGCCTGAGCAATTCCAGCGTGCAGTACGCGCGCGACCACGCCCCCGAATGGGAAGAGGAGTAGAGAAATGAGCCACGTGCTATCCCTCCTCGTCGAGGACAAACCCGGCCTGCTGACCCGCGTCGCCGGCCTGTTCGCCCGGCGCGGTTTCAACATCGAGAGCCTCGCCGTCGGCAAGAGCGAGATCGAAGGCCTCTCCCGCATCACCGTCGTCGTCGACGTGGAGGAGCTGCCGCTCGAGCAGGTGACGAAGCAGCTCAACAAGCTCATCAACGTCATCAAGATCGTGGAGCTCGACCCCGACCAGTCCGTCACGCGTGAGCACCTGCTCATCAAGGTGCGGGTCGACAACACGACGCGCTCCCAGGTGCTCGAGGCCGTGAACCTCTTCAGGGCGAGAGTCGTGGATGTCGCGACCGACGCCCTCGTGATCGAGACCACCGGCGACACGGGCAAGATCCAGGCGTTCCTGCGTGTGCTCGAGCCCTACGGCATCAAGGAGATCGCGCAGAGTGGACTGCTCGCGATCGGCCGCGGATCGAAGAGCATCACCGAACGCGTTTTCAAGAACTAGCTGGTTGAGTAGCGCGCCAGCGCGTATCGAAACCCCAACAAAACAAGGAGAAGTACCACAATGACCGATGTCTTTCACGACGAAGACGCCGACCTGTCGATCATCCAGGGCAAGAAGGTCGCCGTCATCGGCTACGGCTCACAGGGCCACGCCCACGCGCTGAACCTTCGCGACTCCGGCGTCGAGGTCAAGATCGGCCTCAAGCCCGACTCGAAGAGCGTACAGAAGGCGACAGAGGCAGGCTTCGAGGTGCTCAGCGCCGCGGAGGCCGCCAAGTGGGGCGACGTAATCGTCATCCTCGCTCCCGACCAGCACCAGCGCGGGCTCTTCGCCGCGGACATCAAAGACAACCTCGAGCCCGGCAATGCGATCCTCTTCGGGCACGGCTTCAACATCCGCTTCGGTTACATCAAGGCGCCTGAGGGCGTCGACGTGATCATGGTCGCCCCCAAGGGACCCGGCCACACCGTGCGCCGCGAGTACGAGGCTGGGCGCGGTGTGCCCATCATCGCCGCTGTCGAGCAGGACGCGACCGGCGGCGCGTGGGATCTCACCTGGAGCTACGCCAAGGCGATCGGCGGCCTGCGTGCCGGCGGCATCAAGACCACCTTCACCGAGGAGACCGAGACCGACCTGTTCGGCGAGCAGGCAGTGCTCTGCGGCGGAACCTCGCAGCTTGTCATGTACGGCTTCGAGACCCTCATCGAGGCGGGCTACCAGCCGGAGATCGCCTACTTCGAGGTGCTGCACGAGCTCAAGCTCATCGTGGACCTGATGTGGGAGGGCGGCATCGCCAAGCAGCGCTGGAGCATCTCCGACACCGCGGAATACGGCGACTACGTCTCCGGACCGCGCGTGATCGACCCGCGCGTAAAGGAGAACATGCAGGCCGTTCTCGCCGACATCCAGTCCGGGGCGTTCGCCGAGAAGTTCATCGCGGACCAGGATGCCGGAGCTCCGGAGTTCCTCGCGCTGCGTGAAAAGGGAGCAAAGCACCCGATCGAGGCCACGGGCAAGGAGCTTCGCGCGCTGTTCGCCTGGAAGCAGGTCGACGAGGACTACGTGGATGGCGAAGCCGCCCGCTAGTCACCGCTCGTTGGAGCAACAACGGCCCCGGTTCGAGAGAACCGGGGCCGTTTCGTCGCGCGAGACTGTTTCGTGGTGAGAGGTCCTAGTCGACCTCGGCCAGGTCGACCTCCGGCGGAGCCTTGCGGAAGAACCGGGTGATCACGAGCAAGTAGACCACCCCGATTCCCAGCCAGATGAGCCCGAGCCGCAGGGCGTTGCCATCCAGCTGAGTCAGCAGATAGACCGACACGATTGCACCGATCGCCGGGATCACGACGTAGAGCAGGACGTTCAGCTTCTGCTCGCCGCGGTGGCGCACGAAGTAGGCGACGACGGCGACGTTCACCATTGTGAAGGCCGTGAACGCCCCGAAGTTGATGAACGAGGTGGACGTCGCGACGTCGAGGAACAGGGCGATCAGCCCGACGATTCCGGTGATCCCGATGCTCACGGCGGGGGTGTGAAAGCGGGCGCTGACCGCGGCGAAGACCCGCTTCGGGAGCACGCCATCCCGTCCCATCGCAAAGAGCAAGCGTGACGCGCCAGCCTGGGCGGCGAGCCCGGAGGCGAACTGGGCAATCACGAGGCCCGCGAGGAAGAAGCTGCTGAAGAGCGTTCCACCGATCTTCTGTGCGATGTCGAAGGCGGCGGAAGCCTCATCCGTGAAGCGGCCGCCCGGATGCACCAGCTGAGTGACGTAGGCCACGATCACGAAGATCACGCCGCCGATGAGCGCGACGAGCATGATCGCGCGCGGCACGGTCTTGCGCGGGTCGATGGTCTCCTCGGTGAGCGTCGTGACGGCGTCGAATCCGAGGAACGAATAGGCGGCGATCGCGGCTCCCGCGGAGATGCCGGCAAACGAACTCGACGGGTTGGCGAACGGACCGGCGCTGAGCAGCCCGCCGGCGCCCTTGGTCGCGACGACATTGCCGATGGCGAGGGCGACGAAGATCACGATCACGAGGATCTGGAACGCCATCAGCGCGAAGTTCGCCTTCTCGGCCACCTTGATGCCGAGCACGTTCAGCACGGTCGTCGTTGCGATGAAGGCGACGATCCAGACCCAGTTCGGAACCGCCGGGAATTGCGCATGCAGGTAGGAGGCGCCGATGAGCCAGATGACCATGGGCAGGAACAGGTAGTCGAGCAGCACGGCCCAGCCCACGAGGAAGCCGACGCGGGAATCGACCGCCTTGCGCACGTAAGAGTACGCGGAGCCGGCGACGGGATAGGCGGCGGCCATCCGTCCGTAGCTCGAGGCGGTGAACAGCATCGCCACGAGTGCGAGGAGGTAGGCCGACGAACTCGCCCCTCCCGTTGCCGACGCGATGATGCCGAAGATGCCGAGCACGATGATCGGGGTCATGTATGCGAGCCCGAACAGCACGAGCGATGGAAGCTTGAGCGTTCGAGTGAGCGCGTTGGCGAGGGGAGGAGCGGTTGTCGTCATGAGAGCCTTTACTCGGGGTCGGCGGAGCGAGGATGCCAGCGATCGGGTTCGAGTCGCCCGCGGTACAACGGAAGGTCGATGGGGTGGTCGGTGGGCCGGAACTGCTCCCATACTCGGTTGAGCCCGGCTGTGCCGAGGGCGCGCACCCGGGCGACGTCATCGAAATCGATCACGTGGCTGAGGGTGGCGGGGGCGTCATCCGCCCACTGCTCGATCACGGTTCCCTCGGCATCGACCACGATGCTTCGCCCCATGCCCACCGGGCCGGCGCAGTTCACGCTCACCGTGACCACCTGGTTGACGATGGAGTTGGCGCGAGCGAGCACGAGCTCCTGTTCGCGATCGGGGGTCGTGGTCTTGACGATATTGAGCACCACCTCGGCGCCCATCCAGGCGAGATGCCGCGTGAGCTCCGGGAACCAGGCGTCGTAGCAGATCGAGAGCCCGAGCCGGCCGATGGCCGGGATGTCGAAGACCACGAAGTCACTGCCGGGCTCGTACGGCTCGTAGGGCCGCCACGGAAACATCTTGCGGTAGCTTGCGACCCGTTCGCCGGCGGGGGAGTAGACCACCGCGGTGTTGAAAAGCTCGCCGTTCGGGCCAAGTTCGCAGACACTGCCGGGCAGCAGCCAGATGTCGAGTTCGGCAGCCAGCGCGCGAAGTCGGTCATCGAGGGCACCGTCGAGCGGCCGCGCCGATGCGAGGAGGTGGGCGTTCCGAGTCTCGGGCGAGCCGAGTTCGGAGCCGAAGAGGTGCAGTTCCGGGTAGACCACGATGCGTGGGATTGTCGACGCTAGGGAGGCGATCCCGCGCACCTCGGCTTCGAAGGCGTCGAGCGGTTCCCCGATTTCTCGCGGCGGCGCCTGCACCGCGACAACGGACAGCATGCGGCTCATCGGTGACCTTCCGTCAGGGCGTGTGCCTAAAGTAGTTCATTCTGATCAGTTCAGGCTAGTGCCGATTTATGCTGGGGGAGTGAGCGATGCTACGACGAAGCGCAGGCCCGGGCATCCCGCCCTCGTCGACCCGGCCGTCGCGCGGATCACCCGACTGACGGCGATCGACACGGTCCGAGCCAGAATCGCCCTGGCCATCTCTCTCGGATTGATGGCGGCGGGGGATCGCCTGCCGAGCGAGAGGGAGTTGGCGCACGCGCTTGCCGTGAGCCAGATAACCGCGAGGAGAGCGCTTGTCAGCCTCACAGAGGAGGGCATCCTCACCCGCCGCCCCGGCCGAGGCGGAGGGACCTTCGTCGCGCAATCTCCGCCGATGCGACTGCCCCTCACCGAAAGCTACCTCGCCGACGGAGACGAAGTCCACGCGCTCATCGACCGTCGCGTGCTGCTCGAGATAGCGGTGAGTCACTATGCGGCCCTGAATGCGACGGACGCCGACCTGGCCGCGATGCGCGCAGCGATCCAGCGGATGTCCACGGCCGTCGACTGGGCCGCCTACCATGCCGCAGACGAGCAGTTCCATCTCGCCGTAGCGGCCGCGAGCGCGCTCAAGTTCGCGCAGGCGCCCTATGCCTCCGCCCTGACGGATCTCTACCGATACTTCCTGCCCTACCCGATCGCCTACCTCCATGGCGTAAATGACGACCATGGGGCCCTCGTCGAGGCGATTACCCGCCGAGATCCGGCCGCGGCGGCCGAGATCGCCCGCCAGCACGTGAGCGCGCTGCACCTGTCGATGTTCCCGTCGCTCGCGCCCCCGGAGTGACGCAGCCGTCAAAGCGGAGCGTCAGGGGACGAAATCGAATCTTCCCGGTGCCAGGGAACCGCCGAAGTTGTCCCCTCGAGGACCGTTTCGCCTGGGGTCCGCCTTCGGCCTGACCTCAGGGGACGAAATCGCATCTTCCCCGGGCCATGGAACCGCCGAAGTTGTCCCCTCGGAGGCTGTCTCGCACCGTGGGGTGCACCTAACTTGGATCATCGCGAAAGCGCGCACGGGAAACGTTCCGAACGAGGAGATCCTCGGCGGTGCCGCAGTGAAGGTCGCGCCTCTCGGCGGGAGCTGCTCGAGCCCGGTGAGGTGCTCAACGATCGGGATGCCGGCGGCGAGCAGGAGCGTGTGCGTGGGCCTCCGACCCCCGCTGGTCTGGTCCGTGTTGTCGATGTTCACCGAGTCGATGCCCACCAGGCGTGCCTTCCTCTCGACGAGGAAGCGCGCCGCCGCTTCGGTGAGGTAAGGGGCGTCGTCGGCGTAGCCGGGTGTGCCCCAGGCCGCGTCGCCGCCGGTGTGCAACAGCACCGCTTTGCCGGCGACGTCGAGGGCGGCGAGTGAACCGACGTCGACGGCACGATCTTTGCTGCCGACGGTGCGGACGACGACAGCGTCAAGCAGGGCAAAGGAGGAGAGCGGCAACTCAGCCAGATCGGTCCCGTCGGCGTAACGGTGCCACGGACTGTCGATGTAGGTGCCCGTGTTGCCGACCATGCTGATGCGGTCGATCGTGAACTGGGTGCCCTCCGCGTAGACGGCGCGACTGGCTTCCCGCGCCAGGTGGGACGAGATCTCGGGCGCGGGCAGACCCGGATACGTCGTCATCCCCGCGACGATCGGGTGGCTGAGCTCAACCAATCGCGAGCCCGACGACGTCCGCCGGTCGGGGGTGGAGTCGCTCGGACCGCCGCGGGTGCCCTTGTGCGGCTCCGGAAATACCCGCATCCGGTCGAGGCGCACCTCTTCGGTCATCAACAGTCCCAATGATTTGACGAACAGGGCGGCCACTAGGTCTTCGGTGACATCGTGGGAGGGGACGTCAACGCGAAATTTCTCGGCGAGCAGGCCGCCCCCGTTGGTGAAGGTAACCTTCCGTCGAACTCGGCCCGATATTGTTTCTCACTTTTCGTCACTGGCTCATGATGCACCAAAGCGGCCCGACGCATGTGTCAGGCTGGTCGGATGACCGCACGGGCCAGGGCTGCCACTCGGGCGGTGTGTTGCACGATCGCCATGGCGCTCGTCGTGTTGTACATATCGGTCGATGTCGTACTCCAACTGCTTCCACCGCACTACTCCGTGGTGAGCGACGCCGAGAGCGACCTCGCGGTCGGCCCGTTCGGCTGGGCCATGCAGGTCAATTTCGCGGCGCGCGCGGTGATGAGCGGATGCGTCGTTGCCGCCGTTCTGCTCACCGGGCTGCCATCCCGCCGGCGCACGGCCGGAGCGGTTCTGCTCGGCATCGCCGGGTTGTGCTCGGCCGCCCTCGTCGTCTTCGCCACCGATGTGAATCGCGTGGGCGAGTTCGGCATGCAGCCCCGCACCGCGGTCGGCACGGTACACGTCGTGTTCGCGACCACCGGATTCGTCACGGTGCTCGCCGCGCTCCTGCTGCTGACGCCGTGGCTCGGTGAGGTACTTCGGTCGCACCGTACCGCGACCGCGTTTCTCGTTCTGGCGTGCGTCGGGCTGCTGTTCCTCGCCGCGAGCCTAGTCTTTGCGCCGAGGGTGGTCGGCCTCGCGGAACGGAGCTGCCTCGCCGGCATCCTCGGCTGGGCGTTCGCGGTCGCGGCGGGCCTTCGCACGCAGCGTTAGCGCGGCACCTTCAACCAGGCCATGCCGCGCAGTTCGATGCAGACGCTGTCGGGCTCTTGCACGACGACCATCAGCACGTCGTCGCACTGCGAGCAGCGCACGACGTAGCCGGTCGGGTCGGGGTAGACCATGGCGCGGGCGAGTTCCGACACGTCGCCACAGCCGAGGCAGCGGGCCGATGCCATGGTGAGGTCCACGGCGAACAGCTCGGAGAGCGGTCCCGCGAGGGAGTTGCCGTCGACGTGTTCACCCATCAGGCCCCTCCGAACCGTTCGGTCTTCACCTTGTGCGGATCGTGGCCGAGAGCGACGAGAGCCGTGGCGACCGACTCAACGAAGCCGGTAGGCCCGCAGACGAAGACCGCCGGCGACAGGGACGCCGCGAATGCGGATCCTGCGAGGTCGTCGACCGTGATGCGTCCGGGCGGGCGACCCCAGCCCTCCGGGGCCACGCGGGTGTACAGCCAGGTGACGTCGAGTCCGGGAGTGGGCGTGTCGAGCTCGGAACGAAAGAACGCGTCATCCGGGCTGCGAACGGAGTAGAGGAGCCGGAAGGGGGCGTCGCTTCCGCTTGCGGTGTGCGAGCGGATCATCGCCATGAGCGGAACGATGCCGGAGCCGCCGCCGATGAGCTGCACGGCGCCGGGGAGCGACGGGGTCCAGACGAACCAGCCCCCGAGCGGACCACGGAGTTCGAGTTGGTCCCCGGGCCGCAACTCGTCGACGAGATAGGGCGACACCTCGCCGGTGGGGAGGCGGTCGACGGCGAGCTCGACCCGGTCGCCGTTGCTTACGGACGCGATCGAGTATGACCGTACGGCCTGGTAACCATCCGCGGCGGTGAGGCGCAGGTCGGCGTGCTGGCCGGCAATGTTGCCGCCCCAGCCGGGCACGTCGAGCACGATGCTGCGGCCGGTCGGAGACTCCGTCTTCGTGGAGACGACCACACCGGCGTGCCATAGACCGATGCGATGGGGGGCGGCGTCGCGGGTCTCGCGTTCGCTTAGCGTGCTCACCAGTAGCGCTGTTCGAGCCACGGGTCGCCGTACATGTTGTAGCCGTTCTGCTCCCAGAACCCGGGCTGGTCTGCGGGCATCATCTCGAGGCTCCGGATCCACTTGGCGCTTTTCCAGAAATACAGGTGCGGGACGAGCAGCCGGGCCGGGCCGCCGTGCTCCGGGTCGAGCGGTTCGCCGTCGAACTCGAAGGCGATCCAGGCCTTGCCGCCCAACAGGTCGTCGAGCGGAATGTTGGTGGTGTACCCGCCGTAGGAGTGCGCCATCACAAATCCATCGGTGGTCTCGATGTCGGCGAAGAGCGTGTCGAGCGAGACTCCGCGCCAGCTGGTGCCGAACTTCGACCACCGGGTCACACAGTGGATGTCGGTGTCGATGTCCTCGATCGGCAGCGCGTGGATCTCGTCCCAGTTCCACGTGTGGAGGGTCGCGTCATCCGTGCGGATGCTGAACTGCCAGTCCGCGGTGTCGATATCCGGCGTCGGTCCGGCGGACAGCACGGGAAAGTCGGCGGTGAGGTACTGCCCGGGCGGGAGGTCCGGTGTGTGATCGCGTCCGCGGCCGGTGAAACCGCGAGAGATGACTGCCATAAGGTGCTCCTTCGGGTCAGGTTCAAGAATAGCGAAAGGTACCCCGCGCGGCGGAACACCGTAGGCTAATTTCATGCCCGCCCTCGCCCTCGGAATCCCGAGTATTCGCCGCGATCCGGCTCAGATGCCGTCGGTGACCGGCCGCCCGGAGGTGCCGGGGCTTGTCGACCGGTTCGGGCGAACGGCGCGGGACCTTCGAGTCTCCATCACGGAAAAATGTTCGTTGCGCTGCACCTACTGCATGCCCGAGCAGGGCCTGCCGGCGATCGCCCGGGAGAATCTGCTCACCGCGACCGAGATCGCGCGCCTCGTCGGAATCGCCGTTCGCGATCTCGGTGTGCGCGACATCCGCTTCACCGGCGGCGAACCGCTCATGCGGGCGGACCTCGCCGAAATCATCCGTCGGTCCGCCGCGGTCGCGGCCGGGGCGTCCATCTCGATGACAACCAACGGCATCGGCCTCGACCACCGAATCCACGACCTCGTCGATGCCGGCCTGACCCGCATCAACATCTCGCTCGACACCGTCGACCGCGACCACTTCGCCAGGCTCACCCGCCGCGATCGCCTTCCCGCCGTGTTCGCTGGCATCGAAGCGGCAAAGGCCGCGGGGCTCACTCCCCTGAAGATCAACGCGGTGCTCATGCGGGACACTCTCGGCGGGGCGGCCGACCTGCTTGAGTGGGCGGTGGTCAACAGCGTGCGCCTGCGGTTTATCGAGCAAATGCCGCTCGATGCGGACGAGGCCTGGGCACGCGACAGAATGGTGGATGCCGCCGAGTTGCTCGGTGTGCTCGGCGCCCGGTTCTCGCTCACGCAACCTCACCGTGAAGATCCGTCGGCGCCGGCGGAGGAGTGGCTTGTCGACGGCGGGCCGGCGACGGTCGGAATCATCGCGTCGGTGACCCGATCGTTCTGCGCCGCCTGCGACCGAACGAGACTCACCGCCGAGGGGACTGTGCGCTCGTGCCTGTTCGGCGACGACGAAACCGACCTGAGGGCCCTTCTGCGCGGCGGGGCGGACGACTACACGATCGCGGACTGGTGGCGAGCGGCGATGTGGGGCAAGCAGGCCGGGCACGGCATGGAACGAGCCGACTTCGTTCGCCCGGCTCGCAGCATGGGAGCCATCGGTGGCTGAGGTTTTCGTCCGATACTTCGCCTCCGCGGCCGAGGCGGCCGGGCGCGAAGAGGAGACCCTCGAATCGGTGCCGACCGTCGGGCAGCTGCGGAGGGTGCTCGTGGATCGCTACGGCGACGCGATGGCGAGGGTGCTCGCCTCCGGATCGTTCCTCGTCGACGGGGTGGTCAGCCGGGACGACGCGCGCGCCCTCGGCCTGCGCGTCGACGTGCTTCCGCCCTTCGCCGGCGGTTGAACGGACGTTAGAGGCCGACCCACTCGGTCGCACCGTCGGCGAGATTCTGACGTTTCCAGATCGGAACTCTGAGCTTGATCAGGTCGACGAGCGCTTCGCACGCGGCGAACGCCTCGCCGCGGTGCGGAGCGGCGACGGCCGCGAAGAGGGCGACGTCGCCGATGGAGAGCGGGCCGGTGCGGTGCACGGCCGCTACCGTGAGGCCGGTGTCCCGCGCTATTGTTTCGCAGCACTCGCGCAGGAATCGTTCCGCCTCCGGATGGGCCGAGTACTCGAGGGAGTGCACCGCGAGTCCGTGGTCGTGATTGCGCACGACTCCGCGAAAGGTCACGAGCGCGCCATCCCCGGCGGTCATCACGAGCGTCTCGATCGCGGCCTCATCGATCGGCCCGTCCGTGACGCTGCCGAAAACGACAGCGTGGGCGTCACCACCCAATTCGCCACTACCCATGGGGGCCGCCCCCCGCGAGCTGGGCGACCAGGTGGTCGAGCAGACCGTCGAGCACGGCGAGGCCGTCGCGCACGCCGCCACTCGAGCCGGGCAGGTTGACCACGACTGTTCCGTTCGATGTGCCGGCGATCGCCCGGCTCAGGGCCGCGGTCGGCGTTGTCGCGAGGCCGCGCGCCCGAATTGCCTCGGCGATCCCGGGAAGTTCGTGATCGATGACCGCGAGGGTCGCCTCCGGGGTTCGATCGGTCGGACTCAGCCCAGTTCCGCCGGTGGTGATGACGACGGCCGGTGCGCTCTCGATGACACGGACGAGTTCGGCCGCGACATCCGCGTCCGAAACAACGGTCACGGCGTCCACCGCGTAGCCTCGCCCGGCGAGCCACTCGGCTATCACGGGCCCGGTCGTGTCCACCCGCGAGCCGGTCGCGCCGCTCGTCGAGGCGACGACGACCGCCGCCGTCCCGGGGCGGGGCTCCGGGACGGCCGATCCGCCGCTCCGGGTCCAGTGCCCGCGTTTGCCGCCGGTCTTCTCCTCGAGACGGATCTCGCCGAGCACGGCCGCGGGATCGACGGCCTTGATCATGTCGTGCAGTGTGAGCCCGGCGATGGCGACGGCGGTGAGCGCCTCCATCTCGACGCCGGTCTGGCCGGTGGTCTTCGCCGTGGCCGTGATGAGGATGGCGTCGTCGTCGAAGGCGAACTCGACGACGACAGACGACAGCGGCAGCGGGTGGCAGAGCGGAATCAACTCGCTCGTCTTCTTGGCCCCCATGATTCCGGCGATGCGGGCCGTGGAGAGCACGTCGGC